>JAPKCM010000001.1 GCA_028822935.1 Akkermansiaceae bacterium
ATAGGCCGTTGGCGTAGCTGTAGATCAGCAGGGCTAGCATCATATGGGGCGGAAACTGTTTGGCCCCGGTCCCCCGGTGATTGACGCGAAAGCTCTCCAGCGGAAGTCGGTCCACAGCCTCGATCACAAAATGGACCAGGTCGTCCTCGGGCACCCACTCACGAAGATCCGGAGGCAGAAGCATCGGCGTATTTCGGTCAATGGAAACAAATCGTGCAGCGATGGCTTGAGACTATCAAATTCTCAGGCCGATTCAAAGTCCGGCAGACTCCTAGGAATTTTATTTTGGCGGGAAGGCCTTGAAGCCGCCTGAGGGCTGGAGCGAAATGGCGGAGAGAGGGGACCGCTATCCTTAAACAGTGAAGCGTCCCGCAGGTCTTCCTACGAAACGCCGACGAACTTGGGAATGCCTGCCTTGCCTATTCTTCCCGAACCCGGAAGAAGGCTTTGACAGGACGCGGATTCTCTTCCGAGAAATTAGCGGTGTAGGTCGATTCGGTGCCGTCGCCAGCCTCCAGTGAATCAGTCAATTCTATCCACTTTCCGTCAAGGGATGTCGCCATATCTACTGCGTAATTACGATCAGGGCTAGATTTCCAGATCAGCTCCACCGAAAGATCCATGACCTCTATTTCAGTAATTTCCAATGCTCCCCCGGAAGCCCCTTGAGCTAAAAACAAGGCCTGTGCTTGTTCTTCTGTAATCAAGATACCCTGGAAGTAGTTGAAAACTGCGATATCACCGTCAAAGGACTCAGGATTAAAGGGGTTTCCACCGGGAATGTTATTCCCTGTTCCTAGCTCTGCCAAATCTCCACCATCCCAATCTAAAATGGCTGCGCTACTTGTCACCTCGGCTTTCAGTTCGCCATTTACAAAGAGTCTTGCTGTCCCGCTTGCTGCAGAATTCAGATCCCCCACGCCAACGACATGGAAGAAATTAGTGGCCGATCCAATCTCGGCAAGGTCCGTGGAAGCGATGACCCGTTGGGTGTCATTATTGGCAGCCTGGAATCGAAAATCCAAGACGCTGCCGTTTAGAACAATACCCGTTCCGGCACCATTTCCACCTGTATTGAACAAGGTGTGGAGACCTTCGAAGTCGCCGGGGCGGAAGATGAATTCCCAGCTAACGTTCGCCTTGGTAACCGGATCGCCCAGCCCGTCTTGAAACGAATCAGCAGGATTGCTCATGAGAGCCAGACTGGGAGAGTTGATCCACGTGGTAATGTTGCCGAAATTTGAAGAGCCGGATTCTACCGTGCCCGAGCCGGACCATACTATTCCGGGATTTCCGGTGGAATTGATGCTTGGCTGCCACCCGACTCCCAAATCAATAACATCCTTGGCATCCCATCCCAGGGTCGGGATAACACTAGTTGAGAGATTGACTGTGACATCTTCCGTCACACTACCAAGTTCATTGGTTGCAGTGAGAATATAGGTGGTATTGGCCACCGGACTAACAATCACACTGTCGAGATCTCCGACATCTCCCACATCAGGGGATAGGGACAGCGAGGCCTCCCCGGAAACCTCCCAAACGAGAGTTGCCGAATCCCCGCTCAAGATTGTGTCAGCCCCACTCGTCGCAAAGCTACTGATGACCGGGGGCCCGACATGGACCTTGACCGACGCGCGCTGGTCCAAAGAATCACTCGTTCCATTGAGAATGTAGGTCGTGCTCCTAGTTGGGTTCACAGTGGTGCTACCCGCTCCATCGACCGTTATGCCCGCGACATCGGCCACCCCGTTATCGATGGACAAGCCGTCAAAATCATTGACTTCCCACGATAGAATGACCGGATCTCCCGAAGCCACTCGGACCTCGTCTGAGGTGAAACTTTTAATGGGCACCATGTCCGATTCAATTCCGGTTAGGTAATGAAGACGTGCCTGGTCGGCGGTTAATGAAGTTCCGTCGTAGATCGCGAATTCATCGATGACTCCGTCATAAGAAAAGACCGGATCCTCTCCCGTAACCAGACCGTCGTGAAAAACGGACTCGGCATAACGGCGCCCGATTCCGATGGCATCGGAGTGATTATACCACAATCCAACTTTGTCTTCGACCCGTCCGATTTCCTCACCATTGAGATATGCCACTAAATCTCCATTGAGATTCTCTTGAATGTTATCCGGCTTATCGATGACGAAGACCAAATGGTAAATCTCCCCTGCTGAGACCGTCGTGTTAATCGCGAAATCAGGATCGGTTGGTCCGGGACCAGCCTCACCTCCCCAGGGAGTTTCCGCCAGATTGGTCGTCATGATATAGAGCTCCGCCTCCGTGGGCTCAGCCGCCTGGGTTCCATCCAAATAGATACTGATGCCTCGTGTTCTCCCTCCTTCTTCAAAAATAATTTGCCGGTTTTCTCGGCCGGTCACCGGTAGATTGCGAGGTTGAAACCATAATTCGTAGGTTCGATTGGCAGTCCCCGGATTGCCGGGAACGACGTTCAAGGCCGGGGAATTGGGAACAAGCAGCCCCTGTGATTCCGCTGCGTCGAACATGATAGCGCCATCATCTGAATTCGGGACAATTCCGTCCACTACCATCGGCAGAACGGCTGTATTGCTTCTCAGTTCTGCATGGAGGGGTAACCCACTTTCATCGCTGCCAAGCACGGCAAATACTTTGCCCATCCCACTGGTCAATTTCCCCATCGTCCAGTAGATATCAGGATCGTCCAGAAGGATAACATTCTGGCCGTCTTCGGCTTGAGAAGAGAGACTCAGAGTCCCAGAAATCAGAGCGGTAAGGGCGGTTTTTCCAAGTAATGCATGGAATCCCTGAACATTAGATTGGTTATCTATTTGTGTCATCGGTACAGAAGCGCAGTTCATCGTTTTTTTATAGAGTAGGGAAGATGTAATATTGAGATCATAGTGTAAAAGATTACCTTTAGAAACTTTCTTTTGGCGGGAGGGCTTTGTAGCCGTCTTTGAACCGGAGCAACGGAGAATATTCCAAAAAAGTATTTCGCGGGTCTTCCTCATGATTTGAGGAAGGCCATTCCGACTTAAAAGAAGGGCGTATTAAAAATTCGATTTACCGGATTGGATAAGTTTTACAGACTGCTAGCTTCACAAACGATATGAACCGATTCTTCAAATCTTTCATCCCGCTTCCGCTCCTGTCCATCGTGGTCGGACTTGCTCCCATCTCGGCAAAAAAACCTAATATCGTCTTCTTTTTTACGGACGACCAAACCATCAGCACCCTTGGCTGCTACGGAAACCCCGTCGTCAAATCTCCCAATATCGATGCCCTCGCCAAACGCGGCACTCGTTTTCAACAAGCATTCGTCAGCCACCCCATTTGCTGGGCTAGCCGCACCTCCATTCTCACTGGCCTTACTGCTCGCAGCTTTCGCCAACCCGGCAATGGAGACCGCGCCACTAAAAAATCCGTCTCGGTTCTCTACTCAGATCTTCTCCGCGAAAACAACTATCGCACCGGCTACTACGGCAAATGGCACTTCAGCGCGCGACCCTATGACCAGAAAGCTCACTTCGACGAGTTTGAAGCGATCGGCCGCGATCCCTTCTTCAAAAAGCAAGCCGATGGCTCCCTCCGCCACGAGACCGATCTAATCGTCGATCGCGGCATCGCATTCCTGAAATCTCAACCCAAGGACAAACCCTTTGCCCTCAATATGTGGTTCAATGCCTGTCACGCCGAAGATGGCGACAAGCGCCCCGGCATTGGCCACTTCGCCTGGCCTCAATCCGCCAATGGCCTCTTCGAAGACACCTACATCGGACCGCCCCGCCTCGCTGATCCCGCGATCTTCGAAGCTCTCCCCGACTTCCTCCAAACCAGCATCACCCGCGAGCGCTACTTCTGGCGTTGGAACACTCCCGAAAAATACCAAACTAACATGCGTGCCTATTACCGCATGGTCACCGGAATCGACAATGCCATCGGGCGTTTTTTAAAAGCTCTCGATGAAGCCGGTCTCTCCGAAAACACCATCGTCGTTTACTCAGCCGACAATGGCTACCATATGGCCAACCGCGGTCTCTCCGGTAAGTGGTCCCATTATGAGGAATCGATTCAAGTCCCTCTCATTATCGCTGACCCCCGTGTCTCCGAAGATCAACAGGGCCAGGTCACCACCGCAGCCGCTCTCAATATCGACATCCCAGCCACTTTCCTCGACTGGGCCGGCATCAAAACTCCGGAGCGGTACGATGGTCGCAGCCTGAAGCCTCTCGTCGAAGGCAAGACTCCTAAAGACTGGCGTACCGAAACCTTTCACGAACACTTCGCGGTCCGAAACCGTATTCCGGCCTACGAAGGAATCCGGACTTCCACCCATAAATACGTCCGCTATCTCGACCACGACACCGAGTTTCTCCACGATCTCAAGAACGATCCTGATGAACTCGTCAACCTCGCCAAGGATCGCAAGTATTCAGCCAAGCTCGCTGAAATGCGTGAACGGACTGACGCCCGTATCAAGGAACTTGGTGGTCCGCTCGATCCCCTCAAAGGTCTCTTCACTGCCTCAACCGCTCCCTACCCTGAATCCTCCGCTGCCGTCGGATTAGCAAGTAACGCCGAAGGTTTCATCCGCCTCTTTAACGGACAAAGCCTCCGCAACTGGACTGGCAATTCGAAATACTGGTCGGTCAAAGACAAGGCCATCACCGGCGTCACTGATGGCTCGCTTAAGATGAACCGCTTTATCACTTGGAATGGCTCAACCGTTCAAAACTTCGAACTCCAGGTGAAAGTCAAATTCAGCGACCGCGCCAACAGCGGTATTCAATATCGTGGCAAAATGCGCCCTGAAGTCGATCTCGACATCGTCTCCGGTTACCAATTCGACATTATGCAAAACCCACCGCACCAAAACGGCATGGTCTATGACGAACGTGGCCGACGAATTCTCGCCTATACCGGACAAAAAGTCGTCATCGATGAGGAAGGGAAATCTTGGATTGTCGGAGAAATACCTGTCAAAAAATTCGAGCCCGACGTGTGGCACGACTACCGCGTTCTTGTCCGTGGAAACCACCACCAACACTGGATCGACGGCCATCAAACCGCCGACCTCATCGACCTCGATGAAAAAGGCCGCGCCCTCGAAGGAGTCCTTGGCTTCCAAGTCCACGTCGGTCCCGCCATGGAAATCCAGTTTCGCAATATTCTCCTCAAAAACCTCCCTGACGCCCTCCCGCTTCGGACCGCCGCAGACACCAAGATCCCAGTTGGATCCCTCGGCGTTCGCCCCCAAGGCACTCCGGCGAAAGACTGGAAGCCTCCTCTCTATCAAAAGTAATAGGCCTCATCAACATTCCCTAGAATCGCCAGCCGCCCGAAGCCACCAACATGAATCAACCGGGGTTGCCTCGTCAAATCGAGCTCGAACTCCTAGGGATTTTCTTTTGGCCGGGGGGCTTTGAAGCCGCCCTTGGACCGGAGCGGAAGAGGGTGAAAGGGGGGGGTGACTCTTTCGAGGAAAGGCGCAGGAACTCATGACTCATTTACTTTTGTTAGATATAGGGTTTATTTTCTAGCAATCTAGAGGTCAGATGATCTCTGGCTTGTAGCGGATGTCACCCTTTCAATCTTGCAAAGAAATGTTCCTTTGAGTGGATTAGGGATTCTTCAAAAAATAGACACACTACGATGATGAAAAACTGGAAATATTTATTAGAAAGCATGATCCTATTGGGTCTCTTAATCTCACCGGTCTCCGCGCTTCCGATTGCGGGGGTCGATTTCGACGACGGTGGGGGCGGAGACGACATCACCCCCGATGATCTAGAGTTGACGGACGGGGTCACGGTCTCTGCTTGGGCTTTTGCTGGTGCGGGTAGTATCCCGGGGGTTGACCCGAATGCAAATGCGGGTCGGGCGAGTGCTCCCGTGAGGAAGATTAACGGGCCGAATAACACGAGTGCCAACCCACCGGCAGTGGGTGACGCTCCTCCAACACTGGGAATACACTCCTTCTCGATCACGATCGATGCCACTCCGATTGATCTCAATAGTGTGAAGTTCGATTTTAGTGCTGCGACGGGGAGTGCCAATATTCGTTGGGTCGCGTTCCGAACCAGTCTTGATGCCAATATTATCTTTAGTGAAGTGGGCGCGGCCCGTCCGGCATTTCCGACGGTTGAGATTGATCTGTCTGACCCCAAGTATTCGAATCTCTCCGATCAAACGGTCGAGTTTTTCTGGTATTGTGGAGGCCAGGGATCCGGTGACCTGGATATCGACACGATCATTATCGATGCTTCCGGAGGAAGCTTTGTGGATAGGGACAACGATTTGCTGGCGGACAATTTTGAGCAACTCATCATCGATGCCGATGGAGGAGATGCAATTGTGACCCTCGCTGATGTGCTCCCGGGTGATGATTTCGATACCGATGGAGCAGACAACCTGTCCGAGCAAAATAATGGGACTGATCCGCTTGATAAGGATACCGACAATGACACCTTGTTGGATGGGGTGGAAACCAATGACGGAACCTTCGATGATTTGGCGACGGATACCGGAACCAATCCACTGGTACCTGACACAGATGACGATGGGCTGCCTGATGGGGTGGAGACCAATGACGGGACCTTTGATGATATCAATACCGATACCGGGACGAATCCCCTGGTGGCGGATACCGATCTGGACACCATTCCTGACGGCTATGAAGTTACCAATTCATTGAATCCGCTCACCGATGATTCCGGGCTTGATCCGGATAATGACGATTCGGACAATCTTAAGGAATTCAACCGCGGAACGGATCCCCAGCTCGATGACACCGATGGAGACGGGATTAAAGACGGTTCTGAAACCGACGACGGAACCTATGATGGTCCGACTGATACAGGAACGGATCCTCTTGATTTTGATACCGATGACGATGGTCTTCGCGACGGAGTGGAGACGAAAACCGGGGTCTACGTCGATGAAATGAACACCGGAAGTGATCCATTTGTGGAAGATAGTGATTCTGACAATTACCGTGACGGAGCGGAAGTGAACATTCATGGAACTGATCCAAATAACGCAGCCGGAGCTCCGGCTGGACTGAGCGTTCTTTTCATTGGAGGAAGTGCTAACGGGACCACAGGGTCTGATCCTCGGATCATTAGATTCATCCAGGACAAGTATGGCATTTCCAGTGTGACCTATCTGCAGGCAAGTGTCGCGACAGAGGCTGACGAGGATAGCTTTGATCTCTTGGTTCTTTCCTCGACCCCTAGTTCAGGTGATATCCGAGACAAATTTGAAGATTCTCTCGTTCCGATCGTGAACTGGGAAGAAGCGATCTCGGATAACCTAGTGGGTGAGTTTGGTCTTGCGACTGCGATCTTATCGAAGTCGATTCTTACCACCTCGATTTCTCATACAGGCCATCCGATTACCGAGGGTTTACCTGATCCAGTTGTGTTATTTGATGCCGCAGGTCCAGAGACTACGAGCTCGGGCGCTTTGTTTGAAGGGGTCACCAGTGCGGGTAATGATGCCGATACCGGGGAGGCAATGATCTTTCTGGCGGAGACCGGGGATAGCGTTGATCCTAATGCCTTGGTTCCGGGAGATGTCGCTCCGGCTCGTCGGATCATGCTCCCATGGACTGATAGCACGGTGGATACCTTAACGCCTGCTGGGTGGCAATTATTTGGAAACGCCTTTGATTGGGCGGTGGAACGTTTGGCCGGGCCAAAGACTCTTGAGATCACCCAAATTGATTACGATAGCACGACTGAGCCGGGTAATATTCTGCTGAGTTTGACCTTTAATTCTTCAGAAGGGAGAACCTACAGTCTATACGCCGATCCTGGTCTTGGGGCGCCGCTCGAAAATCAAATTGAGGTTGATGATGGTGTGATCGGTACGGCTGGGAGCACGACGGCTGTGGTGAACTTTAATAGCTTTGGATTGGACAAGAGTTCGGCCACCTTCTTCTTCACGATTCGCGAGAATTAGGGCTTGGATATTCTACACAATAAAACAAAAATAGCGAAAATATGAGCGACTGCAGTTAGCTGGTTGCCACGTCACGGTGGATGGCTCGTTCGATCTTTCGGGAGGCAGAAGCATCGGCGTATTTCGGTCAATGGAAACAAATCGTAAGGCGATGGTTTGAGACTATCAAATTCTCAGGCCGATTCAAAGTCCGACAGACTCCTAGCAGATTAGTAATCGCTGACGCCGAAATCGGTGGCGAGGGCCTTTTAAAGGCCGACGGAGTAAGGAAGCTGTTGACTGACCGATTTGAGTAGTTCGCTCAGCCCCTCGATGGCGATTTCCATGCCAGCGAGATATTCTCCGCCGGTGAGGTAAGGCGGGGCTCGATCGATGATTTGATCGAGGGCTTGCTGAGGCAGGATGGGTTCCAAGCCGTAGCCCACAATCATGGCAGCTTGCTTTCGGCTGGGCTCGATTAGAATGGCGACATCCCGGTTTTTTCTTGCTTCGAGATTCCCTCCGAAAGTCCAGCCCGATTGAAGATCCAGAAGATGATCGGTGGGAGATCGGCCTTTTGATCGAAGGTCCGTGTGATCACGTGGAGTCGACACTGGGGAAAGCTTTCCTGATAGTCAGAGATGACTTTGGTAAGCTTCTTGGTTTCGGATTTACTGAAGAGATTACATTCATCCGAGATTCCGGTGAGTGGGGCCCATAGCGCGCGCCAGTTTTTTCAAATCCATCTGGCAGCTTGAGCATTTAGGAGAGGTCTCCCTCAATGGAGCATAGCAATATGGACAATCGATGACAAAGAACTGGTAGATTATTTTAACAATTCCAGAAAGGACGAAAGAGGAACTCCCTTGATCGAGGTGATTTTACGCTTTGGTTCCGCCCTGAAATTTGGAAACTCAGCCATGTCAGATTTTTCAGGAAAACGTGTCGTCATTACAGGAGCCGGTCGTGGGATTGGTCTCGCTATCGCCCAAGCCTTCGCTGCTCGTGGAGCAAAAGTCGCTGTCATTAGTCGAAATGAAACGAGTTGTGGTGCGGCTGCCAAGGCGATCAATGCCGAGTATCCTGAGAGTGCTCGATTCTACGGCCTGGACGTTTCAGATTTCGATGCCGTGCAAGAATGTGGCAAAAAAGTCCTAGAAGACTTCGGTGGGGTCGATATCCTCGTGAATAACGCGGGAGTGACACGCGATGGTCTCATCTTACGGATGAAGAGCGAGGACTGGGACACCGTCCTCGATACCAATCTTAAAGGGGCCTTCAACTTGGTGAAGGCCTTTCAGCGCTCCCTGATGAAGAGTGACGCGCCTCGCATCATCAATATCAGCTCGGTGATCGGGCTGATCGGAAATGCGGGCCAAGCGAACTACGCGGCAAGTAAGGCGGGTCTCATTGGATTCACCAAATCAGTGGCCCGGGAATTGGCGGGAAGAAAGGTGACCTGCAATGCAATCGCCCCTGGATTCATCACGACCGACATGACGGACGAGCTTCCGGAAGCGATCAAAGAGGATATCGTGAAGCGGGTGCCACTATCTGACTTCGGGCAAGTCGATGACATCGCGAATGCGGTGCTATTTCTGGCCGGACCAGAGGCTCGTTACATCACGGGCCAAGTCCTCGCCGTGGATGGCGGAATGACGATGTAGGCTCGTCGAAAAATCATTTAATTTAAGGGCACCTTCGGCAACCTCATTTTTTAAAATGAAGCCAGATTTCCCTCTCTCAGCGTTGTCCACGAACCTTATAAATTCCTTCAAAAGGATCCGTGTCCGCCTCGATCTGGAAAAACCTAACTCCATTTTAGATTGAAAGCAGGTTGCCTGAGGCGCCCTTAAGAAGGCCGCTCCGTGATGGGCGGCTTTTCTTTTTACTGAGGTCTTTTTTACCCCTCCGAAAAGGGCTTCACCACGCCGCTTTCGAGAGAGCCTCCAAGCCAAGCCAGGAAGTGATTCATCTCAGAGTGATCCTTGCGGAGATTCTGTAAGATTTCCCAACCGCAGTGAGTTTTGGCGGTTGCTGGTCCAATGCGCTCGATATCGAGACGGCTCATGAGAGCTTCCGTTTCCCGAGGCATCGCGTTGGCGATTTGTGAGGGGTGGGGGAGGTCATCGAGATTTTCGGAAGAAAGTCCAAAGCTTGTCACTCCGATTCCGAAGCGATTTGCGAGGAGGCGGACTTGGTCAGCAAGCAGTTCGTCTTCGATGCTATTGGCATAAAAAAGTTCGCCCGAGTTGGCCCAGAGAGAAGCACTGACGGTTTGGAAAAGGTCTTCGTGGAAGCGATCATGATTCGCTGCGCTGCGCATCCGAACGGAGGTCAGGCTGTAAGGTGGAAGCCCCAGTGCTTGCTTGAGTGCAAGGTGAGCGGGATCGAGCGTAAGGCCTTCATCGGTCAAGTCGCCGTGTTCCCAGTCGATGAACACCATTTCGGGAAATTTCCAAAGGTTTCCGACGGAAGAAGTCTGAGCAAGGGATTGACGGAATTCAAAAGTAAAGAGCCCACGGGTTTCCGCATATTTATGAACGATGGCCCGAAATTTTTGAATCCGAAGCATCGCCTGATTAGTCGATGAGGTATCATTCAGTTCATCGAGACGGCCTTGTTGCATCGCGACGATTTCCTGGGCTCCTGAGAGCGCTGGCATCTGGGCTCCACGCTTGTAGTAGCCTTGTCCCTTTTCAACCTTCGCGATGGGCGAGCTAGGGTCGCAGGACATGATCGAGAAATGGTAGCGTAGAGATGCGTCCGAGTAGTTGCCATCGAGCTTCATCCGAACGAGACGAATCAACTCGGTCCCCTTGATAGATTCACGAGGATTGGGGGGAAGAAGATCGGTGAGGAGATCGGTAAGCTGGCTGCGGAGGCTCATTTTAAAATGTTGCTTGGAGGAAAGGCGCGGTGACTGTTAATAGGAAATCGGAATGAGAGCACTTGGCGCAAGCATCAATTGGTAAGAATTCTAAAAAGAGGTAAGAAAAGGGCTCTTCTCAACACGTTATTCACAAATCTCGGCCATTTTATCTGAATGAATCAATTCAACTTGTCGTCGTACCTCCCGAACTGTTACTTTTCCAGCATGAAACCATTCGTAAATTTTTTTCTCTCTTTCTCTCTTATCTCCGTTTCGGTAGCTCAGGATGCCGAGCAAATTATGCAGTCGGTGAGGCAGGTTACGGCGCTGCAAGAGGAGCAGGATCTTCACGGTTCTATTCGTAAGGGGAATCAGCGAACGCCTCTTTCGCTCTTCCTGCGTGGCGAGAATATCCAGTTTGCTCTCGATGGAGGAAATGAGCGATTTCACCTACGTTTCGATGCTGATAAACAGGAATTGCGCGAAATTGTGGAGGGGAAAACGGATGTGTTTCCTACGAAAAAAATCTCACAGGCGATCGCAAACACCGATGTGAGCTACGAGGACCTCGCCTTGAAATTTCTCTATTGGAAAAATCCTCGTATTGCAGGTGAGGATACCATCAAGGGCCAGAAATGCTGGCGCGTGCACGTTTCAAATCCAGAAAAAAGCGGCCGCTATCGAGAAGTGAGCGTGTGGGTTTCGAAGACGCAGCGTGCTCTCATGCGCGTCATCGGATATGGTCCCAAACCAGACCGTGCTCCTTTGAAGCAATTTGAAATCACCAACATCATGAGGGTGAAAGACGTCTACACTGTGAAGACGATGAAGGTGAGCGCCTTTGGCAAAGATGGTCGAGCTTCAGGAATTACCTATCTAGAATTCGATAAGCCCAAGCCGGCGAAACGCAAGGGTCGCTAAGGACTAGTTCGACTCAGCCTTGAGGGGAAAGGTGCGGTGGATCTGTTCCAAGGTCATGACCGCGTAGCAGGTCACGAGGATGGGCTCGTTTTCCATCCAGCGTGAAGTTTCGTTGATCCACGAGCCATCTTCGCGTTGGCTGCTGAGAACCTTGGTCGAGAGTTCGCTGCGCCAATCAATTTTCTTTCCTCCTGGGCCGTCAAGAGTGGGGAGGTGCGCGGCAGCGAGAGTCTTGGCCATAACGTGGTAGTAGTAAAAAAGTCCCTGACCGCCGAGGCCTGGATTTTCCTTCAAGGTGAAATTTTTCGAGAGCCATGTGATGACTGTTTTGACCCGTGGGTCATCTGCGGTGAGATCGGAATAGACGAGAGAGAGGAGTCCAGCGTAGGACATGGAGCCATAGGAGCGAAGTGCTATCTTTCCATCCTCGCTGACATCTTCGCCTGCCTTCGAGTTTCCGGGGAAGTAGACAAAGCCACCATCGTTTCCGGCTTTGTCACCCTTATTGGTCTCCTGTAGATTTTGACACTTCGTCACAAATTCGAGAGCAGCGGCCCAATCGAGTTCCGGTTGCTTTTTCTCACCAGCGTCGGTGGCGAGAGTTCGAGTGTGGTAGAGAGCTTCCAGTGCGAGGTGGGTGTTGGAGAGGTCTGAGTGATCGTAGGATCCTCCATAGCCGATGCCACCATCGAACTTTGAATCCAGTTTCCCTTTGACGCCCCAGTCAGTCTGTTGGTTCACGAGGAAGGCGCGCGCTTTGAGGATCGGCACCTTGTATTTTACGGGATCCGCCGCCATGAGGGCCATGATCGAGGAGGCTGTGTTGTAAGTGGCGAGTCCGATCGAGTAGATGCCACCATTCTTCTGCTGTTGTGCGATGAGCCAAGTGAGGCCCTTGGTGTAGTTCTCCGGAAGAGGCTTCTTCAGATCGAGGGAAGGATCGGAAAGTAGGGACCGGAGCGTGAGCGCAGTGAAGGCGGGAAGTTCGGGGTTGCCCCAGTATCCCTCGGCATGCTGTTTGGAGAGAAGGTAGGCATTTCCCTTTTTGATCGTCTCTTGCATCTCAAGCTTAAGCGAGAGATGGGCACCATCTTGGGCAAGGATGGGCGAAGCGAAACACAGAGCTGCGATGAGGATGTTTTTCATGGCTGATGAAGTTTGATGATAAAGGTGACGACTGTTCCTTCTGCTGGCATCCGGGTGGGATGAGTGAACCAGATGTCGTCGTTGAGATTGTCTTTCCCTGGATAACTCACCATGGCGGGTTGTCTTGGGAAAATGGCGAAGAGGTCTCCGCTGACCTCCGCTTTAAATTGTCCGTTGTGGAGGTAGGAACCGGTGTAGAGCCAAGGGCCGGTGACCATCGGCTTTTCGGTGATGCTGTGCACAATTAGGTCGTTGATGGATACTGTTTTGCTTTTTCCGTCAGCCTCATATTTTACGAAGATATCGAGGCGGGCCGCTTTTTTGACTTCGTCTGAGACTTCGAAAAACTTTCCGGTTGGGCGGTAGTCCTCGTCGACGATCTCGAAGAGTTCTTTCGATTCCTGGAAGCCGAGAAGTTTCATGGCGATGTTGAGGTTGAGTGGAGAAATGTCGGAGAGGAAAAGGGCCTCGTGGACTTTGCCTTTTCCGTTAACCAAAAGATACTCCAGAGGGCGGTCGACAAGGTTGACGCCGGCCCCGAAGGTGATTTCGCGAGTCTTCTTGTTCAGCTTTACTTTTCCGATCTGATACTCGTTGGCGTTGAGCTGTTTGATCTCCGGCTTTTTAGGCGCATCGGGGGCTGGCTCAGCTGCGGATAGCGCGAGAGGAATCAGGAAGAAAACGAAGGGAAGTAGGCGCATCTGGGCTTAAATGGGACGTTCAGAGGTAAGAACGGGTGGGTTGGGCTGATTCTTAGGACTAATTTGAAGATTTACTTTCCTTGGTGAGTGCGATCGCCAGGTCACGCCACATTGACCGTGTGATATGGCGATTGAGTAATTCTACCGCAGGAATGCTCTCGCTTCCGCGAAGAAAGGGATATCCGAGATTAGCAAGGTAGCCGCGCACGCTGAGAAAGGTGCCTCGGATGAGCGCATCGGTGAGATTTTCGCTATCGCTTCGGACGGGTATGAGTCCAGTTTTGCTATGTCCGTTTTGGCTGCCGGAGATCCAGATTACAATGGAGGGATCGGCGACTCCTGTTTCGGTGCTTGCTCCCTCTACTTTTGGAATAATTTTAAGTTGATCTCCCGAATTCTTGCGGATGAGAGTGGCAATCTCCAAAGCGGCAGTTTTGAGCTCCTCGTTCGTTGTTTTCCAGCTGCCGAAGCGCAGAATCAGCGAACGTTCTCCACCAGGGTCGACATTCCAGCGAGGAAGGGTGGGGCTAAGCGATGCGATATCCGCGCTCGCTTGTTTTAGCTCTTCCGAGGAGGCTTGCGGGCAGCTGTCGATCACACGTTCCAGGGCCAAGAGCGCGCGTTGGAAGTCTCCCCGAGCCTGAAGAGTGGAAGAGAGAGCGAGAAGCTTGGCGGCAGAATGGTTGAGGGCATACTGCCGGTATTCGTCGAGCCCGGGGGCTGATTCGAGGTCTCCCAGTTCTTCATCGGTAATCTCGGTGACAACAGGAACCTCGTCGTCCACGGGTTGAGCGGTGAGGTCGATCTTGGGGCCATTCTTAATCTTGGGCTGCATCACAGGAGCTCCTACCGCGAGATCCGCTCCGAAGTCCTCTGGTGCGAGGGTGATTTCCTCGGGAGTCATGAAATCCATGTCGCCGGTATGCATGAACCAAGTGATTAGGATGACTCCGATCAGGGAAATGAAAATAATAGGCCAAGGGACGCGCACTGCTAAGAGGATGAAAGCTGAATGGCGGCGGGGAAAGGTAAAAAGTAGTCCTCGTCAATTGGCCCAAAAAAGAGCCGCCGGGCAGGACCGGACGGCTCGAAAAAAATTGGAAGCAATCAGCTTAGTCAGCGCTCTTCACAAGAGTCGCCTTCTTACCAAGACGGCTGCGGAGATAGTTGAGCTTGGCGCGACGAACGCTGCCTCTCTTGACGATGTCCACTCCGTCAATACGGGGGCTGTGGATGCAGAAGACACGTTCAACACCCGTTCCGTAGGAAATCTTACGAACGGTGAAGCTTGAGTTGAGGCCCTTGCCACCGTGCTTGCCGATAACGATGCCTTGGAAAATCTGGATACGCTCTTTGCCACCTTCCACAACACGGGTGTTCACCTTCACCGTGTCACCAACGTTAAACTCAGTAACGTCTGACTTCAGTTGCTCTTGCTCGATCTTATCAATGATGGTCATGGTGGTATGGGCGCGGTAGGCGGGAGAGGGGAACTATTGGTTTTACGGGGGGAATGCAACTGTTTTTCGAGACGTTTCGCTCAAAGTTGTCGGCTGGAGGAGGAAAAATCACTGTCGGGGAGGGCATGGCTGGCTATTGACGATTAGCATGTAGCTGTTAGCCCCGACAGGCGTTCTCCGGGACTTTGATTCCATCTGCTCAGGATTGAGGTTCGTTTTTTCCACTCCGGTTGTCGTTTCTTCGGAAAGATTGATCTTATTCGGATGACGATGATGGGCTCCGTGGCAACCACTGCAGTTTGAATTTGAGTTCCAATCCTTGAGGCAAGGAGTTGTGTTTCGCTCGAGTCGGTGATCGGATCGCTAAAGGTAAAGGGCCAGGCGGTTGAAATCACGTTGATGGCATGAATTGAAAAAGCCCTTGGTGATTAATCACCAAGGGCCAGTGTTCTAAGCACTAATAACAAAAGTTGATTGATCTCACGGATCAATTTGTGAGGGTGCTCGGTCAGCAAGGAGGAGGCGGTGCTGTGCTGGAGCAGGAAGAGATGGCGGAGGCTCCTACGAAGAGGGCCACAGATGCTAGCAGAAAGCTGATTTTTAACATAACAATAGTAAGACGTTGAGAAGGTAGATTTTATTCCAGAGTTTTTGAATTTATTTTAGAGTTCTCCTTTAAGCTGCCTTTTTAGGGGTTGCGGCTTGTTGCCACTGTTTGGCGATGGCGTGAATCTCGTCGTTTTCAGGCGGATTGGCTGCTGGGCCGAAGGAGCGGTCCTTGAGGGTGGTGATGGATGTTTTGAGCTCTTCCATTTCTGAATCTCCAAGGGGGGTATTCTTCTGAATGTTTTCGAGGAAGGTCAGAAGGGTGACCGGAGTAAGGGTGCTGGGGAGAGCGGGACCGGTGATGATTTCTTCCTCGGGCTTTTTACGCAGGAGGAAGAAAATAGAGCCGGCGATGATGACGAGTGCGGCGGCGATGATCCAAGCGAGCCAAGATTGGCTTTCCTCACCGGCGATGATCTCGGTCGTATTATCGACCTCAACGAGATCGACGTCGTCGTAGCGTTGGCGGAGGAGGCCTTCGTCTTCCTTTTCCGAGACCTTGACGAGGACTTCGGGAAAGTTGAAGCTGGTGGGAAGGTGGTCACCTTCGGGGGCGAGGGTGAGACGCCATTCGTGGGTCGAGAGGGGGGCGCCGTCGTCGGTGGTGGCATCGAGTTCTTCGACCTGGAGTTCACGGTCCTCGATATCGGATACGG
Organism: Akkermansiaceae bacterium; assembly: GCA_028822935.1. Classification (GTDB taxonomy): domain Bacteria; phylum Verrucomicrobiota; class Verrucomicrobiia; order Verrucomicrobiales; family Akkermansiaceae; genus SW10. The sequence continues at coordinate 16,292 of JAPKCM010000001.1, forward strand.
TGAGATCATCGAATTCCAGTTTCACCAATTCTTCCAGCGAAGGAATGAGGCCGTGGGCTTGGGCTCGGATTTCGAGGTAGATTTTATTCTCCGCCTCGGACTCGCGCTCATCAAGGATCATGGTGAGGGAAAGGTCGCGGAAGGGCCGGGCTGAGGCCTTTTGCGAGGCCTCGATCGGGATGGCCGCGGAAGAAATAGGGAGGACGACGTAGCCGGAGGTGTCGAGGAAATCGAGATCGATCTTCAGAGGAGGAATGGAGTCAATCTCGGGGCCCTTGGGTTTCAAGAGGAAGTAGGCATATGGAGTGACGGTCCAGCCAGGTTCGGCATCGGTGCGGGCGGCTACCTTCGAATTGTGGAAGGTAATTGAAACGATCTCGAAGTGCTCGGAGAGGACGGCACGCGCGCCTTTTTCAAATTTGTCGCGGTAGTCCTCGGTGGGGCGACCGTAGTTGTAGGAATAGCGCGAGTTGTTTTGATTAATGAGGTAGCGCTGGAAGCCGCCGGACTCGCGCTCGATCTCCTTGGTATGGCGGAGATTGACGAAGAGGCCAAAGGGCTCGGTTGAGGAGATGCGGTCGGGGCCGTCGACATAGGTATCGAGTTCAATCTCGGTGACGAGATCCTGATAATATTGGTAGACCTTTGAGGCTTCCTCGATGCGTTCGTGCTCGCCGGTGATGGGGAGAGCGGCTTCAAGGAAGCGGTATTTCAGATCGGCGGAGACGTTTGCGAGTCGGGCATTGATCGTCTTTGCAAAACTGTCGAGGTGGCGCTTCTTGGCCTCGCCGGGAAGGGCGTCGAGGGCAGCTTTAATCTTGGGGAGTTCGCTCGGGACGGGTTGGTCATCGGCTTTGAGTGCGCCGAGGTCAGGGGAGCCGAGAGAGGCGTAAAACCAAGTGGTAAATGGTTCCTCTGATTCGTCTTTCTTGTCTTCGAGAGGAAGAGTAGCGGCATACTTTGCTGCGGCGTCAGCGAGATCATCGAGCGCGAATCGTTTGTTGGCCGAGTGCTCGGGGTAGGAGGCGATCTTGGCCTGGTAGTTTGATCGTTCGTAAGAGAGCGAGGCTTTTTGGATTTCGAGGGCCCAGCTTTCTGTGTGCTTTTCAAGGGCGTCGTGGCAGAGCTGGTTGGCAGCGGCGTAGCCACGGAGGACCTGCGCTTCCAGTTCCTTGTCCTTGCGCTTGGTCTTGGCCTGCTCCTGCACTTTTGGATTGGGCCAGAGGCGGGCGAGATTCGTGCGCATGCGCCGGAGGAGGGAGGCGATGGTGTCGGGGTCGAGTTCATCGACGGGTCCGAAGACGGATTCGAGTGATTCGACGCGCCAGACTTCGGCTTGCGAGTGGGCCTGGATAAAGGCGTCGGAGAATTCGTCTTCAAAGTTGTCCTCGAGGGCAAGTCCTCGGACTTCCTTGACGAACTCGGAAAGTTTTCTGAGGTTCCGTTCCTGCTTGGATCGGGTGAGGGGAATCGTTTCCGCGCGTTGGTTGTAGCCCGAGTAGTAGAAGTAGCTGGAGCGATAGCGGGACTGCTGGTTGGGGTTGTTGTTTTCGGCCCAGACCTGGATCATTTCGCGCACGAGATCCTCGGTGGCTTCGGGACGATGGGAGGCGAGGTTTTTGAGGAGGGGGAAAGCTTGGGACTCCTCTTTGACTTTCAAGAAGAGGGATGCGCAGACGCCAAAGTGATCGAGGCGGACGGGTTCATCGATGTTTGCGAGCCACTTGTGACCGGGGCGGGTGCGGAGGAGATCGCCGGAGTCGATGGGTGGGGTGACGTTTCGGCTAAAGGTCTGCTGTGGTCGACGGCCGTAGTAGATGTTTCCGAAGGGGTCATAGTTCGATTGGGGCCGCAGCGAGGTTGACGTGTCGAGGCGCTTAGTGCGGTCGGCTTCGGCATTCCAGTTGCGGACGTAGAGAGTGAGCACCTCTTTCCAGTCGGCGAGGTCGACTTCTTCGTTTCCAAGAAGAGCGGCGGCCGCGGCGGATTGGAGTTTGAGTTGCTCCAGACGGAAGTCGGGTGAGCCATGTTCGCGGGTTTGTGCGGCGAGCGTTCCGACGGCGGCGAGGATTTCGAAGCCTTCGCCTCCGGCATTGGAAAAGGTCTTGGTGAGCCAGTCTTTTCCAGTGCTGCCTTCGAGCTCCGGGACCAAGGCGAGAGCACGATAGAGGGCGATTCCTTTTTCATTCAGCGGGGCTTTCTTTTCGCCAATGATCTCCAAGCTGAGACCCCAGGCCTGTGGGAGATGTTCTTTTCCCTTTTCTGACGAGTGGGACTCGGCGTGGAAACGGGCGAGGAGATTGAGAGAGGCATACTTTTTCTCCTCCCGCGCTTTTTCGAGATCAGGAAGAAAGACGGCTACTTGATCGAGCTTACTTGCGGTGATGAGGAGTTCGGCGGTGCGGTGCTTTGTTTCCTCATCTTTTGTGCCGAAGTAGCGGGTGCCTGTCTTGAGCGCGTCAAAGAAGGCCGGGGGCATTTTCTGGGAACTGCCAATGAGTTTAGCGAGGAGGGTCAGGGTGTTTTGATCGGGCGCTTTTTTGGCGGCATCGGAGAGGGCGAGGATTTCGCCGGGGCGGAGATATTGCGCTTGGGAATGTCCTTTGGCACCGAGATTGGCGAGTTCGGGGCGGGGGTTCACCTGGACCTTGGCTCCGAGCTGTTGGATGATGCGGGAGAAGGCGATTTTGGCGTCGTTATCGGGGAGCTTTTCGAGAGCGTCTTTGACGGAGGTCCAGTTTCCAAGAATGACGTCGTGTCGGAGCGTCTTTACGTCTTCCTGATACTGTTTCAGCTTGGCTTGATTCTCCTTTTGCTTGAGCTGGGCGGGGGTTGATTTAGGTGGGTCGGCTTCTGGCGCGTCTTTGGGAGGGGCTGTGGGCTTGAGTTTATCGGCCTCTTTTTCGTCTCCTTTTTCGGTGAGGCGTTTGGCTTTAAGGCGGGCTTCGAGAATTCCCGAGGTGGTTCGATCGATGACGAGTTTTTGGAGAAGCTGAGTGCGGGTCTGCTCGGGCGTCTTTTGACTGCTGCTGCCACTGGGGCGGGCTCCTTGCAACTGCATCTGCGCGAGGATCTCCGCAGGGATATTTGTGGCTTCTATGGCATTTTTGCCGATTTGGACCGGAGAAATGACGAGAGCGGAGAGGGATGAAGCGAGGAGGAAGGGAAGGGTCAGGGCAAGGTGGCGAGAGGTCATCTGGGTGATGAGGGGTGATTAGAAATTGCGAAGCTTCACTTCGGGGAAGATTAAACGGGGCGAGAATCCCCGGCTTCTTTTGGGGACTCCGATATTAAGATCCTGAGCCGTCGGGTGGAGGGCCTTGGCCTGCTCCACGAGAGTCTTCGGTTTTCTTGCCGGGCTTGCTTCCAGGTTTCGGGCGACCGCCCGATTTGCATCCTTGTCATTGGTTGGGGATGGGAAGTCCGTAGAGTTCGGTGGGCTCGGCGCGCGCCAAGCGAATGGCGGCTTCGAGATCGTTGAGGTGTTTTTCTTTGTTGGAAGTGGTCTGTGCAAGAAGTTTGTATTCCTGGCGAGCCGCTTCGATTTCGGGCTCCCATTCGCTGGCGGGGAGGCCTTCGAGTTTCATGAGGTAGGTCATGTAGTAGCGGGAATTTGCGAGGGTCGAAAGGGCGTCTTCCTTAAGTTCGGAAGAGGCATTGGGGTCTGCGTTGAGCTCGGCGACCAGTTCCGCCAAATCTTCGCGGGCTTCGGGGAGTCCGCAGCTTTGCATTTTGGCTTTGGCGATCTCGAGCTGAATGCGGCGCGAATCATAGGTGCGGTCCTTTGGGAGTTTGGCGAGAGCCTTTTGGTAGAGTTCGACGGCGTTGGCCCAGTCTTCATCGGCGACCGCTTGGCGGGCATCCGTGAGGATATCTTCGGTGTGGTCGAGGGTAAGGTTCTCCTTACCGGGGCCAAAATGGTAGGCGGCGAAGCCGAGAGGGATGAGGAGCCAGAGGGTGGCAATGATAATTCTCATAATGTTAATTATTTTTTCTTTGTAGCAGTAAGAGCAGGGGAACGAAAGGATGCTTTTTGAGGAAGCGGAAGGAGGGCTGGGATTTGTTCAGAGATTTCTCATCGGAGATCTCTTTTAGTGAAGTTGTTTTTCGAACAAGGATTCCGCATGCGAGTCCGACGACGATGGATAAAACGAGGGGAAGGTTCATGCAGAGGAGGAATCAGGTTAGCTGGTGTAGCAGCGTTGTTCGTTTTTGGAAAAAGTGGACCGGCTCAAAAAGGGATTTTGAAGCCCAATGAAGAGGTGGTGTTTCCTTGAGAGAATTATTGAATGGGGAACTTTAGGTTTATCGTTTTTCCTTTTCTAATGATCTGACAATCCAGCTTTGTCGGTTGTGGGTGCCGTTTGAGGAGGGTGCCGAAGAGTTGGGATTCGGTGAGGTTTTCTTTGAGCCCGTCAACTTCGATGAGGATGTCGCTTTTTAGGAAACCGGCGCGGAGGGTGAGCTGGTCTTTCCTGATTTTGAGACGGTAACGATCTTTGTCAGAGAGGGATTCGAGTTTCATCCCTCCGCCGATCCGGGCACGCATGGGCCAGGTGCCGACCCGGCGTGAAATGTCGGATTTCAGGCGCCAGTTGTTGGGGAGAATAAGGGTGACTGGTCGAAGGATGCCTTTCCTCGTGATCAGAAGGGGGAGTTGGTCCTGGTCGCGGAGATGGTGGAGGGTCCAGGAAAAGTCGGCGGTTAAAATGGGCGTGTCGCCATCTACGAGGAGGATTTCGTCGCCGGGTTGGAGGCGGGCTTTCGCGGCGGGGCTGTCTGGAAGAATTTTTGCGCTCGTGGTGGGTTTGGAATCATGGAACACGATGCCGACGGTTTCGGGTTCCGGAATGGGGTGGCTGAGCCGGAGAGGAAGAGGCTTCTTTTGATCGCGATAGACGGCTTTGGGTCCGTCGCCGATTTGATGGCAGTGGACGTAGGAGGGAACGACTTTCCCCTGCCAGTCGAGATCGGGTTTGAAGTTGCGTTGGTGTTTCGCGATTTTGGGGGATTTCGAGTGGGGTTTTGTAAGAGAGAGGGCGGGGTTGCTTTCCTTTCAGACGGGCTTTGTTCTTGGGGTAGAATTTGTGAAGAGAGAGGGCGGCGGTGAGGCTGGCTTTGAAGCCTTTGATTGATTTCTGGGCAGGATCTTTTTGATGTTTCCATGAGCCAAAGCGTCCGTAGGTGGTGCCATCGGCGTTGAGGATGAGGGCGGAGAGGGAGAGGTCGTAGTCGAACTGGAAGCGTGAGAGATCGAGCGAGTTCGTGTCGATGAGGCGGAGGCAGACGAATTGATCGAGGAGGGGAGAGAGCTGGTGATTTCTCAATTGATGCTTACGCAGGCGAGGCAGGGGACGCAGCGGAGGACGACGAGGACGGGTTTCTTTTCGGTCTTGGCTTTTGCGAAGGCGGCGTCGACATCGTTGTAAATCCACCGGTCGTTCTTGGCCATGCTCTCCTTGGCAGCGCGAACGGATCCTTCGCGATCTTTAAGGGTATCTGCGAGGCTGATGAGAGGGATCAAGAGGAGGAGAAATCGTTTTATGGTGAGGGCTGTTAGAGCTGCTGGGTCATTCTGGATTCCGAGTTTCCGGGGTTGAAGGAAGTCGTAAGAAAGCGAAGGAAAAGAGGGAGGATTGCGAGGATGAGGGCGGAGACTGCTCCTGCGATGAGGGCGTATTCGCGGAGGGTGAGTTTGAGGCCCTTCTTATCGGTATCGAGGGTGCCCATGCGGGCGAGCATCGAAGTGGGGATGTGCTTGAGGTTGCCATCGTGATATTCGCCACCGAGGCGGGAGGCGATTTGCTGGAGGGCGCCGACATCCTGGCGGGAGTTGCGGCCATCGATCATGGAGCCTTTTGAGGGGTTGCCGACCCCAAGAACGAGCGCGCCGCTGATGGATGGAGGCATCTTGGGCATGCCGGTGGCGGGGACGGTGTCGCCATCGCTGACGAGAAGGAGGGTGGTGGAATCGGCGGGCCAATCGCGGGCGATGCGGGCGGCTTCTTCAAGGCCATCGAAGAGGCGGGTTTTGCCGGTGGGGAAGACGGACGAAAGAGGGAGGCCGTCGAGGAAGTTGAGGATGACTTCAAGGTCGCGGGATTCCTGGACGACGGGTTTGGCTCCGTTGTAGACGGCGACCATGGTGATGTGGAGTTTTTCGTCGGTGGTCCTTTTTAAGAGGGATTGGACGAGGTCGGCGGCGCGCTTGGTGCGGGAGACTCCAGTGCCATCTCCGGAATCCTGAAGTCTCATGGAAGGGGAAACGTCGACGACGAGCATGAGGTGGCGTCGTTCCTTTGCTTCGACTTCCTTCATCTTGGATCGATGAGCCTTGGGCTCGATGAGCATTAGGGTGACGAGAGACCAGGAAAGTCCGGTGAGGGAAAGGACTCGCAGGATGGGAGCGAGGTAAGCGAGTGAGGAGAATTTGCCATCGGGTCCGAAGGCCAGGTGCTGGGTTTTTTTGACTCGAAAGGCGTGGAGGATCTCCGCTCCAGTCGCGAGAATGAGAACAGCGATAGCCGTGAGGATCGAGGGCATGGGGATCTGATCTACCATGGCGAATATCGGAGTCCGAAGAGGGTGAGGAGAAAGGCTCCGAGAATGGAGAGGCCGGCGATGGTCCAGGGGCGGAAGTGGTCGACGGGGTCGGGGGTGAGGCGAACGAGAGAAGCTTGTGCCATTCCATCGATTTTTCTGAAAATAGAATCGAGGGCCGCGGGGTCTCCTGCGGCGAAGGTTTGGCCGCCGGTGATGGAGGAAATGACGGAGACTTCGGCGGGGGCGTCGCCGCCACCGATGTGGACGGCATAAACGGTGATATTATTTTCGGCGAGCGATTGGGCGATTTTGACATCGTTGCCATTGGAGAGATCGAAGCTCTGTCCATCGGAGAGGAGGACGATCATGCGGTCACCGACTTCAGATTCGAGGAGGTATTTTTCGGCCTGCTTGAGTGCCTTACCTATGGAGGTGCCGCCACTGAACCAATTGGGGAGCTTGCTGGGGTGGAGGAAAGGAGGGGCGTAGCGGAAGGCAGAGACGTCGGTGGTGAGGGGGACCCAGCGGAGGTTGTCGTCGCCAAAGACGAGGAGAGAAAAGGCGTCGCCTTTTCGGTAAGTGAGGAATTCGTTGAGCGAATCCATTGCGACCTCGTAGCGATCTTGTTCTCCAAAAGAGGCGATCATGGAACCTGAGACATCGAGACAGAACATGATGTTGGTGAGCTCACGTTCGCTTTTTGGGCGCTCGAATTGTCGGGGTCCGGCGACGAGAATGATGAAAGTGGCGAGGAGGAGAGCCGGGAGTGAGTTGACGAGGTTGAGAGTGCGGGAGAGCCACTTTGAGTGAGTTGTTTCCTGATGGTCGAAAGGAAGCGCGAGGGCACGGGCGTGGGTTCGCCATTGGAACACGATCAGGAGGATCGGGATGGCGAGCGCGAGGAGCGCGATTGGATAGGCGAAGGACAAGGGAAGATTGAGGAGTGAATTGCTTGGCTGGGGAGTTTAACCGTAACCGGAGTGAAACGGAAATAGGTAACGGCAAATTTCGCAGATTAAGACTGATGGTTGGGGGTGGATTGACCACAGAGAGCGCAGAGGAAGCTGAGCCTTGGTTGAAGGAATGGCTCTGTGTTTAGGGTTTCTCGATCTGGGATTTAGAGTTTGCCCGATAGGGCTCGAGGAGCGGGAGGATGTCCTTGTGGGTGAGTTCGGGGTTGGGGGCGTGGAGCCATTGCTCGAGTTTTAGGATGAGGGGGGAGGCATCCGGGTGGGTGCGGAGTTGAATGAGGGCTTTGGCGGGGGAGAGGTTTTGGAGGTTGGGGAGTTTTTGTTTCCAGTGACCGATGATGAGGCGTTCGAGTTGGGCGCGGTCGTTGTCGGGGAGGTCGCCTTTTGAGGCGGAGCTGACGAGGCGGTTGAGCTTTTCGTGGAGAGTGGGCTCGGGTGTGGGCGGAGCTGGGGGAGGGGGCAGTTTTTTGCGGTAGAGCAGGATGATGAGGAAGCCGAGGAGCCAGAGGATGCTGAGAATGAGGATGAGGAGGCGGTAGCCGCCTAGGCGATCGGGGTCGTTTGGTTTGAGGGCTTCGGGTGGGGGAAGGCTGTCGAGAGGATGTCGGGTAGTAATTTCGATTTGGGAATCAAATGCGGAGAGGGCGTCACCATTTGTGTAGTGAAGGTAAGCGGAGAGTTGGTGGGTGCCGGGGTCGAGGCCGTAGACTTCGAGGTCGTAGCGGAAGCCATCGGCTGCGGGTTTGATCTCGAGGAGGCGGATGACGAGTGAGCCTTCGCGGTTTTTCTGCGGAATGGGTTCGACTTTGGCACCGGGGATGTAGAGGTCGGTGATGGTGGTGGGGAGGCCGAGAGGAGACGAACTTTGAACAGTGGGATCTGAACAGTGAGCTTTGAAGGTGAGGAAGATGAAGAGAAGGATGAGTCTGTTCATCGGGCGAGGAGGTTGCGGGATTGGAGGAAGAGGCGGAGGGAGGCGAGGTAGGGACGGTCGGTGTGGATCGTGAAATGATCGATGGAAGCGCGTTTGAGTTCGGATGTTTTTTCTTCGAGCGAGGTGAATTGCTTTTTGGAAGAGATGGTGAATTGGCGGCCGGTTTCGACTTCTCGTCCTCGGATGAGCCCGGCTCCGGGGAGGGATTCTTCGGCGGGGTCTCGTAGGAGGAGGACGGCGAGGTCGTGTTTGTGCCCGAGGAGTTTGAGGGCGGGGATGGCGCCGGGATCGTGGAGGTCGGAGAGGACGAAGATGAGGCTGCGTTCGCGGAGGGAAGGATTCAGCGAGAGAAGCTTACTGGAAAGTTGGGTGGACTCAGCGAAGTCGTAGGTGCGGAGTTCGTGGAGCCATTGGAGGATGGTTTCGCGGGAGAGTGAGGGCTTGATGTTGATCTCGCGGGATCCGCCGCCGAGCATGCCTACAGGGGAGACGCGGTCGAGGCAGGCGAGACCGAGGCCGCCGGCGATTTGGACGGCAAGTTCGTATTTTGAGTGCTTCGTGGAAGCGAGGGTCATGGAGGCTGAGGTATCGACGATGAACCAGACGGGGAGACTTTTGGGAGATTCGAATTCTTTGACGTGGGTGACGCCGGTGCGAGCGGTGACTCGCCAGTCGATACTTTTGACGGGGTCGCCCGGGACGTAGGGGCGTGACTGAACGAATTCGAGGCCCTGGCCGAGGAAGGGGGAGCGATCGGTTCCGTAGGAAAGCGAATCGGCAAGACGCTTTACCGCGAGTAGGAATTGGCGGGAGTCGAGGGGCTGGGTTGATTCGAGTTTAGGCATTATTTAGAGCAAGGAGGGGGACTTGAAAGGGGAGGTTTATCCGCAGATTAAGACTGATGGTTGAGGAGGGGATGAACATTTAACACTCAAGTCTGAACTACTTGGTTGGGGGCTAGATTTGGGCTGTTTTGGCTACGAGGCGTTTTCCTGAAATCATGAGAAGAGAGGTCGCTATCGATGTGGTGATGAAGGTCAGCAAATAGAAGCCTGATTTTCATCATCGGATCGTGTCGGATATTCAGAGGCTAAGAGCCTCTGCTACGATTATGAGATTGAGGCGTCGAGGATTTCTTGGAGGACTTGTTTGGCGGTGCGGCCTTCGGCGAGGGCTTCGTAGGAGAGCCGGATTCGGTGGAGGCAGACGTCTTCGGCGAGGGCGAAGAGGTCTTCGGGGATGGCGTAGTTGCGGCCGTGGATGAGGGCGCGGGCGCGGGAGGCTTTGAGGAGTGAGATGCCGGCGCGAGGGGAGCAGCCGAGTTCGAGTTCGGGGTGCTTGCGGGTGCGCTCGACGATGTCGACGACGTGCTTGAGGAGGACTTCGCTGACGTGGATGTTGTGCGTTGCCTCCATGGCATCGATGAGGTCCTGAGGAGTGCCTACTGCGTCATCGGTGACGAGGTCGAACTCGGTTCGGGCGACGGCCCCATCGCCTTTTTTCTCCACTCCGAGGTTCATGTTTCGGCGGAGGATTTCTTCTTCTTCTTCGATGGTGGGGTAATCGAGACGGTGGCAAAGCATGAAGCGGTCGAGCTGGGCTTCGGGGAGTTCGAAGGTTCCCGATTGCTCGATGGGGTTCTGCGTCGCGATGACGAGGAAGGGCGTGGGGAGGGAGAAGGTTTCGCTGCCGAGGGTCACTTTTCGCTCCTGCATTGCTTCGAGAAGGGCTCCCTGGACCTTGGGCGCGGCTCGATTGATCTCATCGGTGAGGAGGAGGTTGGTGAAAATGGGGCCCCGGTGGGTGCGGAATTCGCCTGTCTTGCTATCGAGGATCTCGGTTCCGAGGATGTCGGAGGGGAGGAGGTCAATGGTGAACTGGACGCGGCTGAAGTCGAGGTGCAGGGCTTTCGAGATCGTGTTGACCAGAAGGGTCTTCGCGAGGCCGGGCATGCCTTCCAACAGGAGGTGGCCGGAGGTGAGGAGGGCGATGATGGTTCGTTCAACGACGACGTCCTGTCCGACCACGATTTGGCCGACGCGCTCGCGGATGTTGTGAAGATAAGTGGCGATAGCCTCTGGAGAGGCGGAATTGGTGCTCATGAAATCAAGTGCTTGAAAGGGATTGCGGTGTGACCTTCAGGAGTAAGCGTCCGAAGGAGGGGTTTTTTGTTTAGCTTTTTTAGCTCCCGGAGGTCGGGGATCAGAGGTCAGAGAATGGGATGGAGACTTTGGCCTCGAATGTTTTTTCATCGGTGGGAGCGATGTTGATGGTCGCTCCGATGGTGAGGGCGATTTCCTTGCAAAGACTGAGGCCGATTCCGGAGTGTCCCTCGCCGTGGGTGCGGACTTTATCGGCACGATAGAAGGGTTCGAAGAAGCGCTCGCGGTCTTCTTCGAGCTTTTCCGGGATGGTATTGGAAATAGTGAGGATCAGATGCTTCTTTTCATCGGACGTTCCGACTTTAATGGTAGAGCTTTCCTCGGCGTAAGAGGCGGCGTTATCGATGAGATTGCTGACAAGGATGCGCAGGAGTTCGGCGTCATTTTCTTGGATGAAGTGTTCAGAATTGAGTTCCCATTTAGCGCTTAATTTGCGCTTTATGATTTTTTGCGAGAGTTCCTTCCATGCGGTATCGAGGAGTTCGTGGAGATCTAAGCGGCCCAAGACGAGGACTTCGTTTCCGCCCTGAAGTCGCGCAAATTGCATGAGTCGGGTGACGGTTGTTTTCATCCCGTCGGCGATGGTGTCGACTTTTTGAAAGCGGTTTTGATAATCTTCGCCGGAGCGTTCACGGGTCAATGCGAGTTCGGTGACTATCTTGATTCCTGAGAGGGGGGTGCGCAGTTCGTGGGCGGCATGGTAGGAGAAGTCCCGTTCTCGTTTTCGGACTCCTTCGATTCGTTCGAGGAGGTGATTGTAGCCCACGACCAGTCCTCGCAGCTCCTTCGGGAAATCGTGTGAAATGACGATGGGACGTCCGAGCTGGTTGTCCTCCCGCGCGTCTAGGCGGTCGGAGAGATCCTTTAGAGGAACGAGGCTTTGGTTAATCACGCCGAAGATGGCGACGCCACAGAGAACGAAGGTTCCCAGCCCTACTAAAATGAGCGTTTGTCGAAGGTTGCGCAGAGCGTTGTCCTTTTGTCGGGTGCTGGCGGCGAGGACGAAGACGAATTGCGGAATCTCGTAGTCAGGGACTTCAATGACACGGTCCTTGGGCACGGCGTTGACGAGGATTCCGATGGCGCGAATACTTTGATCTCCGCCGATGGTGGCGTCGAGAAAGAGAGGTTCATTGAGTTCACCATGGAAACGCGGGAGTTCGCGAGGGCCGAGGGCGGGTGACTTAACCGATTGGCCCGTGCGCACATCCCAGGCTTGGGCGAGGTCATCGAGGGCGCGGGTAGGGTCGTCTTCGATATCGAGAAGCCACTCATGGTAGACATTTCCGCCCTGGGTTTCCAACTCCAAGACCATTAAGTTTGCAGTGGATTTGAGATCGACGTCGATTTGTTCGATGAAGGAATTTCGGACCGAAAAGTAGACGATGAAGATGCCCATGAGGACCATCAGCAGGATGGACAGACCGGTGCCAAGAAGGAGGCGGCCGAGGATCGATGGATTAGGTCCCGTCATTCGGATCTAGGAAATATCCCTGCCCGCGGCGGGTCTGTAGAAGATTTGGTTCGTCGCCCTCGTTCAGTTTTTTCCGGAGGTAACTGACGTAGACGTCGACGGCATTACTAGAGCCGCCTTCGGCATCCTGATAAACGTGTTCCCAGATTTCCTGACGGGAAACGATCTCGCCCGCGCGATAAGCGAGATATTCCAAAAGGCCGTATTCCCGCTTCGTGAGGACGATTTCCCGCTTTCCCCGGGTGACGCGCTTGCTGTTCAGATCAACGACGAGATCTCCGACTTCGATGGTGGCCTTTTTCTTTCCGTAGACCTTCCGAGTCTGGGCTTGGATGCGGGCAAGGAGTTCGGGCAGGCCGAAGGGCTTGATGAGGTAGTCATCGGCTCCAGCATTGAGTCCCTCGACGCGATTCTCCATCGAATCGAGGGCGCTGGTAATAATGATGGGGGTTTCATCCCCATTTTTCCGGAGTTCGGTCAAAATTTTGAGCCCATCGATGCCGGGAACCATGAGGTCGAGCACGATGGCGTCGTATTTGTGGCTGGTGGCAAATTTGAGTCCCTCGTTTCCGTCGGGTGTCGCGTCGACGGCAAACCCTGTGTCTTTCAGGTGTTCCGTGATCGATTCACGAAGGGGAGTGTAGTCTTCAATCAGGAGGATGCGCATATAACGGTCCACGAGCTTAGGGTAAGGAATGAATTCAAGGAAATGCTAAAGTGTGGAAAGGAAGATTGAATCTCTAATGAAGGAGAATTTCAGGAAAAAAATTAGGTCGGCTTGCGCCCTGATTCGGATTAGGGCAGCGTCATGCAGAGTGGTATGATTGAAACTTGGCAGCAAATCGCATTGGTCGTTCTCGTCGTCCTCGTTTTCGCGGGTTTCGTGAAGGAATGGTTGTCGGCTGAGGTCGTCTCTCTCAGTGCGCTTGTGATCTGTGTTCTAATTGGAGTGCTTCCGATTGCAGTGGCAGCGCCGTCGCTTGATCTAACGGGAGACGAACTGTCCGAAGCGATACGCCGTTTTAATGCCGATGCCTTGCGGGTCTTTGCTCATCCGGCGCCGATCACGGTCGCGTGCATGTTTGTTTTGAGCGCTGCGCTTGATCGCACGGGAGTGGTTGAAATTCTGGGGAATTGGTTTGAAAGGGTGGCGGCGACGAGTCCGACCCGGATGCTCGTGGTGATGATTTTGATCGTGGCAGCGCTATCGGGATTCATGAACAACACGCCGGTGGTGGTGGTCTTTATGCCGATCGTGCTCGCGATTTGTCGTCGTAAGGACTGGAAGGCGTCGCGTTTTTTGATTCCGCTTTCCTATGCCGCGATTGTTGGTGGCACGACCACGATTATTGGAACATCGACCAACTTGGTGGCGTCGGGGATTGCCGCAGCTCATAGCCCGGATCTGGTTTTCTCGATGTTCGAGGTGACGAAATTGGGCCTCGTTTTTGTGGCGGTGACCTTTGTCTACCTCGTCACGATTGGGCAGAAACTTCTTCCTGATCGGGTGACGTTGGCGGCCCTTATCGATTCGAAGGATTCCCGCGAGTTTATCACGCGGGCTTATGTTTCGAAGGATTCTGATCTGATTGGGAAGGCGATTACGGAAACCTATCTAAAGAAGATGAAGAAGGCGCGGGTGATCGATGTGGTGCGTGACGGGAATCGTGTGCAGACGCCGCTGAATGAGACGATTCTGGAGGAGGCGGACGAGATTATTTTAAAAGGGAAGCTTGAAGAGATCATGAGTCTTTCGAAGGAGGAAGGGATGACGACGATGAAAGATGAAACCGGCCTGGAGGGGGTTCGGACCGAGACCGCTGTGCTGATGGAGGGGATTATTGGTCCTGATTCATCGATGGCGGGACGGAGCCTTCGTGAATTGAATTTCAGGCAGAAATTTGGCGTGATCATCGTGGCGGTTCATCGTCGTGGGAAAAACCTCCAGGAGCGCTTCGAGGACGTAAAACTGGCCTTTGGTGACACGCTGCTGGTTCAGGGACCTGCCACGCGGATGCAGCAGCTTTTCCAGGAGAAGGACTTCGTGAACCTCTCGGAGCCGAAGCGGCAGATCGTTCGGAAGAAAAAGGCACCATTGGCGATTGGCGCGCTTCTGGCGTTCATGATTCTAGGGGCGCTTGGTGGGGCGGGCGTAATTGCGCCGGTGCCGATCGTGCTGATTGCGCTTTCGGCTGCTGTTTTTGTTCTTGTCACTCGTTGCTTAGAACCCAGCGAGGCTTATCAGGCGATCGAGTGGAAGGTGCTCTTTATGATTATTGGCATGCTGGGGCTTGGGAAGGCGCTTGAATTTTCGGGCGTCGCCATGCTTCTGGCGAACTGGGTGGTCGGGACGGTGGGGGATGCGGATCCCAGAATTTTGATCGCGGCTTTCTATCTTCTGGCTGCGGTTCTTACGGAAATGGTTTCCAATAATGCGGTTGCGGCGCTTCTGACCCCTCTTTCGATCATCGTGAGCCATCAGCTTGGATTGGATGCGCGCCCGTTTATTGTAGCGGTGATGTTCGGCTCCTCGGCGAGCTTCGTGACCCCGATCGGCTACCAGACGAACACCTTTGTTTACGGTGCTGGAGGATACAAATTTGGCGATTTTTTCCGAGCTGGCTTCCCTTTGGCGGTCATCCTCTGGATCTTGGCAAGCTTCTTGATTCCGGTGATGTGGCCACTCTAAGCGCGAAGAGGTTGACCCGATGGGGTGAGAGCGTTATTGCTCCGACATCGTTATGAAGGACCCAATCACCGTCTCAGTCACTGGAGCAGCCGGGCAAATCGGCTACGCTCTCCTCACCCGCATCGCGTCCGGCTCCATGTTTGGACCTGATCAGCCGGTAAATCTTCGCTTGATCGAGATCGAGCCGGCCATGGGCGCGCTTGAAGGCACGGTGATGGAGCTTGATGACTGCGCTTTTCCGCTTCTCAATGAAATCGTTCCTACTTGCGATCTCGCGGAAGGATTTCAGGGTAGCGACTGGGCCCTTCTTGTTGGCTCAGTTCCTCGCAAAGCGGGTATGGAGCGCGCCGATCTTCTCGGGATTAACGGAAAAATTTTCACCGGTCAGGGCCAAGCGATTGCTGCCAATGCGGCGCCGGGAGTCCGCACGCTGGTCGTCGGAAACCCCTGCAATACGAATTGCCTTATTGCGATGAACAACGCGGTAGGCATTCCTAACAATCAGTTCTTTGCAATGACGCGTCTGGATGAAAATCGTGCCAAGAGTCAGCTCGCCGCGAAAGCAGGAGTTCATAACAGCGTGGTGAGCAACCTGTGCATCTGGGGGAATCACTCCGCAACGCAGTATCCTGATTTTACCAATGCCAAGATCAAGGGCCAGCCCGTGACCGACGTCATCAGTGACCGTGCGTGGCTCGAGGGCGAGTTCATCAGCACCGTGCAGCAGCGCGGTGCGGCGATCATCAAAGCACGGGGCCAAAGCTCGGCAGCATCTGCTGCAAATGGTGTGGTCGATACCGTGCGGTCGCTCACGTCTCCGACTCCGGAAGGCGATTGGACGAGCGTCGCAATTTGCTCCGACGGCTCTTATGGAATTCCTGAGGGCCTCATTGCCTCGATGCCGATCCGCACCAACGGTCAGACTTGGGAAGTTGTGCAGGGAGTTGAACTCGATGAATTTTCCCGTGCCAAGGTGGATGCCTCGGTTGCTGAACTTAGTGAAGAGCGTGAGGCCGTGAAGGATCTTATTCCTTCCTAAACTACCGAAATGGCATCGCCTTTAATCATCGCGGGACGAGAGTTTGGCTCGCGCCTCATGCTAGGCACGGGGAAGTTCCCGTCGCTTGAGCTGATGCGTGATGCGCTTGAAGCCAGCGGCACAGAAATCGTGACGGTTGCGCTTCGGCGCGCTGATTTGAGTGGGGAGAAAGACCCGTTTTCCAATATTCTCGAGTTTGTCGACTCTGAGAAATATCTTATTTTGCCCAATACGAGTGGGGCGATGAATGCTGAGGAGGCGGTCCGGCTTTCTCGTCTGGCGGCAGCAGCAGGATTGCCAAAATGGATCAAGCTAGAGATTCATCCAGACCCAACTTACCTTCTTCCCGATCCGATTGAGACGCTTAAAGCTGCTGAAATTTTGGTAAAGGAAGGCTTTACGGTCTTGCCTTACATTAATGCTGATCCGGTGCTGGCAAAGCGCTTGCAGGAAGTAGGCGTGGCGACGGTGATGCCTCTCGGCGCTCCGATTGGGACGAACAAGGGCATTACGACGCGGGATCAGATTCGCATCATTATCGATCAAGCCCAAGTGCCGGTGGTGGTCGATGCGGGGATCGGTGCACCGAGCCATGCTGCTGAAGCGATGGAAATGGGAGCCGATGCCGTGCTGGTGAATACCGCGATTGCGATTGCGTCTGATCCTTGCAGGATGGGAAGAGCGTTTGCCAAGGCCACGGAAGCGGGACGGGCAGCCTTTGAAATAGGACTTCCGGAGATCATCGGGGAAGCTTCGGCGACAAGTCCGCTGACGGGCTTTCTTGCGGATTAGTCATCCGACCATTCTTCCTATGAGGTCACTTAATTATTTTTCCTGAAGGATATTCGCGGGATTGAAACACTACTTGGCATCAGAGCTTGGTTATGGACGTAGGATTGGAATACCGAGGGGGCACGCCGACCCATGCGCCATAAAAAAGCGGCACGCCTTTCGGGGTGCCGCTTTTAAAAAGAATAGATGTTCGTTTAGATCATCTCGGCGACGAGCTTCTCGAGCTTGACAATGTCAGCGGAGAAGGCACGGATGCCTTGAGCGGTCTTTTCGGTGGCCATGGCGTCCTCGTTGAACTCAAAGCGGAAGGCTTTTTCGTCGTAGGAGATCTTTTCGAGATCGCAGGTGCCAGCGGGGTCGAGCTTGCGCTCGAGGGTTCCCTCGGTATTTTGCAGCTCTTCGAGAAGGCCGGGAGAAATGGTGAGAAGATCGCAACCGGCAAGGCTGGTGATCTGTCCGGTGTTCCGGAAGGACGCTCCCATGACCTCGGTCTTGTAGCCGTGTTTCTTGTAGTAGCTGTAGATCTTGGCAACGGATTGCACGCCGGGATCTTCATCGCCGACGTAATCGGTGTTGTTCTCCTTTTTGAACCAGTCGTAGATGCGACCGACGAAGGGGGAGATGAGTTGGACTCCGGCTTCGGCACAAGCGACGGCCTGGGCGAAGGCGAAGAGGAGAGTGAGATTGCAGTGGATGCCTTCCTTCTCGAGTTCTTCAGCAGCCTTGATGCCTTCCCAAGTGGAAGCGATCTTGATGAGGATGCGGTCGCGAGAGATGCCCTCGGCCTCGTAGGCGGCGATGAGCTCTTTGGCTTTTGCGATGGTGGCTGCGGTGTCGAAGGAGAGACGGGCGTCGACTTCGGTGGAAACACGACCAGGAACGATCTTGAGGATCTCAAGGCCGAAGAGGATGAGGACGCGGTCGAGGATGGCTTCGATCAGAGCGTCACCGGACTTGCCGGATTCCTTGAGTTCCTTGACAGCTTGCTCAACGATGCCGCGATACTCGGACTTGCTGGCAGCTTGAAGGATGAGAGAGGGGTTGGTGGTGGCATCCTGCGGTTGGTATTCCTGCATGGAGGCGAAGTTCCCAGTGTCTGCAACGACGGTGGTGAATTCTTTTAAGCTGTCGAGATGGTTTGACATAACTTCGAAGCAATGGAGCGGGAATCGGGGAGAGGCAAGTCTTTCTTGTTTTCAAGGGGAGGAGGTGGACGGCGGATCTTGAACGACAATCGTAGCGAAGTGGAGATCGCCTTTAGGAAAATGGATGGGATTTTTGGATGAGGGGCTTGGTTGGGGGGCTTCCTCCTACGCCCCTCGGCTACGGCGGACAAGACGGCGGGCAGGTGGTTGATGAGCGACGGGGGCGCCGCAGCTCCTTTTCCTTGGGTTTTTGGGGACGAAAAAAGCGCACTCTTTTGGGGCGCGCTTTGGAGAAATAAAGTTTCTGGGGCCGAGTTTAGCGGGCTTGCTGGTTTTTTCCGTAGAGGTAACCTCCACCGCCACCGGCTGCAGCTCCAAGGGCGGCGCCTTCGAGTCCCTTTCCTGATTGGTGTCCGATGATTCCCCCGAGGATGGCTCCGGCAGCGGCGCCATTTATGGCAGTGCGCTTGGCATGGGCGTTCGGATCATAAGTATTGGTGTTCTGCGTGCAGCTGCTGAAGGTCAGGGCTGAGGCGAGTCCGGCGATGATGGCAAATTGTGTTTTCATGGTTCTTGTTGGTGTAAGTTAATTACTTACTTCTATTAACGGCTCCCAGAACAAAGTTATTCACAGGAAGTGAAAAAAATCAGCGAATAGCGTTTCTCAGTCTCGAAAGTGAGGTAACGGCGTAGCCCGTTCCGTAGGGCTGATGGTAATCATAAAGGGGGTAATCCCACCAGGAGCCGTCCTTTTCCTGTTTTGAGATCAAATGCTCGGCAAGATGGGGAATGAAAGGCTGTTGTTCGGCAGCGGGGAGCATTTGGAGGCACTCGGTGGCGTAGTAGAATCCGTAGTAGTAAAAGTAGCCCGAGATGGAGAAGTGGGTTTCGTGGGGAACAGGGCGCTTGCGGGCGATGTCGAACCAACCTTCACGGACGCAGAGGCGCTGGAGCCAGTCGTGGAGAAGCTCATCGGTGACTCGCTTGTCGCCGAACTTTCTCATGGCGGCCATGCAGACTTGGGAGCGTCCAAGGGATCCGGCAGGCCGGTTGATAGCGTAGCGGGGACGGTATTTGTGGGAGAGTGAGTATACGAAGGCCCAGTCGGGGGTGCGTTGTTTTTCGATAGAATCCAAGCCGCGTTGGACCTGCTTTTGAGGGAGCTTGGTGCCGAGTGTTTCTTCGGCCTCCTTCATTCCCAGCAGGGCGGTCGCGGTCGAAAAGGAAGTGGGAAGGCCTGAGAAGTGAGCGGTGTGGAACCCATCGAGGTCGAGGTAGCCCCAGCCGCCATTGATGTCCTCGATTTTGAGAAGGCTCACGATTTGTTGGGAGGCGAGAAGTTTGAGGCGCGATTGCTTGGTGGGATCGTCTTTTCGATATTCGTGAAGAGCGGAAAGCACGCGAAGTCCGTAAGCATGGCCCCAGATGTTGTAGGTCGTGGTGGGGTCGACGTTTCTTAGTTTGGGTAGCTTCGTGAGCATCCATTCTTCGCCTTTTTCGATGGCAGCGATGACCTCGGGACGTCGATCTCCCGAATCGATGAGGCCAGCGAGAGCAAGCGACGAGGAGCCGGAGAGGAAGGCGAGGTGGGCTTCCGGGACGGGAGCGTAAATGTTGAGGCCCTTGGTGCGGCGGGCGCTGCCGAAGGAGCCATCGGGATTTTGCTTCTTAACGAGGTAATCGACCCCGCGTGTGATCGAAGTGGTCAGCTCTTCCTTGCTGACGGGCTTGGCCTCGGGGAGGGGGCCGAGCTCAGGGAGCTTGGCCAGAATGCTGCAAGTCAATGCCGCAAAAAGGACGAGAGTGGAAGAGGTGGTAGAAGGCATTTTAGCTCTTGGGGGTGAGCACCACTTGATCGACGGTAAGGCCGGTGAGGACCTCGGTGTTTTCGTCCATGCTCTGCCCGGTGGTGATTTCGCGAGATTCGTTTTTTCCATCGGCGAGCTTCACTTCAACGGTGGACTTGCCGTCTTTTTTAGTGATTGCCGAAGTGGGGACGGTGAGGGCCTTTTCGTTGTGGTAGGTTACCACTTCGATTTTGCCCTTCATGCCTCCGAGGATGGGAGAATCTACAGGGAGCTCGACAGTGAAGGAGGTCTGGTAATTGCCAGTGCCATTTGGAATTTGATCAAGCTGAGTGAGTTGGGCTTTGAACGCTTGATCGATGAGTCCTTCGACGGTGGCTGTGGCGGCGTTTCCGATTTTCAGGAGCAAGCGCTTGTCTTGTCCGATCGAGCTGTGGAGCGCGAGGGGAGTGGCGGCAGGAACTAAGGTCATGAGAGCGCTCTTATTAGGAAGGCTGCCATTTTCCATGAGGAACTTGTCGGTTGCTCCGAGTGACCAGGACCCGTTATTGATTTCGCCATAATAAACGGTGCCATCAGCTGGAGCGGTGATGGTGAAAAAGGCGGCGTCATCTTTAAGCTCGGCGAGATTTTCATCGGCGATGGCATCGTTGCGCTTGTCCTTGGCGACGCTGAGGCGTTTTTCATCGAGGATGCGGGGTAGATTGAGTTCTGCCGTTTCGAAGGCGAGGGTGGAGTTATCGAAGCTAGTTTGAAGATCGGTCGCTTTATGGGGAATCGACTTCTTGAGGGACCAAGCGGTGGACAATTTTGTCTTTTTGAGAGCGAATTTGGCTGCTTTCACGGAAGAGTACTGTCGTTTGAGGATGATTTCCTCTGTTTCCTCAGTCACGCCATCCTCTTCATACATTTTGAGGAGCTGCTTGAGTTCTTCCTCGTAGTAGGAAAGCGAACGCTCGGCGGAATCGAGACGCTCACGGGTGGTTTCTTCCTCGAGGGCGCGTCCGGTGTTCGTGAAGTAAGCGAGTGATTCCTCAGCGCGTTCGAGGCTGACGCGTTGTTGCTCGAGCGCGCGAAGTGTGGTGATTTCGAGATCAGCGAGTTCTCGTTCGGAACGGGCGAGGGCGATCTTGCGCGCGGAGACTCCTTTTTCGGTTTCTGCGAGGTGCTTCTGATAATCCTCCGGGTCGCATTTGATGAGAATGTCGCCTTTTTTAACGGTTGAGCCGTGGTCGGTGAGCTGTTGAATGAGGTAGCCGGACCATTGTTGCGGATCGATCTTGAGAACCGTGGCTTCGGTGGGAAGGAAGGTGGCTTCGAGGTCGATGGTCTTTTCGAAGATCGATTCTTGAACAGTGTGCTCGCCGGCATGGAGCGAGGTGATTACGACGCATGAGGCTGCGCAGGAAATGGGCGAAATGAGTTTCATCGAGGTTAGGGTGATTAACGATTTCCGTAGTAGTTCCCTTTGCGCGCGAGGTAAAGAGTGCGGTTTTTTTTCGACTTGTCGGAGAGGGGTGCGAACTCGTGAACGACTTCGAAGCCACCGCGCTGGAGCGCTTTTTTGAGGCTGGGATTGAGCCGGGTGCCGATCAGGCCGAGGAAGCCTCCGGCTTTGAGCATTTGGTGGATATTTCCCAGACTCACGGGATGGACTGGCTTGTATCCGGAAGGAGAGAGTCCTTCGAGAAGGTCCATGTCCATGACGACAGCCTGGCTACCGGAATACTTTTCAGGGATGGGGTTAAATGGACTGAGTGTCTCGATGTGAACACGCTCGTCATCGAGGGGATTTTCTTCCAGATGTTCCTGGAGCCAATCGGGAAGCTCTTTTGCTTCGGGGAAAATAACGAAGTCTGCTTTTTCCTGTGGGAGATAGTGCCGTGCTGCTGCGACGCCATGGCCAAAACCGAGACCGAGAAAGAGGATGCGGGGTTGCTTGGCGGCCCGGAAGGGCTGGCAGATCATCTGGACGAGATCATGTGCCGGTCGGCCAAGATGCTGGGCATCGACTTGCCGCCCTTCGCATTCAAG
The DNA here is from genome assembly GCA_028822935.1 of Akkermansiaceae bacterium. Classification (GTDB taxonomy): domain Bacteria; phylum Verrucomicrobiota; class Verrucomicrobiia; order Verrucomicrobiales; family Akkermansiaceae; genus SW10. The sequence goes on from JAPKCM010000001.1 coordinate 37,880, forward strand.
AAAGTGACGACCGTCATGCTCAATTAGATCAAGAGTGAGACGGGAATAGGCCTGAGCTTGTGCAACGATGTTACGAGGTTTCATAGGTGGTCCTCAAAAGGACAAGAGGCTTTTCTTGTCAAGGGGGGCAGATATCCAGTAGAAAAAGAGAGTAATGAGTGAAGAACAAGGAAATCCCGCCCCTCAGCCCTCAGATTCTCAGCCTCCAGCACCTAGTCAGGGAGCTCCTGCTCCTGTTCCTAGTGCAGACAAAAAGGTCCTTGCCGGGATTCTTTCGATTTTTCTTGGAGGTTGGGGAATTCATAAGTTTGTTTTGGGATATACCAAAGAGGGAATCATTATGCTGATTATTGGATTACTGACCTGTTGGATTTTCCCGGTCATGTGCGTGATTGGAATCATTGAAGGAATTATTTACCTCACGAAATCTGATGAGGAGTTTGTTGCGACCTACGTGAAAGGGCGCAGAGGCTGGTTCTAGGTTCTGTATGTGAGTGACTTTTTAATGAGAGGCGATATTTACTCTTACGATATCCATTAATCGTTGGATTTTAATGTATTTCACAGTTCATTTGAATCATTTTAATTAGTGGGGAGGTTTTTAAAGGGCTGCCTGCGGGCAGCTCCTTGTGGTTCCCCAAAGTGGGGTTAAACTCCGTCCCTGATGATTTTCCTTCGGCAGCTATTCGGTGAATTGCACAAACTCTTCGCGCGTCGACGCACTTATATTGGCTACGTCGTTTTTCTCGTCTTTGAGGCTCTTCTTCTCACTTTGTGGGTAAAGCTCGGTCGGGAACAGGTCGAGAAGCTGGCTGAGAGGAATTTGATTCCGGTGGAAGAGCTCTACTCCTCACTGACTTCAACTTACTGGATTATGGGTTGGAGTATGTTCCTTCTCGGTTCGATCTACTTCGCTCTTGTGGCGGGAGATATCGTGGCGAAGGAATCGGAGGATGGAAATATGCGCATGGTGCTGGCGCGGCCGGTTTCGCGGCTTCGTGTTCTTTTGCTGAAGTATGCGGCGGCCATCATTTACACCGTGACCTTCGTCATCTTCGTCGGGGTGAGTGGCTACGCGATGTCGGTGGCCGCGATGGGTTGGGAAGGGGGACTTTTCATCTGGAATCCCGATATGTTTATCCTCGCGGTTTATCCCGACTGGAGCGAGGGCTTCATCAGGTTGTTCGCGGGAGCCTGTTTTATGGGAGTGAGCATGTGCGTCGTGACCTCGCTGGGATTCTTCTTCTCCTGCATGAAAATGAAACCAGCGGCGGCTACGATTATGGCGCTCAGTGTATTCTTTATCGATTTTGTGCTCCAGAACGTTCCTTTTTTGGCGGATTTTAAGGAATCGTTTATCACCTTCCGGATGTCGGCCTGGGTCTATCTCATGGCGGAACAAATCCCGTGGGCTCGAGTCATCGAAAGCTATGCCATCCTGATGGGACTCAACGTGAGTCTTTTCGTGATGGGATGGATGATCTTCCAATCGCGCGATTTCAAAACCTAGGCATTGCCTGTGCGAAATGCGGTGCTTGAATACAGGCCATGACGAAAGCCGAAAAAGACTTCCTCTTCAATCTTCTCGAAACTCCAAGCCCGACGGGATTTGAAATGCCCGGCCAGCGGGTTTGGGCGAAATATATTGGGAAGTTCGCTGACTCGGTGGAGTGCGATGCTTACGGATCTACTTGGGCGACTTTGAAAGGAAAGAGTGATAAGATCGTGATGCTTGAAGCGCACGCAGATGAGATCGGCTATATGGTCAAGGCCATCACGAAAGACGGATTTATCTACCTTGATCGGGTGGGAGGAAGCGATGCTGCGACTGGCCAGGGACGACGTTTGCAAATTCTTGGGGACAAGGGAGTGGTTAAAGGAATCATTGGGAATACCGCAATTCATCTTCGTCGGGATTCATTGGGTTCGGAAAAAGCGCCTCAGATCCATGAACTTTGGGTCGATGTAGGAGCGTCGAATCCGGAGGGTGTGGCCAAGCTCGGTTTGCGCGTCGGGCATCCGGCGGTTTATGTCGATGGTCCCATGGATCTCGGGAAGGACCGTCTCGTGAGTCGTGCTGTTGATAATCGAATCGGTGGATACATCATTGCCCAGGCGATGAAGAAGATTGCGGCGTCCAAGATCAAGCCAGCTTTTACCTTGGTGTGTCTCAATGCTGTGCAGGAGGAGATTGGCGGATATGGGGCTAAAATGGCGACCCACCGTTTGAATCCTGACGTTTGTCTTTGCACCGACGTGACCCATGCCACTGATACTCCGGGTTTGAGTGATCAGAAGCATGGAAAAGTGACCTTGGGTGGTGGTCCGACCGTGACTCATGGAACGGCGAGTCATCCGTTGGTGGTTGAACGATTGACGGATGTTGCCGAGAAGAAAAAAATTCCACTACAACATGAGGCCTCCAGCCGATTCACGGGAACGGATACCGATAGCATTTATCACTCCCGTGATGGCGTGCCCAGTGCCTTGGTTTCTCTCCCTCTCCGCTGCATGCACTCGGTGGTAGAGATGGCCCATTATGGCGATATTCAGCAAACGATTGATCTCATGGCGGACTTTGTATCCACCTTGAAACCAAAGGATCTTTTTCATCAATCACTCAAGTGATTCGTTTTTCTTGAACTTAGCACGGCGCTAATGGTCTAATAGCTACATGCAGCGCCGAAAAACTCGCAAAGGATACTGGTGGTGGTCGTGGCTTGTTGCCATTTTTGCGGCCGGAGGAACAATAGGCGGCTGGTTCGTGGGAGAGAGCTTATGGAAAAAATCGCCCAAAAATTATATTTCTTCGGCGTTGATTAAGGTGGATATTATTCCGACCTACGTGGAGGCTGGTGCCCGTGAACAGATGGTGGATGGGCTTTTGAATGCCGAGGAGGTAGAGATCCTTGCCAGCCTCAAGTCGGTCCATTTTCTAACCATGCTGGCTACAAGTGCGAATCTTTGGGAGCGATGGGGAGTAGAAGAAAATGAGGGCCTTAAGCGCTTACGGAAATCGCTGCAGTTTAATCTCAATAAAGATAAGGAGCTGATTGTCGATGTTTCCCGGAGCACGCCCGAAGATGCCTTGGAGCTTGCCAAGACAACTGCCGAAACGACCTTGTGGGGTCTTCAACAGCTTGCCGAATTGCGCAAGGTTGAAGGCTTGCGACTGATGAAAGAGGATCTTGCGGGTATTAAGAGAGAAGTCGATGACTCGACTGCGGAATTGGCTGCCGTCCTTAAACGCACAGGAGCTCCCATAGAACCGAAAGAGGGGATGAATCTCGATGACTTTGCCTTTGTTGAAGGGGTCGTTGAGGCCAAGGTTGTCTGGGAAACCGCCTTAGCAGATCTTAAAGTTAAAAAGAAAGAACTCCTGCCGATGAAGTTGCACTGGGAGCGTAAGGTAAAGGAGCCGATACTGCTTGAAGAACCTCAGCTTCCTACACGGATCAGTTTTTCTCAAAAAGAAGACTACCAGACGCAAGGAGCGGTGGCTGGAGTTTCGGTGGGCATTGTTTTGGGCCTGCTCGCGATGTTAGTGTGCTGGAAGATTTTCAGTTAAAGGGGGCCTACTTGGAGATGACACAGCGGAATCCGGTGTGATTCGAGGGCGCGAGTGACTCGGAGAAATGCCGGGCTGCCGGGCGGTAGCGGAGGCAGTAGGTGTAGTGACAGAGGAAGGAGCCTCCCTTGGTCACGTGGAGCTTCGAGAGCTCATCGGGATCTTCTTCAGGCCATTGGCCATAGTTTAGAAAGTGGCCGATCATGGGCTCGCTCACTCCAGTAGGGGGAGATTGGCCGGTGGCAATAAAGAGTTCGTAGGCATCGGGTCGATAGAAGTCCTGACAGTGTTCCCAAACATTGCCCGACACGTCGTAGAGACCGTAGCCATTGGGCGGGTAGCTCTTCACTGGAGCAGAACCAGCGTAGCCATCAACTCCGGAGTCATTTTCAGGAAAATCTCCGGTGAAAATATTGGCGTGCCATTTTCCGGAGTCGTCCTGAAACTCGTTGCCCCAGACGTAGGTGTTTTGATCGAGTCCTCCACGGGCGGCTCGTTCCCATTCGGCTTCGGTGGGGAGGCGTTTGCCAATCCAGGCCGCATAGGCTTGAGCGTCTTCCCAAGTGACACAGACGACGGGATGATCCATTTTTTCGGAAATGTCGGACTCAGGTCCAAGAGGGTGCCGCCAGCTCGCATCAGGAACCATTTGCCACCACTGCCAAACAGCGTCGCGGATTCGGAGCTCAACCTTCTCCGGCGGGGAGCGGAAAACAAGTGCGCCTGGCTTAAGGGCCTCGGGTGGGGCGAGAGGAAAATCGACGGCGCTCCATCCTTTTTCTGCTTGGGTGATCCAACCGGTGGCCTCGACGAATTTGAGAAACTCGGCATTGGTGACCTCATGTTCGTCCATGTGGAATGCTTCGACGGTGACCTCATGGGCTGGAAATTCTTCAGGGAACATGGCGGCGTCGCCTTCCCCTTTGTTGGTTCCGCGGGTGTAGGTGCCACCAGGGATTAAGACCATTCCCTCGGGGCTTTTCTCCAAATCTCTTTCCCTCAGATTACTTGCTTCCTTAACTGCTGGATCTGTGGTGGCGGTGCTTGCGTCGTCTTTTTGATCACACGAAGAGATCGCAAAGAGAGCGATTAGCGTGAGAAAGGGGGGAGGGGGAAATTTCATCAATGCGGGTTGGACTTGGTTTTAGAGGAAGGAGCCATTTAAATAAGACCGTGTCCAAGACGAAATTTCGCCCCTGTATTGATCTCCACGAGGGGAAGGTAAAACAGATCGTGGGCGGGACGCTCAATGACGAGGGAGCCAAGGAGAACTTCGTCTCCGAAAAGTCTCCGCATTGGTATGCCAAGAAGTTTCGTGATGATTCCCTGTTGGGAGGGCACGTGATCCAATTGGGCCCCGGGAATCAGGATGCCGCACGCGAGGCTCTCGCTGCTTGGCCGGGTGGACTTCAAATCGGTGGAGGAATTGGACTGGAGAACGCTAGAGAATGGATTGATGCGGGGGCGGGGCAGGTAATTGTCACCTCCTGGCTCTTTGATAAAGAAGGGCGCTTTTTAAAGGAGCGTCTGGTGAAGCTTGCCGAAGAGGTGGGAAAAGAACGTGTTGTAGTTGATCTGAGCTGTCGCAAGGTTGCCGATGGCTGGAAGGTCGCGATGAATCGCTGGCAGACGATTACTGAAATGCCCATCACTCTTGCGGTGATCGAAGAGCTGTCGGATTATTGTGGCGAATTTTTGATTCACGCTGCTGATGTTGAAGGGATTTGTGGCGGAGTGGACGAGGAACTTGTGGCTCTCCTGGGAAAGTGGCGGGGCTGCCCGATTACTTATGCCGGTGGGGTCCGCGGGCTCGACGACTTGCAGTTGATCAACGAAGCTAGTGGCGGTTGGCTCGATGCTACCGTCGGAAGCGCGCTCGACCTTTTTGGTGGAAGTGGTGTGACCTATGAGGAACTGATACAATGGAACCAACACGATGAATGATGCTCTAGGCTGGATCGCGCTCATGGCAGGAGGTGTCTTTTTCACTGTCGTTTTACTTCGGAAGTTTCGTCGTCTGCAGCAGATCGCGGATCGGGAAGATTTGCGCAGACTTCAGTTGAGTGATGCCGATTGGGAAGTTCTGGGCCAGAAGGCTCGCTTGGTTCGGAAAGCACCACTCGAGGTCAGAAAGCGATTGGAGGGAATTATCGAGGTTCTCATGGCGGAAAAGAACTTTGAGGCCTGTGGAGAATTAGAAAAGATCACCGATGAAATGAAGCTGGTGGTGATGGCTCAGGCGGCCTTGATTTTGGTGGGGCGTGAGCACGACTATTTTTCGATGTTGAAAAGCGTCCTTATTTATCCCGAAGCCTATCAAGCGAAAGGGCACGGTGGTGATGAGCAAGTGCGGCTGGGTGAGAGTTGGAGTTCCGGGAGTATCGTTCTCTCGTGGAAGAGCGTGGTGAAAGGCGGGGAGGATCCCGGCGACGGGCGCAATGTGGTCTTGCATGAGTTTTCCCATCAATTGGATCAAGCTAACCCTGCGAGTGCCGGAGTTCCAATTTTGAAATCTAAAGTGGACTATCGCGAATGGGCGGAGGCCTTTGGGGACGCTTACAAGGAATTTGTTGATCGGGTGGACGCGGGTGGACGCACGGTTTTGGATAAATATGGCGCGACGAACCCGGCGGAGTTTTTCGCGGTTGGGACGGAGACCTTTTTCGAAAAGGGAAAGCAGCTTCGGGAGCACTATCCGGAAGTGTATCGCGAATTTAAGGATTATTACGGGCTCGATCCGGCCGAATGGTAGCAGGTCTTTCGCATTGTCAAAGCAGCCCTGCTGGGAGATGCTCGAACTGATGAGTAACCAGCCATTGAGCGGAAAGACCGCAATTGTTTTTGGAGTCGCAAATAAGCGGAGTATCGCGTGGGCGATTGCTAAAGCTTGGGCGGAGGCCGGAGCGACCTTAATTTTTAATTATCAAGGAGAGCGTTTGAAGGGAAATGTCGAACAGCTCGCCGGAACATTTGGTGATGATGTCGCGATGTATCCTTGCGATGTCACGAGTGACGAAGAACTCGACGCCTTTTTCGCAAATGTCAAAAAGCACACCGATAAAATCGATCTTGTTCTTCACTCGGTTGCCTTTGCCCCCAAAGAAGCTCTCGAAGGAGACTTTGTCAGCACTACTCGTGAAGCTTATTCGATCTCCCACGATATCAGTGCTTACTCACTTGTCGCCTTGGCTCAGCGTGCTGCGCCGATGATGACCGATGGTGGAAGCATTATCGCGATGTCCTACTATGGCGCTGCCAAGGTGGTTCCACACTACAACGTGATGGGAGTCGCTAAAGCGAGCTTGGAGGCTTCCACTCGTTATCTTGCATCTGATCTGGGATCGAAAAAGATCCGGGTGAATTGCATCAGCGCAGGGCCTGTGCAGACGCTCGCGGCTCGGGGAATTTCCGGATTTGGAACAATGATCAAGCACTACGAAGATCATGCGCCGCTTGGTCGTTCCTGCACTCCAAAGGAGCTCGGGTCTACCGGCGTTTTCCTTGCGAGTGAAGGAGCTGCCTCGATCACAGGTCAGGTCATCTATGTTGATGGTGGATATCAAATCATGGGAATGTAATTATGGGTGAATGGTATTATGGAAAAGGGGGGCAGCAAGAGGGGCCTTTTGATGAGGTGACTCTTCGTCAACGTATTGCAGCCGGGCAAGTGAGCCCGACTGATTTGGTGTGGCGTGAAGGAATGGCGGAATGGCTTCCGCTTTCGCAAGTGGCGGAGCTTTCGTCATCGAGTTCAGTGGTAGCTCCTAGTTCGGGGGCAGCTCCAGCGTCTCCTTATGCGCCTCCGGGGGGAAATCCAGCGCTATATGCCGCGGCTCCCGCAACGAGTGGATTGGCGATTGCGAGTTTGGTTTGTGGAATTCTAGCGCTAGTTTCGAGCTGCATGTATGTTGGTATTCTTTTTGGAATTCCAGCGGTGATTTGCGGGCACATGGCGATGAAAAAAATCGCGGACCCTCAGGATCCTGTTGGCGGGAAGGGCATGGCTCTGGCTGGCCTCATCTGTGGATATATTGGCAGCTTGGTTTCTCTCGTGATTATTGGAGTCGTCGTTTTCGCTCTCAACGCAACAGATGGAGGATTTTCGAAAATTATAGAAGAGGTTGAGCGCCAGCAGTCGGAGAATCAAGAACAGATCGAAGAGTCGCAGCGACAGGTGGAGGATGCAGGAGAGGATGCTCACTAAAGAGAAACAGGGGTGGCCTCGTTTTGTCTTGGTCGTTCCCCTAACTCTTCTACTTCTCGTCGTTTTTCGATTTATCTATCCAAGCTTAGCTGGTTCGATGCCGAGCTGTCCGCTTCTTTCGCTCACGGGTTTCCAGTGTCCTGGTTGTGGTGGGACGCGGGCGGCCGATGCACTTGTTCATTTCCGCTGGATCGATGCGTTAGGAAATCACGCTTGGTTTGTCTTGGTCGTCCTCATTGGGCTCCCCGTCATATTTTGGATGGCCCTCAAAGAAAAATATCCCACAATTCCCGGTCCGCGGTTTCATGAAAACTGGCTCTGGTTTTGTCTGGTCTCGCTTTTGATTTTTGCGGTCCTGAGATCGATGGAGCCATTTCAATGGCTGGCGCCTGATCCGATAAAGAGCGAGAACTAGCTCGTTGGAACCTTAGATTCAATGGGCTCCGAATAGACGAATTTTTTCCCTTCGTAGTTGCGGAGGATCACGCGTTCGGGATTTTTATCCAAGACGTATTCCGGATTGAGAGGGATCTTCCCGCCGCCGCCCGGACCATCGACGACATACTGTGGAATGCCGTAGCCCGTGGTATGGCCGCGTAGGCCCTCGATGATTTCAAGCCCCTTATTGATTCCAGTACGGAGGTGCTTGGTCCCTTCGATGAGATCGGCTTGATAAAGATAGTAAGGGCGAACGCGGCACATGAGCAGCTTGTGCACGAGGTCTCGCTGAATTTCGACCGAGTCGTTGATGCCCTTAAGAAGGACGGATTGGTTTCCCATCTGAATCCCGGCATCTGCTAGGCGTCCGAGACCATCGCGAACTTCACTCGTGAGTTCATCCGGGTGGTTGGTGTGGATGGAAATAAAGAGGGGGTGAAACTGCTTGAGCATGCCGCAGAGCGCAGGCGTGATCCGCTGGGGAAGGAAGATGGGGATGCGCGATCCGATCCTCAGGAACTGGATGTGCGGAATCTCGCGGAGTCTCGTGAGGAGTTTCTCGAGCTTGTTGTCTGAGAACAAAAGGGGATCCCCTCCTGATAAGAGGACGTCGCGGACCTGCGGAGTTTTTTTGAGATACTCGATCGCTTGGTCCCACTGAATCTCGAGTTTCTGATCGGAAACGCCAGAGACGACCCGGGACCTTGTGCAGTAGCGGCAGTAGGAAGCGCAGCGGTCGGTCACGAGAAAGAGGACGCGATCCGGGTAGCGGTGAACCAAGCCGGGAACCGGCATGTGGGAATCTTCGCCACAGGGATCCTTCATGTCAGCGGGATCGACATAGGTTTCCTCGATCCGAGGAATGACCTGACGTCGCATTGGGCATCCGGGATCCGTGGGGTGAATGAGATTAAAGAAATGGGGCGTCACCGATGTCGCCAGTTTTGTTCCGGTGAGGAGAATTCCTGCGCGTTCCTCCTCGGAAAGCGTTAGGTGTTTTTCGATTTGCTCCAGTGACTTGACGCAATTTTTAAGCTGCCAGGTGTGGGAATTCCAATCTTCTGGTGAAACATTCTCATCTGCCCAGTATCCCGGCGCCGCTGATTTGAAGGTCAATTCGTTCAAGTTGGTTTGATCATAGTTGTCTTTGGCCACTTGTCAAAAGGGGTATCTCCAATATTTTGGTAGTCTTAAATATTCGATTGTGCTAAATTGCTGGTCGTCTTATGTTTCATCAAGCTCATCGCGATACAATGCGCGCTTCGTATGCCGATATTTTGGCATCGCTTAAGCGATCCGATGGCATGCCGATCTCTGATCTCTCCCGTGAGTTGGGAAAGAGCTACATGGGGATCAAGCAGCATTGCTTGAAGCTCACTGAGATGGGCTATCTCGAAGAATGGCGTGTTCCTAGGGCCAAGAAGGAAGTGGGTCGTCCTGAGAAGCTCTATCGACTGACCAAGAAGTGTGATCCACTTTTCCCACAAGCTGGGTCAGAGTTGGGCTCGTCTGTTTTAGAAGGGGTGAAGGCACTCTATGGAGAAGCGGCTCCGGAAAAGCTTCTCTTTCATCATTTTCAAAAATTGCTCAATCGCTGGCAGCCGAAGGTTCGGGCGGGGAAATCGATGGTAGAAAAGGCGACTCGCCTTGCTGATCTTCGCGATAAAGAGGGCTGGTTTAGTCGCTGTCACTATGATCCTGAGACTGGTTTTCGGATCGAAGAATTTCACACTCCGCTTGCCGATGTTTATGAAAACTATCCCAATGCCGTTCGCATGGAGGTGCAAATGATGGAAAAGGTGCTCGGAACACGCATTGTCCGGACGGAAGCTTCCACTGGGAAGGGCCGGAAGCGCGTTGTCTATGAAATCGCCACACTCGGAGTGAGTGAGGAAAAGGCCAAGGCCCGTCCTCCAATTTCTGCGCGGCCTGAAGTAGATCGAGCGCCTCAGGGGATGTTGTTTTAGTTAAACGAGAGGACTGGGATAGTCCCCGCTATCGACGAGAGTTTGGATGCTCTGGACCACGTGTGGCTTGTCTTCGGGGTAGGTGACGCCGAACCAGGAGGATGAAGTTTCGAGGACATGGCAGGCTGCAGTGCCATCGGCGATGAGATTATCGACGACGGTTGGGATGTAGCACTCGCTCTTGCGCGCGGTGCCGTTCTCCTTGAGGAAGCTGATGAAGTGCGTCTCAAGCTGATCGAGGAAGCGGACAGGGAATCCCCAGAGGTTCATCGAAACGATGGTGTCCTCTGCGATGAGACAAGCCTCGCCATTGAGGGCGCGGCCTTCGATTTCGTTGTCATCTTTGCGGGAGATATTGATGACTTCTTCGACTCCTCCGAGAAAGTTTTCGGTCGTCTGGCAAATACCGCGATTGACGGAACCGTGGTCGGAAAGGGTGTTGGCGATCTGGTAACCGACGAGACCGTAATGCTCCTTGTCGTTGTCGATGGAATTACTGGTTAGGAATGAGGCAGCCTGCATGTAGGCATCTTTTCCATAAAAGTCGTCGGCATTGATGACGGCAAACGGGCGGTCGATTTCGTGACGCGCGGCACGGATGGCGTGGGCTGTGCCCCAGGGTTTTTCACGACCTTCGGGGGCGGAGAATCCCTCGGGGAGGTCGTCGAGTTCTTGGAAAGCGTAGGCGACTTCGATCTGGCTCGAGAACTTGCCTCCGACAGATTCGCGGAAGGCCTCGGCGAAGTCTTCACGGATGACGAAGATCACTTTGGAAAATCCGGCGCGCATGGCATCGAAGACCGAGTAGTCGAGGACGGTCTCACCATTTGGGCCCATGGGATCCATTTGTTTTAGGCCCCCATATCGGGAGCCCATTCCTGCTGCGAGAACGACGAGTGCGGGGGAATCTACCATGCAGAAGAGATTTCGACTGGAGAAGCTGAGAAAGGCAATGGTTTTCTGGTGAAGAAAGGTTTTTGGGCGATGGAGAGGGATGAGGAGCTTGCGATACTTGGGGAGCGGATTTCCGTGGATTTTTGGATCGACGAAGATGAGGCTCATCGCCCGTAGCCTGCATGAAGATTGGCAGAGTTAAGGAACGACTCCGAAATTAATGAAGACATGGCACTCGATTCCGGTCCCATCAGGTTCGTCGACTTCTCCTTGATTAGTCTAGTCCTGCGACTCCTCAAACTCCTTCTTAGATTGCTTACGGCATTCGGAGACAAAGAAGTTGCAGGCTTCTTGGCAGACGAGGGGAATGGCCTTTCCGCCGGGAAGGGTGCCATCGAATTGAGAGGCTTCGCTTGCTTCGAGTGGGTTGTCGTCATCGAGTTGCCAGAGAATTTTCTTCACGCACTTGTTGGCGGGACCACAGAGGGTTTTGACGAGATGCTGGGCACCTGCGTCTGAAACGTTCCGGCTGTGGCGATACATGCCGGTCTGTCGATTCAGCTTATCGCGGAGATTCTGGGTGCGGATCTCGCCCTTTTTCCAAGCGTTCCAAAGACCGAACGAGGCGGGATAAAAGAGATCGAGCGCGCGGCGGAGTTGGGCCACCTCATCGAGGAGAATGACCCAGCCACCGGGAAGGGAAATCTCGCCTTTGGTGAAGCGGTATTCGCCCTCAGGAGTGTAGAGGCCAAGCTCACGGGCGGAGTCGGGATAGCAGTGCTGAGTAAGATCCGAGAAATCGCCGGAGGTCACTTTTTCCTCATCATCGAGATGGCAAAGAATAAATGAAGCGGCGTGGTGATCTGTTAGAATGCGCAGCTGACCGATCTGATTGATTCCTTGATCGAGGGCGTCAGCGAAAGTTTGATTGAGAGACATGAGGTGGATTGGAGAAGAGAGATGGACCACAGAAAACGCAGAAGGAGCTGAACTTGGTTGGAGGGAAGAGAGCGCGAATCTTGCGAATTTTACTAATCTTGGATGAGGGGGGGAGTTCGGTTAGGCTGGATCAGGAAAGGTGGGCGCTATCGAATGAGGTGACGAGATCGAGAATAACATCGGCCATCATGGGCTCGATACCGATTGCGGAGGAGTAGTAGAGCGTCTTTTCGCGGAGGTGGTAGGGATTGTGGCGGAAGATTTCCTTCTGGCTCGCGGCGAGGCCTTCTTCTTTTTCAAAGCCCAGCATCATCGGGATATCTTGGTAGCTGTGGAGGCCATCGGCGATGAAGAAGGGGACCACGACGGCATTCTCGGTTTGGGTCATCTTCGCCCAGTCTGCGATGAAGGGAGGCTCTTCCATGTAAGTGTCATGCACCGCGGCGAAACGGCATTCCGGCAGCGTTTTGATCAGCTCGACCTGGTCTCTGATTGCTTTGGTAGAATTCTTATTCAGCCCCGTGCCATGGCCCACGATGAAGAGGGTCGATTCTTCCTGTGGCACTCCGGGTGCGACCTCCTCGGTCCGTTGGAGAATGAGTGAAGTCATCGAAGGATGAATGCCGACAGGATCGCAGTAGTGCAGCGTCTTTCCGTGGATCTTCGTGGTCGGTCCATCGAGTTCGAACTCACGAGGGATCACCTCTTGGGTGAAATATCCTTCACTGATGAAGTCGGGCACGATGTAGACCTCGTCCGCATCGATCATGTAAAGAGCTTCACGCATCGAGGGCTCCTCTTTCCAAAAGCAGCAGTGCACCTCGGCAAAGACTCCGCGGGCGCGAATCTCCTTCGCGTGATCAAAGTAGGGGGTGGAGGAATCCGGGTTTTCCGTCGAACCGTGCCCCACGATGAGAAGGGCAGCATTCGGCTTAAGCGAGAAATTCATGGGCGCAGGATACTTTGGCTTGCCCTACGCGCAAGCGGGAGTGTGATGTGAATATGCTTTTTGAAGATCTCCGCGTTTGGAGGGATCCGGTCGCTCGATCCGGTCCTGAAAACATGGCAGTGGATGAGTGGCTCACGACCCAAACCGAGGAGGGTCCTATTTTGCGAGTCTATGATTGGGACGGCGCCTGGGTGAGCTTGGGGTATTTCCAAAGCCTAGCCGAGGCCCAGCGGCTTTTTGGAAACGAGGTCTCGTATGTAAGACGCTGGACGGGTGGAGGAATTGTCGATCACCGAAACGATTCGACCTACACGCTGGTGATGCCGAGAAGTGAAAAAGCGACTTCGATGCGAGGCGACGAAAGCTACTGTGCCATTCATAAGGTTGTGGTGGTGGTGCTTCGAAAAAGCGGTGTCGACTGTGAACTTACGGGAGAGGATTCCGAAAACAAGTCAGCGGCTTGTTTTAAGAAGCCAGTGCGCTGGGACATCGTCTCGAATGGCAAGAAGCTAGCGGGGGCAGGGCAGCGCCGGGGAAAGTGGGGGACGCTCCATCAGGGAAGTGTGATGGGAGAGGTAGAGCATTTGGCTGAGGAGTTGTCGCAAAAAGTGAGGCACGTGGAATTAATCTACCCAGAGGACTACGAATTACGCTATCAGGATCAGAAGTGGCTCGATCGAGTTCCCTGACTCTTATCGCGGGATTTGAGGGAGATCAGGACTGGGCGGAGGCGCATTTCGGGCAGGTGCCGAAGAATTCGAGTTCGTGGTAGAGGTTTTGGAATCCTGTTTCTTGGCGCATTTCTTCTTCGAGCTGATGAACGGGGCAGGGGGCTTCGATGGCCTCGATGCTGCCGCAGTCGGTGCAAATCAGGTAGTCGCGGTGGGTCCCGGGGATGAGGAGGGCGAAGTAGGCAGCGCGCTCGTGAAGGCCGAGGCGGCGTACGATTCCTTTATCGTTGAGACGCTGAAGGAGCCGGAACACGGTGGTCTGGTCGCATTGCTTGGAGAGATGACCGCAGCTGCTCAGGTCAGCGAGGGTCATCGGGCGATTGTGATCGGCGAGGCAGGTGAGAATAGCTTCCAGGGCCTTGGTGCGTCGAAGGCCGGAGGAGCGGGCGCGCTCGAGAAGGTTTTCGTAGAGTTTTGGCATTTAAAGTAGGCTTTGTTGGCCGCCGGGAGCGGGAGGGAGGTCAGCTCCAATTTTGGTGTAGGCGGCTGGCATGGCGACCCGGCCCCGGGGAGTCCGTTTGACAAAACCTTGCATGATGAGGAAAGGTTCGTGAACTTCTTCTAAGGTTGAGGCGTCTTCTCCGACCGAGACGGCGATGGACGAAAGTCCTACGGGGCCACCATTGAACTTATAAATCAGTGCTTCGAGGAGGCGCTTGTCCATTTCATCGAGTCCGTCTTGATCGATTTCGATCATGGCGAGGGCGTCGGAGGCAGTCTTGGCGTCGATCTTTCCATCGGCTCGAACCTGAGTGTAATCCCGAACCCAGCGGAGGAGATTGTTGGCGATGCGGGGGGTTCCGCGTGACCGGCGGGCAATTTCACTCGCGCCTTCCGGGTTGATTTTGAGATCTAGGATCGAAGCCGAACGCTCGATAATAAAAGCGAGTTGCTCGTTGGTATAATAATCGAGTCGGTTGAGAAGACCGAAGCGAGAGCGTAGGGGGGCGGTGAGCATGCCGGAGCGGGTGGTGGCGCCGACGAGGGTGAATTTGGGAAGCTGAAGCTGAATAGAGCGAGCGGAAGGGCCTGAGTCGATGATGATATCGAGTCGGAAGTCTTCCATGGCTGGGTAAAGATATTCCTCGATGGCCGGGTGAAGTCGGTGGATTTCATCGATGAACAAGATGTCGCCACGCTGGAGATTGGTCAAGATGCCCGCGAGATCGCCCGCTTTTTCAATCTGGGGGCCTGAGGTGGTGTGGAGCGTGGAGCCCACGGCAGTGGAAACAATATTGGCCAGAGTCGTTTTCCCCAAACCTGGAGGGCCGGAAAGAAGAATGTGTTCAAGGACGTCATCGCGCTTCTTGGCTGCTTCCACCATAAGCATCAGGCGCTCGGTGACCTTTTCCTGGCCGTGGAAGTCATCGAAACCGGGAGGGCGCAGAGTGAGATCGAGCGGAGTCTCGGGAGCGTTGACCGTTTCTTGAAAGTAGGATTCTGACATTGAGCGACATTGCCAATCGGCGTAAGAGAGTGAACCATGAAGCTTTTCTTTTGAACACCGATTTTTTCTTAGGAATGGGCTTTACATGGGGAAGGTGAAGACTAGTCTGCGCGCTCGCACAAACATACGGTTTTTATGAAAGTTCTTTCTTCCCTCGCCTCCGCCAAGCGCCGCCACGCAGACTGTCAAGTGGTCAAACGTAAAGGAACCCTATACGTGATTAATAAGACGAACCCTCGTTTCAAAGCCCGTCAAGGTGCTACTAAGGGAACCAAGATGTCCAAAAAGGGCGTCAACTAGGCGGTTCACGATCATTTTTTAAAGGCGGTTCCGAAGTGGAGTCGCCTTTTTTCGGGTCGATTACTCGGCCAACTGCTGAAGTGCCCAGCCGGCAGCGAGGTTACCAAAGGTTGCGGTAAGATGGGTGGCTGCGCCATAGCCAGCGTCACATCTGATTCCGCCGGTATGATTTTCAGGGCGGTCTGTGGAGGTGGAGCCATCACATTGCGGAAACAAGCGCTCTTCGGGGGAAAAGACGGCGGGAATGCCAAACTTGCCACCCTTTTTCGTCGCTTGCGGGAAGCGATAGCGACCGCGCAGTTGTCTGCGAACTCCATTGAGGAGCGAGTCACCGTGGACTCTCGATAAGTCATCGATTTGAACTTTTGTGGCATCGGTTTTCCCTCCGGCTGCTCCGCTGGTAATAACGGGAATCCCAAGGTGCCTGCAGGTGGCGAGGAGGTGAATCTTGGAGCGGCTACTATCGATGGCGTCGATCACAAGATTCGGTCTCTTTTCTGTCAGAATCACGTTGGCGTTTTTTTCGCTATAGAAACAATGATGTTCGATCAGGGTGGCTTCTGGATTGATTGCGTCGACTCGTTCGGCAAGAGCAGTGGTTTTTGATTGGCCCACCGTCTGGGTGAGGGCGTGGATCTGGCGGTTGACGTTTGTTTGGCAGAGTTCATCGAGGTCAACGAGAGAAAAGGTGCCCACGCCAGAGCGAGCGAGGGCCTCGACGACCCAGGATCCGACACCGCCGAGACCGATGATCATGACATGGCTGTGGGAAAATTTCTCCAAAGCGGAAATCCCATAGAGGCGGGCGATTCCACCAAAGCGGGTGAGGAAGTCATCAGTCACAGCCCTTGAAAACCCCATTTTCGGCTGAGAGACAAGTTCATTGATTCATCAACGCTCTTCCGCTATTCTCTTTGATCATGGAGGTCGCAGAGGAAGTTAACCCCAAACGGAATTACGTTCGCCAATTTTCGGTGATGCTGCCGAATCGAGTGGGGGCCTTCAGTTCGCTGGCCAGATTGCTTGATCGTCGGAAGATCGATGTGATCGGTCTATCGGTTCAGGATTCGAGTGATGCCACGGTAGCACGCCTCATCCTGAGTGATCCCGATGCCGCCGAGGAGCTTTTTATGGAGCAGGGAATTGCGTTCACGCTTTCCGAGCTTGTGGTGATCCGCATGCTGGAATCGGGCGAAGGTCTCAAGAAATGTCTCATGACGCTCTATGAGGCCGAGACAAATCTCGATTACGCCTTTTCGCTAATGACGCAGCACCAAGGCCGCTCCCTACTGGCGCTGCATTTGGAGGATCTTGAGTTTGGGGCTTCCATGCTTAATCAGGCGGGATTCACGGTCGTTTACGAAAATGAACTTCTTCGCTAAGAATTTAGCTTAATGAACGTAGACTAGTATACTTTGAAACCTTTTATGACTGAAAACATGCAACCTAATCGCCGTAAGCTCCTGAAAACAGGGAGCGCACTCGCCGCCACTCTTCCATTCTCTAGTTTCGCGCAAGCGGGTGGGAGCGACGAGATCAAAGTCGCTGTCATCGGCGCCGGTGGTCGAGGCCGAGGGGCCGCCACTCAGACTCTTAATGCCGGAGGTACTAAAATCGTCGCGGTAGCGGATGCCTTTCGTGACAATGCCGAGCGTGCTGTGGCGGGACTTAAGGAACGGTTTAAAGAGCGGGTCGATGTGCCTGCAGAGCGAATTTTCGATGGATTTGATGGCTATCGGGCGGCGATCGACGCTGCCGAGGTCGTTATTTTGGCCACCACTCCGGGTTTCCGTCCTGCGCATTTCGAATATGCGGTTGAGCAAGGGAAGCACGTGTTCATGGAGAAGCCCGTTGCGGTCGATGCTCCGGGAATCCGTAGGGTTCTTGCGGCCGCCAAGAAAGCCGACGAGAAAAATCTCAAAGTGGTGTGCGGACTTCAGCGTCGTTACCAAAATAGTTACATCGAAACTCTGGAGCAAATTAAGAGCGGTGTCATCGGGGAGATCACCTCAGCACAGGTATACTGGAATGGTGGGGGAGTTTGGGTTCGTGAGCGCGCCGAGGGAATGACTGAGATGGAGTATCAGATGCGCAACTGGTATTACTTTAACTGGCTGTGCGGTGATCACATCGTGGAACAGCATGTTCATAACCTTGATGTGATGAACTGGTTTAAAGGTGGACCTCCGATGAAAGCCCAAGGGATGGGTGGGCGCCAAGTCCGCATTGGACCGGAAACCGGGGAAATTTTTGACCACCACTACGTCGAGTATACCTATGCCGATGGAACCGTAATGAACTCCCAGTGTCGTCACCAGCGTGGTGCGATGAATCGGGTGACTGAGGTCGTTGGGGCACAGAATGGTCGCGCGATGCCTGGTCGTATTCTTGATAGGGGCGGGAAGACGATTTGGCGCTTCAAAGGGGAAAAGAATGACCCTTACCAGACCGAGCACGATGTTCTCTACAAGCACATCCGTGAGGACAAGCCGATCAACAACGCTTATTATACCGCAGCGAGCACAATGACAGCAATCTTAGGTCGCATGGTGACCTATTCAGGGAAGGAGATTAAGTATGATGATGCTCTTGCCAATGGCCTTAGCACGATGCCGAAAACCCTTGGCTGGGATGCTGATCCAGGACCAAAGCCTGGTCCCGATGGACTTTATCCTGCGCCTATCCCTGGGAAGCACCAGGTGATGTAAAGATCGCTCCACAGCTTATTCACAAAAGGCCCGGTCGGTTTTATCCGGCGGGCCTTTTTTCTCTGTGAGTGACTGTGAATAAGACGCAGATACACGTTTAATTCTACGCTAAACCACAAAGTTTAGAATGGCTTGTAGATTGCCAAGTAGGCGGCGCCGCCACCGAGGACGATCATGAGGATCCACGCTTGGCCCACTGGAATGAGGCGTCTTTTAAGAACGACAATCATTCCACCGATCAAGGCCCAGATAATGATTTTAGCGATCAACCAGATTGGAAAGCCTAAGCCCAACTTAGCTTGGAGACCGAATCCACTTACAAAAAGTGCCAGAAGAGAAATACCATGGATCATACCGTAAATACCTAAGGTTGCAGGCTTGCGCACGTCTGCTCCGATTAGGCCACCCATGGCAGAAAAGAGGCCCATGAGGCCAACGATGTGGATAATCTTGTAAACGAGGTAGTCCATGTTGAATTAGGCGGTGGCTTTAAAGTGCGGAATGGCAGAGAGAAGGCGCTTGGTATACTCGTCTTTCGGATTGTGGAAGACTTCTTCTCCGTTTCCGTATTCTACGATTTTTCCGCCATACATGACTGCAATGTCGTCAGCGATGTAGCGCACAACCGATAGGTCATGCGAAATGAAAATCATAGTCAGTCCAAGATCGTTCCGGAGATCCAGAAGTAGATTGAGTATTTGGGACTGGATGGAGACGTCGAGAGCGGAGACGGGCTCATCGGCGATGATCAGTTTGGGCTCGGGGGCGAGGGCGCGGGCGATCGCGATGCGCTGGCGCTGGCCGCCGGAAAATTCGTGGGGATATTTTCGCATGTAGCGAGAATCCAGGCCGACGGTAGCCATGAGTTCGC
The DNA here is from genome assembly GCA_028822935.1 of Akkermansiaceae bacterium. Classification (GTDB taxonomy): domain Bacteria; phylum Verrucomicrobiota; class Verrucomicrobiia; order Verrucomicrobiales; family Akkermansiaceae; genus SW10. The sequence continues at coordinate 56,896 of JAPKCM010000001.1, forward strand.
TCACCTTTTGTGTGAGAGTTGGGCGATCTTTTTTTAGGTTCGGGTGGCGCTGGAAAATGGCCTCAGCGAGTGTCGAATAGACGGTCATGCGCGGGTTGAGGGACGCATAAGGATCTTGAAAGATCATCTGAAAATCGAGACGGCGCGTGCGGACTTCGTGACGTTGAAGATCGGTGAGGTTTTCCCCATCTAGAATGACCGTCCCACTGGTGGCAGGTTGCAGTTGCATCACGGTGCGTGAGAGAGTGGATTTACCACACCCCGACTCGCCGACCAAGCCGAGGATCGATCCTTTTTCAATTTTCAAGGTGACTCCGTCGACGGCTTTGATGACATCGGTCGTCGAGGAAAAGAGACCACTTCCCCGGACGGGGAAGTGAGTTTTTAAGTCATGAAGTTCGAGGAAAGCCACAAGGAAAAAATAGGAGGATTGTCGATAATGACAAGCGAAGATAGTGTGGTCTCACTTTGAGGCTTTGGCCGCTTCTTCGAGTGCCTTCAGGGCTTCCTCGGGACCAAAAACTTCGGGCATGACGATAACAGGGGCATCGGGATCAGCCGGGGCGATCACGTTGACGGGAAGAGCAACGCGGCCGTAACGAGGGAAATCGTCACTGATCGTTTGAAGGCGTTTTGTATTATCGGCTTTGATAAGAAGAACGTTGAGTTCTTTTAGCTTGGCGAGGACTTCTTTGTTTGAGAACACACGGCTCTCATTCACTTTACAAGTCGCTCACCAATCGGCGGTGTAATCTAGCCAAATGATACGCCCTTTCGGTCGAGAAACCTCCATGATGCCAGGATACCATTCGTGCCAGGCGAGGCCCTGTTTTGGTGGCTTTGCGGTGGAGTAAGCCCAAGCGAGGCCTCCGAAGGTCATGAGGCCGGCAAGGCCGTATCCCGTGACGAGACGTTTGGTTTTCGCCATCGTTGGCGTGCCGTAACGGCCGTAAAGGTAGACTCCCAATCCGATCAGGCAGAGGGCGAAGAGGAAGATATTGAAGTGATCTTCTCCCACGATTTTGAGGTAGCCTTTCATGAAGAAGACGACGGTTGCGAAGACGAAGAAGGCCATGACCTGTTTGAACGTTTCCATCCAAGCGCCAGGACGAGGGAGCTTCTTAATGAGAGCAGGGAAGAGAGAGAGAATGACGTAAGGGGAGGCGATCCCGATACCGAAGACCGTGAAGACGGCAAACTGAATGCCTCGGTTTTCCTGTGAAAGCGCGAAGGCCATGACGGCTCCGAGGAAGGGGCCGGAGCAAGGTGTGGCAACCAAGGTGGTAAGCACTCCTGAGAAAAAGGAGCCGGAGTAACCTTTCTTCGACTGGAGTTCTCCTCCCACACTGGTCATTTTAGAGCCAAATTCGAAGAGGCCGAAGAGATTCAGACCCATGAGAAAGAAGACGACGATCATCGTTCCAAGGAAAACTGGTTCCGAGAGTTGCTCTCCCCAATTGAGCTTTAGTGAAATGATGACGGCTGCGAGAATCCACATCGTGATGAGGAGACCCAGACCGAAGACCATGCCGTGAATTTTGATCTTCTTTTCGTCCTCACCGGCTTGGGCGACGAAGCCCATGATCTTGAGTCCGAGGACCGGGAAGACACAGGGCATGAGGTTCAAGATGAGTCCGCCGAGAAAGACGAGCCAAAGAGAAGAAAGGAAAGTGACTTCCTTTTCTTTACTTCCACCAGGGTCGATTACTTCCGGGAGAACATTAACGTCGTATACTTCGAGTCCGGCTTTACGGTCAGCTGCCGTTGCAGGAACAAAAGCTGAGAGTGCTTCGCCTGTGGTGTCACCTCCGCTTGTGGCGCCGCTGGTCAGCGGGGCACTAATCTCGACGCTCGACGATCCGAAGCCATCGCTGAAAGTAAAGAGGCCTTTGATTGACTCGCCTACTTCACCGGCGTCAATTGCGAGCTCTTTTGTGCCCTGGTTTCGCTGGAGAGTCATCACGTAGTGTCCTTCTTTGTTGAGCACTCCTTCCTCTTGGGGCGCCTGCGAATCGATTTGTTGATCGGTGGAGAAGAAGTAGACGGGCTCCCCGAGCTCGATTCCTTCTGGGAAGATGATCTCAAGGGATATTTTTCCCTCCTTTTCAGTGGCGAGAGCGCCCCATGCCGAGCCGTCTTGCGGGAGCGCGGTGTTAGCAACTTCAAAAAATTCCTCGTTGGCCTCGATGGGGAGGGATTCTTCGCCGGCGGTAACCTTAAAGGAGAAGTCGTGGCTGCCCATAAGGCAGGACTTGTCATCACATTCCTGCCAGTCGAAGCTTCCCTTGATCTCGTATTCCGAACCGACCTTGAGGTTTTCGGAAGCCTCTATTTCTACAATGAAGGTTGCTTCGCCGTCATATCCATAAAGGGTGGCATCAACCCCTCCGACCGTTGTTCTGATCGCGGCGGGTTGCGGAAAGAGGAGTTTGCCTGCTGTCAACCCATCAGGAAGTTCCCATGTCACCGAGGGAGGGGAGCCGATCACTCCGGCGTTCTTGAAGTAGCTGTGAAAATGTTCGGCGTGGTTGAGGGTGAAGGCGACCTTGAATAAATCTCCTGGCTCCACCGCGGAGTATTCCGGCGTGACCTTGGCGGTCGTTTCTTTTTCTCCGAGGGAGAATTGTCCGAGGACGGTTTGAGTAAAGAGGATGAAGAAGAAAAATAGAGCTCGGTGCATGGTGGTGGCGTCTTGATGATTTTCCGTGAGAGGCGGAGGGATGACATTTACTCCCGGTTATTTTAGCAAGTTGCGGGAGAATAGATTTGTGATTGGAAACTGCAAGTGGCTAAGCGTCTTCTCTTTTGATCTCTCTCAGTTGCCGCAGTCCCTCACAAAAATAGGCATGGCCCGACCAGACCGTGAAGACTGCCGCAACGATGGTGGGGTAGAGGGGGGAGAGGTTGAAGAGTTTGAGCATGACCCAGCCGAGGGCGATCATTTGGGTTACGGTGCAGACTTTACCGGTCCAATGAGGATTGATGGGGACCCGGCGATTGATGAAATAAAGAATCCAAATGCCAACGATGATCTCGATGTCACGCGCGATGACGAGGACGAGGAACCACATCGGGAGACGCCAATCCTGGCCCCAGTCCACCAAGGTTAGGGTAATGAGGCCGGTGAGGAGGAGCGCTTTGTCGGTGAGGGGATCGAGGATGGAACCGATGAGAGATTTTTGATTAAAGCGGCGGGCGACCCAGCCATCGAGCCCGTCCATCGCTGCTGCGACAATGTAAGTTCCCACCGCGAGCCAGCGCGTTGTTTCATTGGGAGAACCTGAGGCCACACTGTCGCCGTAGCGGATTGCGAGCACGCAAAAGACCGGCACCAGAAGAAGGCGCAGAATGGTAATCGCAGTGGCATAAGTCATCTTCCCGACTGAATTTAATGGACAACAAGGCTCCATGCAATTGAAAGGAGCGCTGTGACGCTCACTGAATTGAAAGAAGTCCTCGCTGAAATCGGGGTGACGCCCTCGCGCAAGTTGGGGCAAAACTTCCTCGTCGATCAAAATACGGCGGAGGGGATTGTCAATCTTCTCGACCCGCAGCCGGGTGATACTGTCGTGGAGGTGGGACCGGGAACGGGCGCGCTCACGGAGCATCTCATTGGGAAAGTGGGTCGTATTATCTTAGTCGAATATGATCGGAGGCTTGCGGAATACTTGATTAGGCGCTTTGCCGATCATCCCGAAGTGACGGTCATTTGTGAGGACGCGGTGCGCATTGATGTGCGCCCCTTCTTTGCTTATAAAAATATCAAACTGCTGGGAAATCTTCCCTACTCGGCCGGCGGGGCTATTTTGCGGAACTTTCTCAAGGGCCCGTCACCTTTTACGAAAGCGATTCTGATGCTCCAGAAGGAGATGATCGACCGCATCCTGGCAGGCCCCAAGTGCAAGGACTACGGCGTGCTCACCCTCCGGATGCAGTGCGAGTGGGAGGGAGCCCGGGTAAAAGTTGTCCCACCAAGCTGCTTCTTCCCCAAACCGCTGATCGATTCCACCGTGATGAGCCTCGAGCCGAGACAAGCCAAGCTTCCGGTGCACGATCGTAAGCTTTTCGACGAGCTCGTCCGCCGTGGTTTTTCCCAGCGCAGGAAGCAGCTCCGCAAAAATCTCCCCGATGGGATCGACTGGGAGACCGCCAGCTCGGAACTCAGCCTCAGCCCCACCGCACGGGCCGAGGAACTCAGTCTCGCTGATTGGGTCGCACTCACTCGTCTTGCCGATCCCTTTTTTAAAAAGGAAGAAGGGCAGGGTGCGGGTGAGATACTTGATGTGGTCGATGAAAACGACGAAGTGATCCGCTCTGAGCGCCGCGATGTTATCCACCGCGATGACCTCACGCATCGGGCGGTCCACATCTTTGCGCTCAATAAGCACCGTGAACTCTTCCTGCAAAAGCGCTCCCGCCTTAAAGATAAATGCCCCGGCCTCTGGGATTCGAGCGCGGCGGGTCATGTCGATTCTGGCGAGGATTACGCCGCGTGCGCCACGCGCGAACTTGCCGAGGAACTCGGCCTCGAAGATCATGACCTTAAAGAAGTGGGCAAGCTTGGTGCCCACGCCAACACCGGTTGGGAGCACGTCCGAGTCTACGCCACCCTTGCCCAAGAAAAAGTCCGTTTCCCCTGCGTCGAGATCGAATATGGTGAGTGGTTCACGATGGAGCAAATCGAGGCCTGGGTGAATGGGGTCTCGGAAGACTTCGCACCCGGATTCCTGGCGTGCTGGAAATTGTGGAAAGAGGAGAATCCAGCGAGATTTGAGACGGGTATCGCGGACTGAATAGGCTTGCAGTAATCTACTGGGAGTTTGCGGTCGAAAGGATCATCAACGATCCTTAGTTGGGGGGGGAAGACCTAATGTCGCCGGACTTTTCTTGATTGTTCGTCTGGCTACGTTCCCCTAGGCTGTCACCGATGGATAAATTGATTTCTTTAGTGGTAGGTAGCCTCTGTGCTGCTGGTTCCTTGGTGGCGCAGGATGGTTTTGTCTCCATCTTCGATGGCAAGACCCTCGAAGGCTGGAAGCCCAGCGAAGATAATCCGGCGGCCTTTTCGGTGGAAGCGAACGGCGAATTGAAGGTGACGGGGGACCGGGCCCACCTTTTCTATGTCGGAAAAGACGGAAATGCCGCGTTTCGGAATTTCGAGCTGAAGCTCAAGGCCAAGACCACTTTTGGATCGAACTCAGGAGTCTACTTTGCCACCCAGTATCAAAAAGAAGGCTGGCCGGAGATGGGCTACGAAGCCCAGGTCAATTCCACCCAAGTTGATCCCAAGAGGACGGGTAGCCTCTATGGCGTGGTCAATCTCTGGGTCGATCCCACTCAGAAGCAGGCCCCGTTTGTGGAAGTAAGCAAGGGTACTGTTAATCTTCGGATCACGGAGGCAGTGAGCAAGGACGAGGTGTGGTTCGACTACCACATCATCGTAAAAGGAAGCCACATCACCCTTAAGGTGAACGGAGAGACAACGGTGGAATTCACAGAGCCGAAAGGTTGGGAAGGGCCAAGTGCCAACACAAAAGGGCGCAAGCTGGGGCGGGGAACGATCGCTTTCCAAGCCCATGACCCCAAGAGTACGGTCTTTTATAAGGAGATTCAGCTGAAAATCACCGACTAATCATTTTTTTAGAAAGGAAAGAAAAGGTGAAAAAGTCGCGCTCTAAGCTCGACAAAAGACCATCTGTCGGCATAAACCGCGACCTTTCCCTAGACACTACATCATGATTGATCTCAGCAAATACCGGAACATCGGCATCTTCGCACACGTTGATGCTGGAAAGACCACCACCACCGAGCGAATTCTTAAGCTCACTGGTAAGATTCACAAGACCGGTGAGGTTCACGATGGTGAGTCCACCACGGACTTCATGGAGCAGGAAGCAGAGCGGGGGATTACGATTCAGTCCGCAGCCACTACTTGTTTCTGGGATGACCACCGGATGAACATCATTGATACACCGGGACACGTTGACTTCACGATTGAAGTTTATCGTTCTTTGAAAGTGCTCGACGGCGGTGTCGGTGTTTTCTGTGGATCTGGCGGCGTTGAGCCTCAGTCCGAGACGAACTGGCGCTACGCAAACGACTCGGAGGTTGCTCGGATCATCTTCGTCAACAAGCTCGACCGCATCGGCGCTGACTTTTTCAGGGTCATTCAGCAGACCAGGGACATTCTTGGTGCCAAGCCGCTCGTCATGACGATCCCGATTGGTATTGAGGATTCTTTTGTGGGAGTTGTCGATGTCCTCGAAATGAAGGCTTATATTTGGGATGACACTGGTTTGCCTGAGAACTTTGAGATCACCGAGATTCCAGAAGATCTCAAGGAAATCGCGCAGAAGTATCACGATGAACTCGTCGACACTGCCGTGGAGCAGGATGATGAAGTGATGGAATCTTACCTTGACGGGAACATTCCTGACATCGCGACCATTAAGAAGTGCATCCGTAAGGGTACCATCGCTCTGGATTTTTTCCCCGCATTCTGTGGTTCCGCCTTCAAGAACAAGGGAGTTCAAAACGTCCTTAATGGAGTGGTAGACTACCTTCCATCTCCTCTCGAAGTCCCTCCTGAGCCCGAGTTTGATGATGAGGGAAACAAGACCGGCGAAGTCGCCCTTGCAGACCCAAGTGGCCCTCTTCGTGCGCTTGCTTTCAAGATCATGGACGACCAGTTCGGCGCCCTGACTTTCACCCGTATCTACTCGGGTAGCCTTAAGAAGGGTGACACCATTCTCAATACCTTCACTGGTAAGACTGAGCGTGTTGGCCGTCTCGTGGAGATGCATGCTGACACCCGGACGGAACTCGATAGCGCCCAAGCGGGTGATATTATTGCTCTCGTCGGTCTGAAGAATGTTCAAACTGGACACACTCTGTGCTCCAAAGATAAGCCAGCGACTCTTGAGCCAATGGTATTCCCGGATCCTGTGATCTCGCTCGCCGTTTCAGCAATCGACAAGGCGAACGCTGAGAAACTGAGCATCGCGCTTGGTAAGATGATTCAGGAAGATCCTTCCTTCCGCGTCGAGACCGATCTCGACTCGGGTGAGACCATTCTTAAGGGAATGGGTGAGCTTCACCTCGATATTAAAGTCGATATCCTGAAGCGGACTCACGGGGTTGAAGTGATCGTAGGTGCCCCTCAGGTGGCATACCGCGAGACTATTACCAAGGAGCTTACAGACAGTTACACGCACAAGAAACAGTCTGGTGGTTCCGGTCAGTTCGCTAAGATCGACTACACTCTGACTCCTCTTGAGCCAGGCGAAGGATTCCAGTTCGAGTCCAAGGTTGTTGGTGGTAACGTTCCCAAGGAATTCTGGTCTGCTGTTGAAAAAGGATTTAAGACCTCACTCGTAAAGGGTGTTCTTGCTGGTTATCCCTGTTTGGACTTTAAGGTCACTCTGAATGATGGAGCTTTCCACGCAGTTGACTCCTCGGCGGTAGCGTTCGAGATCGCAGCTAGAGCGGCTTATCGTCAGTCCGTGCCTAAGGCCGGTGCTCAGATTCTTGAGCCGATCATGAAGTTGGACGTCTTCACCCCTGAAAATCACGTCGGTGATGTCATTGGTGACCTCAATCGTCGTCGTGGCATGATTCAATCTCAGGACACTGCTTCCGGTGGTATCCGCATCAAGGCTCAGGCACCTCTTTCCGAGATGTTTGGCTACATCGGTGACCTTCGCACCATGACTTCTGGTCGTGGTCAGTTCTCGATGGAATTTGAGCACTACGCAGCTTGTCCGAAAAACGTCTCCGAGAAGGTCATCGCAGATGCCAAGGAGCGCGAGGAAGAGAAGAGGAAGAAGAAGTAATTTTTCCTGATTTCACTTTTCAAAAGGCAGTCCGTGAGGGCTGCTTTTTTGTTCCGGGGAAAAGGCTGATCGCGAACAGAAGATTGGATTGTCCCCCCCCAAGAGGTTTTTGGTTCAATTGAAAGCGGGGTGGTGAAATGAAATGGCTGATCGGTTCTTGGTATTCTTTATATACCCTTATCACCAAATTAATTTACCTCTCACTATGCCACCTTGCTGCAGGGTGGCCTCTGCTCGTTTTTCTCATTGTGAAGCAGTCTCTTTTCTTAAATTTCATAGTATAATACGACTTGAGTCTTCTTTGGATCACGCCCATGACGCAAGGCGCTGATCTCGACGGCTAACGCGCTGTATGGTTTTTGCAAGAGCTGTCAGCTGTGTGGAGATTAACTCAGCCGCCGGGACAGCTTAAACGTTATCCATCCGACACCAAATCATTTGATTTCCAAGCAACAGAAATGACCGAAAACGAGCAGGCTCAGACAGAATCCCACACTAGGACACTGTTGAAAACGTTCAGTTGGCGAATAATTGCCACAGCGACGACGATCACCATCGCATATTTCGTATTCGGAAGTATTAGTAGTGCGCTCAAAGTTGGAGGAATTGAATTCTTTGCAAAAATGTTGATTTACTATTGTCATGAACGTGTATGGCAAAGAATTCCGCGTGACACTGTGATAAATTAGTTTCGAAAGCAGGCGATTTTGACCTCCGCGTAAATACCCATTCAAAGTTCGGGATACTGGAATTTTGGGGCCTCTGTCCACCTCAGGTATTGGATGGCGAATCGGGGAGGCGAGAGATTTTAACCTCCGGCCCACACTACACCGCCGACCATGCGGGTCTGGCGTGCCCCGTATTTCGAGATTTGGATCAATGATTAGTGACCACAAAAAAAGGCAGGTCGTGAGACCTGCCTTTGAGTTGATTAACAAATAGAGGAGAGGGGATTACTTCCCTTTAGGACCGCCTTTAGGACCGCCTTTAGGACCGCCTTTAGGTCCTCTTCCCTTACCAGGTTTACCGGCCTTGCCATCTCTTCCTGGCTTTCCTTGACGACCTTCAGGTCCTCCACGGCGTCCGGGACGCTGAGGCATGGCCTTACGCTCCTCTGCGCTGAGTTTGCCGTCGCCGTCGTTGTCATACTTCTTGAGCATCTCTGCCTTCATTCCTTCCCGCGCGGCTTTTTTCTCCTCGTCGTTGAGTTTGCCGTCGCCGTCCTTGTCATACTTCTTGATTACTTCAGCTCTACGAGCTTCCATTTGAGCTTTGCGCTCTTCTCCGGAAGCCTTGCGCTCTTCTGCGTTGAGTTTTCCGTCACCGTCTTTGTCGAACTTGGCGATAATCTCAGGTGGAGGTCCTGGACGCTTGCCTTTGCCTTTTTCAGGTTCAGCTTGGGCAAACAGGGAAGTCGCGAGGACTACAGCGATGGTGGATACAGTGGTTTTCATTTTCTTTTGTAGTTTTGGTTTTGAGTTTCTCTGGGTCAACCGACTTGGCTTTCCCGTTGACGCAAGATGGAACTCAGGTCGTTTCGAAGAGTTGCATTTTTTTTTCAAGGGTTTGTCATTGCGGTTCTTCGGTAGAGTCGATTGCATACTGGGAATGGCAGCATCGACTCATTCTCAATCCAAAGCTGCGGTCTTCCGTGCCCGCTTAACTAGCACCCTGGTGATCTGGGCCATTGTGACGGGTGTTTTTGTCTCCGGTCAGCCTTGGGCCTTTTTTGGGTTGGTGGCTTTTCTTACGATTACCGGGGCGGGAGAATTTCGATCGCTCTTCGGGGAGCAGACGGGAAAAGGTTGCCGAAATATCGGGCTGATCGCCGGTGTGATTGTCGCTCTTGCGTTGGGAATTGGATTTGTTCTGGGGGAGTGGAAACAACGAGGGTTTGACTGGGAAATGATGGGGCTGGTCGCGACAATTCTAGGAGCCTTTTGCTGGCGCTTTCGCACTGGGATCAATGAGCGCGATAGCGTCGATGCGGTGGGGGATAGTCTGATTGCTTACCTCTACGTCCCGATTTTATTCGGCGTCTTTATGATGCGCCTTTTGTTTCTTCCTGAAGTTTCTGGAGCCGTTCCAGGCGCGTGGCTGATCTTGATGATGTGCGCATCGGCAAAGTTTACCGATATGGGCGCTTACATAACCGGGTCTCTCATCGGGAAACATAAGATGGCCCCTCATTTGAGTCCGGCGAAAACCTGGGAAGGATTTTTTGGAGCCCACGCTTTTGCTCAACTGGGAGCTTGGGGGGTGTGGGCCTTGGGCGGAGATTCACTTTCTTGGATTCCTCCGCTGCACGTTGGCATCATTGGAGTGCTGATGGCTCTCTCGGCCGTTGCGGGTGATCTTGCGGAATCGGTTTTAAAACGGAGCCTCTCGGTGAAGGATTCGGGGAGCTGGATGCCAGGGATTGGTGGGATTTTAGATCTGATCGATAGCCTCTGCTTCGCTGCGCCTGTCCTCTACTTTTACCTCATCCTCACGGGATTGATTTAATGCGCAAACGAGTTGTTATTTTAGGATCTACCGGATCGATTGGGACGAGCGCGCTTATGGTGGCTCGTCAAATTCCTGACCGCATGGAAATTGTGGGCCTCGCTGCGGGCACGCGTGTGGCTGAGCTGGAAGAGCAAGCGCAGGAGTTCGGAGTGGATCACCTCTGCATTGCTGATGCATCCAAGAAGGCTCCGCTTTCGGGGCCTGGGCGTCGTGTTTATTCCGGAGAAGATGGGTTGACGGATTTGATCGAAGCGACGCGACCTGATTTGGTTCTCGTCGCGATCGTGGGAGTGGCTGGCTTGCGGCCGACGCTTGCGGCGATTGAACTGGGGTGTGATATTGCAGTGGCGAGTAAGGAGATTCTTGTGATGGCTGGAGAAGTCGTCATGAATGCGGCCCGTAAAAAGGGGGTCGCTATTCTTCCGGTGGATAGCGAGCACAATGCAATTTTCCAGTGTCTTGAGGGACACAAGGGAAGCCCTGAAGATGTCAGTCGCTTGATCATTACTGCTTCTGGCGGTCCATTTCGAACGCTTCCCAAAGAGCAATTGATCAATGTGCAGGTGGAAGACGCACTGAAGCACCCGACTTGGGAAATGGGGCAGAAGATCACGATTGATTCGGCGACCCTTTTCAACAAGGGGCTCGAAATGATCGAAGCTCGTTGGCTTTTCGAAATCCCGATGGCGCGGATCGATGTGGTGGTGCATCCGCAGAGCATCGTTCATTCGATGGTGGAATTTATCGATGGTAGTATTTTGGCGCAGCTTAGTACGACGGATATGTGCTTTCCGATTCAGTATGCCGTGGTTTGGCCAGAGCGTCTGGCGAACAAGTTGAAGCCATTGGATTTTCCGAGCCTAGGCAAGCTCGAGTTTGAGGCTCCTCGCGTTGATGATTTTCCGGCAATCAATCTCGCCCGACAGGCGGGAGAGCGGGGAGGCACGCTTCCTGCGGTCTTGAACGCAGCCAATGAAGTGGCTAACGAGGCGTTTCGTAATCGCTCCCTGAGCTTCCCCGGGATTTGGGAGGTGGTGGAGGAAACGATGGCTCGGGTGGAGCACGTCGATTCTCAGGAGTTGGAAGTGGTGGTGGCGGCCGATCTTGATGCGCGTCGTGTCGCAGAGCAGATCTTCGCTTCAAAGTAATTAGGCTTCAACGGCCAAGCGTTCGGAAGCGAGACAGCCGGGGCATTGTTGCACGAAATGTCCTGGCTCGAGTTCGGCCAACTCGGGTGCGCGATCGGTAAGACACAGCTCGGCGGCACCCAGGGTGTTCCTTGGTCGGAACGAGCAGCTATTTGGAGGGGTGGAAAGATCCGGTGGGATACCGGGAATAGTGTAGAGGACCTCGCCTTTGGGTTGCAAGGCCGGGATGCTTTTTAGCAAGGCACGGGTGTATGCGTGCTTGGGCGAGCTGAAGAGGGTAGAGGCGGTGGCAGACTCTACGATGCGGCCGGCATACATGACGTTGACGGTATCGCAGGCTTGCGAGACGACGCCGAGGTCATGGGTGATGAGGATGACGGAAGTTCCGAGTTCCTTCTGCCGGTCCTTGATGAGGTCAAGGACCTGCTTCTGGACGGTGACATCAAGGGCTGTCGTCGGTTCATCGGCGATGAGTACTTCGGGACGAGTGATGAGAGCCATGGCGATCATGACGCGTTGTCTCATTCCTCCGGAGAACTCGTGAGGATAGGAGTTGATGCGTTTGTGGGCATCGGGAATGCCGACTTCTTCTAGCGCAGTGATGGCGCGCTTGAGGGCTTCTTTTCCTTTGATCCCCTCGTGGAGTTCGAGGGGTTCGGTGAGTTGGTCGGCAATCTTGAGGTAGGGATTCAATGAGGTCATTGGATCCTGGAAAATCATGGAGATGCGCTTTCCGCGAATGGAGCGCATCTTCTTTTCCGAGCAAGCGAGGAGGTCGGTGCCATCGAAGAAAGCCGTGCCGCTGTGAATCTTTCCCGGAGGTTTGGGGATTAGATTAAGGAGAGAATAGCAGGTAACGGATTTGCCCGAGCCGGATTCTCCGACGATGCCCATGGTCTGCCCTTTTTCGAGCGAGAAGGAGACCTTCTCTACGGCGTGCACGATGCCATTGCGCGTGTGGAACCGGGTGGTGAGGTCTTTAACTTCGAGTTGTGCCATTTGCTCCCTAAGTTCTGTCTGATTGTGATCGGGAACGGAAGGATAAAGGTATGGGAAGTCCGGCCGTGGGATGAGCTGCCTTCACGGTATTCACGAGGTAGTTTTGGAAGGATTCGACCACGAACTTTTTGTCGTTCACAAAAAGGATGTATTCGGGGACAGGAATCGCACGGTAGCGGTCGTTGACGGCAGTTGTGGCGTAAAAAAGCTTGAGGCGCTTGCGGTGGCGCTTGTGCTCGGGCGGGGGATTCTTGATGAAGGCGTCCTGGAAGAGGCGGTTGAGTTGGCCGGTCCCGATGGTGTTTTGTGCCTCCTGGCGGATTTTCTCGATGGTCTTGAAGACGTGCTGAATCTGTTGACTCAGTTTCGCCGAGACACAGATGAAGGGGGCGTAGGAGAGGAAGAAAAGTTCGTTTCTCAGGTGGGTTTCCGCTTCTTCAAGGCGCGCTGATTTATTGGCTCCAGGATGATAGAGGTCGAATTTATTGGCAATGATGAGGCAGGGCTTTTGCTCATCTTGAATCATGCGCGCGATCTTCCGGTCCTGAGCGGAGACTCCGGCATTGAGATCGACGACGAGGAGGCAAATATCAGACCGTCGAATCGAGCGCTCACTGCGCATGGCTGAAAACACTTCGATCGAATCATCCATGCGAGAGCGCTGACGGAGGCCGGCAGTGTCGATGATGTTGTGTTTTTCTCCCTTCCAAATGTAGGGGATGTCAACAGCGTCGCGCGTGGTTCCGGCGATTTCGGAAACGATGGTGCGCTCGTCATCGAGGATGGCATTGATGAGGGATGACTTGCCGGCATTGGGTTTTCCGACGACCGCGATTTTGAGGCCGATTCCGAGGTCTTCCGAGTTTTCCTCCTCGATGGCTTTCAGTTGGGAGAGATTTTCTTCGATCGCATCGACGAGATTCTCCATGCCACGACCATGTTCGGCAGAGGTAGGAAGACCCTCGCCGAATCCGAGGTGGGCAAAGTCGCCGCTGATCATTTCCTGTTCCACGTGATCCGCCTTGTTCATGACAAGGAGCACCTTGCACTTGGCGCGACGGAGGAGATTGGCGACTAGTTCGTCGATGGGGTTGATTCCTTCACGAGCATCCACAATGAAAAGAATGAGGTCGCAGGAGTCCATCGCGATACGGGCCTCGATGGTGACCTGTTTCGAGAATTCGTCATCAAGGGCCGCTCCGATTCCTCCAGTGTCGATCAGTTCACAGGGAGTTTCAGTGAGGTCACATGGAGCGGCGATCCGGTCGCGCGTGACACCCGGACGGTCGTGCACGATGGCGATGCGTCTGCCGGCAAGCCGATTAAAAAGGGCGGATTTACCGACGTTGGGACGGCCAACGATTGCGACTTGGAAGGGTTTTTGAGCCATAAGGTGGGTGGGTGTTTACTCGCTAACGCGCTCCACTTTGGCACCGAGTTGCAGGAGTTTTTCGTCGATGTGCTCGTAGCCACGATCAATGTGGTAAAGGCGGCTGATATGAGTGCTTCCATCGGCGGTGAGTCCAGCAAGGACGAGGGCGGCAGAAGCTCTGAGATCGGAAGCCATGACTGGAGCAGCGCTGAGCTTCCCGACACCCTTGATGACGGCGCGACCATTGTCGACATCGATGTCGGCTCCCATGCGCTTCATTTCCGAGCAATGCATGAAGCGCTGAGGGTAAATGGTGTCCACGACGAGGCTAATTCCGGGCGTGGTGGCAAACATCGCAGTGAACTGCGCCTGCATGTCGGTTGGGAACTGAGGGAAGGGGTTGGTGGTGATCTCGCAGCCTTGAGGAGTTTCTCCGGGGATGACGGTGACGCTGGTGTCGTCATGGGAGAAGTTACAAATGTGACCTGCTTCTTCGATTTTTTCGGTGATCACGGCCATATGCTCGCGATTGACGCGATTGAGGGTGATTCCTTCAGAGCCAGCGGCCATGGCGCCGGCGATCATGAAGGTGCCCGCTTCGATTCGGTCGGGAATAACGTTCCAGGTGGTTCCGTGAAGTTTTTCGACACCTTCGATGATGATGCGGCGCGTTCCTGCTCCGCTGATCTTGGCTCCCATGGAAATGAGGAAGTTGGCAAGATCGACGACTTCCGGCTCACAAGCGGCGGAGTTAATGATGGTAGTCCCTTTTGCGAGGGTGGCCGCCATCATGACGTTGTCGGTGCCCAAGACGGTGGGGCCGTGCTTTCCCTGGAGATCGATTTCGGTTCCCGTGAGGCCATTTGGAGTGGAGAGGACCATGTCTCCTCCATCCATCTCGATGTTGGCTCCCAGCGCTTGTAATCCTTTTAAGTGGAGATCGATGGGGCGATCGCCGATGACGCAGCCACCGGGCATTGAGACGCGGGTTTCACCAAGGCGAGCGAGGAGGGGGCCCATCACGCAGATCGAGGCCCGCATTTTGCGCACGAGTTCATAGGGAGCGCTGGTCCGCACGGATTTCGCTTCGATATTGAAACGACCACTGAAGCGTTCGACCTCGGCACTCAAGGCGGAAAGGATCTGCAGCATGTAGTTCGTATCGGAGACGTCAGGGACGTTGGCAATGGTCACCTTTTCCTTAGTGAGCAAAGAAGCGGCCAGAATAGGCAGGGACGCATTTTTGGAACCTGAGATATTAATGTGGCCTGAAAGCTGATTTCCGCCGTGAACGATGAGCTTGTCCATAAATGTTGGGGTTGGCAGAAGATTCCGTGGCTGTTTTATCCCTTTCGTGCAAGCGGAAAGCGGGGGATATCAGTCAGGTCGCGACGAAGGGATATTTCCGTCAAACCTCCTCCGCGCAAAAGGTCGCAGACGGTTTCGCCTTGAGAGTGGCCCACTTCGAGGGCGACCAAGCCGCCGGGATTTAAGAAAGGGCTGCATTGGCTTGCGAAAAGGCGCAAGAGATCGAGGCCATCGGAGCCGCTGAAAAGGGCTATTTCGGGGTCGTGCCGGACTTCCTTGGAAAGATCCTCGCGCTCGGATTCTCCGATGTAAGGGAGGTTGGCAATGATGAGGTCGAAGCGGCCTTCGAGCCCGAGAAAGAGGTTGCACTGGACAATCTCGGCAGGGACTTGCAGGGCCTCTGCGTTCTCTTTTGCGAGTGACAGGGCCTCTGTGGATAAGTCAGCCAGAACGAGTTGCTCAAAGTCTGTTCCTAATGCCTTGGCGAGAGAGAGTCCAAGGACGCCAGAGCCGCATCCGAGATCCAAGATGCGGGCAGGCTTAGGGAAGGTTTCTTTTAAAACCAGAGAAACGAGCTCTTCAGATTCTGGCCGGGGGATGAGGGCCCGATGATCTGAAATGAAGTCATGTGAATAGAAATGAACAACCTTAGTAAGATGTTGAAGGGGAATCCTTTGAGATCTTTTTTTAAGGTGTTCTCGTAAAGCTGGTAACTTCTCTTCTGGCACAAGCTGGTCAAAGCGCAGGTAGAGATCCATACGCCGGCAGCCCAATTCATGAGCGACCAGAAGCTCCATATTGAGCCGGGCGTCTTCGATCCCTTTACTATTCAGAAATTGAGCTCCCTTCTCTAGTATATCTAGAATTGTTGTCATTCAGTCGTCTGTGAATAAGTTGTGAATAACTGACTGAGATCTAGGCCAACTCTTCTTCGGCAAGGCGCTGCTCCATCTCCGCTTTCTGGAGATGCTCGGTGAATTCGTTGATATCGCCGTTTAGGATTCCCTCAATGTTATGTGAGGTATGGTTGATGCGATGATCGGTCACACGAGACTGTGGAAAGTTGAAGGTGCGGATCTTCTCGGAGCGATCTCCAGATCCGATGAGGGACTTGCGCTGGGCGGAGTAGCTATCGTGAGCTTCACGCTGGGCGACTTCGAAGAGCTTTGCGCGAAGAATTTCGAGGCCCAGCACCTTGTTCTGGGTCTGGGAGCGTCCGTCCTGACACTTGACCTGAAGGCCGGAGGGCAAGTGAGTGATTTGCACTGCGGAGTCTGTCGTGTTGACGTGCTGTCCGCCGGATCCGCCGGAACGGGTGGCCTGGATGTGAAGATCTTCGGGCCGGAGCTGGACATCGACTTCCTCGGCTTCAGGCAGCACCGCCACCGTCACGGTGGAGGTGTGGATGCGGCCTTGGGTTTCGGTAGCGGGGACCCGCTGGACACGGTGAACGCCACTTTCGTATTTGAGGTAGCGGAACACTTCTTCTCCAGAAATCTTCATGATAACTTCCTTGAAGCCGCCGACATCGGATGGGCTGCTTTCGAGGTGCTCGCATTTCCAGCCGCGGTTATCAGCGTAGCGTTGATAAAGTTTCATCAATTCGCCTGCGAAAAGGGAGGCTTCATCGCCACCGGCGCCGGCTCGGATTTCGAGGAGGGCGTCGCGGTCTTCGGTCTCATTACGAGGGAGGAGGGAATATTGGACGAGGTCTTCGAGTTTTTCCTGCTGAGCCCGGAGCGGGGGAAGTTCAGCCTCGGCCATCGCTGCGAAATCTGCGTCGTCTCCCTTAGCAAGCTCCTCGTTGCCTTCAATGTCGCTTTTGACGAGCTGGAGTGTCTCCCAGCCCTCGAGGAGGCGCTTGAGGCTGCGGTGTTCCCGCATGATGGCGGTTGAGGTGCTCTGATCATTGAAGAAATCGGGAACGCTCATCATTTCCTCGATTTCAGCGAGGCGGGCGGTGCGTTTTTCAATGAGAGTGGCGTAGTCCATGGGAGGCGGGAAGGTCTGGGTTTCCCTTAAGAAGGTCAAGGGGGAACCGGAAGGGAAAAAGGGCGGCGATGGCGGTGATCGCCACGGCAGAATAAAAAAAAATTAAATTGAGGATATTTCGGTATTGCAAAGCGTGTGACCTGCTATTAATCGTTCCCCGTCGTCGCGCAAGCGTGGCTGCCGAGTGAGTCCCATGGTGTAATCGGTAACACAGCTGATTTTGATTCAGTCATTCAAGGTTCAAGTCCTTGTGGGACTGCCACTCTTTTAATGGAAAGAGTTTGGCGGAAAAAAGCACTACTTCACGAAACGAATGGTGATTGGGTAGAGATAGGTCTCACCTTTTGTCGCAGCAATCGTGGCGATGATTTCAAAAACCAGACCGACGATGAGCAGGGGGATATAAAGTAGAATTCCGAGGCCGCATGTGATCAACCCTAAGATGAGGATTACCGCCGAGTAGATCAGCATCGAGAGCTGGAAGTTGAGCGAGTCCGTCGCGTGATGATTTACGAAAGTTGAAGTTTGGTTTCCGGAATTCATGATGACGAGTGGGCCGATAAAGCCAAATATGCCAAACCCTACCAGTCCGGAGATGAGGGGAATGAGGTGGCACCACATTGCAAGGTCGCGCTCGTTTTTGGGCACGCCATTTGGGGCGGGCTGGGGGACGGGAAGTTGGTTCATTGGGAATCAGGGGTGATGAATCTGACGAGGTCGGTGCGCATCTTTTCCAGATCAGGTTGGTTGAGATAAAACATATGACCGGCTTCATAGAAGGTGAATTCGATGGCCTTTCGGCGATCGTCGGGAATGCCAAAGAGATGGCTGATACTGTGCTGCATGTTGGCGGCCGGCGTGGCGAGATCGGTGTAGCCGCTCATCACGAGGAAGCGGAGATCGGGGTTGCTACGCAGAGCATTCTCCACGTGACGGGACATGTTGGTGATGGTGTTTCTAGGTCCCCAGTTCCAGGGTTGAACGGAGCGGGACAGGATATTGTAGGGATGGTGGCCTTCCCATTTGAGGGTGCGGCTGAGGTAGTCATTCATCCCGGTCGCGAAAGCGCCATAGACCACCGAATAGGAGGGGTCGTAAGCAGCAGAGTCTTCGCTTTTGTCGACGAGAGGCCAGGCGGTGCGGGCGTCGAAGCGGCCGATCACTTTTCCTTCTTCTCTGAGGAGTTCTTTGCGGAAACGAGAGCTGCTGAGGCGGAGGTTCGTATCCTCGAAAAGGGAGGACGGGAGGCCGGTGAAGGCGGAGAGTTTCTTGGCGACGGCGCTTTTTTCCTCAGCGGAAATGGCAGCTCCCTTGATGAGAGCAGTGGCATAAGGACCAAAGGCGTAGTCATAGGCTTCCTTGACGAGGGTATCTCGAACTCCCGTGATTTTCTTGTGGTAGTGGGAGGTCGCGGTCATCCCCGGAAGGAAGATAGAATAGGAAAGGTCATCGCCTTGTGAACTCCGCAGGGTGCGGTAATCAATGAGCGGGGAGAGAAGGACGACGCCATTGAGGGACATGCCATACTTTTCTTGGAGGTGATTCGAGAGGCCCGCTGCCCGGATGCCCCCGTAACTTTCGCCAAGGAGAAATTTGGGTGAAGCCCATCGGTCGTTCTCAGTGGTCCAACGGCGGATGAAGTCGCCGACAGATTCAATGTCTTCGTCGACGCCATGAAACTGATTTGCTTTCGCGTCGCCCGCAGGACGGGAGTAGCCGGTGGAAACAGGGTCGATAAACACGAGATCGGCAACATCGAGAATCGAGTTTACATTCGGGATCACCGCCTGGGGTGGGGGGAGGGTTTTAGTGCCGTCCTCGGAAGTAGGGACGATTTTTGGCCCAAGAGCGCCGAGGTGAAGCCAGACGGCCGATGAACCGGGGCCGCCATTGAAGGCAAAGACGACCGGGCGCTTGACACGATCTTTGATCCCAAGTCGCTCGTAGGCGACGTGGAAGATGGAGGCGCGGTCCTTGCTGTCGTCCGTTTTTAGCTGAAGCGTGGAAGCGGTGGTGCGGTAATCGATCTTTTTGCCATCGATGTTGACGCTGTCTTCCTGGATGACTTTTTTAGCTTCCTCTTTCTTTTCAGCTTCTTTCTTGGGGGCTTCATCGGCGTGAAGAATCGAGAGAGACAGGAATAGGGTGGTAACTAAGAATCGCATGGGGTTGAGAATGAAGAGAAATAGGGGAGAGGGAAATGACGAAAATTGTGGGAGAAGAAATTGCTTCCGGATTGAATGTTTCCACCAGCACCGTGAAACGATATTTGCCATACTGCTGCCCTGACTTTCATTCGAAATCTACATTTCGGTCTGAATAGCCTACATTGAATCTTTAAGAATCACATGAATAGCAATCTTTAATAAGACAGTGGTGGGCACCGGAACAGAGTTTTTCCAATGTGCGCGACGATGAGCAGAACAGGAGCAAGCGCGCAGTGGATGGCGCATTGGAATGGATGAAACCTCCAGCCCTACTGTTTCATAAAGGAATCGGCAATCAGGGTCCGAGGTTAGAGTGACGAGTGCCTTGGTGCGAATGACAGACTTTGGAAGCTCAAGCTCGGCGTCAACTGTTAGACAGGAAGCATGGGGGAGATAATAATGGCTCGCGGTTTCTAGTAAGATAGGGACCCTGGTGAATGAGATTTTCACAGCAAGTGATCTTTTCTTGCGAAGGGAAAAATTTTGGCTGGGGCACAAAAAAACCCTTGTGAAACAAGGGTTAGAATGGCGGAGCGGACGGGACTCGAACCCGCGACCTCCGGCGTGACAGGCCGGCGCTCTAACCAACTGAGCTACCGCTCCGCATCTGGTTAGGACGGGCGGAAGCTATGGCGATCACCGGATTTGGGCAATACTTATTTTGCCTCTGTTGACACTTTTTTTGAGAGCCCTGGATTTAGAAGTTCTGAAGTTCCTCAACGGCGGCTTCCAGACTGGAGGCATCATCGATCGAGATTACTTTCGCCTCTTTGTCGATACGTGCCATCAAGCCCGCAAGAACTTTACCTGGGCCGAGTTCGATGAAGAGATCATAACCTTGGCTTCGAAGCAGTTGCATCGATTCGATCCAGCGCACCGATCCCGTCACTTGATGGGTGAGGGAGGCTCTGATGGCATCAGGCCCTTGTGCAGCCTCCGCGAGAAAGTTTGAAATGACGGGGATCGATGGGGTGCCGATTTCGGCTTCTACGAGCGCGTTAGCGAGCTTTTCTTGCGCTCCAGACATGAGGCGGGAGTGGTAGGCACCGGCGACGCTGAGCTTCTTGCCCATACGCAGTCCGTATTCTTTAGCGAGCGAGACTGCTTTTTCGATGCCGTCGACTTTTCCAGAAAGGACAAGTTGGCCCGGGCAGTTGAGGTTGGCGACATCGACATCGCAATCCGAAGCAAGTCGGCGAACGTCTTCTTCGGAGCCTCCAATCATGGCCGCCATCGTGCCGGAGGTGGCAGAGCATGCTTCATCCATTAGTTCTCCGCGTCGTGCGACCAAGCGAAGTCCGTCCTCGAACGCGAATGTTCCAGCGGCGGCATGAGCAGTCATTTCACCCAGTGAGAGCCCGGCAGCGGCGACGGGTTCCAAGGAGGGGATCTTTTCCTGAAGAACCGCTAAAAGGCTTAAGCCGTGGAGAAAGAGAGCGGGTTGACAATTGCCTGTCCGGGTCAGATCTTCACTGGGTCCCTCAAACATAATTTGGGTGAGAGGACGTGCGAGAACCTCGTCAGCCTTTTTAAAGAGAGATTGGGCGGTTGGGTAGGCCTCGACGAGGTCGCGGCCCATGCCCACTTTTTGGGCACCTTGTCCGGAAAATAAGAGAACTGCTTTGCTCATAGTGGAATCGAGATAAGCGGGAGAGGGGGGGCTGGGCAAGTCTCACCTTTTCTGGGAAAAGGAGCGCATCTTTTCTTGCCAAACTGTGAGAGTTAAGAAATGTTCCTTCCAACGCGGAGGGGTGGCAGAGTGGTCGAATGCACCGGTCTTGAAAACCGACGTAGTGAAAGCTACCGTGGGTTCGAATCCCACCCCCTCTGCCATAATTTCCCTTATTCTATAAGGATTATAGCGCTCTCCTAACCGAGAGCGCTCTTTTTTTAATTTGGCACGAAAAGGCATGAAAACACCCTGAAATGCACCTCTTTCGGGCAACAGATGAGCAACAGATTTTTTTGCAGTTCAGAATGATGGCAGGAAGAAGGTGTCATCGCTCTCAAGATCGGGAGCAACTTCGATGCCCTTGAACAGATTTCCGTCCGGATCGTAGACATTGATGGATGCCATCCTTGGGCAGTTCTGTCCGCTTTCCGGAGTGCCCCGGTAGGATGGGTAGGATTGTGCTACCCCATCTCGATGGTCTTTGAGCCTGCCCCACCACCTGGCATCCCTCAATCTAGCTCTCTTGGTTTGGTTTTCACGATTCTCACCAGCGATTCAGGATTTGAAAATGGATCGGGGTGGGCCTTTGTGGTGACTCAACTTTGTGCCGAGCAGTGGAGTCCTGAGCAGATTAGGGACGAGCTTCCAAAACACCACTTACCTTCGATCAGTCACGAGACGATCTATGCCCGTATTTACGCAGACAAGCGTCACGGAGGAGAACTTCACCAGCACCTCCGCGACAAAGTGAAATCCTACAAAAACAGAAGCCTTCAAAATGATCGGCGTGGTCAAATCAAAGGAGCGATCTCCATCGAAGAACGTCCCGAGGTTGTTGATTTACGGACCCGCATCGGAGATTGGGAACTCGATACCGTCATTGGCAAAGCCTCCGGATCAGTTCTCGTTACCATGGTCGAGCGATACAGCCGTTTTACGATTATCGCAAAAGCGCCAAGTCGATCTGCCGTAGACGTTTCCATGGCGATTATGACCAGGCTAGTCCAATATCGTGACAAGCTCTACACCCTCACTTTCGATAATGGAAAAGAGTTTTCCGCTCACGCCACTATTGATGAGATCTTGGACTGCCAATCCTACTTCGCGCATCCTTACAGCTCATGGGAACGGGGTCTCAACGAAAATACCAACGGCCTCATTCGTCAATATTTTCCGAAGAAGACCGACTTCGATCAAATCGGCCATGATCAAATTGCGGAAGTGGAATCAAAACTCAACCGGCGCCCCCGGAAATGCCTCGACACCAAAACTCCTAATGAGATCTTCCTCAGCAACTGACTCGCGTACTTCCGGGTTGAAACCGCCGCTGCGACCTCAAGGGAAATTCGCCTGAGTTCAAAAGGAATTTCTTAATAAAGTCCCGTCAATCCGTCATCTTTATTTGGCTCAAGTTATCTCAATGACTTCATCGGATCTTGATCAGATCGATCACGAAACCCGATCTTCACTTGTCCCTCATTGAGGCGTCTTTTTACCAAGGGTGATGAATGGATTTCAGCGAGGGAAAAATCTTGACCAATGGCGGTTTACTACGAAATTTTCCGCTCAACAAATACGTAATGATAAGATACGATCTGCCAGATCTGCATCCTGATGATTCTCCGCTCTTTTTTCGTCCTTTTCCTTTTTCTTCCCGCTGCCCGCGCCAAGGTCAGCTTTAATGACGATATTCGTCCTCTGTTGTCGAACAGTTGTTACCGTTGTCATGGTCCCGATGAGGAGGATCGTAAGGGGAAGCTTAGGCTCGATACCCGGGAGGGTGCTCTTCATGAACGGAAGGGATTTGCCGCGATCGTTCCGAATAATCTTGAGGACAGTGAGTTGATTTTCCGGATCGTTACGGATGACGAAGATGAAGCCATGCCTCCGCCGGGAAAAGGAGATCGATTTACCAAGGAGCAGATTGAGCTTTTCAAGCAATGGATCAAAGAAGGGGCGAACTACGAGGTTCATTGGTCCTATGAGAAGCCGGTTCGGCCGGAGGTTCCGGTGGTGGCCAGCCCGCAATGGAAAGTGAGTAATGCCATTGATGCCTTCATTTATGACCGCTTGAAGAAGGAAGGGCTCACTCCGAGTGAGGGAACGGATCGATACACCTTGATTCGCCGCGTCTCTTTGGATCTGACGGGACTTCCTCCCACGGTGGAAGAAGTGGAAGCGTTTGTGGCGGATAAAAGACTCGACGCCTACGCGAGACTGGTTGATCGCTTGTTGGCGAAACCGGCCTTTGGCGAGCACTGGACACGGGGCTGGCTGGACTTGGCCCGTTATGCCGATTCAGCGGGCTATGCCGACGATCCCGAACGGACGATCTGGGCTTACCGCGACTGGGTCATCCGTGCGTTTAATGCCAATATGCCGTTTGATCAGTTCACGATTGAGCAAATTGCCGGGGACCTTCTTGAGACCCCGACCGAAGATCAGTTGATCGCCACGGCCTTCCATCGGAATACCAAGACCAATAACGAGGGTGGAACGAGCGACGAGGAATTCCGCAACGCGGCGGTTGTGGACCGTGTCAATACCACGATGGCGACCTGGATGGGAACGACAGCGGCCTGCGCCCAATGTCACACACATAAGTATGATCCCATCACTCATGAGGAATACTTTCAAATGTTCGCCATCTTCAATCAATCCGAGGATGCCGATCGTCGAAATGAAGCTCCGATCATTCAAGTGGTGGGCCAGGAAAATGCCAAGCATCGAGCGGAGCTTGAAGCCATGATCGCGGCACTCGAAAAAGAGACGCTTGTTTTAAAAAATCACGATCCCGATGTTCTGGAGAAATGGGAGTCGGACTTGAAGGCGAGTGCCGGAACTTGGCAGGTGCTCGAGCCCACAAAGATGACGGCGAGCTCCGGTGCGACCTTCAAGATGGGTTCGGATAGTTCAATCTTGATGAGCGGAAAAACGGCAGCGACCGACGACTATACCATCATCGCTGCCAGTAAGCTGAAGAATATCACCGCGCTTAAAATCGAGGCCTTGGCTTATGATGAATTCGGGAGTGGGGGTCCCGGGCGCACGGGAAATTTTGTCATCAACGAGATCGAGTTGAGTGCGGGCAAGACCAAAGCATCCTTTTCGAACGCTACCTCGACTTACGATCAAAGTAGCTTCGAAGCTTTCGCTGCCATCGATGGCAATGCGGGTCAAGACTCTGGTTGGGCGGTCGGCGGGGCGCTGGGTCAGGACCATCATATTGTGCTCGAGCTTGATGAGCCATTGGCTGGGAGCGAGTTGAGTCTGAAATTACTCCAACGTTATCCCAATCATGCTCTGGGTCGGTTCCGCATATCGGTCGCCGATTCGGCAGGGGCTTCCGTGGCATTGTCAGCAGCCATAATCGACATCCTCAAGAAGGATTCCTCGAAGCGCAGCGCTGCTGAGAAGGCGTCCTTGACGAGCCTCTATGCCAACTCGAATTCCGAGGCGACCGCTCACATTAAAAAGATCAACGATCTTAAGAAGCAACTGGTGGCACTCAAGCCGTTGACGTCTGTTCCCGTGATGCGAGATCTGCCGGAGGCAAAGCATCGTAAGACTCATATTCAATTGCGTGGAAGCTACCTGAGTCTGGGTGAAGAAGTTTCGGCCGGAATTCCTAAAATCTTTGGAGATCTTACCGAGGGCATCGATCGAGATCGTCTCGCGATGGCGAAGTGGTTGGTGAGAAAAGACAATCCCTTGACTGCTCGCGTGGTTGCGAATCGTTTTTGGGAGAGTTTGTTTGGGGTCGGAATTGTTTTGACGAGCGAGGAATTCGGATCGCAGGGTGAACGGCCATCCCATCCGGAATTGTTGGACTGGTTGGCGATCGAATTCATGGAAGGGGAATGGGATGTAAAGCGCTTTCTTAAGATTTTGGTGATGTCATCAGCCTATCAGCAGAGTTCTCATGTCTCGGATGAGATGGCAGCCCGCGATCCTGACAATCGCTTGGTGGCACGCGGTCCCAGAATCAGGCTCACGGCCGAGATGATTCGGGATCAGGCTCTTGCGGTCTCAGGTTTATTAAGTTCGAAGATGCATGGTGCTCCGGTGCGTCCTCCGCAGCCCAACCTTGGTCTTAAAGCCGCGTTCGGCGGAGGAACTGATTGGAAGACCAGTGCTGGTGAAGACAAATTTCGGCGTGGGATATATACCAGCTGGCGTCGCTCCAGCCCATACCCTTCTATGGCCACCTTTGGAGCGCCCAATCGCGAGGTTTGCACCGTCCGGCGAGGGACTACCAACACTCCGCTTCAGGCTCTCGTGACCCTAAATGATCCGGTCTATATCGAAGCAGCCCAAGCGCTTGCCCGACGGATGATGGGTGAAGGTGGCGCGACGACCGGGGAGCGATTAGAATACGGCTTTCGACTTTGTCTTTCCCGCAAACCAAACAGGCCGGAGGCAGCTCGCTTGCTGGCACTGTTCGGAGAAGCCCACTCCACTTATGCGGCTGACTCTGAACTCGCAAAACAGATGGCAACAATCCCAATTGGTCCGGTGCCTTCGGGGGCCGATGTTGTTGATCTCGCCACTTTGACGGTCATCGGCAATATCATGTTGAATCTCGATGAGGTGCTCATGAAGCGCTAGGAACCAAGAGCTATCAATTTTCACTCTTCACGATCAGATGAATCCACAACTCGAAAGTCTCCAATATAAAACCCGACGGCACTTTTTTAAACAATGTTCGATGGGTCTCGGCGGCGTGGCCCTTGCCGACATGTTGGCCACGGATGTGCATGCCCTGGAGGCTCCCGGTAACCCGCTCCTTCCGAAACTTCCTCCGTTTGCGGCCAAAGCGAAGCGGGTGATTTATTTGCACCTCACCGGGTCTCCACCGCACCTCGACATGTGGGATCACAAGCCCGAGTTGGTGAAGCGTGACGGGCAGGAATGTCCGGATGAATATATCAAGGGGAAGAAGTTCGCTTTCACTTCCGGGACCCCGAAGTTGATGGGGAGTCCCCGCAAGTTTGCGCAGTACGGAAAGAACGGCATCTGGATGTCGGATGCCATTCCTCATTTGCACGAGGTGGCGGATGATTTGTGCGTCATCAACTCGATGACGACCGATCATTTTAACCACGCTCCTGCGGAGCTCTTTGTCCACACTGGCTTTCAACAACCGGGCCGGCCGACCTTCGGAGCTTGGACCACGTATGGACTGGGTTCCGAGAATCAAAATTTGCCGGGCTACGTGGTGCTGATTTCAAGTGGGGTGCAGCCCAATGGAGGAAAGAGTTCCTTTGGCTCGGGCTTTATCCCATCTGTTTATCAAGGCGTGCAGTGTCGCTCGAAAGGGGACCCTGTGCTCTATGTGACCGACCCTCCGGGAATGAATCGCAGTCTACGTCGATCGAGCCTTGATGCTTTACGTGATCTCAATGAGGCGGCCTCTAAGGAGTTTGCTCATCCGGAAACGCTGACCCGTATGGCTCAGTATGAGCTGGCTTTCCGCATGCAAATGTCGGTGCCTGAAGTGATGGATATTTCCAAGGAATCTCCAAAAACTTTGGAGGCCTACGGGGCCCAGCCCGGGGCTTCGAGTTTCGCCAATAATTGCTTGTTGGCGCGACGTCTTGCGGAGGATGGGGTGCGGTTCGTACAGCTCTTTGATTGGGGTTGGGACTTCCACGGCACCAACCCTAAAGAAGATATTCGTGATGGTTTAACCACTAAATGTGCGACCATGGACAAGCCGGTAGCGGCTTTAATCAAAGATCTGAAAGAACGAGGGCTCCTGGATGACACTCTCATTATATTGGGCGGCGAGTTTGGTCGCACTCCTTTCCGCGAAGGCCGAACTTCCAAAGGCAAGGTGTTGGGACGGGATCACTTCCCCGATTGCTACACGATGCTGATGGCCGGTGGTGGCGTGAAGGGTGGTTACACCCACGGGGCCTCCGATGATCTCGGATTCTCAGTGGCCCGTGATAAAGTGCATGTCCACGATCTGCAAGCGACCTGGATGCATCTTCTCGGGTTCGATCATGAAAAACTGACCTACCGTTTCCAGGGGCGTGACTATCGTCTCACTGATGTTCATGGCAAGGTGGTGAAAGATTTGTTGATGTAGTTAAATTGGCTTCAATTTATCTCCTAGTTTCCCGAGAGCAAGGTGAGCCTGAGCAATCTCTTTCCGCAGGGATCTTGAATCGGCCATGGGCAGCGGAAGATATGGGTGGCCAATCCATCGGCGAGGAAGCGGACGACCTTACGGCGACGGCTAAGAAATTGCATTTGAGATGGGGCGCTTGAGGATCCTCTTGAGAAGATCGGAGAGGGGAACAGAGGGGCGTGACAAAACAGATCTTACCAGTAATACCATGCAGAGTTTCAAGAGCGGAATGCCGAGGTGATTTCTTGAGATGGCAAGGCACGACGGAGGCGTGGCGCGGGTAGCACAACTAAGGGGCCGCCAATCCGAAGGTGGAACTTGCTGACCTTTCCGTAAGACATTGCCCGTCTAATCTTTCTTTCGATCCAGTCATCACGTGCCAGCAAAATAGGCGATTCAGTTTTCCTTCAAGGGTATGGCGTTCTGTGGAGGGCAGAATCAAAGCGGCGTGGGATCCAAAGCCAACGAAAAACCGAGCATCGAGGAAATGCTAACCGAGGCAGTCTCTCATTCGGGTTCGACTCGCCGGAACGGGATTCCTCAAACACATGGTTCGGGGCATCGTAGGAACTCTGAAACAGATTGGAGAGGGCCGCCGGTCTTCTGATGAGATGCGCATTATTCTGGAATCCGGCGATTGCGAGGCAGTGGGACCGAGATTCCCCAGGGTAGGCTTCGCCAACCCCGGGCTTTGTGACGTAAGCCCGTTGGGCTACTCTTCTTCGGTTCCACCGAGGGTGACGTTGATGTCGTATTTGTTTTGGAGATGGGAGTGGGCTTTGCTGGCCTGGCCAGATTTTGGGTAGCGTTTGCAGGTGAGTTGGAAGGTGCGGATGGCCTTTTCTTTGTCCTTGGATTCCTCGTAGGTGAAGCCGATTTGGAGGGTCGCTTCGGGAGCTGCTTTTCCGTTAACTTTGCATTGGTTGTAGAGGATGATCGCCTCCTTCTGCTCGCCGAGGCGGCGGTGGCATTTGGCGATGGCGAAGTAGTTAGCAGGGAAGCGATCGACTTGGCGGTAGCTGGCGATCGCTTTCTTCCAGTCGGAGAGTTTTTCGTAGCACCCGGCAATGGACCAGAAGTAGTCGCCGGAGTGGTCGCCGTCGATTTCGAGGAGGTGGCGGTAGACTTCGATCGCTTCGTTGATCTTGCCTTCTTCGAGATACATTTCGGCGATCGCTTTTTGGCCGGTGACCTTGTCGTCGAATTCGCCGTAGATGCGCCGGGCTTGGTCGCGTTTTTCTCGGGCGAGGAACCAGGTGGCTTGTCGACTGCGGAGTCCGTCCTCGACGCCAAAGCGTTTGCCGATTTCCTCATAGACCGTCCAGGTGTTGCTTGGGCGTCCGAGGGTGCCGTGAAGTTCGGCGACGCGGTAGAGGAGGTCCTTGGCGAGCTCGGGACGGACGAGGGTTTCGGCGCGGAGGGTGGCGAGGAGTTGGCCGCCGAGCTTGAGGGCGGCGGGCCTGGTCTTGGGCTCCTTGAGGAGGTGTTGGACGGTTTTGGCGGAGAGGTTGCAGACTTGGTCAAAGAGGGCTGGACCGGCGTAGGTGGTGGCGAGGGCCTTTTTACCATCCGCGAGTTTCTGGGCAAAACAATGGAGTTCGGCGAGTTCGTGGGCCGCTTTGATACAGGTCTCTTTGGCGGCGTCGGTGCGCTTCACTCCGAAGGTGAGTTGGTTGAGAAGCGAGAGGCGTTCCTCCATTTCCTGATGGAGTCGGGCGTAGTGGAGGAGGTCGGTGCGGGAGCGGACCGCGATCTCGTGATCGGGGTATTTCATGATGAGAAAGCGGAAGGCCTTTTGGGCGCTTTTGACCTCGCCCATGGTGCGGTAGGAATCGCCCATGCAGTAGGCTGCGATGGTTGCTTCATGGGACTCTGGCCAGTAGTCGATGACTGATTGGAAGCCATCCCGCAGCGCAGTCTTGGGCTTTTTCAGGTTCATCATGGTGTGGCTCCACATCAACTGGGCATAGGGCGCGCCGGGACTTTTTTCGTAGAGAGTGAGGAACTTCTCGTACTCGGCGAGGGCGATTTTAAATTTGCCGGCGAGGAAATGCTTTTCGGCAATCTTGATCTGGTAGCGTTCCACGTCGCGCATCTT
Organism: Akkermansiaceae bacterium; assembly: GCA_028822935.1. GTDB lineage: Bacteria > Verrucomicrobiota > Verrucomicrobiia > Verrucomicrobiales > Akkermansiaceae > SW10. Next base: position 86,168 of record JAPKCM010000001.1, read on the forward strand.
TTCGAAGGTCGCGACTTCGATTTGCTGCAGGGTGGAGAGGGCCGCGTGGCTCAAGGAAGAGAAGGCCGTAAAGAGGATGACAATGAGGAATAAAAGGCGTGGGCGAGGTGTCTTCATTTTAGGACGATTGGCACTTGAATAGGGGGAGGTAGGAGCATTTACCCGAGGGGTTCAGGTGTCACGCTGATTTCTGATAATCGGGCAGCATTCCAATGAGTCAAATACGGCACCCCGTTGGGGTATGGGAGTTGGGTTTGGTGGGTTACTTCTTGGTCGCTTCGAGCCATTTGTTGTACTCGGCGTGGGCGTAGTAGATGATGTTGACTCCGAGTTGGTAGCTGGATTCCCAGACTTCGCGCGGGACGCCGGAATGGCCGTCGGCCCAGGCGTCTCCAATATCGCCGGGATGATAATAGGCCACGAGTCGGCCGTTCACGACCCAACCGAGGGCGCTGGAGCGACCGTGGGGAGCGACGATGGGGAGGCGGGGCAGCGGGTAGGGAATGCGGTGGATGGTGTGGTCGAGGTAGACGGAGATTGGCTCGATTCTGGGGAGGACCTTTTGCATCATGGAAACGAACTGTCCTTCCCAACCGGAGCTCCCGCCGTTGTCGCCGAAAAGCATGCCGTGGTGCTCGAGGAGGTAGCTGCGCATGATTTTGAGTTCCTTGGCGCTCAGGTTGATGTTTTGCTGGCCGGTCATGTAGACCATGGGCGGGCTTTTGCGGGCCGGGAAGCTTTTGAGGCGACCGATTTCCATGGGCTCGGGTCGGTCGCTGACGGGGTGGCCGGTGCGGACTCCGTATTCGGTGAGGAGGTTCAAGTCGGAGCCACGGTCCATGTCTTGTTCCCAGTCGCCGCCGTCGTATTTCAAACGGATGAAGCGGACTTTTCCTCGGGTGGTGCCAGCGGAGAAGCCGGCGCCATCGCCTTTTCCTTGGCCGATTTTGTAGAGGTGCTCGGTGACTTCGAGGACTTCCAGTTTGACGTCATCGATCGGTGGTGGATTGAAAAGGACGCTGCTGTAGGGGTTGATGACATATTTCTTATCGATGACCTTTTGGATTTTGACGATCTGCTTGAGCTGGGTCTCTTCGCCTCCGCCGAGTGGCGATTCGTAGAGGCTGCAGCCAGAGAGCCGGGTCAGGATGAGGGCCATGATGCCGAAGATGACAGTGTAGGTGAGGAGGGTGAAGAGGGATTGGCGAAGCTTGTTGTTCTTGTTGCCAAAATACCAAGCCACGAGTTGGCGAGGGTCCCAAGTGCGCTTTTTGGTATTTTTTTTGCTTGGTTCCGGCGCGCGTTTTGTTGCGCGGTCGATCCACCAGACGGCCCAGGCCAGCCCGAGGAAGAAGGCTCCGGCGGTGCCGAATTGGATCAGGGAGGCGGCGAGGGAGTAGGAGAAGTTGAGGAGGGGGAGATGGGCGAGGAGTTGCCAGAGGGGGAGGTAGCAAACGCTGAGGACGGCGCGGCGGACGACAGCGGTGGCATGACGCTGACGGCGGATCCAGTAGGAGCAGAGCGGGAGGGCGGAGAGGAATCCGATTGTGAGGGTCCACATCCCCAGTCGGAACCAGGCATGGGCATCGATCCAAAGCAGACACCAGAGGACCGCGTAGACTCCGGTCAGTAGGATGGGGCGTTTCGATTGAGTGAGCATCCGGGTGGCAGATCGCGAATTCCGGCTATTCCAGATCCTTCAAGAAATTATCTCCTTTGTCCTCGAGGGGATTCGTGTTCGGGGGAGCGGGGAGCTGGTCGTTGACGCCGAGGGGGGCCAGGTTGACTGGTTTTGCGGGGTCGGTGGGTTTTGGGTCAGTGACGGGAGGGGCTGGCGTCGGTGGGGCGGAGATTGCCTCGGCAACGGGCTCGGGGGCAGGTGTGGGTTCTTCTCCCAGGAAGTAGGGGAAAGCAGTGAGGGCGAAGATGGTTCCGGTGACGAGAATGATAGAAAGGATGGTGGCGCGGAAGAGCTGGCTGGAGGCGACGACTCCGAGCATTTCTTGAGGGCTTTTTCCTCGGAGCTGACGCAAGAACTCCTGCAGTTCCTGGACGGTGGCATTGGAGTTGGTTTTGAGCTCGCGAAGGTCGGCCTTGGTGCTGGCCATGGACTCACGTGATGCGTCGGTTTTTTTTGATTGGCCTTTCATCGTTTGGGAGAAGTTTCTTCGGGTTCGAGGATGTGAACGAGATCGCCACCGGCTTCACTGATGGCGGCGATGACGGGTTCGAAGTGGGAGGCTTGGGCCTCTTTGTGGACTTTGAGGAAGACGTTACGTTGGCCGGAGGGGGCGTCGCCGAGGAGCTTGGTGAGGGCGACGGAGAGTTCGTCCGGAGAGATCTCCTTACCGTCGAGGTAGGTCTTGTAGCCGGAGTCGATAGCGACAGAGGCGAGGGGTGCGGCAGCCATTTTGATGTCGGCGAGCTTGGCGGGTTGCCACTGAATGTGGCTGTCGTCCTGGGCGCGAGCGAGGATGACGAAGAAGATGAGGAGCAGGAAGCCGATGTCGCCCATTGCGAATGCTGGCACTGAGGCCGTCAGTTTTTTGCGGGGAAGTTTCATTCGACGGTGATGGTGCGTTTGGATTCCAGTTCGAGAGTGAGGATGCCTCCGGCTTGTTCGATGACTTGGGAGACGCGGATCCAGATCGGGTAGGGCGTATTGGGCGCGCTTTTCACGACGACGACCCGGTCGGTTTCGCGGGTCTTTTTTTGGAGGGCGGCGTTGAGGCGTTGGGTGAACTCGGGGAGTTGGAGCGGGCTGCCGTCCAAGACGATGCTGGTGGGTGTGATGGAGACCTCGATGTTTTTGCTCTGTTCTTGCTGTTCCTTTTTCTCTTCGGTTTTCGGAAGGACTTGAGCGAGGCCGGTCTCCGGCTGCACGGCGGCGCAGACGAGGAAGAAGATGATGAGGATGAAGGCGATATCCGAGCTGGCGCTGGCCGGCGGATCGATGAGCATCTTGCCGCGTTTCAGTTTCATGAAGAGCCTTTGTCGAGAGTGAGGCGGAGGGTGACGACTTCGATGAGCTCGGCGGCGGAAGATTCCACTTGGAGGACGAAGTCGTTGATGACGCCGGTGAAGTAGTTGAAGGCCATGTAGGCGGGGATGCCAACGATGAGCCCGAAGGCAGTGGTGAGGAGGGCGACGCGGATCCCGGAGGCGGCAGCCTGCACGATGTTCTGAGTGCCGATGTTGGCCTCGATGTCCCCGAAGGCGACAATCATTCCCTGTACCGTGCCAAGGAAGCCGAGCATGGGGGCGACTGAGGCGATCGTGGCGAGGATGGGGAGGTGCTTCTCAAGGGCGGCGACGATGTTCACGCCGTAGTTTTCCATGCTCTTGATGACCTGTTGTTCCATCTGGGCCTGATCGTAGTTGAGGCGGCGGAGGACGAGGTATTTGCGAAGTCCGCTGGAGAGGACGGCGGGAACGGGGCCACGGGCGGCATCGCAGAGTTGGAGCGATTCCTCGACTCTGTCCTCGGAGAGGAGGGTGACGACTTTTTCGCGGAGTTCGCTGGCGTCGGTTTCGAGGAGCTTGAGGCTGCGATAGCGTTCGATGATGACCGCGATGGCGAGGACGAGGAGCACGAGGAGGGGCCACATGAAGAGGCCGCCTTCGAGGAGGAGCTTGAGTGCGCCAGTGTCGAGGAAGCTGGTGTTGGCGAGAGGATTCATTTTGATAAAGGGAATGAGGGGACTTGCGTCTTTAGAATGGTGGCAGGGTTAAGAATCCAACGGAATCAAGCCAAATTAATTGAAGGTCAGCTGATTGGCTAACAGGATCAACGGAAAGAATTTGAAGTGATTCATTGTTACCGAGATTGAAAGGTTCTCCTTTTCCAAACCTGCCGGCAGTTGAGAGTGCCCTATCATAGCTTGAGTCTTTTCCGACTCCCCGGATAGTAATTGATTCCCTTGAAACTTTCTCAAGGGTGTAATGCCGATTGAGGCCTGTTTGAAAAATTCCTCCACGGTGAACTTTCTCTTTTTTGCTGTCATAATCATATCCGCACGACGGAATAAATGTGACGCACAATGCGGAGAAGAGAGAGTATTTTAAATATTGATACATTGCGTGTTTGTCACAGGCCGCTGGAAGTGTCTCATTCGTCGAGATTTGCTTCTTTTTCAAACTGAGCTAAGAGCTCGGGAAGAGCAAGACGGCCACGGGAGTATTTGGCGGCATCGCTTTCGGGGAAGTCCCAGCGGCAGCGGTTGTAGCGGCGGAAGGCGTTGGGGATGTCCTTGCCCATGCGGTAGTTTTCGCCGGCCCAGAAGAGGGCTTGGGCGGTGAGTTTCTGCTCCGGGAAGCGCTTGGCAAAGGCGTCGAATGATTTCCCGCCTTTCACGAAGTCCTCGAGCTTGTAGTGGCACTGGCCGATGCGGAAGGCCATCTTGGGGGTCCATTCGTGGTTCGGGAAACGCTCGAGGAATTTTGAGCCGACCGAGGCGGCCACTGCGTAATCTTCCTTCACGTAGAAGTGCTCATTGATACGGAGCATGACGTTGGCGATGAGGGGGCTTTTGGGGTAGGTGCCGGCGAGGGTGACGTAGGCTTCGAGGGCTTCGTCGAGTTCCCCTGCTTCCTCGTGGCATTGGCCGAGTTTGTATTGGGAATCGGGGGCGAGGTTGTGGCCGGGGTGGTTTCGGACGATGGATCCGTAGGCCGCGATTGCTTCGTCCCAAGCTTCCATTTCTTGGGCGAACTGACCGAGGAGGTAGGAAACGCGCGGGGCGTATTTGGGATTTGGGTAATCGTCTTTGAGTTCGCGGAGGATCCGACGGCCGGAGGCTAGGTCGGCGGCGGCTTCCTCGTCGTGCTTGAGCCTGCGGTGGCTCTTGAAGAGCTCGAAGTAGCTTTCGGCAATGTGGAACTGGGTCTGGATGGCGAGTTCCTCGTCTTTGTAAACTTTGCTGAAGGCAGCCATGACGCCATTGGTGCCGACCGCGACCGGGATCATCCGTTCGATGATGGGTCGGCCGTCCGGGTTTTGTGGGACGTTGTCGAGATAGCCGACGGTAATTTCATCCCCGAAGAAGGCTTCGATGCGTCCCTCGAAGTTTCCGGCGGTGGGTTTTGCCTGGGCAAGGAGCGGAAAGGAGGCGCTGAAGACTCCGCTGTGGGTGAGGGTTTCTTCAAGCTCGATGGTTTCGTCCTCGCCGCTGGCGGTGACGATGCGGATGAGGGCTTTGTCCCGCTCGCTGGAAATGTCGCGGTCGGGGTCTTCGAGGCGGAGGAAGATTTTTTTACCGACGTGGGCGATCTCGGCGGGTTCCAAATACTCCTGATCGGTGATCTCGAGGGTGGCGGCTGAGAAGAGGGCGGCAGATGCTTTGAGTGAGGTCTGCGAGCCATCCGGTCGGGAGTCATCAGCGTAGCGAGCGGTGAAGGTGTCGCTACCGATGACGCTGAGGACAGCGAGAGGGGCGGTTGATTTGTCGGAGCCATCGTCGAGGACTGCTTCCGGATCGTCATCGACTGGAAGGATGATTCTTCCGAGGCCTCCTCTGGGTAAGGATCCGTCGGCGGGGACAATCGGCGCGCTTTCCAGACCACCGAGGAGGAGAGGGATTTGGCCGACGAAGCGGCCTTCGAAGAGGGCAGGGTTACGGGCTTCCGCGAGCGATTCGTCGGAGGCTGCAAAGGAGCGGGAGAGGACGCATTGTACTTGGATTGTGGGTCCTTGGCTGGTGACGACATCGACCAGAACCGTGCTGCGCGAATCCTTGGCCTGATCAGGGTCGATGACCTCCACGGTGAGCGGGAGCCGGTATTCGACTTTGCTGACGTAGTCGTCGGGGCGGGGCCCATCGATCGGGATGAGTCGGGGCGCTCCTTCCACTGGCGTTTCGCTGTCCACGATTTGGATGCGGGCTTCGGTTGGTTCGTTGAGGAGGACGATCGTTTCACGATAGAAGGCATGGCCGGGGAAGGTGTTCTGGGTGTCCTTGTAGCGTAGGTAGACCTTGTCGCCTTTTTTGACGACGACCTTTCCTACGGTTTCTTCAGCTGCCGTATCGATTTCCGCTAGGAAGACGCCGGTTGAGGACTCGGTCTCGATGGCTGTGAGTTTGAAGGGTGGGTTGGCGTTGATCTGCACTTCGATTTCGACTTTGTCGCGATCGAGCCCGATATCAAAATCGAAATCGACGACCTCGGCGACGATCCGTTCACCGGGCTCGATGCGGAGGAGTTCCTTGCGGGATCCTTTTACCGATCCGTCGCCATTGCGGGCAAAGTCATAACTGATCGGGGTGATTTTTCCGTTGTAGTAGGTGGCGGTGAGCGATTGTGTGAGGAGCCGGTTGCGTTGTTCGGCTCCTGCGGTGAGTTCATCAAGGTAGGAAACAGTGACGGTGTCGCCCGGGGCCAGTTCCAGGATCGTGTTGCTGGCGAGTTCCATGACGTCGGCTGCTGGCGGCATATGTTTACTGCCGCCTCCGTTGATCTCGACATTGTTGATCGCGATGGCCTCGCCGCGGTATTCGAGGAATTCGAAATCGAGGTAGCGGAGCTCGCGGGACGGCATCGAGAGCGTCCAGCGGTTTTCCTCTTGTTTGATTTCGGCAGGTGGGGCGGGGGTGAATCTTTGAATATCGGCGGCGGTGCCGGGGTCGAAGTCGGCGGCGCCGAAGGGACGGATTGTGATGGCGGATGACTGTCGGTTTTCGCGGGCCCGGCGAGCTTCAACGGACTTTACCTCGGGGCTGGCGATGGTGAGGATGGTGAGGTCATGCACGCCACGGGGAGCGAAGATGTCGATGCTTTGTTCCCCGACGCCGACGGGAAGTTCGAGGTGTCCGTTGAACATGACGGCGGTGTTGCGGCCGGAGACTTCGATTCGGATGGCACCCTCGCGTTCTTGCACGAAGGGGCCGGACCACAAGAGAAAGTAAGCATCTGTCCCTTCTTCGGGCGCTTGCCATGAAAGGGTGTCGACCTTCTTGACTTTGCTGGGTTCGACCTTTTGCACCAGATCGACAATCTCTTTCCAAGAATACCTCTCTCGCAGGTTCTTGGCGGGCGTTTTGTAAACGCGGAGGTGCATGCCGGTCTCCGGGAATTTCAGGGGAGGGGCGGCGGCGGCGGGAGGGAATGCGGCGAGGTTGTACCAAAATCGTCCGTCGTGGCTGCCGCGAACCTGCATACGGACCGGAGCTTCTTGTTCGGCCTGCGGGGAGCTCAGGATAATCGATTCGGTCGGGCGGAGTTCCTTCATGTCGACCGAGAGCGACTTCGGGGCCGCGCCATCCGGTTCGCTGCGCCAAGCGGTATCGAGGGAATGGTCGATTGCCATGAGCGGGCTGTGGTCGAGCGCGGAGTCGGAGGCCTTGGCCCCTGCGGGAAGTTCACCGGTGCGGGCCATGCCGAGAAAGACTCCTCCGTGAAGGCTCTCTTCCTCAACCATGAGTTGGACCTCGTCACCACTGGAGGAGGCGAGCTTGATGCTGACCTTGTCCTGGGCGGTGGTGAGGTCGCGGTCGCCGTCCTTGACCTGGAGGTAGATCAAGTTGCCGGGCTTGACCTGATTCTTTGGTCGGGATGCGGAGCGTGATTGCTCTTCTTGATTGCCGGCAATTTCCTTTTTCAGGGTGTCGGTGAAGGACGCGTCGTCTTCGTTGATGATCTCGCTGCTGGCGATTTCAAGCGATCCGTCCGAGGCGATGCGCAGGCGGGTGTTGCTGAGGAATTCGAATTGGAACTGCTTCTTGAACTCCTCGGGGTAGTCCACCGTGATGACGTCGCCACCGGTCACCTGGAGGACGCCATCTCCGGCATTTGCTTCGCCGAGGATGGTCGGGAATTCGGTGAGGAAAATCCCTTTGCCTGCGCCTCCGCTGGTGAGGAAGGATTCCTCGCGATCATTTCCAGGCTCGGTGCGGACGACGACCGGGATGCGGGTGTCACCGCGACTGATGCCGAGGTCGGGGTCTTGCACCACGACCGAGAGGGCCTTGCCGGGGGTGTGCCAGAGCTTTGATTCCTGACCGAGGCGTCCGACGGTGCGGAGCGTTTCGAGTTGGGTTAGGAAGCGTTGTTCGATCCCATAGACTTCGGCGAGGTTGTAGAGTGTTTCGTTGGCAAGCTCGGCATCGGGGGCTTGCTCGAGGATGGTGAGGAAGATCCTGCGGGCTTCTTGGTTGTCGTCCTGACGGATCGCGAGGATTCCCTGGAGGAAGTTGGCGCGGATCGCGATTGCCGGATTGAGGTTCTCCGAGAGGTCGGTGAATATTTCCCCGGCCTGGTCATAGACTCGTTGCGCCATATAGGTTTCACCGATGCCAAAGCGGGCTTCGATGGCTTCGGGTTGATCTTTGTAGATGTTCAGGACGGTCGTGAATTCGGCACGGGCGATATCGAACTGTCTTGCCCTTTGGTAGTTGCGGGCGAGGAGGAGTTGGACGCGGGACTTGTCGCGAATGTCGACCTTTTCGGACTCACCGAATTTGATCATCCACCCGCGGAGGATGTCCTCGGCTCGTAAGTGGTCTTCTGGAGTTCCTTGGGCGATGTGAATCTTCGCTCCGAAGAGGAGGAGTTCGACCGGGAGTTCATGACGGTGTTTGTCGAAGAGTTCCTTGTTCGCGTAGTAGGCCTGCTCGGCAAGTTCGGCTTCCCCAAGGCGGCGGTGGAGGATGATTTGCAAGAGGGGGGCGATGGGGCTGTCGGCAGGAATGTCCGCACTCAGGCTTCCCATTTTTCCGTAGGCCTTGCGGAGGAGGTTGCGGGCTGCTGTCGTTTCGGCATTGCCGACCGAGCGGATTGTGTTGAGGAGGCCGTTGAGAATGGTGGCACCGAGCTCCAGGTCCTCCCGGGCGAGGGCCGCCTGGGCATAGGGATAGATGCGTTTCCAGGATTCGTGGTGCTGGTCGGCTTGTTGAATGAGGTTTTGGGCGTGGAGGAGGCGGTCGATTGACTTGGGTTCGTTGGCGAGGAGTTCCATTCCGGCTTCGGTGCTGACCCGGCCGAGGCGGAGATCGCGGACCATACCAAAAACGCGGTTTTTCTTGTCCGTCGGCCAGTCTTCGGGCTTGGCATTGCGGGCGGTTTCCAACCAAGTGCGGGCCGGCCATTCGCCCATTCCCCAAGGGCGGAAGGGATCCCGGTCGGCGCGGGTGCGGGATTTCTTGAGGAGCGATGCCATCGCGTCGAGATTGTCGGCGAGGAAGAGTAAGTTACCGAGGTCAGCAGCATAGGTTCCGTGGTGGTCGGTGTCGGCGGCGGCGCGGGACTTGAGAAATGTTTGGGCAGCCGCTGGCTCGAGGATTGAGGCGAGGCGACGTGCGCAAGACACGTATTCCGGATCGTTGGGGTCCAGATCCATGTGCGACTTCCACCATGCGGCCGCTTCGGTTTTCATGCCGAGTTCGTTCATGACGTCGCCAATGCGGGTGCAGTGGGCGGAGTTGTTTTTGCTTTGCTTTGCCGATTGCGTGATCCAAGGGATCGCCTTCCTGATGATTTTCTCGTCCTTCGTCTCTACGAGTCGATACCAGGTGTCGTAGTGGGACGGGGCAGCGGGAATGGAGAGGAGGTGTTTTGCCGCGGTGAGCTTAGTGGTCGCGACTTCTTCTTTCTGAGTGTAAGCGGCGGCTTCGAGCCATTGCTCGGCAGCGTTGAGGTCCTTGGGGAATTCTTTGCAGAGATTCTCGTAGTGCCTCGCGGAGCTGGCCTTCGATTTACCGCCGAGGTGGTGGCGGTAGACATACGCCAGGCGTGCCAAGACGAGGTGCCGTTGCTCCTTGTTGAGTTTTTGCTGGAGGAGCTGTTGGCATGCTTGTCCGGATTTCCCCCCGTTTTCGCGGGTGCTCTTCCAGAGCTTTGTCGCGGAATCGTTCTGGTGGGCCTTCTTTGCGGCCTGCCAAGTGCGATTACGTTGTTTGTCCTTTGGCGCACGTTTCCAGACACGGTCCTGGAAACCCTCGAGGTGTGGGAAGGCTTTCGCGCTGGCACTCACGGCGGCGAGATCTTTGCGGAAGGTTTCCTCACCGGTCGCGGATTCATAGAGGAAGCTCGTGATTTCCTCCGACCAGCCATCGGCGCTGGGAGATTTTGCGAGATATTCGAGCGCCATGCGTCTGGCTTTGGCGGTGTCCTTCAGGCCGTCGCGATAGACATCGAGGGCGAGGACGGCACGCATCGGACCTGCTCCGTTGGGGTTCTGGCCGATCAGCTTAAGGAGACCCTGCTCTGCGCGTTTGAGGTTCTCACCACACCAGCGAACGTAGGTCCGGGCCAGGTCGCTGATGACGACATTTTGGAGGAGAATATCTTCCGCGATGGCGAGTGCGCGAGTGGTGTCCTTTGCGGCGGCGGCGGCCTCGGCAGCGCGGGCAAGGGGGGCGTAGCGATCCTCGTGGTGCGGATAAGCGGCGAGGTAGCGGCGGGCTTCGGCCTCGATTTCCGAGGGGGCTTTGGTCGCACTGATCATGGCCTCGACAAGACTCCGGTGGATGTCATCGTGACCGGGAGTGAGCGCTTTTCGGAATGATTGGATGGCATTCTCAAACTGTCCAAGGCTGGACTGAAAGCGTCCTGTTTTGAACCAAAGTTCACGTTTCGTGATCGCGTTGAGCGGAGCGTTACGACGCACAAGAGCTTTGGCGATTTGCAGGCCCTCGGCCCACTGCTCGGACCGCTCGGCGGCATACATCCCTTGAAAGCCCACGCCGGTGAGGAGCGGTTCGGCGGGGAGCTTGGCGACCATCGCGACCGCGAGGGAAGAGGCTTTTTTATAAGTGGTTCCGTTGTTGCCTTGGATGAACAAGCGCATGGCGTTGACACCCTGATCGGTTCTGCTGCTGTTTTGCCAGATTACAAGACGTTCGGCAGCGGCGAGGTTGCCACGACCGGTGTGTTCATAGGCGGTGGCGATTCGGTCGCGGACTTTGTTGGTCAGGGAATGTTTCGGAAAAATTTCGAGGAATTGCCGTCCGGTCACGATGACGTCTTCGTGGCGGGCGGTGACGGCGTAGCCGGCGATGAGCCTCAGCATCATGGCGGCTCGTTCCGGATTTTCGGTCTGGGCGCGCGCGAACTTTCCGGTGGTCCGGATGAGTCCGAAGACTTGCTCGTTTTCCCAATAGAGATCGGTGAGCTCGCTCATGAGTTTCGCCCCGGTGGGCGAGGACTCGGCGGTCTCCTTGAGTTTGGCCTCCAGGTCAGCGGCCTGGTCGGCTTGGACCGGGACAATGAGTGCGAAAACTAGAACGAGGGCGAGATGGGGAATGAGTGTTTTCAAAATCCTGCTTTTTTGAGCGCTTCGACGATTTTATTGGCCTCCGAGGCGATCTCGCTTTCGGGGTAGTCGTTGATGAGTTGTTCAAACTTGCGGCGGGCCTCCGGCTTGCGTTTGAGTTTGTAGAGACAGCGACCGTAGTTGAAGAGGATGACGTCGAGGAAGTTCGCGTCGGGGTGGTCTGAAAGGACGTTCTCGAAGACATCGACGGCCCGGGCGTAGTCTTCTTTCTTGTAATAAAAGGCAGCCATTTTGGCGACTGAGTCTCCGACCCGGCCGGAGTCGGGGAATTGTTCGTAAACTTTCTGGTAGGCGAGGAAGGCCTTCTCGAAGAGCTGCGCGGATTGGCCGGCGGTTGCCTTCAGCGCCATTTCTTCGTAACATTCGCCGGTGAAAAATTGGCCTTCGCCCCGCAATGGGCTGGTAGGGAGCTTGGCAATACTGGAGTAGAGGCTGATGGCACGCGGGAAGTTCTCACGCTTTCGTTCGACGTGGGCTTGTTGCAACATCGCTTCGTCCACGAAGGAGCTGGCGGGGAATTCGTTGAGGAGGCGACGGCTCATGCCGAGGGCCAGGTCGAGTTTATCCATCGCAAAGTAGATTCGCCAAAGTTGCACGTAGGTTTCCTCGAGGAGCTTGCCGCCGACCTCGCGAGCCTGTGCGTGAATCTCTTCACAGACATCGAGGGCCTCGGTGTATTTCAAGTCGGCTTTGTCGTTGAGCCCGAATTCCTTATAGTAGTTGCCGACCTCGGTGAGGGCCGAGGCGGTTCGGAGTTGGGTTTTGAGGCGGAGTTCCTCGTCGGAAATATCGGTGCGGGTGACGCGGACTTCGCCGAGGTTTCCCTCAATAATCCTGGTTTCCGCAGTGCGAACGATTGCGCCCTCGCTGAGGTTTTGGTCGTCGCGATAGATCAGGCGGATCGTCTGGCCGGGTTCGCCGGTGAGGGTGTCTTTGGCGGTGCCGAGGCGGAGGGGGATGGCGAGACGGAAGGTGCCTTTTTGCTCTTGTTCCCGCAGAGTCACGGGGACTGCGCGGACCATGAGGAGCGGATCGATTTGCGATTTGATATCTTCGCCTTCCGGTCCTTCGGTGAGCTCTCCGCTGGCGACGCGCTTGGCGAGTTCATCGTCGATTTCGTCAGCCGTTTTGCGTCGAAAAATTTGGATCGTGGCCTCGATTCTGTCCGCTCCTTCGGTGGTATCGTGATCGGCGTCGGTGACCTGGAGGTGGAGTGATTTTCCGAGGACGGCGGCGGGGAGGTCGCGGAGATAGGACCCGTCGGTGATGCGGGCGACTCCGTTGCCTACGACGACAACTTCTTTGAGGCGTTTTTCGTCGAAGCTTTTCTCGGCGGTGTGGGCGTCGATGTAAGTGACGGTGATTTTGTCACCTCCGCGGACTTCGAGAGTTCCGTTGTTCGGCACTGCTTTGTCGAGGCGAGTGGGGATGCGGCCTAAGGCGATGCGCGCATTTCGTCCGACTGGATCACAGAAGAGGGTTTCTTCGTCACCGCCTTTGGTGCGACAACGGACTTCGATCTTGGTGCCTGGTTCAAGAATGGCGAAGTCCTGATCATCGATCTTGACATAGAGGCGTTTGCCCGCTTCGACTTTTTCGACAAGCGAGTCTTTGGATGAGAGAGCGGTGCCCACTTTTTCGAGGGCTTCGATGGCCCGGCTGTAGTGGTCGAGTTTGAAATGACCGAGGCCGATATAGTAATAGGCTTCATTGACCTCGGGGGAGGTGGGGAACTTTTCAATGACGTCACGCATGATGCTGAAGCACTTCCCGTAGTTACCGGCTTCGTAGAAACAGGTGCCGGTATTCAGGAAGGCGTAGGCGCGTTTTTCATCGTTTTCGTTGCTCTCGATTGCGGCGGCTTCGTAGTGGAGCCGGGCTTTGTCGAAGTCCTTGATTTCCTTGAGGAGATGATCACCGAGGCGCAGATGGGCTTCGAAGCGAAGCTGGCTGCGCGGGTAGCGCTCGACCACCGATTCCCAAACCTCGAGGGCTTTTTCGTTTTCCCCGAGTTCAAGGCGGGCATCGCCAGCTTGCAAGAGCTTGCGGGCCGCGCGGTCCTCGATGATGGAGCCGCGCTCAAGGGGTTTCTGCGATTGGGCGAGGAGTGGCAGGGCGAGGAAAAGAGGGAGGAAGAGGGGAGCGATGAAGTGACTCATATTTTTCAGGCGAACAATTCGTGGATGGGAGTCGCGCCCTTCGGGACGACGCGCATCGGGCGGCCTTGGGGAGTGAAGAGTTCTTTATCTTGGTTGATTCCAAGGGCATGGCACATGGTGGCGTGGAGGTCAGAAACTTTGACTGGGCGTTCGGCGGGAGCCATGCCGTCTTCGTCCGAGGCACCGACGATGGAACCTCCCTTGATGCCGCCGCCGGCCATCATGGCGCTAAAGCAGCGAGCCCAGTGATCGCGTCCGCCGCCGTCGTTGATACGGGGGGTGCGTCCGAATTCGCTGAGGACTACCACGAGCGTTTTGCTGAGCATGCCGTTCGCCTTGAGGTCGGAAAGGAGAGATGCGATGGCGGGGTCCATCGCGGCGCCGTGGTTGCGCATGGCGTCGAAGATGTTGCCGTGATTGTCGAAACCGCCGCGGTTGACTTGCACGAAGCGGACTCCTTTTTCGACGAGGCGTCGGGCCAATAAGGCTCCGCGTCCGAACTCGGTGTCGCCGTATTTCGCGACTGTTTTGGGATCTTCATCTTCGAGTTCGAAGGCCTTCAGGGCGGGGCTCTCCATGAGATTAACGGCGTCCTTTAAGGCGGTCTGGGAGGCTTTTAGTTCCTTTGATCCTTTCTCGCCGGAGGTGCGGGCGTTCATTTTTTCGAGGATCTGGAGACGTTGCATTCCACGGGCGTGGCTGATGCCTTCGGGAAAGGCGAGGTAGGGGTCTTTTTGGCCGGGACGGCCGACAAAGTAGGCTTCACACTGCTGCCCGAGATAGCCGGCACGGGCCGGTTGCCCGCTGATGCTGACGAGGGCTGGGAGGTCGCCGAGTGGTTCGCGTTCGTGCACCACCAATGAGCCGAGGCCGGGGTGCATGATGTTGGGCGATTGGTTGAATCCGGTTTGGAGTTCATACTGCGCCCGGCCGTGGTCGCCATTGGTTCCGGCAATGGAACGAATGAGCGCGCCGTGATGCATTTGCTTGGCAAGTTGCGGAAAAATTTCCGAGATCTCCATGCCATCCACAGAGGTCTTGATGGGATTGAACTCGCCCTGAACCTTGCGGCCGGGCTTAGGATCCCAAGTGTCGAGGTGACTCATGCCACCGCTGTTCCAAAAGAGAATAACATGCTCGGCCTGAGCTCTACTGGGAGCGGTTTGGGCCAAAAGTTGGCTGATGGGCATGCCGAGGAGGCTCGCACTGAAGGTTTTCAGCATGCGGCGTCGGTTGATTTGGTAATCGTTACAGGACATTTTTTGAAGGGAGATGAAATTAAGGGAGGAAGCGGAATTCGTTGGAGTTGATAAGGGCCCAGCGGAGGTCGGCCATGCCTTGGGAATCGTCATTGACGATGGCGCGGGCGTCGGATTTTTCTTCGGGAGTTGGGAGGCGGGTCAGGATTTCTTGGTATGCCCAATCGATGGCGAGGTTTTGGTCTTTTTTCAGGAGATGATGAAGGGGTTCCAAGGTGCCGACGCGGGAGGCTTCGTGAGTCATGCGACCGTTGAGCATCATGAGTTGTTGGCGGAGTGAGGATGCTTCATCGCGGAATTCACCGAGTCCAGTGCGGGCCGGTTGGCCGAAGACGCGGAGGAAATGCGCGGGCGGAGCGGGGGTGGCCATGCGCATGGCGCTGTCGAAACGGGGGTTGTCATCCACTGTTTCGGTGACCGTCTCAGTTTTGTATTTCATCACCTTGCGCTGCTCGTCTTTTTGCATAGCGGCCATTTCCTCGGCTTTGATTTGCTCGTCAGACTTTTCTCGCATCGATACGAGTTCGGTTTGTTCCTTACTGCTGAGGATAGAACTGAAGTCGATCTTCAGTGATGATTCGAGGTCGTATCCGTCACCGCGCATGGCGGGTTGCCCGGCCATCGTCGTTACTTTCTCTGCGTCTCCTGCTTCGACCATCGTGAATTCTCCGGTTGCGATCTGGATCTCACGGGAGACCTGTTTGTTGTTCGCGCCTTTTGGCCATTTGAAATCCCCGAGGTGTCCGGCGACGACGATGCTGTCGTAGAGGACTTCCCCGAGCATCCGGCGGGACGGGGCGGCCGCGAAATTCAATTCGCTTTTTTCGCGTAATTCGAAGGGAGTGTCGGCGGGTAGGGCGGAGCGGCGGTAGACGTCGGAGAGGGTGATGATCCGTATCAGAGTCCGGAAATCATAGCCGCTGGCGATGAACTCCTGCGCGAGGAAGTCGAGCGTGGTGGGATGATGTAGTCCGTTGTAGTCGGAAAAGTTGTCGAGCGGTTCAACGAAACCGTGACCGATCAATTCGGCCCAGACACGGTTGACGAAGGCCCTAGCAAAGTAGTCGTTGCGGGGATCGGTGATGAGTTGCGCCAGTTGATCACGTAGTTCGCTGGAGCGGTAGAGGTCGCCATGGACGTTCAGCTTTTGGCTTTCCTTTTTAGCCTCCTCCAGCACCGGATCGATGGGCCGTCCGACATTTGGTTCGACGGCATCGAGGAGGGCGTCGAGGGAGGCGGTATCATCATCGGTGGAGTTCTTCTGCTCTTGCGAGAGACGAACCGCTTCAAAGCGTTGGATGTGGTGGGGAGTTTTTTCGAAGTGGCCTAACTGGAAGGGAAATCGTGGCTTGACTGGTTTGCGGTCACGAGCTTCGGCCTTATCCTCGGGCGGCCAGAGGACCGTCATTTCGTTTCCTTCCGTGGTGTAGACTGACCCGCCACGGCGTCGGCTCTCCATCTTTTTGGTTTTGCCAAAGAAGGCGGCGAGGTCGTAGAAATCTTTCTGGGCCCAGTCATCGAAGGGATGGTCGTGGCACATCGCGCAGCCGATCTGAACCCCAAGGAAAATCTGTGAGGTGGCAGCTGCGAGTTCCATGGGTTGGGCATCATCGCCCAAAATATATCCGACTGCCGGATTCGAATTGGCCCGTCCTGAGGCGCTGATGAGCTCCCGAACCAAGACATCGTAGGGTTTTTTCTGTTCGATGGATCCGTGGAGGTAGGCGAGTAATTGATTGCCTCCGGTAACGTTGGAGCGGACTCGTAACATGTCGGCCATGAAGACCGTCCAGCGGTCCGCGAAGCGCGGCTGGGAGGTGAGTTTTGCAATGAGCTTCGTCTGTCGATTTTCGCCCCAGCCTTCATACTCCCGAACTTCGTTCATCGTCGGAATCCGGCCGATGAGGTCGATGGTGGATCGTCGGAGAAAGGCCGCGTTATTGAGAGTTTGCGTGGTGACGACTCCGGTGCCGGCATTTTCCCGCCGCAGGATATCGTCGAGCATCGCCGCAGCCTCGATGTTCGAGCCAGGGGCCTTCTGTGGCAGGGCGACCCGTTTGGGCGCTTCCGGCTTCCGCTCGGTGAGAGTTACACCTTTCGGCCATTTTGCACCGGCTTCGACCCAAGCATCCAGAAGGGCGACTTCCTCGGGTTTTAAAGCCCGTCCTTCATCCGGCATCACTCCTTCGTCGATCGGGCGGAGATGGATTCGGACCAAAAGCTCGCTCTTTGCGGAATCGCCCGGCACGACAGCGTCGGCAGTATCTCCGCCTTCCAAGAATTTCTCATGCGTATCCATTCGCAGCCCTCCCTTGATCTTTGATGCTGTATGACAGCGCACGCAATTACTTTCTAGGATAGGCTGGATCTGCTTTCGAAAGTCCGGGGCAGCGGCTAAAACGGGCGAAACCGCTGCCAGAACGCTCAGAAAGAGAATGATGAAATGTAGTTGGCTCAAGGTGTGAGGAATTACGAATGAACTTCCAAAGATTCTAACAACCACGACAGGAAAAGAAACCTTTCGTTTCCCCTGGGCTTAATCGGAAGGTTACAATCTCCACGAAGATCGTCTCAAAGCAGCGCTGCTCTTCTCCTTGTAAAATGTCACCGATCATTCCCCCTGCAGCATCCGTGGCGATGCACGAATCCGAAGTTCGGGGGATGGCACAGATTACAAAGTCATTTGAAGGGTCGGGCCAGGTTTGCTGTCGCTGGATGCCAGAGCGGTTTTTGATCGAAATGACCTCTTCCTCTCCGTCAAGTGTCGGATTACTGGGAGGGAGCTTAGGCAACGAAACCGAGACTATGTAATCGGGGCTTGGTAAGAGGAGAAGGCTTACTTCCTGATGCAATAGATCCGAGCAGAGGTGCGGAGGAGGAGGCTTTTTCCGGCGATGGCAGGAGTGGCCATGCCCATGTCGTCTTCGGCGAGTTGGTTGGTGTGAAGGAGTTCGAAATCCTTTCCCGCTTTGCATACATTGGTGCCCCCGTCTTCGTTGAAGCAGAAGATTTTTCCTTGGTAAGCCCAAGGTGATGCGGTGAATCCGGTGGATCCGGGGAGGCGTTGTTTGCGGTAGATCTCTGCTCCGGTTTTGGGATCGAGGGCGGAGAGGTAGCCTCGGTCGAGGAGAATGTAGATTTGATCCTCGTAGAGGAGAGTTGAGGGATTGTAGGGCGCGGCCTTCCAACTGCTCCAGGCGATGTATTTGTTAGAAGTGTTTTTTGAACTTACCGAGATGTCACCTTGGGCACCGGGGCGGATCGCGTAGAGCGGTCGGGACTTGTCGCCGACATAACCCGAGGAAAGGTAGAGCAAGCCGTCGTGAGAATACGGCGTAGCGATGGTGATACTGGACATGCCTTTTAAGGACCAGATTTCCTTACCGAGGAGGTCGTAAGAACAGGTGCGACCCGATCCGGGGACGACGATTTCAGTGCGTTGTTTATTTTGCCAAATGTAGGGATTGGACCAGTTGGACTTTTCTTGGCGGGGTGTTTTCCAGATTTCCCTGCCGGTCTCCTTTTGGAGGGCGATCAGAGAAGACTCTTCTTCGTTGTCGTTGACGAGATAAAGGTGGTCTTTGTGCAGAACGGGCGAAGAGGCGGTTCCCCATCCATAGCGAGTTTTGTAGGCGGGTACTTCACGGGACCAGTTTAGTTCTCCTTCAAAGTCCAGGGCATAGAGTCCCTGACCACCGAAATAGCAGTAAACAAGCTTGCCATCGGTGACCGGAGTCTCAGAAGCGTAGGAGTTTTTAAGATGGATGGAAGACTTGGGTTTTCCACGATGGACTTCCTTGTCCCAGAGAACTTTTCCGGAATCCAGATCGAGGCAGAGAACTTTCCAAAGATGAATGGATTCGGGAATGTCGGGGCGGTTTCCACCGAAATAGAGCCCTTTCTTAGGGTTTTCGGTATCGCCCAAGTTGACGACGGTGGTGAGGAAGACCCGCTTGCCCCAAACGACAGGGCTGGACCACCCCCGGCCGGGGATGTCGGTTTTCCAGGCGACGTTTTCGGTGCTGGACCAGGTGTCGGGAAGGCTGGGGTTTTCGGAGATACCGCGGGAGTCGGCCCCGCGGAAGGCTGGCCAATTTTCCTGGCCGGGAAGTGGGAGCAGAAGGGTGAGGAAGAGGAGGAATGGGCGCATAAAATAAACGATTCTCAAGAGAGAATCGTTCTTTTGGCCGAAAGGCGAACAAAGAATGCTGAGAGATTTCTGAGAAAGATTGATTTTAGATGTCACAAATACGGACTCCGGGGCCAATATGGTGTTGTAGTCATTCCGTTTTATCTTATGAATTTTTCTATTTTATCAATTTGGGTGTGTCTTGTGATGGTGACCTTGGGGGCCGGTCCACGGGATGCTGAGTGGAAGAAGGTCGAAGAAGCACAGAAGAAAGATCAGCCGAAAACGCAGATCGAACTGCTGATCGGCATTGAAAAATCGGCTTTGGCTGAGGGGAAATGGGCGGAGGCTTCGCGAGCGATGGCTCAGTGGATTGCGACGGAGGGTAAGATCGAGGGGTCAGCATTGGTGATCAAGAAGTTGGATGCGGAGTTGAAAACGGCTCCCGAGCAAGTGAAGCCGGTCTTGCGGGTTTTGGCGGCGGGCTGGATGCATCGCTATTACCAGCAGAACCAGTGGCGCTTTGCGCGGCGGAGTTCGACAGGTGAGCCGGCGGGTGATGATTTGGAAACTTGGGATCTGGCGCGCATCCTTTTGGAGATTGATGAGCGGATGCAGTTGGCTCTGGCCGATGAGGCGGCCTTGAAGGTGATTCCGGTTGGCGATATCGCCGAGCTCTTGTCGGTGGGGAGTTTAGGCGACGAGTGGCGTCCGACGATGTTCGACTTTGTGGCGCACCAGGCGCTCGATTTTTATGCGATGGAAGTGGTGGCGGTTTCGCGACCGCTGGAGGCTTTTGTGATCGCGGCGGATTCGCCGGTCTTTGGATCGGTTGAAGAGTTTTTGGCATGGAAGCCAAAGACGGAGGACAAGGAGTCACCGAAATTCCGTGCTCTTGGGATTTTTCAGAACTTGTTGGATTTTCATCGAGGTGATGAGCAGCAGGATGCTTTTTTGCTAGCTGATCTGGAGCGATTACGATGGGCGTCGAGAGCGGCGGCGGGAGAGGGAAAAGATGCCCGGGTTGAGAAGGCTCTTAGGAAATTTATCGAGCAACATGTGGGGCATGCCATCAGTGCGTGGGCTCGGGAGGATTTGGGTGGGATGCTTCTTTCTCGAAACGAAACCAAGGAGGCTCATGCCGTCTTTCTGGCGGGCGCTGAGGCTTTTCCAGATCATCCTTTTGGCAACTTATGTCGAAACGGAGTGCAGAGTCTGGAGCAGAGACTGTTGGCCCTTTCGACGGAAACTCACTGGACTCCGGCGGGAGAGGAGATTCATGTCACGCATCGAAATTTGAAGCGAGTGTGGTTCCGGCTTTACTCGGTGGCCTTCAAACCAGGTAGCGAGACGATCAGAAGAGACACTTTGCCTGATCGGGAAAAATGGTTGCCTGCAATGCTCAAGGGGAAAGCGGCGCGAGCATGGGAAAGTGCTTTGGTGGATGAAGGGGATTACGCATCGCAAAGCATTTCTCTGGAAGCTCCAAAGGATCTGCCGGATGGCTATCATGTCTTGGTCGCGAGCGCGGATGAGGGGTTTTCGCTGAAGGATAATGCGATCTCGGTGGTCGGAGTGCATGTCACGCCGCTGGCACTGACGGTTGCCGCCGTACAGTTGGATGGTGGCTTGGAGGGTCATGTCGTGGATGCGGTGACCGGGGCTCCGCTGGCGGGGATAGATGTCGGGGCATGGAACATCGATAAGAAGCAAGTTCTGAGTGGGAAGACGAAGACGGATGAGACGGGATACTTTCGCTTTCAGAGAAACAAGAGTGACTGGTATTTGGTTGTCGCAAACCGAGGCTTACAACGTGCGGTGACACGACTTTATACGCGGAATCGTCGACTTCAAAAGGAACACGATCGGAGCATGGCGGTGTTTTTTACAGATCGGGCTATTTACCGTCCAGGACAGACGGTTCACTTCAAGGGGATTTGGTACGCAAAGAAGCAATCCAAGGCTAAATTTGAGCTTCTGAAGAAGACGGAAGGGACCGTGCTGTTTCGTGATCCGAACGGGGAAGAGATTTCAAAATTGAAAATCGTCTCCAATGAACGGGGGTCATTTTCAGGGAGTTTCACGGCGCCGATGGGTAGTGTCCTGGGTCGATTTCAGATATCGCTTGCACAGGAAAATGGTGCCGCGTCCATTCGGGTGGAGGAATACAAGCGGCCGAAGTTTTTCACGAAAATCGATGCCCCCACGGATGCCGCTGCTTTGGGTGAGAAAGTCACCGTGAAGGTTCGGGCCGAGGCCTACACCGGTGCTCCAGTTGACGGAGCGAAAGTGAGTTGGCGCGTGACGCGGACGCCACGGCTACCGGCCTGGACCCGCTGGTGTTGGTGGGTGAGTCCGGCGCGATCGAATACCGAGGAGATTGCCCATGGGGTTTCCGAAACGGCGGCGGATGGCTCGGTGATGATTGCCTTTGTGGCGAAGCCCGACGAGTCGGTGAATGAGGCGTTGGAGCCGATCTTTGATTTTTTGGTGACGGCAGATGTGACCGGAGGAGCGGGAGAGACACGCTCGGCGAACAGGCGGGTGTTGGTGGGATATACGAGTTTGAAGGCTTCTCTTTCCGCCGCCGAATGGTTGGAGTCGGGCAAGGAACTCGAGTTCAAGGTGCGGACGGAGTCGCTTGATGGCGAAGTCCGGATGGCCAAAGGGGTGGTGAAGATTCATCGACTGAAGGAGCCGGAGGTTTGCCCGCGACCCATGAGGGCTGGGCGGCAATATGGATCACTTGGAGATGATCAGGGTGGCAGTGCTTCCATCGATCCGAATCGTTGGGAGCCGGGTGAGCTTGTGAAGGAGTTCGAGGTGCAGACTGATGCCGAAGGTGAGGCCATCGTGAAGTCGGGGTTGGAGGCCGGGGCCTATCGCTTAATTTTTGAAACGAAGGATGCGAATGGGCGCAAAATTCAGGCGCTGTTAGGCATCGAAGTGGTGGCGCCGGATGGTGAGGATTTCCCGACGCCGGTGCCTTTCTATACCGGGGCGCCCGCTTGGTCGGTGGAGCCGGGAGAAACTGCTTCGGTCTTTTGGGGGAGTGGACACACGGAAGTGCGAGCCTGCGTCGAGTGGTACCAGAATAGTAGGTTACTGAAGCGCGAATGGTCCAAAGATGGGCAGACGCAGCAGATTTTTACTTATCCGATTGAGGAAGAGAATCGCGGTGGCATCACGGTGGTGCTGCGACAGGTCACGATGAATCGAATGCATCAGTTCGAAAAGGTCATCCGAGTTCCGTGGACCAATAAGGAGCTGAAGCTCCGTTGGGAGCACCTCGTTTCGAAGCTGGAGCCGGGGGCGAAGGAGACCTGGACGGCAGTCGTTGAAGGTGCGGGTGGTGAGGCGGCAGTCGCGGAGATGGTGGCGACGATGTACGATGCTTCACTGGATGCTTATGCCCCGCATAGATTTCAGACCTTGATGGGGGCCTTGAGAAGTGAATGGGGGGCTAGTCGCCGCGTTCAGTTTAGCAGCGTGATGGGCCGATTAGAGACGCGAATTTGGTTTGATCCTCAGGGTGGTTATGGAATGAGTCCGATGTTTCGGAGGTATCGGAACGAGCTTCAGTTGTATGCTGGAGGAGCGAGGTTGTACTATGGCTATGGGAATGAGTCTGATGATGGATTGAGGAGTCGTAGTAGTACTAGGATGAAATACAATGAGGCTAATAAGGGAGGTCGGGGCGGCGGCGGGGCCTTGCCCGGGATGGCCAAGCCCTCTAGTCCAGCAATGGCCCCCATGGTCTTTGGTGCGAGCGTTTCTGATGCAGGGGGATTTGAAGTTGAAGGTGTAAGTTCGGATGGTTTTGCGAGTGACCCGAATGGTGAGGTTGAGGCAAAAGGCCCCGATGTTTCCCAAGTCACGGCTCGCAAGAATCTGCAAGAGACCGCTTTCTTTTTTCCCGCTCTCACCAGTGATGCGGATGGCAAGGTGCGCATCAGCTTCACGATGCCGGAGGCTTTGACGAAGTGGCGTTTTCTCGGGATGGCTCATGATGCCAATTTCCGCTCGGGCATGCTGGAGGGAGAGACGGTCGCGGCGAAGGATCTGATGGTGCAGCCAAACCCACCGCGCTTTATGCGGGAGGGAGACGTCTTGGAATTCACGGTCAAGGTGACGAACCAAAGCGAGAGTGAGCAGAGCGGAATGGCGAGATTCACCTTGGCGGATGCCGCGACCGATGAGGATCGCACCGCGGAAATGGGGATTGCGTCACCCGATCAAAAATTCACGGTGCCGGCCAAGGAAAGCCGGACTTTAAAGTGGAAGATCGCGGTGCCGGATGGTGCGGGCTTTCTGAAGTATAAGGCGGTGGCGGCGACTGACAATCTCACGGATGGCGAGGAAGGCTGGCTGCCGGTGATTTCACGACGCATTTTGGTGACGGAATCGATGTCACTGCCGATCCGAAATGCCGGGAGCAAGAAATTTGAGTTTACCAAGTTGCTCGGGAGTGGCGCATCGGAGACTTTGGAAAACCGCTTTCTCCACGTGCAAGTGGTGTCGCAACCGGCTTGGTATGCTGTGATGGCGCTGCCGTATTTGATGGAATATCCCCACGAGTGCTCCGAGCAAACCTTCAATCGGTATTACGCGAACGCGCTGGCGCGACACATCGCAGGATCCGACCCGAAGATGCGTCGGATCTTTGATCAGTGGAAGGCAGGGGGTGATGCTCTCGACAGTCCGCTGATGAAGAATGCCGATCTCAAAGGCATCTTGTTAGATGAAACTCCCTGGTTACGGGAGGCCACGAATGAGGCGGCCGCGAGGCGTCGGGTGGGGTTGTTGTTTGATGAAAATCACATGGACCACGAGCTGGAAAAGGCTCTGCGGAAGCTGAGCCAAATGCAGCGTGGGGATGGCTTGTGGCCCTGGTTCCCGGGAGGACGCGGGAGTGAGTATATTTCGCTTTATGTCACGACGGGATTTGCGCGCTTGCGGTCCTTGGGGGTGGAGACCGATATCACGCCTGCCTTGAAGGCCTTGGTGCCGTTGGATGCGGCCTTGACCAAGCGGTATGAGCGCTTGCGAAAGGACAAGCATCTTGATGCGATGAATTTGACCCCGTGGGTCGCGCACCATCTCTATACTCGGACTTTTTTCCTAAAGGACAAGAAGTTGAGCCAGCGGGACAAGGTGGCATTTGACTACTTTGCGGGTCAGGCGAAGAAGCATTGGGTGGAGTTGCAAAGCCGGATGTCGCGGGCCCATCTCGCGCTGGCCTTACATCGGCTGGGTGACAAAGAGATTCCGAACTTGGTCACGCGCTCGTTGAAGGAGAACGCGAAAGTGACCGGGGAACAGGGGATGTTTTGGAAGGACCGCGAGGGCGAAGGATGGTGGTGGTGGCAGGCGCCTATCGAAACGCAGGCGATGATGATCGAGGCCTTCCGGGAGATCGATCAGGATGCCAAGGCGGTCGATGATTGCGAGGTGTGGTTGATCAAGCAAAAGCAGGTGGGTGATTGGAGAACAACCAAAGCCACGGCGGATGCGGTCTACTCATTGTTGATGGGCGGGCGGAATTTACTGGGATCGGATGCCTTGTTGAAGATCTCTCTTGGTGGCGAAGAGGTGAAGCCGGAGAAGGTCGAGGCGGGGACGGGCTTTTATGAAAGCCGATTCGTCGAAGGTGCGGTGAAGCCGGCGCTCGGGAAGATTGAGCTGAGGAAAAGTGATGATGGGGTGAGCTGGGCGAGCGTGCACTGGCAGTATCTCGAAGACATGGCCAAGGTCACGAAGGATGATGGCACGCAGCTGCAGTTGGAGAAGAAGCTCTTTGTGAGAAAAAACACCAAGAAAGGTCCGGTTCTGATGCCCCTGGTTGGCGCGGTTCAAGTAGGTGATGAACTGGTGACGCGCGTGATTCTTCGGAATGACCGGGCGATGGAGTTTGTTCATCTGAAGGATCTCCGGGGAAGTGGCACCGAGCCGGTGAACGTCTTGAGTGGCTACCGTTGGCAGGATGGCTTTGGCTACTACGAAGTGACGCGAGACACCGCGAGCCACTTCTTCATCGATCGTCTTCCGCCGGGCGTGCATGTCTTCGAAACGAGCGTGCGGGTCCAGCATGCTGGTGAATATCAGACCGGGATCGCGGAAGTGCGCTGCATGTATGCCCCTGAGTTTGCCTCCCACAGTGCAAGCGTGGGGATTCGGGCGGAGTAAATGTCTTCAAGTCCCTGCGGCCCTACCAAGCTTGCAGTTCGGGTGCGAATCCCGCAGAAGGAGCGCGTGAGTTTTCAAGTCGTCATGGAGGCCGTGTTGCCGGTCTATCTGATCGCAATGATCGGCATGTTTCTAAAATGGGTGAAAGTGGTCACCTCTGACATGGAGAAGGGGCTTTTTAAGGTCATCATTCATTGCCTCTATCCCTGCCTCATTCTTGATAAAACCTTGGGGAACGATTTGGTTCGGCAAGGGGATGTCTTGGGGTGGGGAATTGGGCTGGGTTTTGGACTTGTTGTCACCGGAATGGCGGTGGCTTGGATTGTGGCAACTTGTCTGGGTCTCAAGGCGGGAAGCGGAAAACGGACGTTTACTTTTGCGGGCGGAGTCCAAAATTATGGCTACACTGCGATCCCGATTCTCATGGCTCTTTTTGTGATCGATGGAAATGACGAAGTGCTGGGGGTTCTTTTTTTGCACAGCTTGGGGGTGGAGATCGCGATTTGGGTGGTGGGGCTCATGGTGTTGACGGGGACGGTAATTCGCAGTCCGAAGCAGTTGATCAATGGGCCTATTGTTGCCGTGATCCTGGGAATTGGGCTTTCTTGGAGCGGGGGATGGAAATTTTTCGATTCTGAAAGTTCGGGATTTCTGGGTGCGATTCTTCGGCAAACAATGAGTTGGTTGGGAGGATGTGCCTTTCCTGTCGCTTTGCTTCTCATTGGAGCGACTATTTTTGATCTGATTGGGAAGGAGCGATTGGATCCGAAAATTACGATGGGAGCCTGCGTGGTGAGGCTTTTGATCATGCCAATGGTTATTCTTTCTGCGGCAAAGTTTCTGCCGATCGCGGTGGCCCTGAAGCAAGTTCTCCTGGTGCAAGCGGCGATGCCGGCGGCTGTGACTCCGATCATTCTCGCTCGTCACTACGGGGGCAGTCCCGGTGTGGCGGTCCAGATGGTTTTGGCGACATCTGCGCTTGCGTTGATCACGATACCCATTTGGATTTCTTGGGGTGTGAAATTCGTATTTTAGTGTAGTTTAAAGCTTGTGAATTGCATGAAGGTTTTTTTATCGATCGTTCTCTATGCTTGTCTCCCTGTTTCGGCGCAGCTTTCGGAAGAGATAGCAAAGGCGGCAGAGTCGATTCTCGGAGAAAATGGTGGAGATCGTTTTTTCTACTATCCGACATCGAAGGGACCCCATGATCCTGCTGATTACGGGTATGAGCACGAGGAAGTGACCTTTCCGAGCGAGGATCAGACAAAGTTGCATGGTTGGTTTCTGCCAGCGAAAGGAGTGGAGAAAGCAAAAGGTACGGTGGTTTTTTCGCATGGGAACGCCGGGGCGGTGGCGCATCATCTTGGATTCATCACCTGGGCGATCACGGGTAGCTACAATGTGCTTCTTTACGATTATCGGGCCTTTGGGAAATCAGAAGGAAGCTTGGACCGAAAAGGGATCGTGGAAGATGTCCGCGGGGCATTTGCCTACGTGAAGACGCGAAAAGATGTCGACCCGAATCGACTGATCTCTTTTGGTCATAGCCTTGGAGGGGCGAAATCCATTGCCGCCCTGGGAGAGAAGCCCGTGAAGGGGGTGCGTGGGCTCATTAGTTTTGCGGGATTCAGTTCCTACAAAGAAATGGCATTGCGAGTGGGCGGGAAGTTTGGAGCCCGCCTTGTCGGTGACGATTACGCTCCCCGAGACTACGTCGAAAAATTGAGTCCAATCCCCGTCCTCTTTATTCACGGAGTAAAGGATGGCGTGGTCCCGATTTCCCAAGCGCGGGAACTTTTTAAGAAGGCGAAGGAGCCCAAGACCTTAATCGAGGTTAAGGAAGGCAATCACAATGATGCTCTCTGGGTCGACGACAAAGCCGGAGTGAAAAAGCTCTTAGGATGGATGGAGAAGGTGTTGAATTTACCGCAAAATGAGGGAGAGTAGGCGCATGAAATTTGCTGTTCTTGCTTTGGTTCTCATTGGAAGTCTCTTCGCCGAGGAGAGGCCTGTCGTGGTTCGTGGTCATGTTTTTGCCTGGCCTTTTTTGGAAGCGAAAGAAATGAAGCCGCGTGGTGGCTCGACTCAAGGGGCTGAGGTCACTTTGGATCAAGCGCGATCGGATCATTGGAAAAAACTGCAAGAAGAAGTATCTAAGAAGGAGAAGGATCGACGTGCGATTGTCGCGATGGCCGGGGACTACCGGGTTAGTTTTGATTTTCTCGAAACGCTGGGCTTTAGCGAAAATTACACGCCGCCAAAGCCCTATTTTTCTTGGGGGACCGAGAGTGTCGAAGTTTTGCATGATTCTCCCGACTTTGTCTCCCTTCAGCACACCTTGGTCATGTATTTTAAAGATAAGGATGGCAAGGAGATGGGTCCGATGGTGATGAAGCACTGGCGTCAGGACTGGCGATTTGAAGACGGAGATCTCCATGTTTACGTGGGGGATCAAACTTGGGAACGTCGGTTGGTTAAGGCCACTCCCGGTTTTTGGACCCAGGCTGTTTATCAAGTAGACGACTCTCCGAGATATGAAGCGATGGGGCGATGGAAGCACGAAGGGGGGATGTCCGTGTGGCAAAGTGACGATTGCTGGCGTCCGCTACCGAGACGGGAGTTCTCGGTGCGCGACGATTACAATATTCTCGCTGGGCGGCATGAAATTACGATCACCGGAACGGGCTGGGTGCACGTGCAGAATAATCAGAAACTCCGGCTCGATGAGGGCGGAAATAAGAAGTATGTGGGCCAAGAGCTTGGGGTGAATCGATACGAACGGATCAGTGCTCCTTCATTGTCCAAAGCAAGTGAGACCTTGAAAAAGACGGGTGATTATTGGGCTGAGGTACGCGAGATGTGGGCTGAGGTTTATCAGAAGAACGAGCGTTTTTCCCTAAAATCAAAAGTCGACGACAAGAAGCTCTATCAGCACCACTTTGCTTATGCCGCAGAAATTGAGCAGGAGGGATATGATCCGGAAGCGGGTCGAAAGCATGCCCGGGAAACCATTCTTAAGTTCCTAGGTGGTGGAGCAGGATCTCCAGGGAAATATTAATGGCTCGACTCCATGTCATTTGCGGAGCTGCCGGGGTGGGGAAAAGTACTTACGGCAAAAAACTGGCGAAAGTGTTGGGGGCCTGTTTTCTCGATAGTGACACGGTCACCGAGCCGGTCGTTCGAGCAGGAATGGTAGCTGCGGGAATGGATCCTGACGATCGGGATTCTCCGGAGTATCGGGCTGAGTTTCGAAATGCCGTCTACGAGTGTTTGTATGCGGTCGCTGAGGAGAATCTTCCCGGAATTTCCGTCGTGCTCGTGGGGCCATTTACCCGCGAGATTCATAAGGAGGGCTGGAAACGTGACTTGGAATTTCGATTCGAGGTGGAAGTGGTGGTGTCCTATGTCATTTGTGATGAGATTGTTCGAAGAGAGCGAATCGAGAAACGGGCAAACCCAAGGGACGCTTGGAAGCTTCAGCACTGGGATCTGTATGTGCAGAAATCCGTTCTTTCTCCGCCAGTCTTTGATTATGAGTTGGTCAGGACTTGATTCGTCTTATCATCCTGATAAATCTCTTCTATGTGGATTTGGTCCAAGCTCTCGGCAGTCAAATGGATGGATGCTTGGGAAGAGAGATTTTATGGAAACCCGAACTCGGTTATTTCCGAAATCAAGGGAGGAAAAACAATCAGAGTCGAGGTCTATTGTGAGACCGAGATGGAAGGGCTGGAGATTCAAACTCAATTCGGCGGAAGTGTCCGTGAGCTAAAATCGAAGAACTGGGCCGCTATGGGACCAGCCAACACCACGCCGATCATCATTCGCGATCGATTGGTGATTTCACCCTTGGTGGAGCGGGAAGCAGTTTTAAAAGACTATCCGGACCGGCATGTTATCGTTATTCCTGCCGAAATGGCCTTTGGGACGGGGGATCATCCAACGACGGCGACCTGTCTCAGACTCTTGGTTGATCGTTCGCGGGAGCTTGAACAGGGCTGGAGTTTTCTCGATTTGGGGACCGGAAGCGGGGTTCTGGCGATTGCGGGAAAAATGTTGGGTGCGGGCATGGTGAAAGCCTTTGATTATGACGCAAAGGCTGTCGAAGTGGCATCACTTAACGTCGAAAGGAATGACGTCGATGATCTCGAAGTCTTCGAGGCCGATGTCTTCAAGTGGAAGAACCGGAAGAAATTCGATGTGATTGTGGCAAACCTATTTTCGACGGTTCTTATCGAGGCCCTGCCCTTGATCAAAAAGTGGATTCATCCACAGGGAAGGCTCATTTTGTCGGGTATCCTCTATGAACAGTGGGATGAGGTCTCCGCCACTGCAAAAGGCTGCGGTTTTGATTTACTAGGTCACAAAAAGATAGGGAAGTGGGTTACCGCGCAATTTGACGCATCTTCGTAGACGAAAAATAAGTCAACGCTGCCGCATTTCTCTTGCATGAGAGACTTTTGCCGTGCAGAAAAATGGTGCTCCCCGGGGAGAAGTTTGCCGTTTGGCTCCATCATCGTCTTCGCCCCGGTTCTGGGGTGAAACCTATACACGATTCCATGGAAAGTATTTCTAACCGCATTCAGTCCGTCAGTCCGTCCCTGACTCTCGCCGTGACCAATCAAGCCAAGGCGCTTCGCGCTGCCGGCGAAGAAGTTTATGGTCTCGCCGGGGGTGAACCCGACTGCGATACTCCAGATTTCATCAAGCAGGCTGCCTACACGGCCCTCACCGAAGGAAAGACGAAGTACACTCCTGCTGCCGGAATTCCTGAGTTGCGCGAGGCGATCTCCGAAAAGCTCAAGACCCAGAATAAGGTAGAGTATGAGCCTAAGCAGATCTGTGTCACCAGTGGTGCGAAGCAGGCTTGCTTCAATGCGATTCTTTCCGTGGTGGAAGAGGGAGATGAGGTGATCATTCCTGCTCCTTATTGGGTCAGTTATCCTGAGATGGTCAAGATGGCGGGCGGCGTTCCTGTTATTGTGGAGACGAAAGAAAGTAACAAGTGGAAGATCACAGCTGACGAGTTCGAGGAAGCGATGTCTCCCCGGACCAAAATGATCATTCTTAATACTCCGGGAAATCCAACCGGATCAGTCTACAGTAAAAGTGAGATCGAGGCAGTGGTCGAAGTTGCTTCTTACGAAGACATCGTAATCCTCGCCGACGAAATTTATGAGCACTTGGTTTATGGTGAAGAAAAGCATGTGAGTGTGGCCTCGGTAAACGAGGATGCTTACAACTTGACGATTACCGTGAATGGATTCTCCAAATCGCACTCAATGACGGGCTGGCGGATTGGCTACACAGCCGCTCCCATCGCTTTAGCTGAGGCTTTGGTTAAGATTCAGAGTCATACCACTTCGAATGCCACGACGTTCGCCCAGTATGGCGCTCTTGCAGCACTGAAGGATCCTAAATCGGAAGAGTTCATTGACAACCTCAGGGGTGAATACGATGTGCGTCGCCAGTTCATGCTTGCGCGCCTCAAGACGATTCCCAATGTCAGTGTGGTAGAGCCAAAAGGCGCCTTCTACTTCTTTGTCAATTGCACGGAACTAGGTCTCAAGTCTGGTAATCTCTGCGACAAGCTTCTTACTCGTTACAAGGTAGCGGCAGTTCCAGGGGTTGCCTTTGGCCACGATATGGGAGTTCGCTTGAGCTACTGCACGACTTTGGACGTTCTTAATGAGGGCGTCACTCGTTTCGAAGAATTCTGCCGAGCTCACTGAAGGCGGCAGTCAGCGATTTTGA
Source organism: Akkermansiaceae bacterium (assembly GCA_028822935.1). GTDB lineage: Bacteria > Verrucomicrobiota > Verrucomicrobiia > Verrucomicrobiales > Akkermansiaceae > SW10. The sequence goes on from JAPKCM010000001.1 coordinate 116,921, forward strand.
TAAAAGGTCCGGGGAATCAATCCCCGGATCTTTTTTGTTCCCGGATCAAAACACACCGAAAGAGAAAAGGAGCGGCGCTCAGGAGCTCTTTGCTCTCGTGTTTCACCCGAAGGATTTCCTTTTTGAGATTTCGCTTGGCGGTGAAACCGGCTTTCCTAGTAAAAAAGTGACCAGGAGACTTACGAGAATCCCTTGAACAAAATAATTGTTGGAGAGGGTCTAAAATGAATTCCCCTAGGGCAAGTTAGGTTAATTTTTAGGCTCTGCAACCTCAGTCGGGGCAGGCTCTTCTGGTGAAGCCTTTTTATTGAGTTTTTTGATCACTTCTTTGGTGATGTCCGTTCTGTCGCGCAGATAGAGAACGACGGGGAGCTGAGAGCTAGTTGACCCGATCATATCGATGACGAAATCAAACCCCATTTCATCACCGATTTTGGCAGCAGCAGCAGTAATATCATTGCGGTTTGATCGTTCACGAGTCGCGAGCTCTTTATTGATCTTCTTTTGTTCGATTCGGCGCCATTCCTTCCATTCCCTGAAAATGGCTTGGGAGTCACCCTGAATCACCAAGAGATCCAAGCGGAAATCTTCGATCACTTCAGGGGTTTCTTCTTTTTCGATGAGTTTCCTATATTTCTCCATCGCAGCGTCGTGCTTCTCTTTCGTTTCCTTAAAGCGCTCCGTGATGCGCGTTTCCTCCAAGGCCTCCTGCATGGCAGCCACTTCTTTGCGCGCTTTTTTGACAATATAATACTCTCTCAGAATCTTGATGGTATCAATGGTCGCAATTTTAGGTCCATTGGTTTGAGCCTGACTGGGGGACACAACGAAGCTCACTAAGAGAATCGTGATGAGAGAAAGGTTTCTGAGATTGAACAGAATAATTTCTTCACAATTTGATGGGGGAATGCCGAGGTCTGTAGGGACCAATTTAGAAGCCTTAAAGTGGAGGTTTATTTTGACTGTTCAAGCATCCGCAGGAGAGAAATCTCTGCCTTTGCGCGCACCTCTTCGGGGAGTTCGACCTGTGGGCTGAGATTTTCAAGACAGGCGCGCAGCTTTTCAAGGGTGTTCATCTTCATGTAGCGACAATCAGCGCAGGCGCAATGGTCAGTGGGGCCAGGGATGAGGTTCTTCTCTGGAACCTCTTTCTGAATGCGGTGAAGCATTCCTGATTCAGTGACGACGATGATGTTTTCCGAGGTCGATTCCCGGCAAAAATGCACCATTTTTTCGGTGGAGCATACTTCATCAGCAAGAAGTCGGACCGCTTTGGTGCATTCCGGATGAGCGATCACTTTGGCGTCAGGATATTCATCTTTGATTTTCTGGATCGACTCCCTGGTGAATTCGACGTGAACGTAGCACGAGCCTTGCCAGAGATCCATCTTGCGACCTGTCTGCTCGATAACCCATTGGCCAAGGTTGGCATCGGGAACAAACAAGATTGGGCGATCTTTCGGAGCTTGATTGACGATTTTAGGAGCGTTTCCCGAGGTGCAAATCACATCGCAGAGAGCTTTAACTCCTGCTGAGCAATTGATGTAAGCGATGACGTAGTAATTTCTGTCCTTGTGCTCTGCCAGATAGGCTTCGAGCTTATCGGCTGGGCAGGCTTGCTCGAGAGAGCATCCGGCATCTTTATCGGGGAGGACGACAGTTTTATTGGGATTTAAAATCTTAGCGGTCTCGGCCATGAAGTGCACACCGCAGAAGGCGATGACATCGGCATCGGTTTCCTGGGCCCGGTAGGCGAGGCCCAGGGAATCGCCGACGTAGTCGGCGATGTCCTGAATGGCACCGATTTGGTAATTGTGGGCGAGAATGACAGCGTTGCGCTCTTTTTTGAGGCGAAGGATGTCTTCTTTGAGATCGAGAACGGGGGAAATTGCCATGCCGAAAGGTCTTGAAAAAAGGGGGCGAATTCCAGCCTTTTTCACGGGAGATTAACCAAGTATTTGAATTTGGCCGCGGTGTTAGGCTCCTTCCGCGATGGCAAGGCGACCTGCTCTGGTATTTTCAATGAGGATGACCTTCTTCCGGAGAGATGGGCTCCTTGCAGGAAATATTTCGGTAATGTGACCCTCGATGACCCTCGATGACGCTCTCTTCGGTTTCGACTGAGCTAAGGAGCTCCGCGGTGGGCCGTTTTTCGACCTAAGTTCCGACGGTGATTTGAAGAAGGAGCGGAGGCAGGTTTTTTCTTAACGCAAGGCTCTTTCGCCTGAGGATTGGAGAAGGGAAGAGCGGGTTTTATTGACTCTTTCTTGGAAGATACTTTGGATGATTTCTTCTGAGAGGCTGCGTTACTCGTGATCCTTTTTCGATTAGTAAAGGGATCGAAGACCTCTTTTTTAGCCGATCCGGCCTTGCCCTTTTTAATTTTAAAATGGGCGCGGCACTCCGAGTAGGACCTAGAAACCGCTAGCGGTGGTTCCGCCTAGCGGTGATCACATTCGGGGCAGATAACCTCGTGTGGTCCTTTTGGCTCTGCTTTGAAGAACTTGAAAGTCAGAGTTCTTTAGCAGTTGATTTTTACAGGACTAGGCTACTCCGGCGCGCTGTTGAGAAGAGTTTTGAGGTTGCTTCTTGGCATTCCCATTACTTGCAGGGGATGATGACTGGCCTTGTTTCGGTTGAGCTGAAGGAGTTCCCACTTCAGACTTACCGACGAAGATCGCACCTGACTCGATCGAGAGGGTGGCTGCTTTGACGTCGCCGACCATTTCGGAACCGCTTTTGATTTCAATTCGGTCGGTAGCAATGATGTTGCCGTGCACTTTGCCGTAGATCACGACCGACTTGGTTTTGATTTCAGCTTTGATGACCGCGTTTTCAGCGACAGTGAGTGAGCCTTCAGAGGCAATTTCTCCATCGATTTTTCCATCGACGAGAAGGTCGTTGGTGAAGCGGACGGAGCCGGTAATGCTCACGTCATTGCTAAGAATATTACGCTGTCCGCCGGGTGCTTTGGATGAAGGGGTAGGCGGGTTGCTCGCAGCAAGATTGTTTGCAGGCGATACTGCTGGTTGCACGGCAGGAGAAGGAGCGTTGTGTTTTCTAGCTTCTTCGGGATTTTTACTAATGATTTTTTCGAACACGGGTTTGGTGGCAGTAGTTAAGCTTAGTTTCTCTAAAAATAGCGTCGTGAAAAGCAGTAAACCACGAAAAATTTTAATTATTTCCAGTTGGTGTCGGGACGGGGACGATTGGTTCAATCGGCAAAGTTAGCTTCGGGGTGGGATTCACGCCCGGGAGAGGTGGGACTGGAGGCAGGTCGAGGGATGTTCCTGGCGGCTTGGGCGCTTCCACTTTAGGTGCTGGTGCGACTTCGGTAGGGGCGATTGTCCCTACGAGTTTTTGGTGATTTTCAGCAATCTGTTTGAAATTGGAGTGTCGCTCTCCGAACTGCACGGCGACGTTCTCGAAGGACTCATTAGCAGCATCGGTGTCGTTTCCACGGAGAGCAAGGTCACCAAGGGCAACAAGTGCGGCGGAGCTCACGGCAGAATCAGAGGCCACGGCTAATTCGAAGGAGCTCTTGGCTGCGTCAAATTGTTCGAGCTGGCGATGATAGGTGCCAAGAGCCATGTGGATACTACCAAGGAGAGGATGGTCGGGATAATCGGAAACGATGGATTCCAAGGTTTCAATGGCTTCCTGTTGACGTTGGTCCTGCCATTGAATGAGGGCGATTTTTTCTAGAGCAACCGCTCCGGCGGGGGTGTCCTTGTGTTCTTCGTGAAGAGCACGGAGGGCAGGGAGGTCGTGGGCTGCGCTGATTTCGGCAGCGGCCTTTTCGCGGGCTGACTGCTGAAGCCCTGTAATGACCACATAAGCGACCACTCCAATGACGAGAAGAGTGGCGATGACCATCAATTTCTTTTGATTGGCATCGAGAAAAGCATCGAGTCCGGATGGACCGTGTTCAATTTCGCCAATCGGGCTGGCACTTTGATTTTCTTGGGGAGATTCCTTGTCAGACATGAAAATTAGTAATTCAAGAGTGGAATAAGGCTTTGACTCGAGGGAAGCAAGCCCTTGTCAGCGGATTTATACCTCATTTGCATTTTTTTGGGATTTGGAAAAATCACGAGAGCGCGTAGGATGTCCACGCGGATGAGTCATAAGATCTACGTAGTCGCGGGAGAGGTGAGTGGAGATACCCATGGCGCGGAACTGATGGGTGCTCTTTCGCATCGGCTTTCCGAGGTGGAATTTCGAGGTTTGGGCGGTCCTAAGATGGGAGGGGTGAAGGGTGCGGCGATTCCGGACTGGATCGATGACGCAGCTGTGATGGGCTACGTTGAGGTGTTAAAACGCTATTCTTGGTTCAAGGAGAAACTGGAGAAGTCAGTTGCGGAGGTCATTGCGTGGCAGCCGGACGTTCTTCTTTTAGTTGATTATCCTGGTTTTAATCTGCGCCTCGCAAAGAAAGTGCGATCGGGCTGCCCGAACACGAAGATCGTGCATTATGTCGCTCCGCAGGTTTGGGCATGGAATCAGCGCCGCATTCCGCGGATTGTGGCATCGCATGATCTTATGCTGTGTCTCTTTCCGTTTGAAGTTCCTTGTTTCGAAAACGCAGGCCTTAAGGCCGTTTGTCCAGGCCATCCTTTGATTGATGAGTTGGAGGAAAAGCGAATTTCAGGTGAGCGGGATGAATTACTGGTGGGGCTTTTTCCAGGGAGTCGATTGCGAGAAGTGACACGACTCTTTCCCTTGATGTTAGAGGTCGCTCAAGACCTCCATTCCAAAGGGCATCGGGTTCGCTTTGTTTCTGCCGCTGCGGGAGAAAAGGTGGAGAAGGTGATGCGGGAAGAGTTGGAGAAAAGCGCGTTGCCTGAAGGTTTGGTGAGGATTCAATTGGGCGGAAGTCAGGAGCTGATGCAGAAGGTGGGTAGTGGAATCGTGGCGAGCGGAACGGCCACGCTGGAGGCTGCTTACTATGGCATGCCTTATTGTCTTGTTTATGGAGTGGGGTGGGCGACTTATTTGCTGGCCCGACAGGTGATCAAAGTTCCTCACATCGGATTGATCAATATTCTCGCGGGCAAAGAACTTGCTCCCGAGTTTATTCAGAACGATGCCAATGTTTACGAAGTGAGTCATTGGTTAGGAGGGATGCTTTTAGATCCCGATGCGCGTCGGGCGCATGGCAGGAATCTCGCATCTGCGGCGTCGAAATTGGGTGAGCCGGGAGTTCACTTGCGAGCAGCGAAAGCAATTAGCGATCTTCTAAACTCATGAACGAAGAAAAGATTAACATTGGTGCGATTTTGTTCGGAGTCTTTTGTCTCCTCATTGTCTCTATCTGCATAGCGCTTTATCTCGGAGCGACCGAGGAGCGTCAGGAATCGAAGCCCATCGAAGGACAGGCAACGGTTCAAGAAATGGCTGATTATCTTAAAAAACTGAACGGGCAGATCGGCAAAGCGGATCTCAAGACCCTAGGAGGTCAACTGGCATTGCGGCAGACCGCGGCGATGATTGAAGGGACACTTGGTCCACTCAATCTGGGATACGATGTTTCTCGGAGTTCGGATGATCGGGCTGAAGGCTTTCTGTGGACGACCTTATGGATCGATACAGGAGATCTTGAAAACAAAGAGGTAATCCTTCTCGCCATCCCTTATGGAGATGGCGGAACTCCGGTGGCCTTTGGCTTGGGACTAGCGGAGTATCTCGTATTGGCGAAGCCAAAGAAGCGAGTGAGGATCGTTTTTTATCCGCCAGTTTTTATGGAGAGTCTTTGGGAACGAGCGGGTGATGCTTCGGAGGATTTAGCGGGTCAGATCGATATCTTGGGGGGCGCGGGACACAACACTTGGGGAAATTTGTATCTCCCTAAATCCCTGGAAGGGGTGGTTCAAAACCCGACTTGGGAGAAAAATTTAAACTTCCTAGGATTTCAAGAGCGTATCCTTGTAGAACTGAGTGAAAAGGGTCCGATGAAGACTCAGCAACAGGCGGATCGCTTGCTCCGGATGATGCCGGTGATTAAGGCTCTCGTAGACGGAGGATAGCATGAACTATTTGGTCTGGAGCGTCGAGAGACCGCCATCGACACAGAGGTTCTGTCCGGTGATCCATGAATTATCGGGCGAGAGCAGAAAGGCGAGAGCTGAAGCAACTTCTTCTGCGGTTCCGAGTCTACCAAGTGGATGCATTGCTTCGGAGAACTTACGGGCTGATTCGTTCCCTGTGATGGGGGCCGCCAAGGGAGTGTCGGTCAGTCCGGGCGAGACGGCGTTGATGCGAATATTACTTTTGGCGTAAGTGGCGGCTGCAGATCGGGTGAGGCCTAGAAGGCCTGACTTGGCTGCGGCGATGGCCTCGTGATTGGAGAGTCCTTTTTCGGAGGCGACCGAGGTGACAAAGGCGATAGATCCTCCAGTTTTCATCATAGGGCGGATGAGGTTTCGGAGAAGGTAGAAGGAAGAATTAAGATTCGTATCCATGACGTTTTTCCAGTCGTCGAGGGAGGTTAAATGGGCTGGCTTTAGGAGGATGGAGCCGATGCAATGGGCCACCGCGGAAAACTCGCCTAAATGAGCCTGAGCCTCGGTAACGCAGGATTCGACATCATTGGGATTGGTGAAATCACAAGTAATCGCTTTCGCCTCGAGTTCATGAGCGAGTGCATCAAGGGCCGGGGTGTTTCTTCCAGCGAGAACGAGGCATGTCCCCTTTTTAGCGAGCTGACGGGCGAGAGCGGAGCCAATGCCGCCATTGGCTCCGGTGATGAGAGCTGTTTTAGGATGAGTCATGATGCAATAGAATGAGATTGGCACAGCCCAAGATGATTGCAAACGGGCTGTGAGGTGAGAGACTCGGGTCATGCGAATCTTCGTCATCATGCTCATTTGCTTATCTTCCTTTGCGCTGGCTGAAGGGATGAAAGAGTTTAGGAATCTCGATTATTCGGGAGAGGGCAACTCGCGGCAGATGATTGATCTTTATGTGCCCGAGGGGGATCGAGCGGAGCCTTGGCCGTTGGTGTGCTGGATTCACGGCGGAGCTTGGGCGAAGGGCTCCAAGAAGAATACTGGTCAGGCTCTTATCCTAGCAAGGTTGGGGAAGTACGCGGTGGCTTCGATTGGCTATCGTCTTACCGATGAGGTGCAATGGCCGGCGCAGATTCACGATTGTAAGTCCGCAATTCGCTTCCTGCGCGCCAATGCCAAAACGTATCAGCTCGATCCAGATAAGGTCATGGTTTGGGGTGGCTCCGCCGGAGCTCATTTGGCGACAATGCTGGGAGTGACTGATGAAAAGGATGGTCTCGAAGGGAAGATTGGACCTCATGAGAAAGTTTCCTCGAAGGTCATTGCCGTGGTGAATTTTTTCGGTCCTTCAGATTTGGTGAGCATGGATAAGCAGGGGAGTTCGATGAATCACAATGGGCCCAATTCCCCGGAAGGGAAGCTGATTGGAGGTGCTATTTCGGAGAATTTCGAGAAGGCGAAGTCTGCTTCACCGCTTTATTTCGTTTCGAAAGGAGATGCTCCCATTCTTACGGTTCACGGGACGAAGGATCGCTTGGTTCCTTATCAGCAATCTGTCGCTCTCGATGCCGCTTTTGAGAAGGTGGGCGTTTCTTCGGTGATGCTCACCGTCGAAGGAGCAGGGCATGGAAGAGGGTTTGGATCCTCGGTTATCAAGACGGTTGGTGATTTTCTTGATCAGCAGCTTCTGGGAGAAAAGAAAGTTCTTAAGGATTTTACTGTTTCAGCAAATCAATAAAATGGCGGAAAACTTTCATGAATACCGGATCATGGCTGACGCCGAGGTCATCGATGGAAATGGCCACGTCAACAATGTCGTCTACGTGGACTGGATGCAGCGCGCAGCTTTGTCTCACGCAGCAACCTGGAGAGTCGAAGAACTGATGGCACGTGACGAGGCTACTTGGTTTGCCCGACGTCACGGTATCGAATACCTGAGACCGGTATTTGAAGACGAGGAGATCAAGGTTTGCACTTGGATCGAGTCGGCGGAGCGAGTGAAGAGCCTGCGCCGCTACGAATTTTTCCGAGGGGAGGAAATGGTCGCGCGAGGGGAGACCGAATGGGTCTACGTCAATACAATCACGGGGAGGCCCAGGCGGATTCCTCTCGAAATGCGCGAGTTCATTCGGCAAGTAGATCAGTAGTCTTCAACCGGGCTCTGGCTGGGGCGAGCTGGTTCAAAGCGGTCCTGTCCGATGATTTCATGAGTCAGTTCGGTAGTCATGCGATTAATCTTCTCCCAGCTTTCTGTCGAAAATCGGGGAGGGATGGAAATTCGCAGCTTCGCTGTTTCGATTCGACGTAGCGAGTCATTGACTCTTCCATAAGGAAGGGAGGAGAGGCTTTTGCAGGCTTCCTTGATCGTGCTCATTTCGTGGCAAACGATAGGAATGTCCGCTCCCGCTTCCATGGCGAGGCGGAGATCATTTCCTCGTCCGTAGTGATTGACGATGGCTCCCATATCAAGGTCGTCCGTTACGATAAGGCCTTCGTATCCGAATTGGTCTCGAAGAAGTCTTGTCAGGATGGGGTAGGAAAGTGAGGCCGGAAACTCCGCGTCCAGCTGAGGAAAATTGAGGTGGCAGGCCATGATGGCGTCGAGCTCTGGCATCAAAGCGGTGAATGGGAGGAGATCTTCCTTAAGAAGATCCTTTAGTGAGATGTCGGCCACCGGAAGCTCATGGTGAGGGTCGGAGAGGGCGAGGCCATTGGTGGGGAAGTGCTTTCCGCATGAGAGGACTCCCTGCTTACGCATCCAGCGATTGAAGGTGCCTGCATAATCGATGACCTTTTGGGAATCGTTCCCCCAGCAGCGTCCCCGGAGTCCGTTGTTTTGATTGGGGAAGTGATCGAGATCAAGAACGGGAGCGAAGTTGAAGTTGATTCCTAGCAATTCAAGAAGCTGTCCGGTTAGGGCGCCAAACCGGGCGACTTGATTCATGCTCGCTTTCGCAGAAAAGGTGGCGGCGTCGGGTGGCGCGGCGCTGAATTCTTTGGTTCTCCAGACTCGTCCTCCTTCTTGGTCGATGGAGATGAATGGTGGCGCAAGGCTGAGGTCACGGAGAGAATCAGTGAGATTCCGAATTTGCGATGGTGATTCCAGGTTTCGTGAAAAAAGGATGTAGCCAGCAGGCTGGAGGTCCCGGAAAAGCGCAATCTCTTCCGGGGTCAATTCGAGACCCTGAAGTCCAACGATGAGGCAGGACGCGCTCATGAACGGTTCAAGCAGGCTTCCAGAAATCCAAAGAAGAGGGGATGAGGGAGATTGGGCTTGGATTTAAATTCCGGATGGAATTGGGCGGCCACGAAAAACGGATGGTCTGGATTCTCGATGATTTCGACGAGGCCCTCTTTTTCCGAGACCGAGGCGATGACGAGTCCGGCCTCTTGGAGTCGGTTCTGGTAATCGGAGTTGAATTCATAGCGGTGGCGGTGGCGCTCATGGATTCGGTCGGCTCCTCCATAGAGTTCATGGGATTTCGTGCCGGCAATGAGGATGGACTCGCAGGAACCCAGTCTCATGGAGCCTCCCATGTCGGTGACGCCCTGCTGTTCCTCTTGTAAGCAAATGACAGGATGGGGGCTGTCTTTGGTGAACTCCGTAGAATTCGCTTCTGCCAGTCCGCAGACATTGCGGGCAAACTCGATGGTAGCGATTTGCATCCCAAGGCAAATTCCAAAGAAGGGGATCTTTTGCTCTCTCGCATAGCGGGCTGCTTCAATTTTCCCTTCGATGCCGCGATCGCCAAATCCTCCTGGAATAAGGATTCCGTCTACTTTGCCAATGATTTCGGCGGCGTTCTTGTCATCGATTTCCTCGGCGTCGACTTTAAGAACGTTGACCTTGGTGCGGTGAGCGGCTCCGGAAATGGTGAGTGATTCGTAGATCGATTTATAGGCGTCCTGAAGCTCGATATATTTTCCGACAACGGCGATGTTTACTTCGTCCGTCGGGTTCACAATGCGATCGACGAAATCTTGCCAAGCGCTCAAGTCGGGGGTTTCCGATTTTAGGTCCAAGACGTCCGCAACAAGGCGGTCGATCTTGTCTTTCCGAAGATCGAGGGGGCATTCGTAAATGGTGTTTTCGACATCACGGAAGGCCACAACATTCTGAACGGGGACGTTACAAAACATGGCAATTTTGGCCTTGTTTGCGTCATCGAGATCATGCTCGGTGCGACAGATGATGATATCGGGCATGATGCCGATCTCACGAAGTTTGGCGACGGATTGCTGGGTGGGCTTCGTTTTGATCTCACCAGCAGCGCGAACAAGAGGAAGAAGGGTGACGTGGATGAAGCAGACTTTATCTCTACCGACCTCAAGGGAAAACTGGCGGAGGGCTTCTAAGAAAAGGTGACCTTCAATATCGCCTACAGTGCCTCCAATCTCCGTGATGATGACATCGACATCAGGATTCCTCTCCGTGACTAGATTGATGCGATCTTTGATTTCATCGGTTACGTGGGGGATGAATTGGACCGTTTTTCCAAGGTAGTCTCCCCGGCGTTCTTTCTTGATGACGTTTTCAAAGACCTGGCCGGAGCTCAGGCTATTGATTTGAGAAAGGGGCGTTTTGGTAAAGCGCTCGTAGTGGCCCAGATCGAGATCTGTTTCTGCGCCATCATCGAGGACGTAGACCTCGCCGTGTTGGTAGGGGGACATCGTCCCCGGATCGACGTTGAGATAGGGGTCGAACTTTTGGAGAAGGATTTTTAGGCCCCGGTGCTCAAGGAGAGTTCCGATGGAGGCGGCGGCGAGTCCTTTTCCAAGGCTGGAGACAACGCCTCCGGTGACAAAAATGTATTTCATGTGGGACAGTTAGACAGAAGAGATTCGATCAAAGGAACTTGGTCTGGAGAGTCGAGGCCGGGAGCTTGATGCTCGGTGATTAAGACGTGAATGCGCGCGCCGTCCTCTAGGGCCCGGAGCTGTTCAAGGCCTTCGGCTCTTTCCAGCGGGGATGGAGGAAGGGAAACGAAGCGTTTCAGGAAGTCGCTACGATACCCGTAGAGGCCCAAGTGGCGGTAGGTGGGGAGCTCGGGGACTGGGTCCCGGCGGAAGGGAATGGGCGAGCGGGAGAAGTAAAGAGCATCGCCACTGGAGGTGAGGGTGACTTTAACAATATTGGGGTCGTCGATGAGGATTTGGTCGGCTACCGGACTGGCTGCGGTGATCATTGGGAGATCGCGATCTTCCCGGAGGGTCTTGGCCAGGGTGTCTACGAGGCGGGGGTCGAGAAGAGGTTCGTCGCCTTGGATGTTTAGGACGTGGGTGGCGTCGTCGAGCTGCGACGCGGCCTCCGCGATCCGGTCGGTGCCGGAGGGATGGTCGGATCGGGTGAAGCAGATTTTGGCTCCTAGAGAGGTTGCCATTTCAGCGATGCGGTCGTCATCGGTTGCGATGACGAGGTCATCGAGTTCCTTGCATTGAGAAGCGCGCTCGAAGACGTGCTGAAGGAGCGGCTTGCCAAGTAAAGGAAAGAGGGGCTTTCCGGGGAAGCGGGAGGAGGCCCAACGGGCCGGGATGATTCCAACGATTCTACTATGTTGTGGTGAAATAAGATCCTCCTTTTAAGGTTTCTGCAAACTAGGAAGTAACGACTCTGGTCACAAGGCTAATGTGTCGTGAAGAGGAATATCGACAGCTCGGAAGCATTCGGGCAACTTCTTGCATGCCTGATTATTTTACCAATATCGATATCCTGGTGCTCGTGGGTTACCTCGTGCTGACCACGGTGATCGGGCATCGCATGGGCGGTAAGCAGGCGACGATCAAAGATTTCTTTGCGGGCGGAAAATCACTTCCTTGGTGGGCTGTTTCAGGGTCGATCATCGCGACCGAAATCAGTGGGGTGACCTTTATCGGGGTGCCTGGTGGAGTGATGGCTGCCGGAGGGGATTTCACTTACATGCTTTGGGGGATTGGTTCGATCATTGGGCGAGTGATTGTGGGGATGGTGTTTGTGAAAGTGTTTTATGAGGATGAGATATACAGCCCCTATGACTACATGGGGCGTCGCATCAAGCCTCAGCTAAAGACATTGGCGACTATTTTCTTCACCGTAGGATCGATTTTGGGTCAAAGCGTCAGAGTGCTGGTGGCGGCTCTTCCGCTTACGGTGGTGACGGGTTGGTCCTTTGATCTTTGTATTTTGGTAATCGGGGTTTTCGCGATTGGTTGGACTCTTATGGGCGGGATGAGGACGGTGATCTGGACTGATGTGATGCAATTTGTGCTCTTCACGATTGGTGGGCTAATCACGATCTTTTGGATTGTGGGTTCTTTGGACGGAGGTTGGTCTCAATTTTGGACTCAAGCAGGGGATGCCGGGAAGACAAAGATGTGGGATGGCCGCTTCGGGTTTGGTCCTGAATTACAGTTCACATTCTGGGTCGCGATTTTTGCGGTGCCCTTTCAAAATCTAACGGCATTCGGGGTCGATCAGTTGAATGCGCAAAGAATGTTCTGCTGCAAAAATGCGGGAGACGCACGGAAGGCGATTATCTGGAGTTCCGTGGGGCAAGGTCTCACATATTTGATGCTCCTGGTAGGGGCAGCCCTGTTCGTCTTTTACCTCAATAATCCTCAAGAAGGCGTCATTGCAGAGTCGCTCAATTTCATGAAAGATGGGGCGTCTGCCTCCATCGCGGATGGCGGAGTTCCCAAGCCCAGTGGCGATCACGTCTTTCCGGTATGGATTGTAAGCGAGCTTCCACCTGGGCTTGCGGGTTTGATCTTGGCGGCAGTTTTTGCGGCGGCCATTTCGAGTTTGGATTCAATTCTCGCGGCTCTCAGTCAGACGACTATTTCACTCATTCATAATCCGGAGAATGGAAATGTTAAAGTGAGTCAGGCTTCTCTGGTGAGCCAGTCACGCCGTTGGGTCGTAGTTTGGGGAATCGCGCTGACCTCTTTCACCTTGCTCATGCGCTACGCGCAAGCGGAGATGGAAATCCCGATCTTGCCTCTCGCTTTCGGGATGACGACCTACACGATGGGACCTTTGTTGGGGATGTTCCTGTGTGCTCTGTTAGGTAAGGGGAGTTTTCGTGGAATCTTGATTGGTGCGGTAATCTCCTTTGTCATTACGATGTTCGTGAGGCTGGATGTCTGGATTCTTCTGGAAAAGGCCGGATGGTCCTTTGATTCTGAGCTTGCGGCTTTGCCTTGGTATGAGCTGAAGGAGGGAAAGTTATCCGCATTATTTTATTCACCGTGGATGTGGCCCATCGGAACCTTCCTTACTCTCGGAGGTGGTCTGTTGGGGGCCTTGATGGAGCCTAAAAAAGAGGACTAATTTACCTCTCTTAAGAAAAAAAAATGCGAGCTTTTAAAGAGTGATAGCGTGGAACACTTGTGGAAATGTTGGAAAAATACTTTATTTTATTTTTCTCAGTTTTGGCCTTTTGGACAATGTGAATATCCCCATTGTAACTGCGGTGTCTCCCGCGACGAGGAAAGTTTGCGGACCCTCCTAATTCTGCACAACACTATCCAATATTCACACGCACCACATGAAAAACGAGCAAGACGGGGGTCGAAGTAAAGAGAAAGAAACAAGCGCAGCTGTAGATGCCGCCGGATCCTCAAATGAGGTTTGGGAAAAGGTCAAAAATAAGCTAAACGAGTATCTTAGTGCAGATGCATTTAGCCGTTGGTTCAAGAACGCGGAGCTCATCGAAGATGACGAACGCGGGGCTGCTGTCATTGGGGTCAACTCAGACATGCAGCAGATTTGGATTGAGACCAACTACATGGATGAAGTGCGTGCGGCCTTTGCTGAAGGCGCTGGAATTCACACTCAAGCGTTCATCAGAGTTCTCGGTGAAGAAGTAGCGCCTTCTGTTAAGAAAGCCGCTCGTGGTTCGGCAAGCGCTAGCGATCAAGTGAAGGTCGTTAAGCAGGATGAGGAATCACCCAAGACAGTCGCTCTTGAGCGGAAGCTCAAAAAAATGGGAATCAATCCTGAGTTCAATTTTGAGAGTTTCGTGGTGGGTGACAATAGCCAGTTTGCGCATGCGGCTTGCTCCGCTGTTGCTTCAGGTGAAGGGCGCAGCTTCAACCCACTTTTCATCCACGGCCGTGCGGGCCTCGGCAAAACTCACTTGATGTCTTCCATTGCCCAACAATTGCTTATCAGTGACCCGAAAGCTAAAGTGGTTTTCCTGACGGCGGAGCAATTTGCCAATGAATTTATCGAAGCGGTCAGGAAGGGGAATCTTGATTCCTTCCGAAAGTCCTACCGCACGGCCGATATCATGCTCATCGATGATATCCAATTTCTCGCTGGAAAAGAGCGAACTCAAGACGAATTTTTTCATACCTTCAGCGGACTTCTGAATACCCAGACCCAACTCGTGTTGACTTGTGATCGGCCGGCCCATGAAATCCAGCAGCTCGAGCCACGGCTCGTCAGCCGCTTTGAGAGTGGACTCACGGTTGAACTTCAGACTCCGGGTTTTGAAACTCGAGTCGCCATTCTTCAGCGGAAAATGGACCAGTGGAATGTCGTTCTCGAAGACGAGGTAATTTTTCACATTGCCAATCTCATTCAGAGCAACGTGCGTCGTCTTGAAGGGGCTTTGACGAGAGTCGCAAGCTTCAGCTTCCTTTCTTCGGAGGAAATGACGATCGCGAAAGTCGACGATCTCCTTCGTGATTTGATCCGCGATGAGAACTCACGCCAGATTACGGTGGATGCCATTCAAAAAGCAGTTTGCGAGCAGTATGATTTGAGCTTGGCCGATATGTCGAGTCGACGCCGTCCTGCAAGTATTGCCTTCCCGAGACAAATTGCGATGGCGCTGAGTCGACAGCTCACCAATCACTCTCTCGTGGAGATTGGGGAAGCGTTTGGTCGACGTGATCATGGCACCGTGATTCATGCCTGCAAAAGGGTCGAGCAGGAGATTGAGGTTAATACTGAGGTCAAAGCGGTGGTTGAGAAGCTGATCGCTGTTTTACAGCGCTAAGAGAAAGTTCCGAATTCTTAAGTAATTACTTGCAAAGCTGGGGCGGTAGGGTCAACTTTCTGATCTCCCGAACTGGGTAATTTATTTGTATGAAGTTTCAGATTGCAAAAGAGGCTTTCTTGGATGGGCTGCAGCAAGTGCAGCATGTGGTGAGTAGTCGGACGACACTTCCAATCCTTTCTAACGTCCTGATTGAGGCCTCCGAGTCTGGTCTGCGTCTAACGACGACTGATCTCGATGTTGGTGTCAGTGGAACCGCTGAGGCCGAAGTTTCCAAAACAGGATCGACGACCCTGCCCGTCAAACGCTTGGTGAATATTATTCGAGAGCTTCCGTCCGCTGAGGTGGAGGTTTCAGTCGATTCCAAAAACGTGGCCAGCATTAAGAGCGGCCCCAGTTTTTTCAAGATTATTGGCCTGCCTGATACTGAATTCCCACCCCTCGCTGATTTCCAGGATGCCAAAGAATATCAGATTCCGCAAAATCTTCTCCGAGATGGCCTCAAGAAGACTTCGTATGCGATTTCTACTGATGAGACCCGCTACGTTCTCAATGGAATCTTCACATCATTTAAAGAGGGGAAATTGACCCTCGTTGCCACCGATGGACGTCGTTTGGCGATGGTTGACAATGATTTGGAGTTCCCTGCGAGTCATGAGACTGACTTTATTATTCCAACTAAAGCCGTGCAAGAGCTCCAGCGGCTCCTCAATTCGGAGGGTGATTTGACTCTTCGATTGAGTGATAATCAAGTTTGCTTTGAAATTGGAAGTAGCATTATCGTCAGTAAATTAATCGAAGGGAATTACCCCAATTATCGCCAGGTAATCCCGGCTGAAACGAAAGAGCGTCTCACCGTTGGACGCGAAGCTCTCCTTGAGACCGTTCGTCGTGTTTCCCTTCTCTCTTCTGAAAAATCAAATTCGGTGAAGCTCAGCTTTGGAGCCAACGAACTAGGTGTTGCGGCAAACAGCCCGGACATCGGTGAGGCTAACGAATCTGTCGAGGTGAAGTATGACGGAAAGGAATTCGCAATCGCCTTCAATCCAGACTTTCTGCAGGCGCCTCTTCGTGCGCTCGATGATGAGAATGTGCATCTCGATCTCATCGATGAGATGAGCCCCGGAGTGCTAAGAACCGAGGACGCGTTCCTTTATGTTCTGATGCCGATGCGTGTTACCTCATAAAGGGATTTACAACTTTAACAACGGCCCCTCGGTGAAACCCGGGCGGGCCGTTTTTTATGCGTCAAGAAAGTTCTCGAGCAATTGTAGTCCGCGGTGCTGGCTCTTCTCAGGGTGAAACTGGGTGGCAAGGAGATTGCTACGCTCGATGGCAGCACAAAATTGTTCATCGCCGTAGTGGCAGGTAGCCGCAACATCGCTCTCATTTTCCGCAATGGGATAAAAGGAATGAACGAAGTAGAAATAGGGATCCTCAGTGAGCTCCTTCCAATATCGGGATTGGGGATTCGAAAGCTGGACGTTGTTCCATCCCATGTGAGGGATCTTAACGTTGGAGCTGGTGAAGCGCTTGCAATCTCCTGAAATCACTCCGAGTCCAGCGACGCCCGGTGATTCTTCGCTGGAGCGAAAAAGCAGCTGAAAGCCCACACATATTCCAAAATAAGGTCGATCTTCTTCGATCCACTGGCGAAGCGGGTCGATCAAATCGAGCCGAGCCAAGCTCTCCATACAATCGCCAAAAGCACCTTGTCCTGGAAAGATGATGTGCGTGAGTTCCTCGAAGTCTGCTCGCTTGGTGACTATCTGAGGTTCGTGGCCCAAAGCACGGCAGGCGTTCATAACGCTGCGGAGATTTCCCCGCCCGTAGTCGATCATTCCTAACTTCATCTGATCAAAGGACTTCCTTAGTCGAAGGAATTCCTACTTGGCGCGGGTCCTTTTCAATGGCAACTCGAAGGGCTCGGGCCAGAGATTTGAAGATGGACTCAGCGATGTGGTGTCCATCCCGCCCGTAGAGTAATTCGATGTGCACATTTGCCCTAAGATTGGCTGTCACAGCACGGCAGAATTCCTCCACATAGGTGAAGGGAAAGTTCTGCGCCGAAGGGGTATTCGCGGGCGCGTTGAATTCAAGATGAGGTCGATTGCTGAGGTCGATAACAGTTCTGCTTAACGTCTCGTCCATCGGAATATAGGCGTGTCCGTAGCGTCTGATACCTGCTTTATCTCCGAGAGCCTCTTTGAGGCATTCGCCCAGAACGATTCCAGTATCTTCGACAGTGTGATGGTAATCGACTTCAACATCGCCATCGACTTTGACCTCGAGGTCGATCGCCGAGTGACGTGAAAAGAGGGTCAACATGTGGTCGAAAAAGGGGACTCCGGTATTGATGTTGGATTTCCCTTCACCGTCGAGATTCAGACTCAAGCTGATCTTGGTTTCGGCAGTCTGGCGGTTCTGTGACGCTCTGCGGTCGCTCATGATACTAGTTTACTCCCGTCCGTCAGTTTTGCGACTCTTGAGAACCAATCCAACAAGAATGCCGATGATAGCGAGGCCCAGAATTCCGTAGATAAGTCCCATCATCGATGATTCTTCCTCAACTTCCGATGATTCTTCAGATTCCGTCTTTTCAGGTTTCGTGTTTTTAGGCTTCTCTTTGACTGGCTCAGGCTTGGGTTCGGCCTCCTTAGTCTCTTCCTTAGGGGGCTCCGGCGCAGGATTAGCCTCAAGTTGAGCTTCAAGAAGCTCCAGATACTTGTCTGCAACTTTGCCTGAGCGGAGGTTGGAAACAATCTTTTCGGTTGTTTTTACGTCACTCTCGCTGGCGGCGGCCCATGCATCCCGGTAGAGTTGGCTAAAGTTCTTCTTGTCGCGGGTTGGGCGGCTGTGGCTGGAGATTGCAGTCGAGATGCTTCGCTCAAGATTTTTGAGCCCTTTCTCATCAAAGTCGTTTTCAGGGAGCCATCTGGTCCGTGATTCTCGAGCTTCTTCCATTTCCGCATTGTGGCGAGCAGTTTGGGCATCGATTTCCAGTTTGACGCGTTTGGCATCTCGGGAAGGGAGGTTGTTGAGGTTCTTTTCTCGTTGTTCGAATTTCTCCTTAGCGGTGGCTGCTTTCGCTGAAATGATTCTAAGATATTTTGGGAGGATGATTTTCGCGATATCCTCCGCCTCATCGAGCGCCTCGGAGAGGGGGAAGGAATTGCTTAGTTCGTCACTGGCGAGCATGGCCTGCCGATATTGTCCACGACGGGCGGCCAACTTTATTTTTCCCAAGGCAAGCTGAGCATCCAATTCGTAGGCGTCGGAATCCCAGTCAGCTTTAGAAACCCATTCGCCACTCAGCCTGACATCTCCCGCTTTTACTCGCTTTGATTCCTCTTCAAGAGTGGAGAGCATCGTTTTGACTTCGTCGATATACTCGGATTTCGGGTATTTTTCGACAAAGCTACGAACTGGCTCAATCAATCCTTGATAAGCTCCCTCTGAAAGTTGGTCAGGAGTTGGAAGGGTATCCTTGAGAGCCTCATAAGGTTTAAGATCTGGCGCTTCAGCGACAATCGATTCGACGTCAGTTTTCTTGACTGTCTTTCGGTCTTTAATGGTAGAGGTGATTTGGACTTCGAGGATATACTCGGTCGCGTTTTCCTCTAATACTTTACCCTCAAAAACCTTCCCTGATTTTAGGGTGATCGTGTCAGCGAGTGATGAACTCATCCCAAGTGCCGTGGCGGCTAGAATGTGAAGAAAGATTTTGTTTTGCATGCGGAGCGATCTTTATATTCCTAATGTCACCTGCCAATCATTCTTTTTGCAAGAGTGCTTGCTGAAGAAGTGTCCGGAATTCTGCGACATCAGAAGCTTGTCCTATGATTTTCTCGCCACTAAGCAAGGTGATTCCTGTTGCTGTGCTTGGTCGCTCGAATTCGGGAAGTGGGGTGAGCAGTTTGCTTTCGTGATCATCCCTGATGACAATGAATGAGATGAACTCGGGAGCATTGATCTCTCTGAGGAGGGTTTGGAATGAGGCGTTTTCGAGCTGACCACTTAGAACGGCAACGAGAGGGTCGTCACCCAAGCTGCAGGAGTTGATGAAATCTGTATGAATGATGGGGAGGCGTGCGCTGGAACTCGAAAGTGTTCTCCCGAGGCGGTTTCGCAACGAGGTGATTTCTTCATCCTCGGTGAGTGCTGCGATTTTTGAGACTGCTTGGGAAAAAAGACCAAGAGTGGACTCGGAGAAAATCATCGACTCATTGTAAAGATGTAGCGGAATGATCCGATCTTCGGCGGGAGTTTCTTGGATAAGAGGTCGTTCCTCGCTGGAAAGGTGCTCGAGAGCCTCGTGAGTGAGTGCAATCGACCATTCAAGCCATTCAGGGTCGAGGGTCGCTTGATGAATGCGCACGCCAGCCAGAACTGCGCGAGCATAGTCAGCGCCTCTTGCCTGAACCTTAAACGACGAAGGGAATCGCATGAGCCTTTTTCCCTCAGGTCGATGTTCATTGCGCAGGACGTTGGCGCTCGCGACGGCATCCGCCAGATCAAAGGAAGATCCTGTTGTGGTCCAGTTCGCAAGCTGAGCAAGGCAGAACTGTGCTCGATCTTGAGCGGAAACCTGAGTTTCTCTAAAAATGGCACCAGTGTGTTCACGGTGTTCCTTCAGTTTTTTGATCACTTGCCCAAGGCGTGATCTGATTTTTTCTGGAGTTGAAGATAGAGAGGTGGCAATTTCTTGAAGATCGTTAGGGTAAGAAAGGTTATTCAGTTGGAAGAACTGAGAAGTTGGAGCGGAGACGATAGGAATGTTACCAGATCTTTTTAGGTTAAAGGCAAATGCTGCCAGCTTCATTTCCTCAGGGTTCAGTGTTTTCTCTAGGGCAATCCAATCCCAAAGAAATACCCCCGGGATCTTCTTTTCTAGTAGCGACGATTCATTGGTGTAGTTATTACTGAGCCAGTCGTCTTTGAGGATCTTGATAATCTTGGCCCCCGAATTGATGAGATTGGGATCGTTGATGGCTTGGCCACAATGAATGAGTGCGGAGGCATACTGCGCCTGGGTTCCGAGATCTTTTGAGAACGCGGGGAGACTCCAATCCTGGCTTCGTCGGGCGTAGAAATAGAGGCTATCGAGCGGATCATGGATCGCTCCTTCTTCGACAGCGGAAATGACGCCTGAGATGCCCTCACGAGCTCTTTTACGAATTCCTTCCGAGATCCGGGGCGATAGATAAGCTTTGGCGAGTAATTCCAAGGCGCTGGAGGGAATGAGGCCACCGGCACCATCGATGCTTCGGGAAATGGGATCGTAGAGGGAGACGATCTGTCGAGCCTGTCTGGAAAAAAGGTTGTTCCTATTGATGTCTTCTTCCGCTTCGGGAACCATTGAATCAAGGCGGTTTTGGCGAGCCTTGGAGTCGCGGCGGCTGTTTCTTACGGCGTAGTCCGAGGACTCGATCCAGATCTGATTCACCATGGAGGCTGAGTTCTTAATGACCGATTTTAGATTTTGTTCTTCTAGGTCCGCAATTGGGATCCAGCCGAGAGGTAAAGCTTCATGACTCATCCAAATGAGCATTGGAAATCCGACTGGCTGGCGGCCCTCATTCGCCAGATGATACGACAGCAGCCCAATTTCAGGGTTCGCATGAATGTCGATGATGGTGCAAACGTTCTTGTCTTTAAATAGGGAGAGGAGTTCTTCGTTAGCGCATATCTTGAGTGCGGTGTCCCGACATCCACCTTCCATTGATGAGACGACGAAGGCGAGGATGGGAGCCTGGCAAGATCTCGCTTTATCAGTGATCGATGAGTTCCATGCCTGCCAGGGGATGGGGTCGTCTTTGAAGAGTCTTAAAAAATCAGTCGGGGCGTCTCCAATTTCGTTTTTAAAATCGCTTAGGCTGCTCACTGCCGCTTCATCAAAATACTGATCTTCGGCGATACGATCGGCCTTTGTTTTTCGTTTTCCCCCCTCACATCCGGAAAAAAAGATCACTGCAACGAAGAACAAAAGTAGCTGAATTTTAGGGCGCATAGGGCGATTGATGAAACAGGAGTGACAAAAGACTAAGAATTTTGGGGAAAATGACCAGACAAAGCCCATGGGAAATGCTTTCCTTCGTCGTTGTCTAACCCTTAAATTCTTAATAGTTGATTCCTCTTCTGTGATTACTCTTGCCATAACCAGCCAAAAGGGGGGCGTCGGAAAGACGACCGTGGCAATTAATCTAGCGCACGCCTTTGCTCGAAGCGGGAGGAGGACTCTTTTGGTCGACTCGGATCCTCAGGGGTCGGTTGGGCTTTCTCTAACGAGGCAGTCGCGCCATTTGACCGGCTTTTTCGATATGTTGACCGATCCTTCGCTGAGGGCGGAATCGATCATCGTTCCCACGCGCTTGGAGACCCTAAGCCTTGTGGCATCGGGGCACAGCAGTGCTTATGAACTTGGCGGTGGTGTGATGGGCGCGAATTTACACCGGGTTCGATCCTTTCTAAGGGAGACCGAGGGCCTTGGATATGACATCTGCATCATCGATACTGCGGCCGGGCTTTTCGGAGCGACGGCTGATATCTTGAGTTCGTCAACGGGAGTTCTCGTGCCTCAGCAAGCTGAGCCTCTGGGAGTAAGATCCGTGCCTAAGATGCTCGAAGCTCTTGCCCGAATGCGTGTCGTTAATCCCAACCTGCAAGTGCTTGGGGTCGTCATGACCATGGTACAGCCTCATCTTGCCGAGAGTTTAGAGGCAGTGGAGGCTCTTCGGAACATTCTTCCTCCGGAAATGGTCCTGCGAGCGGTGGTTCCGCGGGACGATCTTTTTATTAGAGCGAGTGCCAAGGGATTACCTGTGGGTGTCATGGATGAGGGGGCAGGGGCCTTGGCTGTTTTTGACGGCCTTCGAGCGGAGCTTGAAGGAAAGCTTACTTTTGAATCTTATCACCGCTAATCATGGAAGGAGATGCCGTCAATCAATGGATCGATGCCGGGGAGCTACGGCAGCTAGCCGAGAGTCTTTTGGTCAAAGCACCGAGTTCCCCCCCCACTGCCGCCGACGCAGCTTATGGAAGTAGCTTTATTGGTTATGCTGAAGTAGAACCGATCGATTCCCGCGCGGCTACTGGAATGGCACGAGCAAGTGCATTAAGGGGGCTTTCGGAAGCAAAGGGACGGGCTGATTCCGCTGAAATTATGTCGCCTCAAGGGCAGCCGGAATTCCCTCAGACGGTTGCGGATTATCAAGATTCCCAGCTCCACGCGCAACAAGTGGTGCAGCAGGAAGCGGAGGCGGTGTGTGATGATCCTATTCAGGTCACCGAGCCAGTTCAGGCGGATCCTGTCACTTATCAATACGCTCCGGTGGAGTCGGATTTTGATCAAATAGCGAAGCCCGAACAACTTAAGTCAAATGTTTGCCATTCGATTGAATCGCCATTTAAAATTATTAAGCAAGCGACGAGGACAGAGCTGCCTCAAGGCAGAGTGGTTCAGCAGGTAACTGAGGTTCATCAGGTCGCTGAGTTTAAGCAGCCTCAAGTGGCATCCATTCAAGCCATCGCCAGTTCCCACGGTTCTGGTGGCCAACCTTTGTCAAAGAGGATGGCAGCGTTCGGAGCGTGGCTGAAGGCAAGTGTTCCGGCTGAGGCATTTTTCGTTTGTGACCGAAACGGGGAGATCATTTCTGATGAGATTGGAAATGAAAAGCTAGTGAAAGTAGCAAGAACGCTTGCTCATGCTTCAAGCAGCGCTAGTCGTCAGGTCGGTGATGCCGGAGGATTGGGGAGTCCCCATGTTAAAATTGGCACTGATCGTATTCTTCAGGTGATTCCAAAGAGATCGAGATTTGGACTGGTCGTTCTGGGGGTGATCGTGCCTCACGCCTTGCCGCGGGATGCCGTTACCACGATTGCCCACTCGCTGAGTAAGACTCTCGGGGACGATGTTTCAGTAGCGACTTAAAGAGAGTTTCAGGAGGTAGGTCGCTAAGGCGAGTAAGATTGCGGTCAAGATAAGCAAGGTCGAGCGACAATACCATATAGTGCTCATTTCGATTCCAAAGATCGACTTCTTTTCCGCGAGAAATACTTTGGCCTTTCGTTGGGCGCGTCCGTCTAATCGTCTGGTCTCGGCCAATTCGACGAGTCCTTCTACTCTCTGGTTTACGAAGAAATGGGTCAGAGGATTTTCTTCGAATGCAGGCTCCGAAGAATCTTTAGTCATCAGCCGTTTCCGTTCCGTGATTGGGTCTTTTAAAATACTGTATGCGTGTGAGACATCTTTTGCCGAAGCAGCAAAGAGGACGCTAAGCTGATCTCTTTCATCGCTGAATGATTCGTCATTCTTGGAAGAGGTGATACGATCGATCCTCTCCTGAAGTGGACGACGGTTTTTTTCGAACATGTTACTGGTTGCCTGACTCACGATCGCTCCCTCGTAGGCATATCTCAGGGGGATGATCGTGGAGGGGACTGGCTCTGCTCCGCTGGCGCGACCTTTGGTGCCGTCATTGAAGAGGCCTCGGTTCATCTCCACGAAGGGGATCAAAGCCCCTGCGAGTAGAATTTGGGGAACGAGAATGAGGGGGATTGCTCCAAGAGCGGTTCTTTCCGATTTGGCGAGGACAGAGATGAGGAGGGCGATCGCCGTACCGCAACATCCAGTTAGCGTCATCCATCCGAGGTGGATCCAAAGCATGTCATGGATTTCAAGAATGCGATGAGCTATCGCGATAAAGACAAGCGATTGCAGAATGATCAAAGTGGTCAGAATAAGAAACTTGGAGCCCACATAAAGAAGGGGGTGGGGGCGGCAATTTCTCTCTCTTCTGAGCACGGGACGATCGCGCAAAATTTCTGAGGCCGAGTTTGTGAGGCCGAAGAACATCGCGACCGTGACAGCTAGAAAGATGTAGGAAGGGAGATGGAGGGCGCTGTGAAATTCGTAGCTGCCCTCCGCTGAAGCGTGGAGGGTGTAAGCAATTAGAATGGAGAGGAGAGGCGCTTCCAGGAAGATCGAATAAAATGTTCCCCGATGTCGTAGCTTGGAGCTGAACGCTCGAGCAAGATGAGTGCGGAAGATCATCCATTTTTGGCGTCGTCCGTGTGCTGGAGGTTCGGGTGCGGGAATTTGATCGTCTGCCTTCGGGAGCTCTTGGTGTGTTGAAAAACGGGATTTCGAGGCATGGTTAAGATGTTCCATGACGCGACGATTTTCAAATCGTTCTTGCCAAAAGGTAGGAGGGAATCGTCGTTCTGTGCGCCCACTGGAAACTTGGGTTCTACGTTGGATGGGGGCTTCGAGAATATCGAAGACAAAGTCGGCACCAGTTTGTTCCTTAGAGGAAGAGTGACTCAATCCTCGGATGTTGTGCTCCTTATTGGCTTCCTCAAAATAGGTAATCATGTCCGAGGGCGGGCCAAAAAATGCCATTTTTCCGCCTCGGTCCAAGAGGAGGACACGATCAAAGGATTCGAGCACCTTTTCGCTGGGTCGATGCAGAGAGGCGATTACGATTTTGTCCTTTGCGAGATCTTTTAATGAGGTGACAACATGTTCGGCATCCTTAGAAGAGAGTCCAGAGATGGGTTCATCAAAAAGGAAAATTTCGCCGCCGCCAATGAGGTCGAGGCCGGCATTCAATCGTGAGCGTTCCCCACCCGAGAGGCTCTTGGAATCAGCGCTGCCCACCTGACGTTCGGAGACGTGGCTCAATCCCAGGATATCGAGAAGGTGATTCACCCGTTTTTGAATTGAAGACTTGGTTAAATGGGGTCTTCGAATGGCACAAGCGTGCGCCAGATGCTCTCGGGAATTGAGTTGCGCACTTAGGGCCTCCTCCTGGGGCATGAAGGAGATTAGGGGGGCGAGTCGACTTTGGCGTTCGTAAAGAGAAAGGCCGTTGAGCCTAACGGTTCCGCTTTGAGGGCGCCGTTGGCCGGCTAAGATTTCCAAGAGGGTGCTCTTACCGCTGCCACTTGGTCCGATGATGCAGATCATTTCACCGCGCTCGACGTGAAAAGCGAGATTGTCGATCGTTTTTCCGGCCTTCCAAAATGCGTAATTTACTCCGTCGACTTCAAGATGGCGCACGAGATTCCTCTCCTCATCGAGCATGTTCTCTGAGAATCGGCATCGCAGTGCCTGACGACTACTCAAGCGGATTAGGGAGCCGTCAGGAAGGGTTGCTTGCTGGACCGGGGCACCATTCGCGGTGATCGTTTGGCTGGATTCCAGAACGGTCATTTCTCCGAGCCCAGAAGATGGGTCGAATTCCAGTTCGAGCACGAAGCGACCTGAGAGTCCGGGGGTTAAGAGGAGGCTGTCTCTTGAATGCCGAGAGGGGTCGTTTGAGACGGTGACCTTTCTTCGGCCAGTTGGAAGGCTAAAGCGATGCCCGCTTTGAAGGCTAAGAATACGGAGTGAATCAAGGGAAAAGAGCTTGCCTGACTCGACGGTGAGACGATCGTGGTAGGCGCAGTCGTATTCCACTCCGGTGTCTAGGAATTCGCCATTGGGCGTCGCTAGCGACCCTTTCTTGAGTGCTGTGATGCGAACTCGTCTTCCGAGGGAGATTTGCGCTACTGCAGTTCTCGACTTTGAGCGACTCAGGTTGATTTCACCTCCCATGAGGTGAAGAAAGAGGGTCTGGGGAGTCTCCTGGAAAAAATAGGCCAGGTCATCATACTTGAGTCGCCAGCCAGCCACGATGATTTCATCGCTGGCGCGGAACTGAATCACCCGGTTCTTACTAATGGAATATCCACGTATCGATAGGGGCTGATTCATCAGGTTCCTGAGCAGAATCATGCCGCCAATCCGATAGCAGCGGAAATGATGGGAGCCTTCGCTTTCATCAAGTTTGACCTCGGCCCCTGACCCCGTCGAGAAATCGATACGTGCGAGGCCCTTTTGAGGGGGGGGCATGACATCGCTCATTTCTTGGGCCACGATTTCCCCCATTTTTTGGATTCCAATTGCGGTGGTTACGTTAAAGAAGCGATTCTCTGGCATCTCATCTGACTGTTCGGTCTTGATGAGAGCAAAGAGCTGTAGGGCGAAGGCCGTTTTTTGTTCTTTAGTTAGCGATCGTTTTAGGCGCTGAAGATGGGGTGAAAGAATGGGCCGATCGGCAATTACTTGTTCCAAAAAATCACCCAATTGGGCATGGTTTGCATCAGGGAAGGCATTTCGGACAAAATCAAAAGAGATCGCGATCTCATCGGCCGCAATCTTCTTGTCAGCGA
The DNA here is from genome assembly GCA_028822935.1 of Akkermansiaceae bacterium. Classification (GTDB taxonomy): domain Bacteria; phylum Verrucomicrobiota; class Verrucomicrobiia; order Verrucomicrobiales; family Akkermansiaceae; genus SW10. Next base: position 143,124 of record JAPKCM010000001.1, read on the forward strand.
CGATGAAAGAGGCAAATACGGTCAAGAGCGAACGCGAGGTCTTGAGTTCGCTCAGAGCCGGAGAATCCCGTCCGATCAGTCGGGCAAGGGACTGAAGTATTTGAGCTGCTTTTCCCATTGTTCTCTGCTGGGTAAAATACGCGATGGGAGCACAAGGTGCAAGAAAGGCTAATACTGTTTTTTGCGTTGCTATTCGGAATTTCGGGAATCAGACTGCGCACGGGTCACACCTGTGACCTAATAACCCACTTCACGCTATCGCTAGACCAAGAAATTTCCGCAGAGGAGGCGGAGGACGCCGCCGTAATCCCCAACGTGGGCCTCGCAATAAGAATCCTACTGATGAATCAACCGAACAAAAGTCGGTTGAGATTGAGGGAACGATTTCTTCGGTGCTAGCTGGAACGATGTTCAAGGTAGCACTTCCCAGCGGGCACGAGGTTTTGGCCCATATTTCTGGGAAAATGCGTAAGCGCTTTATTCGCCTGGTCATCGGAGACCGGGTAAAAATGGAGATGTCTCCTTATGATACCACGAAGGCGCGGATCGTCTTTCGTCTTGGTTAGTTGAGAGCCAGGTTGTTGTGCCTCGGGGGGCATGGTAATGGGGCTTGATTTTAGTATTTTTCGGGGCTAAGCCTTTTAATATAGTAAGAGATCTTAGTTCGATCCTTCTTCAATCGATAATCTTATGGGATTGGTAGATGAATTTAGACGATGGCGATTGGTCCAACGGGGGTTCTCGTCAGGCAAGAAGCGAAGAACCGCGGACGAAAAGGGGCTGTTTTGGTTTCTGAGCCGTAGTCATTCGGTTCGTGCCGGAATCTATCTGGCCTTCGCGCTCGGCTTTGCTGCGCTTATTTATGCGACCAGTGGGATTGAGGGCGTGGGGAAACAAGGGTCTCTCATGGTGGGAGGTGTGTTATTGACCTGTGCGATTGCTATATTTCATCTCAATCATGGAGTTTCAGCCGTAAGAAACGGAAACGTCCTTCTTATTTTTGGAGGAATCCTTTTCCAACTCTGGCTCATTCATCTCACCCGCGGTATTTCTTCCAGATGGCTACCGGCAGATGCTCAGTTCCTCCTGATTCCGATGGCTTTTGCTCCCATGGTTCATTCGGTCCTGCTGGGGCAACGAGCCGGTGTTTACTCTTCGGTGTTTGCGAGCCTATTTGGAGCCTTCTTAATTTCGTCAGAAAACCGCTGGCCGTTTTTGGTGCTCAGTTTGTTTTGTGGCCTCGTTGCGGTCTTTGGCACGAAGAACGTTAGGAAACGTGGGAAACTTCTTCGGGCGGGCTTCTACGTGGGAATTGGTGGGCTTCTTCTTGGGTTACTTTTTGGTAAGATTTCAATGGTGGGCCTCAATGATGTCGTCGAGTGGCAAAGCTTCGGGCAGGCCTGTTTGCTCTCAGTCGGAGTGGGGCTTGTCACCGGATTGGTGGCTGGTGGAATTTTGCCGATGCTGGAGAATGTTTTCGATCTTACAACTGAGATTACATGGTTGGAACTTAGTGATCTTAATCATCCCTTATTGCGTCGGATGCAACTGGAAGCTCCGGGAACGTTTCACCACAGCCTTATTGTGGCAGCCTTGTCAGAAACAGCGGCGGAGGCCATCGGGGCGGATGCGATTATGAGTAGGGTGTGTGCCTATTTTCATGATATTGGGAAGCTCAACAAGTCGGAGTATTTCATTGAAAACCAAGGGGATGTGAATCCTCACGACGGGCTGACGCCGACCATGAGCGCGCTCATCATTGTCGCTCACGTCAAGGATGGTGTGGATCTTGCAATCAAGAATAAGCTCAATCCAAGAATCATCGAGGTCATACAAGAGCATCACGGAGATTCCTTGGTCTATTTTTTCTATCGCAAGGCCCAAGAGCGTGTTGCGGCTAAAGAGAGCAAAGGTGAATCATCCAAAAATCAGGATGATCTGCCAAAGGTCGATGAAAAGAGCTTCCGCTATCCTGGGCCCATTCCGCAAACCCGGGAGAGTGGTATAATATCCCTAGCAGACGCCGTCGAAAGCGCATCGAGAACACTTAAAAAACCATCGCCCGGAAAAATCAAAGCTCTGGTTAATGAGATCGTTCTTAAGCGGGTTCGTGATGGTCAGCTAGATGCCTGTGGGCTAAATCTTTCCGAACTCACAACGATTCGCCAAGTCTTCTCCAAGACGCTCCGAAGCATGCTTCATTCCCGTATCGAGTATCCTAAAGAGCGGGTCGAGGATCCGCCCACGGGTTTAGGGCTGGAAAAGGGGAAAGTTGTTTCTGTTGAGTCCGTCGAAAGGATTCGTCGTCAACGTCAGGGGGACTAAAAAAAGCATGGATCCTGTGATTGAGATCTACTCCGACCGCTCTCCTCATCAGTTCGATTCGGATGAACTCGCAACACTCCACGAGGGGTGGCAAAAAGTTGCCTCAATCTTGAAGGGGATTGGCGTTGGGGAGATCGCGATGTTGGAGGTGATAGAATTCACTTTTTTGAACGACGTTACGATGGCTGAGGTGCATCGGGACTTCCTGTCAGATGAAACTCCGACGGATGTTATTACCTTTGAGCACGGAGAGATTCTGATTGGTATCGAGGTGGCTAAGCGGCAAGGGCTGCAATTTGGGCAGGACTTCCTACGTGAGCTTGCTCTGTATGGCATCCATGGAATGTTGCACTTATCAGGTTTTGATGACCGAACTCCGGATGAAGCCAAGGGCATGAAAATTAGGCAAGAAGAGCTTTTAGATGCTTACTTTCCCATTGCCAATTAGTATTCTGTTGCACTTGTCCAGCTTCATTTTTGTTTGTTTTTTCAACCTTTCTGCCTCGGCGTATTGACAGGCTCCAGATGGTTTACCAAACTCTGGCAATCCTAGGGTATGACAATCAAATTTCTGGGCTAAGCACACTGAAGACACGCCGTGTATTCGAACGAAGATTATTTAATAGAACTGTTGGTCGAAGCCGGGCATCTTGATGCCGGCTATGTCCAGGAATTTAAGGCCGCGATGGGAGATGAGCACACCATCCAGCTCATGCTCGACCGGGGGGACGTGAATGAGACCGTTATTGCTCAGGTATCAGCTGCAAATGCTGGTGCCGAGGTCTTGGATCTCCAGAACACTTTCATCGACGCCTCACTAGCGGACCGCATCTCTTTGGCAGATGCTAAGCGGTTCCACGCGGTGCCGGTGGCAGATGATGGGTCTTACCTGAGTATGGCCGTCGCCGATATTCTCGACTTCGAGTCCCTTGACTCCATTCCACATGTTGTTGGCAGAGAAGTGACATTTTATGCGGCAACGCCGACCGGAATCACACACGCCCTGACTCAACTCTACGGAGAGGAAGCAGGCGCAGTCGATTCCAGCGCTCTTACGGTTGTTGGTGAGGCTGGTGCAGATGGTGATAGCGAAGCTCCCGTCATCAAGATGGTTTCGGGCATCTTAGTCGATGCCTTCAAGATGCGAGCGAGTGACATTCACATCGAGCCGCTGGAGACAAGTCTGCGCATCCGCAACCGAGTCGATGGTAAGTTGATTGATTGCGCTAATCACCCCAAAAAGCTTCTTCCCGCGGTTATCGCCCGTTTGAAGGTGATGAGTGGGTCGATGAGTATTGCGGAAAAAAGGCTTCCTCAGGATGGACGAATTCAGGTCAGGATGGGCGGAAAAGAAGTCGATCTTCGTGTTTCGTCCGTTCCAAGTAATCACGGTGAAAGTATCGTAATGCGTATTCTTGATAAGTCTGCTCTCAACCTTGGGTTGGGGCAATTGGGCTTCTTCTCGGATGATCAAGAAACCTTTAAGGAGCTGATCGGACTTCCCGACGGGATCATTTTGGTCACCGGGCCGACTGGTTCTGGTAAAACAACGACCCTCTACGCCTGTCTGAACCAGATTAACAAACCTGACAGGAAAATCATTACGGTGGAAGATCCGGTCGAATATGAAATGGCCGGAATTAACCAGGTGATGGTAAGGACGGACATTGGAATGACCTTCGCGGCTGCTCTACGCTCCATGCTTCGTCAGGCTCCTAACATTATCATGGTTGGAGAGATTCGAGATAAGGAGACCGCGGAGATTGCCATCCAGGCGTCACTCACTGGTCACTTGGTTTTCTCTACCTTGCATACCAACGATGCTCCAAGTGCGGTTGCTCGTCTCGCTGATATCGGAATCAAACGATTCTTGGTCGCTTCTGCCGTTCGTGCCATTATCGCGCAGCGTCTGGTCCGGAAGCTCTGCGACAAGTGCAAGGCACCAGCTACCTTGACAGAAAAGGAGCTGCGGATGCTCAGTATTGATCCCGCCTTGATGGTCGAAAGCACGATCATGGGCCCTGTCGGTTGCGAAAACTGCCGAGGAGGTGGATATCGTGGTCGAATCGGTATTTTCGAAATGTTCGTGATTGATGACGAAGTTCGTCACCTCATTAACCAAAATCTAAGCACTCCGCAGTTACGTAGACGCGCCCGAGAATTCGGAATGCGAACTCTTCGTGAAGACGGTATCCGCAAGGTGCTGGCCGGAGCGACTTCCGCTGAGGAAGTCATTGGTGTCACCATGTCTGATGCCGAGTAATTAACATCTCAAATTCAACTTTTTTTTAAATGGATAATCAACAAGTCCTCGACCTTTTTGTCGGACGCGGAATGGTCGACACTGCGCTTGCGCAGGACATTCTTTCCGAAATCGAAAGCAGCGGCAAGGAAGTCGGAGAGATTCTCGCCGACTACCAAGTCATTTCCTCAAGTGACGATATTTGGCCGATCATCGCCCAAGAGCTGGGCACCCAGCTGATCGATCTTGCCAACTTTGAACCTCCAGAAGCCCTTTTGGGTCTGGTGCCTGCCGGAATGGCACGTCTTCATGGCGCGCTTCCTGTTTCTTACGATTCCGATGGTATTTCGGTATGTCTCACTGATCCACTCAATCCTCAGATTCTCGAAGACCTTCACTTTGCGATTGGTCAGGAAGTGAAATTGATGGTCGCTCCCGATTACCTTGTAGAGCAGAAGATCAATGATCTCTACGGAGGTCAGGAAAAGGCCATGGAGGATATCCTCAGCCAACTGGATGGGGGCCTCAATTTTGAAGGAAGCGAAGGTTCGATGGAAGAAGAGGCCAATTCTGCGCCCATCATGCGCTACGTTGATCTCGTCCTTTTCCAGGCAATCCGGGAAAAGGCGTCAGACATTCACTTCGAGCCTTTTGAGAATGAATTTAAGATCCGTTACCGGGTCGATGGCTCGCTTTATGAAATGGCTCCACCGCCAAAGCATCTCGCTCTGCCGATCATTTCGCGGGTGAAGGTCATGTCGAACATGAACATTGCCGAGCGCCGTGTCCCTCAGGACGGGCGGATCGTTAAGCAAATCGGCGAGCAGCACATCGATATGCGTGTTTCCTCGCTCCCAACCCAGTATGGTGAAAGTGTCGTGCTCCGTGTTCTAGATCGGAACTCTGTGAATCTGAATCTTACAGCTTTGGGGCTTCCTCCACATGTTCACGAGTATGTCATCGACACGATGAATATGCCCAACGGGATTTTTATTGTTACTGGTCCTACTGGAGCGGGAAAAACGACGACTCTTTATGCGGCACTTCGTGAGATCAATAAAATTGAAACGAAGATTCTTACGGCGGAAGATCCGGTGGAATATGATGTCGATGGCATCATCCAGATTCCTACTAATGAGGCGATTGGCTTGAGCTTCGCTCGTGTTCTCAGAGCATTCCTTCGACAAGATCCCGACAAGATCCTTGTGGGAGAGATGCGAGACTTTGAGACCTCTCAGATTGCTATTCAGGCCTCGTTGACGGGTCACTTGGTGCTCTCAACTCTTCATACTAATGATGCCTCGGGGGCGATCACCCGTTTGGTTGATATGGGTTCGGAGCCGTTCTTGGTGGCAGCCTCCCTTGAGGGAATCTTGGCGCAACGACTTCTCCGGACGATTTGCAGTGAATGCAAGTCTCCGTATGAGCCGAGCCAAGCAATTTTGAGTCAACTTGACGTCTCTCCTCATGAGTTGGGCGACAAGTCGTTCTACACTGGTAAGGGCTGTCAGAAATGCGCTCAATCCGGATATAAGGGCCGAGCTGGGCTTTTTGAGCTTCTCAATGTTACTGACCCCCTTCGCGAACTGATTATCGAGCGTGCTCCAAGCGTCGTTATTAAGCAAAAGGCGATCGAACTCGGCATGACAACTCTCCGAGAAGATGGGCTTCGCTCCATTTACGAAGGAAAGACAACCATCGAGGAAGTCCTGAAATACACCTAAAAATTACTAGGGCCGTGGAACGCACAAAACACGATTTTGTGATTTGGAGCTTCCACACCCTTCATCATCTTCAATAGAACTACTTACACACACGTATCTTCCAATGGCAAATTTCCAATACATCGCACTCGACGCAAAAGGCGAGCAGACGACCGGAGTGGTCCAAGCTGGCAATGATGCCGAGGCCATCCAACAACTCCGCGGCCAAGGTCTCTACCCGACTCAGGTCGTCGAAGAGGGCAAAGGATCTCTCGCTGCCGGCGCCAAGAAAAGGGGCGCTAAAGGCAAAAAAAAGGTCAAAGGCAAGACCGGAGGCAAATTGAAGCCGAAGGTCCTTATGATTTTCACTCGCCAATTGGCTACCCTCATTGACTCAGGTCTCCCACTTCTCCGTGGATTGACGGTGCTGGGTAAGCAGGAGCCTAATCTGGTTCTTAAGGCAACCATCGATAAGCTTTCCGAATCCGTGCAAGGGGGATCGACCTTTTCCGAATCTCTGGGGCAGCATCCAAAGATTTTCAATAAGCTCTTTGTGAACATGGTGAAAGCCGGTGAACTTGGTGGTGTCCTCGAAGTGGTGCTCAAGCGTCTCGCTGAATACCAAGAGAAAGCCCATAAGTTGAAAGGGAAAATCGTCTCGGCGATGGTTTATCCTGTTATCGTGATGTTCATCGCAGTCGCGATTTTGACTTTCTTGATGCTCTTTATTGTTCCTCGTTTCCGCGACATGTTCGCCGATATGGGTGGGCAAGAGCTTCCCCTCATTTCACGCGTCGTCTTCGGTTTCTCCGATTGGATGCTTGCACGGGACGTTATCCTTCCCAACTCCGTCTGGCTTCTTGGTGGCTCAGTCGCCATCTGGCTTGGCATGGCGGCATGGGGGAGAACTAAGAAGGGTCGCCGTTTTGTTGACAACTTAAAGCTGAAGATCCCGATCTTTGGAGATATTCAGCAAAAAAGTGCCATCGCTCGTTTTACTCGGACCCTTGGAACGTTGGTCACCTCCGGTGTGCCGATTCTGCAAGCCCTCAATATTACACGTGATACCGCTGGAAACGTGATCGTTTCTGACGCCATTGATAAGGTTCATGAGGCGGTGAAAGAAGGTGAGTCGATTGTCACTCCACTCCAATCTACTGGAATCTTCCCCAATCTTGTGGTATCTATGGTTGATGTGGGTGAGGAAACGGGGCAGCTCCCTGAAATGCTTCTAAAGATTGCGGACGTCTATGACGACGAAGTCGACGGAGCTGTGACAGCGCTGACCTCTATTCTGGAGCCAATTATGATTGTCATTCTGGCCCTTGTGGTGGGTGCGATCGTCTTTGCTCTCTTCCTTCCTCTCATCAAAGTGATTCAGCAAATGCAGTCCGGAGGAGGTTAGTCCCTCTACGTTCCTAGCAAGCCCAACCAAACTTCTGAGATGAAATTAAACTTATCCCGAAACCAGCGCCGCGGATTCACCATTGTGGAGCTCCTGACAGTGATCATGATTATCGTTATCTTGGCGACTCTGATCATGGGAGCGCTCAACAAGGTGCAATCACTCAAGGCTCGAAAATTCACGACAGTGAACCGGAAGAATATCGAATTGCATCTTGAGAGTTACTTCACGGATAATGGCTTCGTTCCTGTTGGTGAGAATGTTCTCAGCACCGAGATCTACAAAGCCTTGTCGGGCGACTTTACCGGACGTGGCGAAGATGAGCCTGAAGGTGAGATCTATTGGCCGGAGCTTCTCAAAGAGGGTGGAAGTGTCTTGGTTGGAAAAAATAACGGGCTTCGTGTAATTCTCGATGGTTACGGACAATCCTTCCGATATCGCTCTGCCATAGATCAAGAGGGCAATGCTGAACCGAAGGCGAAAAATCCTGACTTTGACATCTGGTCCGTTGGGCCTGATGGCTTACCATCTGATTTAAACATTGATAGTAACCTCCAGAGTGAGGAAACGATTGATGATATCTGGAATTAATCATTCTCAATAATCCTTACTTCGAGGGCGGTAGAAATTCTTCCGCCCTCTTTTTTACCCATGTCCGAAGACAGTTCCCCTAAGAAAAAAACCGTGCGCAAGAGTGCCCGGAAGAAAACAGCGAAGAAAGCCACCTCGACCGATTCGGTGGCTGAAGAGTCGACTCAAGAGCAGACCCTTCCTCTCGTATCTGTAAACGATTCTCCAATCCCTGAATCCCAAGATCCGTCTAAAAAGGAGGATCAAGAAAGGCGCCCTTCGCGTGAGCCGAAAAAAGGCGTGAGGGATCGTCGGAGAGAGCCTCGTCAGGATGACGAGGATAGAGACGGTGGCAATCAAGAGAGCAATCAATCTGAGCAGGCCGGTGATGCCCCAGCGGCAAGAGACTCCAATAGTGGTGGCGATGATCAGGACGGACGTGGACGCGGAAAAGGACGTGGACGTGGTGGCCGAGGGCGTCGCGGAGATGAATCTCAGCCCAAGGCTCGTACGCCCATTGATGAATCTCAGCTCCAGAAGAAAGCTTGGAAGATCTACCTTTCCGAAGTCACCGAAGAGGGCTTGGCTCTGCTCGACGATAACGGTCTTCGTTCCTTTGCTCGAGGAAGCTTTCAAGCCGCGCGCGTCTTCCTGGAAGAGGAACAAAGGCACGGGAAATAGGGCTCGGGTGGGTCCTGATTTTTGAGATCTACTTCATAGAGCAGCGTTTGATCGCGTCAGCGAGAGCGGCTTTATGATCGGGCCAAGTCGGTTTAAATTCTTGGGCTACGAAGCCCTCGAATTGGGTGTCCTGAATCGCCTTGATGATGGCCGGGTAATATAATTCCTGAGTCTCATCCAACTCATGACGTCCAGGTACGCCGGCGGTGTGGTAGTGGAAGAAATGTTGGGAGTGCTCCTTGATGGTCGCGATGACATCGCCCTCCATCACCTGCATGTGGTAAATGTCGTAGAGAAGACCGAAGCGCTCGGAGTCTAACTTTTCGCGTAGCGAAATTCCCCAACTACTGAAATCACATTGGTAGTCAGGGTGATCTACCTTGGAATTCAGAAGCTCCATGACGAGCTTGATGTCGTATTTTTCGGCCAGAGCGAGCAAAGGTTCTAGACCACTTGCGCAATTCTCAAGCCCTTCTTGGTCGCTTAGACCGTCTCGATTCCCGGAGAAAACGATGACGTTGGAGATGCCAGCTTCGGCAGCCTCAGGAATCCACTTTTGGTAGAGCTCTAAGAGTGGCGCATGATGCTCGGGCCTATTGAAGGCTTTTTCGATACATCCCAGACCGTTTTCGTCTTGGGGGAAGGTGGAGACAGGACAGACCAAGCTGTGCCCCTTGATTTCCAGGGTTTCGGAGGGGGTCAGAAGATCAATCCCTTGAATCCCCATCTCTACACACCAATCGGCGAGTTGGAGGAGGGGAGTTTCGCCAAAGCACCAACGACAAACAGAATGCGAGAAGGCCATGGCGAAACCATAGTGGATTTAAGAAACATCAACCATGCCATAATCACCATTGCCCTTGCGCCAGACGATGGATGTCACGCCGCGTCGAGCGTTATCGAAGACGACAAAGGGGCGTTCCGTGAGATCGAGCTCCATGATCGCTTCTTCTTTGAAGAGCTTGCGAAGACGGAACTGTTCTTTGTGAACGTAGAGGGGCTCCGGTTCTTCGATGACCTCCTCGGGGAGATTGTCCAAAAAGTCTGCTTTGTAAGAGCGCTCGTCAAAATACTTGATGGTTCCATCGGGCTTGGGGCGATGTCTTTTCATCAGACGCGTCTTATGCTTCCGCATACGACGGGCAATTTTATCGATCGTCTCATCGATGCTCTTGTACATGTCCTCAGTTTCGCTGGAGGCATCAATGACGATGTGGTTGGCACAAAAGAGAATAATCTCGGCCTTGTGGCGCCTGCCACCCTCGACATCGAGGATTGCTTTGGCCTCAATGATTTTCGGGTAATCTAGGTGGAGGCCCTGTATTTTTTTCTCAGCGTAATCGCGGAGAGAGTCAGTGATTTCTTCGTGACGAACAGTCACGACTACTTTTGGGTTCACATTTGCGGTCTGCATAATTGTAAATTTTGTTCGAACAACTACCGTTAACAGGTTTTACCAATAATTTCCATATCGTTTTGCCAAAAACAAAAAAAGGCCCTCAGACGACTGAGGGCCTTAAGGTAAATAATACGCCAGAGCCTATATGGTCATTGAGTTGAAGCCGCCATCGACCACGATTTCCGTTCCAGTGATAAATCCGCCGGCCGTATTGGATGCGAGAAGGAGAGTGGCTCCAATCAGTTCTTCAGGGCTGCCAAAGCGGGACGATGGAGTATGGCGGAGAATGTCCGCGACGCGGGATTCATCGAGTACTTTTCGGTTTTGTTCTGCTGGAAAGAATCCCGGAACCAAGGTGTTGACACGGATGTCGCGGTCGGCCCATTCACGCGCGATGTTGCGTGTCAGGTTGTGGACTGCCGCCTTTGAGGCAGAATAGGTAAAGACACGAGAAAGGGGATTGAGACCGGAGATGGATCCCAGATTGATAATGGAGGCTTGGACGTCACGGCTGAGGAAATAGTTTCCAAAAACCTGACAAGCTCGGAGGACGCCGACGAGGTTGATATCGAAAATGCGGTGTGCTTCCTCATCCGTGATTTCTACCAAGGGAGTGGGGGAGTTGATGCCAGCTCCATTGATCAAGATGTCGACCTGACCGGACTGTTCTACGACGGAGTCGAGTAGCTCGTTAAGAGACGAGCGATCACCGGCATCAGCATGGGCAAAGTATCCACGGCCGCCGACTTTCTCAATTTCGGCAAGCCGGGCGTTTGCTTTTGCTTCATCGCGACCTACGAGAACAACTTCTGCACCGGCCTGGGCCAGTCCCATCGCCATGTGGCCGCAAAGTTCGCCCGTTCCGCCAATAACTACGGCTGTTTTTCCACCGAGACCAAATAAATCCTTGAGATAGGAAGCAGTATTCATGAGGCGAGAGGGTGAATGGGTCGGTCCTAGGGGGCAAGAAATGTTCCAAGAACTTTCTGCTCTTCTGCGTTACTCCCTTGATGAAAAGAAATCGAACAGCCTCCCAATACCGCTTTCAGACCGATGAACCTCATTTGGATGTCTCGTCCTTGATTGACGTATGCTTCCTGCTCTTGATCTATTTTTTGGTCACGACGACGATTGTGAAGAAAAAGCAGGATATCGATATGCTACTTCCTTTGGCCTGTTCGCTAAATGCGGACTTTCCGTCTTTTGTGATCGCCTTGGCTGAGAATGGGGAGGTGTCCGTGAATCCGGACATTTTCCCGGAGATTGTGGCTTTTCCCGGAGGAGATCGTGACCTTCCGAAACTGGCGGAGCGACTCGATCTCATCGCACGGAGCCAGAGAGGCGATACGACGGTGCAGCTTAGGATCGCCCGAGGATTCGAGTATCAGGGATTTATCGATGTGATGAACTGCTTGGCTAAAGAGGGAATCTCGAAGACCGTAATTGCCGATCTTTAACGAAGAATGACAAAATTCGTTGGCAATTCGCTGAGGCGGCGTCTAATCTCTGGCTGTTGATGAAGTGCGACCTCTGCGAGGAAAAAGCGACCGTGTTTTACACACAGGTCACGAATGGAAAGATGAAGAAAACCGCACTCTGCGAAAGCTGTGCGCAAAAGCAGGGCGTTACTGACCCTAATGGTCTTTTAATGGCCGACCAACTCATGGGAATGCCTCTTGCCCAAAAGGTTGCCGAGACTCCTGATTTTTTGAAGGAGGGCGCTGCTGCTGTGTGTCCTTCATGCCAGTTTTCACTCGAAGATTATCGCAAAGTTGGGCGACTGGGTTGTGGTGATTGCTACCTCGCTTTCGGAGCGGAGATCGAACAGCGACTTTCTACTCTTCATAAGGGGTTGGAACACAGTGGTCGGGCTCCTTCCGGGCTCCTGGAGTTGGAGCTGAAACGTTCACTGATTGATCGCCTTAATAACGACTTGGAAAAAGCAATCGCGTCCGAAGATTATGAGGCTGCGGCCACAATTCGCGACGAACTACAGCTTGCCACGAAGAACCTAAGTGAGGAGGAAAGCCAGCTATGATGAGGTTTTCCACTCTTTTGAAGCATCCGTCGGATTGGATGACGGGGCATGATGCCGAGACATCGGTGGTTGTTACCAGTCGAGTGCGACTCGCGCGCAACTTGAAGTGCGTTCCTTTTCCTGGTTGGGCCAAGAAGGGGCGGCGGGGAGAGGTTTTTTCTCACTTAAAAGGGCTTCTCCAAGAATTGCCAGTTATGAGTGAGGGTTTTGCCCATGAACTTTCGGATCTCGATTCCCTTCAAAAGCAAGTTTTGGTCGAGCGCCATCTCATTAGCCGTGAACAAGCGGCGCGCAGTGAAGGCAGTGGCTCGGTGGTAAATCGGAAGCAGACACTTAGTTTGATGATCAATGAGGAAGATCACCTTAGAATTCAAGCGATTCGCCCCAGTTTACAGCTGCATGAGGCTTATGAGCTCGCTCTCTCAGTCGATAAATTTCTCGAGGACAAGATCGACTACGCTTTTCATCCGAAGTGGGGATTTTTGACGGCGTGCCCAACGAACTTGGGGACAGGGATGCGGGCCTCCTCGATGCTGCACCTGCCGGGATTGGTTCTAAGCGACCAGATTGGGCAAGTTCTCAAAGGGATTGGTAAGCTAGGTTTGGCGGTCCGTGGACTTTATGGTGAGGGAACTGAATCTCTTGGGAATTTATATCAAATTTCGAATCAGTCGACTTTGGGGGAATCAGAGACTCAGATTCTCTCTCGACTGACCAAGGTAATCGGCGATGTTGCACGGTACGAGCTCCAAGCTCGCGCCAAGCTACTCGAGGATGATCCCTTGATGGTTCAGGACCACATTGGTCGTGCCACTGGAATTTTGACCTTCGCTAGAATCATCACGTCTAAAGAAGCGCTGACTCATCTGTCGATGTTACGGTTGGGATCAGACCTAGGGATTCTTCCTGAATCTCTTCTCGAGATTTGCGACCGACTTTTCATGGAAACCCAGCCGGCACACCTGCAGTGGCGCGCGGGGCGCAAGCTGCCCCCCGATATACGGGATGCCATGCGCGCACAAATGATTCGCGAGCAGTTGCAACCAGCCCTTCCCGCTGCTATTAATATCTCAGATTCAGAAAAGTAATCTCCTCCTGTTTATCTCATGAATAATTTCACCCCCCGCGCTCAACAGGTCCTCGCTCTTGCTCGAAAAGAGGCGGATCGATTCAATCACAATTACATTGGCACTGAGCATGTTCTTCTCGGCCTCATCAAGTTGGGCCAAGGAGTTGCCGTCAGTGTGCTGGAACGCATGGGCCTTGAACTCGAAACGGTCCGCCGCGAAGTAGAGAAGGAAGTCGGAACCGGTCCTGATCAAAAGACCGCGGCCAACATTCCTTACACACCTCGCGTCAAAAAGGTGCTGGCTTTAGCAAATAAGGAAGCCCAGCAACTCTCTCACTCCTATGTGGGGACCGAGCACATTCTCCTCGGCTTGCTTCGAGAGGGCGAGGGCATGGCCGCCCGGGTTCTCGAACGGTTGAATGTTGATCTACAAACCACTCGAAATGAGGTGCTGGCGGAAATTGACCCTAATTTTTCAGCCGACGATCTCGATGATGACTTTGACTTCGAGGATGAAGATCAAGAAGAACGGGCAGCAGTCGAGGGCGAAAGCAAAACCAAAACACCTGCTCTCAAAGCTTTCGGGCGTGATCTTACCAAGCTGGCTCAAGCCGGAAAGCTTGACCCTGTGATCGGGCGAAGCAGCGAGATTGAACGCGTCATTCAAATCTTATGCCGCCGCACCAAAAATAACCCTGTCCTAGTGGGTGAGGCTGGTGTCGGTAAAACCGCAATCGTGGAAGGTCTCGCTCAAGAGATTTTCGCGGGCGACGTTCCCGAGATTCTCCGCGACAAGAAGGTGGTCACACTTGACCTGGCCCTGATGGTCGCAGGTACGAAGTATCGCGGTCAGTTCGAGGAACGGATCAAGGCGGTCATGGATGAGATTCGGAAGGTCGGGAATGTCATTCTCTTTATCGATGAACTCCACACCATCGTGGGAGCTGGTTCGGCAGAGGGCGCGATGGATGCTTCCAATATTATCAAGCCGGCGTTGAGTCGGGCGGAACTTCAGTGCGTTGGTGCAACGACGCTCAACGAATTTCGTAAGCACATCGAAAAAGACGGAGCGCTCGAGCGTCGATTCCAGCAAGTGAAGGTGGATGAACCCTCGGTCGACGATGCCATCGCGATCATGCAGGGACTTCGTGAGAAATATGAATCTCACCACAAGGTCCACTACAGTGAAGAGGCTCTCGAAAGCTCAGTGAAGCTCACTTCACGTTATCTCACGACTCGTTTTCTGCCGGACAAGGCGATCGATGTGATCGATGAAGCCGGAGCTCGTGCCCGTATTCACACGATGACCCGTCCTCCAGAACTCAAAGAATTGGAGGCCCGCATAGCACTCATTAACGTGGACAAGGTCGAAGCGATCAACGACCAAGATTTTGAAAAGGCAGCCGCTCTTCGTGACGAGGAGAAGAGCGCCAAGAAGGAACTCGATGATCAGTTGGAAGGCTGGCGTGATGCTTCCGAAGAGAAGATCGTTGAGATTTCGGAAGACGATATTATGTCGGTTGTTTCCAAGTGGACGGGCGTTCCTCTCCAGCGCATGGAGCAGAAGGAGAAGGCCAAGTTGCTCAATATGGAAAAGGACCTGCAGTCTACTGTGATTGGTCAGGACGAAGCCGTCAGTGCTATTTCCAAAGCCCTTCGCCGCTCGCGTGCTGATCTTAAAGATCCACGCCGTCCGATTGGATCGTTCCTTTTCCTAGGACCTACCGGAGTCGGTAAGACTTACCTTGCACGGAATCTCGCCAACTTCATGTTTGGTGATCCTGAAGCCCTGATCCAACTCGACATGTCGGAATACATGGAGAAGTTCAGCTCCAGTCGACTGATCGGCTCGCCACCTGGCTACGTCGGTTACGAAGAAGGGGGACAACTTTCAGAGGCGGTTCGCCGGCGTCCATATGCAGTCGTTCTTTTCGATGAGATCGAGAAAGCACACCCCGATGTCATGAACCTTCTTCTTCAGATTCTTGAAGAGGGAATGGTGACCGATAGCTTTGGCCGTAAGATTGATTTCCGAAACACCATCATCATTCTCACTTCGAATGTAGGTGCCGAAAGCATCAAGCGTCAGACCAGTCTTGGATTTGGTGCAATGAACGAGAATGAAGCCGATCACGAGGGCATGAAGGCCAAGATCAATGAAGTTGCCAAAAAGCACTTCCGTCCGGAATTTCTCAATCGACTTGATGAGCTGGTTGTCTTCCACATGCTTGAGAAAGGCGACCTCAACAAGATCGTCGATCTTGAAGTCGCGAAACTTGTCCAACGTTTGAATGAGAAAGACATCACTCTCAATCTTGCTGAAAGCGCCCGCGATCTCCTTGTGAAGGAGGGATACGATCCTGACTACGGTGCGCGTCCGATGCGCCGTGCTGTCGAACGTTTCTTGGAGGATCCTCTTGCCGAAGCTCTCCTTACGGGAGATATCGAGGAAGGTGATACCGTGGACGCTCATGTGAAGGAAGATGAGGTCGAGATCTCTTTCGTGCCACAGACTCGTAAAGAGGAACCGGCAGCGACTCCGAAGTCATAGGATTTTGGACGCGATCTTGAATCAATCCTTCATTACCACGCATAACGCACCTTTGACTTTTACCAGGTGAAGAGGCAGCCTCAAAAAGAGATGTCAGTCCCTCAAAATACGATCGCGCTGGTTTATGATTATGACCAGACACTCAGTCCTGCTTACATGCAGGACGATGTTTTGTTTCCAAGATTTGGGATTAATCCAGAGCAGTTCTGGGCCAAATGTAATATCCTCGTAAAGGAACGTTCATGGGATGGTGAGTTGGCCTATATGAAGTGCCTTCTCGACTACCTTGGAATGGACAATGTTTCGAACGCAGACCTGACCGAACTCGGAAAAGGGCTCAATTATTACCCCGGGGTTGAAGACGTTTTTGATGAACTTCGCCAGAATTGCATTCGTCCTGATCACGAAGCTGCAGGGATCAAGGTGGAGCACTACATCGTGTCCTCTGGTCTACAAGCGCTTCTCGATGGTTGCTCGCTAAAAAGAAAAGTGAAGGCGATCTTTGGTTGTGAATTCGGGGAAGACGAGAACGGGCGCATTAGCTTCCCTAAACGAACGATCTCTCACACGACAAAGACCCAGTATCTTTTCCGGATCAACAAGGGAATGTTGGATCCGCAGGATGACGTGAACGACCACATGCCTCCGGAATCTAGGCCAATTCCGTTTCAAAATATGATTTATGTGGGAGATGGTCCTACCGATGTTCCGTGCTTCACCGTGATGAAGAAGAGTGGGGGCCACGCGATCGCTGTCTACAACCCTAAGGATGTTACAGGACGTAGCTTTCGTAAGTGCTATCAGCTCTGCACGCACGCGGACCGGGTGAAGCACATTGCGCCGGCTGATTACCGGAAAGGGAGCCACCTCCGCCTTCTCCTCGAAGAGATGGTCAAGGAGGTCGCAGATCGAATCCTTGAGGAGCGCTTAGCCGACAGAGAGCATGGTCGGGTTGCCGCTCCTGGTTTCTAAATTTTAATGAAAGACGAGCAATTTCACTTCATTGGAGTTTGTGGCACTGCCATGGGTTCCGTCGCTGCCGCAATGGCCGAGCAGGGCTACCGGGTCACTGGTTCTGATGAGGCCGCCTATCCTCCGATCTCAGATTTCCTGGAGGAAAAGGGGATCAAAATCTTCGAAGGATACCGTGCTGAAAATATTCCAGCGGAAGCGACGACAGTCGTAATCGGAAACGCTATCAGCCGAGGCAATGAAGAGGCCGAAGCCGTGTTGGATCGTCGGCTGCGCTACCAGTCTCTTCCAGAAGTGCTCAAGGAGTATTTCCTGAGGGGGCATCGTAACCTGGTCGTCAGTGGAACGCATGGTAAGACGACAACAGCTTCCATACTGGCTTGGGTCTTTGAGTCTTCGGGAAAGAATCCCAGCTTCATGATTGGGGGGATTCCTCGTAATTTCGGACAGGGGGCACGCTTCACCGATTCTGAATTCGTGGTGATGGAAGGGGACGAATATGACACTGCCTTTTTCGACAAACGATCCAAGTTTCTCCACTACCTTCCCGAGGTGGTGGTCATCAATAATATCGAGTTCGACCACGCTGATATTTTTGACTCGCTTGATCAGATCAAGCTGAGTTTCGAAAGGCAGCTTCGTGTGGTGCCTCGCAATGGTCTAGCCTTGATTAACGGCGATGATCAGAACTGTCTCGATGTTTCTAAAGACGCGCATTGCCCGATTAAAAGCGTTGGGTTTTCCGACTCGTGTGATTTAAAAATCACGAACGTAAGCTACGAGGGATCAAAGAGCTGCTTCCAACTTGATGGAGACGATTATGAGATTCCCATGGTGGGAGAGTTCAATGTTCGCAATGCGGTGATGGCTCTGAGCGTCGCAAAGTTTGCGGGGCTTTCCGTTGAGGAAGTTCAAAGGGGAC
Organism: Akkermansiaceae bacterium; assembly: GCA_028822935.1. GTDB lineage: Bacteria > Verrucomicrobiota > Verrucomicrobiia > Verrucomicrobiales > Akkermansiaceae > SW10. Next base: position 161,001 of record JAPKCM010000001.1, read on the forward strand.
TCGCAACATTCTCCGGTATTGCTCGTCGCCAAGAGGAGCGTGGCGAGGTGAGGAGAGTTGCGGTAGTCGATGATTTTGCGCATCACCCAACGGCGATAGCTCAAGCGATCCAAGGGCTGCGCCAACGTTATGAAGGGCGTCGACTTTGGGTTCTTTTTGAACCTCGCTCAAACACCTCCCGGCGGAACATATTTCAGCAGGATTTGGCGGAGGCACTTTCGCATGCTGATCTCGTGGTTCTCCCAAGTATTCCTGATCCCGAAAAATTTTCCGAGGACGAGCGGCTCGATCCTAAAAAGCTGGTTAACGACATCAAAGCGACTGGAACGGAGGCTTGGTATCTTGGAGAGGTCGATGAGATCGTTACCCACGTGACTGAACGTGCGGTGGAAGGCGATGTCATCGTTGTCCTGAGTAACGGCGGCTTTGGAGGGATCCATCAGAAGCTTCTTGCAGCCCTTTAGCACTAATTGCCCGCGCGCTCTGCGAGGAGCTTGTTCCACTGAATTGAGCTTCTTAGAAGACGGATCTGATCTAGTAAGCCTCGATGTTCCAAGCAGGCTTTTTTGCACTCGGGGATTTTTGAATTGAGATTAAGATAGCGTCCCACTTCCCGGCAAAGTTTTGCGTGTTCTTCTACGAGAAGTCCAAGCTTTGCCTTTGACTTGGTGATTTCTCGGTTCGCGGCACTGATCTGTCCGAAAGTCTCGGAAGCTTCGTTTTTATTGCCTTTCAACTTCGTGTCGATGCTCTCTTGTAGTTCTGCAAGTCTGTCCTGTTCAGAGTCAATTTCGGCGTCAATCTTTTTAAGATCAATTTTGTATTCTTTGAACTGGTCTCTGAGTTCGTGAAGAGTGGTACGAGTCGTAAGGTAGGCTTCGTCCTGATCACCAGCCTCCTCTTTGAGGACGGTAGCCTTGGTCTTAAGAGCTTCGAAGCGACGCTTTATCTGCTGGGCTATTGACATGGAGTCATCTCGACGAAGATTCAGCTCTTCGAGTGAATCAAAGAGTTTTTCACGTGCGCCATAGAGCTCTTGGCCAATATTTTTCGAGCGATCAGTAACGGTTGTTCGAGCGAGGTGTGCAGCGTGGAGAATCTTGTTAGATTCTTGGATTTTCTTTTCCAGAGAGAGTCGCTCGCTCTCGATCCGGCGGATGCTCCAGTATTCCATCGAGATATCCTCGATATGCTCGGCTCCAGGCCAGCAAAGGGCTCCTAGAAATTCTTCTCCTTCCTGCATGAGGTGGAGTTCGTAAGCAGCGTCGGTCATTCTCTTCAGCTTTCGGTAGAGTCCGAAAGATTGGAGGATGGTAGCAATACCGTAGCGGAGGTGGGTCATTAAAGGAGGAAGGTTATTTCTTGAGGCTTTCTTGAAGTGATTTGATTACCTCAACGTCCTCAAGGGTGGTCACGTTTCCAGTCACCTCACCGGTCGCTACGAGTTCCTTGAGGAGCCTACGCATGATTTTTCCGGATCGAGTTTTTGGAAGAACAGCAGTGAAATGGATTTCGTCGGGTTTGGCAATTGCGCCGATCACTTTTCCGACATGATTGCGCAATTCTTTGTTCAGATCATCGGAACCAGTAGATTTCCCTTTCAAAGAAACAAAGGCAACGACTCCCTGTCCTTTGATTTCATGAGGACGTCCCACGACCGCTGCTTCAGCAACGGAGCGGTGCGAGACAAGGGCGCTTTCGACTTCGGCCGTTCCGAGGCGATGGCCGGAGACATTGAGGACATCGTCAAGACGACCGGTGATCCAGAAATTACCTTTCTTGTCCTTACGGGCTCCATCTCCAGCGGTGTAAATGCCTTTGTAGTCAGACCAATAAGTGTCGCGATAACGTTTTTTGTCTCCGTAGATCGAGCGAAGCATTGATGGCCACGGCTGTCGGATGACGAGCTTGCCGCCTTCTTCCACACGACATTCTTGGCCGGTCTCATCGAGGATGGCGGCATCCACTCCGAAGAAAGGAAGGGTGGCGGTTCCGGGCTTGGTGGGAGTGCAACCGGGTAGGGGGGAAATCATGATGGCTCCGGTCTCGGTTTGCCACCAAGTGTCCACAATCGGGCAGCGTCCTCCTCCGATTTTTTTGTGATACCAGATCCAGGCTTCCGGGTTAATCGGTTCACCGACGGTTCCGAGAAGTCTGAGAGAAGAAAGATCACGTGCCTCAGGAAATTGATCACCCGCTTTGATGAAGGCGCGGATGGCCGTGGGGGCGGTGTAAAAAATGGAGACCTTGTATTTTTCAACGATATCCCAAAATCTCCCGAAGTCGGGGAAGTTCGGGGCACCTTCATACATTACCTGAGTGGCTCCATTTGCGAGTGGACCGTACACGATGTAGCTGTGACCAGTGATCCAACCGACATCGGCAGTGCACCAGTAGACGTCATTGTCCTGCATATCGAAGATATACTTTGTGGTGGCGTAGGTCCCCATGAGGTAACCCCCAGAGGTGTGAAGGATTCCTTTTGGTTTCCCTGTGGAGCCTGAAGTGTAGAGGATAAAAAGGGGGTGCTCGCTATCGAAGCCTTTAGCGATATGCTGGTCGCTGACCTTGGCGACTTCGTCATGCCAGTAAACATCACGGCCCTTTTTCATCGTCACCTTTTCGCCAATGCGCTGGTGCACGATGACGGTTTCGACGTCTTTGTACTTCTTGAGGGCTTCGTCGACATTCGCCTTGAGGGGAACGACTGAACCTCGCCGGTATCCGCCATCAGAAGTGATGACTGCCTTGGCCTTGCAGTCCTCGAGTCGGTCTGCAATTGATTCTGCGGAAAAGCCACCGAAAACTACGGAATGAACCGCTCCGATACGAGCGCAGGCCAACATGGCGATGGCAGCTTCAGGCACCATGGGCATGTAGATTAGAACGCGATCTTTGGATTTGATGCCCTTTGCGAGGAGAACATTGGCAAATCGGCAAACTTCGCGATGGAGCTGTCGATAGGTGAGAGTGCGTGACTCACCGGGCTCCCCTTCCCAAATGATAGCCGCTTTGTTGGCGCGGCCATTGGTGAGGTGACGGTCGACGCAGTTTTCGCAGACATTGATCTTTCCTCCGACGAACCATTTGGCATTGGGAGCTTTCCAGTCGAGGACCTTGGACCACTTCTTTTGCCATAAAAGCTGCTTTGCTTCTCGGGCCCAAAAGGTGGCAGGTTTTTCGATCGATTCTCGATGAAGCCGTTTGTATTGAGCAAGGCTGGAAATACGGGCCTTCTTTGAAAATTTCTGGGCTGGTTTAAACTCCAGTTCTTCGCTCGCGACGCTTTGGGATTTGCTGCTCATCGTGTTGAGCGGATGCTAGCAGGACTGAAGGCGAGGGGACAATGCGCAAAGTTCATCTTTCCAAAGGAAGTATTACTTTTGCTCCGCCATCTTGAGGAGGTCCTCACGTTCTTGATCTGTAAGGGGGCGCCACTTTCCTGAGCGGAGAGAGCCTAGTTTCAAGGGGCCAATTTGGAGACGAATGAGGCGCTTCACTCGGTGATGCACGGCCTGCATCATGTAGCGGATCTGGCGCTTCATTCCGGTCGTGAGGACAATCTGCAAGCGCCGCGATGAAATTCGTTCTACCGAATGAGCCTTGGCCTTTCCTTCTTCGGTGTAGACGCCCTTTAGCAGCTTATCGAAAATCTCGTTCTCAAAGGAAGAATCAAGGGTGACGTGATAGACCTTGGGGATCTTGTGTTTAGGGTGGGTGAGCGCTTGTGAGAGTTCCCCGTCGTTACTCAAGATGATCAATCCCTCGGACTCGAGGTCCAGTCGGCCAACGTGCATGAGATGCTGCATGCGTCCTGGAAGGAGGTGATAAATGGTTTCGCGATGACGTTCGTCGTTTCGCGTGCAGACGAGGCCCGCTGGCTTGTGCAGAACAATGCTCTGGATGTTGAGAGGCTCGATCCTCTTCCCGTTGGCGCGAATCTGATCGTCTGGTTGCACCCGATAGCCAGGCTTGATACAGCTCTGCCCATTGACGACGACATCGCCAGCCAGAACCATGGCATCACAGGCTCGGCGTGATCCTACTCCACATGAAGCCAGGTATTTATTGAGGCGGACACCATCGCTCATGAATTCAGGGCAGGTAAATGGGGTGCAAGAAAAAGGCGAAGCCGGTGAGGCTCCGCCGAGAAAGTTTGGTCAAAGCGGAAGACTTACGAATCCGCAGCAGTCTTAGGAAGACCAATTGGGCTGGTTCCTTCTTTCCAAAGGCCACGTTGTTTGAGGGCCTTCACGCGCTCAAAGCGCTTCATCACAGAGCGCTTTCCAGTAGCTCCGCCTTGACGTTTTAGACTATTGTGCTTCGACATGGGTCAAAATTCCGGTTAGGGGCGCGGAACCTATGAGCAGGTTGTGGGCTTGGCAAGGATGAACTTGGGATTTGTTAAGATACTCCTACAGTTTTTGGAGTGAATCATCGCTCGTCGAAGCGCAATTGTATTTTAGGGAAATTAAAAAGCAGGATTGACAAAACTTGTATTTTCAGTAATTACTGTAAGGGATGAATGAGACGGCAATTAAGTTAGCTGAGATCCGCGCAGAGTTCGTGGCTCAATGGGGAGTGATGGGCACCCAATGGGGGATCAATCGCACCATGGCTCAAATTCACGCTTTCTTGATGATTGGGGCCGCGCCAATGAGTACGGATGAGGTTATGGAAGCTCTCGAGATTAGCAGGGGCAACGCGCACACCAATCTTAAGGACCTTGTTGGCTGGGGCTTGGTTCGCATTGTGACCAAAAAAGGAGAACGAAAGGAATTTTTTGAGGCCGAAAAAGGAGTTTGGGAGATGTTTCGTCGGATTACCGTTGAGCGCAAACGTCGGGAAATTGACCCCGCTCTGGCCGTTCTCCAGCGCTGTAAGGTCGAAAGTGAGGGAATGGAAGGTAAGGATGCTCTCGCTTTTCACGAGCAAATGAAGGAGCTGGAAGAATTTGTCAGTTTCGCCTCCAAGATGGGAGATCGTGTTGCCGCGATGCAACACGGAAAGGCGATGCAGCTCGCTTTCAAACTCTTCGGTTAGGATTCAGAAATTTTACTAACTCAGACATCTAGAAAGATCTTTCAGTAAATACTGAAAAAACAATATAAAAAAGAATATGAAGCTCCCACTCTACCTCAATTGGATCGAAGTTTACTACGATGGACGCTGCGGGATGTGCTGCACCTTTCATGAGTGGCTTAATCGGCAAAAACGGGCTTTCAGGGTTCGCTTCATTCCCTATCAGGCAGAGGAAGCGGCAGAGCAGTTCCCGGAAATCGCCGATCTTGATCCTGCTCGGGAAATGGTGGCCCGGACGAGTGAAGGGCAGATTATTCGAGGGGCAGAAGCCTGGGTCTGGTGCCTCTACAGCTGTGCGAACTATCGCAAAATGGCGCGAAGGTTGGCGAGTCCCGCCTTGTTGCCGATGGCGAAGAGAGCATGTCAGCTCCTTGCCGCCAATCGTCGTGGCTTGAGCCGGGTTTTTTTTCGTAGAAAAGATCACGAAGTGAGGGAGACCCTTCACGTGATGACCGGGCCGAGCTGCGACGGGGATTTTTGCGCTGTCGATCAGGACGAATGGCGCAAGGAGCTTCTCTGAAATTCGGTTCTCACAAAGAAATAAAACCATGAATGAAACAACCATTACCTATAGCCTCTATCTCTTAATTGCCATTCCCGTGACCATTTGGGTGGCGAAAACCCTTCACCGAAATGGGCGAGTGTTCCTCGTCGATTGCTTCCATGGAAATGCTGAAATGGCCGATAGTGTGAACCACCTTCTTGTGGTGGGATTCTACCTGATCAATATCGGCTTTGTGACTCTCTTTCTGAAGATAGAGAGCAAGGTTCAAGAAGTGACCGGGGTTTTCGAAGCACTGAGTGAAAAGCTAGGAGTTGTTCTCCTTGTCCTCGGAGGAATGCATTTCTTGAACCTCTACATCTTTAGCAAGCTTCGCCAGAATCCGAATGCGCAGCCGCCGATCATGCCAGTCAAAGGAACCTACTAACGAATTGAAAACATGAAGAAGCTACTCGCACGATTATTCCATTGGAAATTGGAAACAAAGAAACGGCACCGGAGACTAACTTGGATGTTTGGAAACTGAACTGAGAAAGGAAGAATAATGAGGGAAGATAAATTAGCGACAAAAGAGGAGGTGTTCTTGGAGGACCTACTTTTGCTCTGCCATATCTTGGTGTCGAAATTATCAATGGTGGTTTTGGTGGTGTTCCATGGCTGTTTCCAATCGGAGAATTTATTGCGCAGTCACAGCCTTTGCCGTCATTTGAGCCTGTAGAAAAAAGCTAGAACAATGAAATGATCTTACTCCGAATCGCCGGGCTGATGTGCCTCGGCTTGGTGGTGGCCAACCTCGTGGGAGTGAAGCGCCTGAAATATGCGGTTAACTTGGAGACATCTGAGCCGATTGTGCGGCAGATCTTTTATGTGTATTGCGGCTATATCGTGATGCTGATTATGGGACTGACGGTTCTCTGTCTCGGCTGGCCGGAGCTTCTGCTCACCGATGGCATGGGACGTGTCGTCTGCTGGTTTTTCGGAATTTTCTGGGGAAGCTAGGTCGTTGTGCAGCTGACTTATTACGATAAGGATCTTCGTATGAAAGAGCGGGGCTGGGATCTCTTTTTTCTGGGTGTTTTTGCGGCATTGGCCATCATTTTTATCAACGGCGCATTATGAAAGAACTCCTCGATTTAGGATTACAAGTGTCGGGCTGGTCGCTGGTGCTTCTATGTATTGGTAGCATCTGGATTCCCAAGGTGCTGGGCTGGCGCGAGAAGCTGGTGAGTCTCACGCCCTTGATGAAGGAACTCTGGTGGACCTACTCGCTCTACGTTTGGGGGAGTCACATTTTCTTCGCTGTGATGGCACTTGCGCATCGCGATTGGTTCCTGAGTGGGAGTCCGGTCGCGGCGAGCCTGGCTGGCTTTATCTGCCTCTGGTGGAGCGTGCGGCTTTACCTTCAATTCTTCGGCTTTGATTTCGATGAAGTGGAGGATGGGTTCTTGCATAAAGCGGCGAAGCACATCCTGACGCTGCTCTTCATCGGGCTCGTGTTCGTTTTCGGGATGACGGTGGCGTGGAATCTGGGCTTGCTGGGAAAGGGAGGAGCGCTGTGATCGGAATCGTCTTTCTTCTCTTTGCCGGGCTTTTCGGCGGACGCTTGCTGGCGAAGCTCGCGCCGAAGGGGCATCGTCGCACCTTCGGCTGGCTCATGGTTTTCGCGTTGCTTGTCGCCGCTCATCTCAACCTCTTGGACGCGGATCCTATCGTGCGCATGGTGGGAATTTGTGCCGTGCTATTGGCCGCCATGAAGGGGCTCGTTTATGCCGAGTGGGCTGGGCCGAAACAGTTGACTTGGTCGCGTTATTTCATTTTCGGATTGCTGTGGTTTGGAATGGATCCGGGCACCTTCGCGAAGAAGAGAGCCGGGCTGAGCTACAAAGGTGATCTTGGATGGGGTCTCTTAATGCTGGTGGTGGGATTTACGATGGCCTGGGTGGTTTGGACGCTCGAGTATCGTGACATTATCCTGATGTTTGTGCCCATGAGTCTCGGGTTTCACTTTGGGGCTCTTCGGGTTTTGAAGGCGATCCATCGCTCCTTTGGCTTTCCCGTGCGGACTCTGTTTCCCAATCTCTTGAAAGCGCAAGGAATCGGAGACTTTTGGAGCAGACGATGGAACGTCGGCTATTCGCAGATGATGCAAAGGGTCGTCGGGAGGCCGCTGGGAAATATCGTGGGGCGAGATGGGGGAGTGATGGCGGTGTTTCTCGTTTCGGGGCTTCTGCATGAAGTTGCGATCACGCTTCCGGTGATGGCGGGGTGGGGATGTCCCACGCTTTACTTTGTCTTCCATGGAGGACTTGCGGTGTGGGAACGGCGGACCGGTCGACAGCTGGGCAAGGTGCTGACGCTCATTTTGGTGGGTGCCCCGCTTGGTTTCTTGTTTCCTCAGGTCTTTCAAGTGGAAGTGATTGAGCGATTTCTCGGAGTGATGAAATGGATCAATGGATAAGATGTAAAAGGCGATCGTTATTGCCGCAGCGAATGGGTTCCTCGGGCGCTATCTGAGCCGGTGGTTTCTGGACCGGGGTTGGCGGGGCGCTCGGTGAATTGTCGCTAAGGGCCTAAAAATCAGAATTTGATCCCGGAGAGCCGGGAGGAAAGTAATCAGGCGCTGGGAAAAAGCGATTGCGGGTTGCTGGGTAGCGCCCAAGGTCTGGATCAAATCATGCGCGGCAACCATTGATCGTTGAAAACTGCCGATTCAAGTGGCCGAATCTCAAAGAGGCTTTGGCACATTTGAGAGCTCGTCCTGGTGAGCGATCACTGACTGAAAATGCCTTAGCGAAGAATTTGAGGTCTCAAGACTAGGTGTGACAGAAGAGACTTCTAAAAAAACGACGATTGGATACTCTTTTTTTTTTGTGGTTTTTCTGGAACTAGCTTAAACTCCCACATCGATTGCGGTCATTGTTACAGTGAGGGAAGTGAAAAATCAAAAGCAGAAAAATACGCCGGTCCATCTGTTGGTGACTGTTGCTTGCGCTGTGATCTTGATCGGCGGAATGAAGCTTGCGCAGAGTTTTTTCATTCCCATTCTTCTTGCTGCTTTTATTGCCACCATCAGTTTTCCCATTACGGGCTGGTTGAGGAAGAACCGGGTTCCTCAGTCTATCGCTGTCCTTTTGACCGTTCTAATAGACTTTGCCTTCTTGATCGGCATTATTTTGATCTGTATTTCGCTGTTAGGGGATCTCGAGACGAAGTGGCAAGATACTTATTATCCCGCTCTCACCCAGCGCATCGACGAGGCCTCGGAAGCAACGGTGGGTTTGTTGGAAAAATTTGATGTGAAAGACGCACGGATGAAGGTCGAGGCTTACGGATTGTCGAATATTCAGGAGCAATTCACCGGTAAGGAGTCGATGGTCAAGCTTCTCGACTTGGGAACCGACGTGGCTTGGAAGGCCCTTTCGTTTTTGGGAACGACATTTATGGTGCTTGTTCTAACGATTTTCATGTTGAGCGAGGCGCGCATGTTTGGTCGGAGAGCGGATGCGATTCTCGATGCTCGTGGGCCAAACTTTCAGCGGATCCTCTCGGCGACATCTGACATTCAGCGCTACCTTGCGATCAAGACCTTGGTGAGTTTGGCGACGGGGATTTTGGCGGGCTTCCTTTGCTGGTCGGCACGCCTCGATTTTTTCTTACTTTGGGGGATTTTGGCCTTTGCGCTCAACTTCATTCCTGTTTTGGGCTCGATTATTGCTGGGGTGCCGCCACTTATTCTCGCGCTTTTGGTGCACGGAGGGCCGAGCGCGATGGCGATTGCGATTGGATTCATTTCGATTAACGTTTTTCTGGGGAACTTTTTGGAGCCGATGCTGATGGGTCGCCGTTTTGGACTTTCGACCCTGGTGGTGATTGTTTCCGTCCTGTTTTGGGGGTATGTCTGGGGACCGGTGGGAATGCTCCTAGGGGTTCCTCTTACGATGGTTTTGAAAGTGATGCTCGATAACAGTGATGAATTTCGCTGGCTGTCGGTGGCGATCACGAAAGAGAAGAGGCGTGCGATCCTTGATGATGATGATGAACTCGATGATGAGGATTCGATGTTGGATGGTGATGTTGGCTTGTCTGATCGGTTCACAGAAGGGACGCGGAGCTAGAGTTTGTAAGTCCTTAATTTCAGGTTAGGTTCCTTCTGTGCGAAAGACGAGTGTGCAGAGGTTGGCTTTTCTGAGTCTAGTTAGTGTGATTATTTTGGTCTTTGTGGGCGCGATTGTTCGGGTGACTGGGGCAGGCCTGGGCTGTCCTGACTGGCCGAAGTGCTGGGGAGAGTTGATTCCGCCGTGGAAGGTTGAGCAGGTTGATCCGGCATCATTTAGTGATCGTAAACTGAAGACTTTTAAAAGGAAGGCCGAGCGCCTTGGTCGGGATCCTGATTTGGTGACGAGGGAATCGCTGAAAGATGACTTTAACCCGGTGCATACGTGGACGGAATTTATCAATCGTCTCTTCGCACTTCCGGTGACCATTTTGAGTCTGGCGCTCATGATTGTGGGGTGGCGCAGAAAGAATTTACCTGGTCGGGTGAGGAAATGTGCCGTGCTGAGCTTCGGGCTCGTGATTGTGAATGCTCTTTTGGGAGCAGCTGTGGTCTTTAGTGGATTGCATACCGGAGTGATTACCGCGCATTTGGTGGCGGCTTTTGTCCTTCTCCTCCTCCTGACTTTTGTTGTCTGGGCTGGAGTGGAAAAGGGGACGCAATTGAAATCGATTGATGGGGCTTCACGGGCTCAAGTGGGTATCCTTTTAGCGGTCGTTCTGATCGAGGGATTCCTAGGTGCGCAGATCAGGGAGATGACCGATGATCTTCAGATGAAATTTGGAACAGACTCGCGTGCAATCTGGATCATACAGATTGAAGATTCGATCGTCTTTCTGATTCATCGCAGCTTTTCGTGGGTCATTTTTGGAGCTGCTCTTTTTGTGGGTTGGAAGGTGAAGTGGCGGGGGCTCGTCCCTCGATCGATCCTGGTGATCGTCTTTGCTTTCATGTTGATGGGGCTCTTTTTCTCGTATGTTCAGATCAATGCGGTCGTGCAGGTGCTTCACGTGGGGCTGGCTTCAGTGCTCGTGAGTCTGGTGTTCTACTGGTGGCTTGCGGCAGATCAAGGAGGCCAACGTGCCTAACCAGGGCTTTCGTAGGAGAACGTTCGTTGTTGATAGTGTCCGGGCGGTTCCCGCCGGGGTGATCGAGACGGTGAGCACGACCTTTTCGATTCTTTTAGCGGATCGGGTTTTTGGTGCCGGAATTTGGTCGAAAGCATCCCTGGTGGCGATCCCGAGTATGGGGCTGTTGCTGAGTCTCTTTGTGGTGCAAGCGGTGCGGCGATCAGGAGTATCGGTCAATGCGGCGCTCGCGGTGATTTTTTCGATGGCGGCGGTGGGCTTTGGAGTTGCTTCGTTTGCGGGCGATAGTTTTGAAACATACATGATGGGGATGACCATTGGGTTGATCGGAGTGACCTTGAATATCCCGCTCTTTTCTCAGATTTATCGACGTCACTATCCCGATGAATCGCGAGGGCGGCTCTTCTCGATCACGGCTTTTGTGCGGAAGGTTTTCGCGATTGGCGCGGCTCTTTTGTTTGGCTGGATGCTGACGGTCTCACTTGACTATTTTCCGTGGCTCCTACGCGTGTATGCTCTGGCTTGTTTGATCATGGCTGCTCTCGTATTGGCGATCGAACGGGTGACTCTGAGGTCATCGAATTCCGTGCGCCTATTTGATGCCTTTCGCCATACTACTGAAGACGTGGCGTTTCGGAAGTTGCTGATTTCGTGGATGATTTTAGGGATGGGAAATCTGCTTTGTTTTTCACTCTTCGTGGAATACGTGACGAATGAAGATTATGGATTCAACCTGAGCGAGAGTCACGTGAGCATCATCACCACGGTGATTCCCGAGACGCTTTTTCTTTTCTTTATTTTGGTTTGGGGAAGGTTGTTTGACCGGATGAATTTTTATGTTCTCCGCTGCTTGATTAATGTCATCTTTGCGGTAGGAATTCTCTTCTACTTCTTGGGCGACGATTTATGGGCTCTTTACATCGGAATTGGCCTTCACGGTGTGGCGCGAGCGGGTGGGAATGTCGCGTGGAGTCTCTGGGTGACGAAGTTTGCCAGGGAGGAAAATGTTGCGGAATATATGAGTGTTCATACCTTCCTGACTGGGTGCCGTGGAGTGATTGCGCCTTTTATTGCTTTCCGTATGGCATCGACAGTGGGGCCAATGTGGGTGGGTCTTATCGGGTCCGGAATGATCTTTGTAGCGACGGCGATGCTAGGGCCTGCGATTATGAGCCATCGGAGAGATCAGAAAAAGAATCGGTAAAACTTGCCAGAGGGGGCGGGATTTGTATTCTGCCGCCCGTCGCGTAAGTGATGAGCCAGCTTAGCTTCAACGGTAGAGCTCTCGATTTGTAATCGAGTGGTTGTCGGTTCGAATCCGACAGCTGGCTCCATTTTTCTTCCCTTCATTTTTTGAGGTCTGAGTTCTTTACCCAGTCGGTCGGAATGATAGCATTTTTCCAATCTTACCCATGGGAAAGCTAGAACGGCGACTTGATACACTCCAAACTGTGGAGCTGGCGGAGGGGATGGAAATCCATCTTCGGATCGCGGGACCCTTTTTGCGTCTTTACGCTTATTTGTTGGATCTGGTGATCATGATTGCTGCAGTGATTCTCATTTGGATTGTGATCGGGATTTCGTCTTTTGCCCTCGGCGGGAATGTGGCGGTGGGATTGATCAATCTGGCCCTGTTCGTTTTGCTCTGGTTTTACTCGGTATTCTTTGAGGTGAGCCGAAAGGGAGCCACTCCGGGGAAGATGGTATTGGGTTTGCGTGTCGTGAATGAAGCGGGAGGAACGCTGACTTTCGGGGCTTCGATGGTTCGAAATTTCGTTCGGATTGTGGAAATTATTTTTCCCTTTCTGCCTCTCTTCTGTTTCTTGAATCCTCGATTCCAGCGTCTGGGAGATTTGGCCGCGGGAAGCCTCGTTGTTTACACGCGGGTTCGACAAGATCCGGTATATTTGGGTCCTCCAGCTTTAAATTCCATTCCGGTAAATGTGGCACTGACCCGGGAGGAGCGGGCCGCCATTATTTCCTTTCGTCACCGATCTGGAAATTGGTCGGAGGCCCGTCGGGCGGAATTGGGCAATCATTTAAATCCACTCACGGGGCAAGCCGGTCCCAAAGGGGTCGCAACAATCGTCGGCATGGCTCATTGGTTAGAAGATCATTCATGAATCGGCAGGAATTTGAGCAGCGAAAATCTGCCGAGTGGAGCAATCTTGATCTGAGGATTAAAGGACTGGAAGGTCGTGGTCCTGCGGTGGAGCCGGAGAAGGTCCCGGGAATGTTTCGTCGGGTTTGTCACGACTTAGCTCTGGCTCAGTATCGCATGTATGGGAGCCGGATTTGTGATCGTCTGAATTCACTGGCGATTCGAGGGTATCGTCTGATCCATCGGAGCAAAGGTGGATTCGGAGAAGGCTCGATTCGATTCGTTTTCAATACCTTTCCTAATTCGTTGAGAAGAGAGTGGAAGCTCTTTGTCGTGTCCTCGCTCGTGTTCTGGGTCCCGTTTTTCCTGATGTGGTGGTCGGCCTCCCACGAAATTGCTTGGGTGCAGGCGATTCTAGGGCCGGAGATGATGATGCAAGTCGAGGGAATGTATGGAAAAGATGCTGATACGGTCGAATACTTGAGAGGGGAACACGGGGCGAATTTCCAGATGTTTACCCATTATATTAAGAACAATGTGGGCATCGATTTTAAGCTCTTCGCAGGGGGGATTCTCTATGGCATTGGGACCCTTTTCTTTTTGGTTTTCAACGGCCTCTATATCGGGGCGGTTTTCGGCTACGTGGATTATGCGGGAGATCCCGAAAAGCTGCTTACTTTTGTGGCAGGACATTCTTCCTTCGAATTGCTAGGGATGATTGTGGTGGGAATGGCCGGGTTAAAAATAGGGTTTGCGCTATTGGCTCCGGGGCGATTGAGTCGTGCCCAGTCGCTGACGCAGGCAGGGAGATACGCTCTGCCCCTCTTAATCGGTGGCGCGTTGATGACTGGTTTGGCGGCAGTGGTGGAAGGTTTTTGGTCCGCTCAAGCAATATCTGGGAATGTCAAATATGGGGTGGGAATTTTCTTCTGGGTTCTCCATTTGGTTTACTTTCTTTTTGTAGGCAGGGGGTACCGTGGAGCTTGAAAAGGTGACGGCGGAGATTCGTCCGCGGAGTGATTGGGAAGCGGTTGATCTCGGCGTGAGCTTGTCGCGTTCTCATCTGGGGACTCTGTGGCGGGCTTGGCTGGTTACGGTCTTGCCCCTGAGTCTTTTGATTCTGCTGCTCTTTTTTAAGACAATGGGTTGGGGGATCTTTTTGATTTGGTGGCTCAAGCCTATTTGGGATCGCGTGGCTCTCTTTCCTTTAAGTCGAAATCTCTTCGGCGAAGAACCCGATACGAAGGCCACCATTAAGGTTCTCCCTCAGCAGCTGCGGCAAAATTGGGTTCTGGTGATTTTGGGAATCGCCTTTGCTGTTCTTGGGCATTTCGTTCATCGCGAGAATGTCGATGGAGGCCTGATTGCCCTCTTCTGGCTCTGTTTGCTGGGTGTCTTGTTTTATCGCTCATCGATCTACCGCTCCTTTGTTCTTCCGGTGGGATTTCTTGAGGGCTTAAAAGGGAAAAAATATCGCGCTCGCGTGAGTCTGCTGTCGCGCCGTAGTTCGGGAGCTGCTCTTGGGCTCACGGCCACTTGTGTGCTGATGGAGATCGGGCTTTTTTTGAGCCAGTTTTTTTTTCTGCAGTTTATGGTGCCAGAGGGCACTGATTGGAGCTTTTGGCAGGTCATGGAAGACTTCTTCCAAAGCGAGGGTGATGCCTTTCCGTTTTGGTTGATGGCGCTGATCGCGGCGGCCTATTTTGTCTCGATGTCACTGACGTCCTGGTTCTATACCGGGGGTGGTTTTGGTCTTTATGTCAATTCACGGACATGGAGTGAAGGCTGGGACATCGAACTTGCGTTTAAGAGATTGGGGCAGCGGATTGCTTTGGTGGTTTTTGCGATGTCTCTTTTTTTTGTTGTTTCGGAAGTGTATGCAGAGACGAGTCAGGAGCGTGTCGAAGAAGTCTTGGCGAGCGACGACTTCGAAGTGCAAAAGGGAATCCGAAGGGATTATCAAGAGGAAGAGGACTCGGATTCGAGCATGAGATTGTCCGGGGGGCTCGGATTCATCGGCGCTCTTGGGAATTTGCTCTTCTGGGGTGTTGCGATTGCGATCGTCGGAGGAATCATCTGGACCATTGTTCACAATGCACAGGCGTTTAGTGGAGGCATGAGTCCATCAGAGAAGGAGAAGGGGAAAATCAAGACCTTGGCGGGAATGCAGATCTCACCAGAATCCTTGCCGGACGATATTTTAGCGACGGCAAAGAAACTCTGGGCTGAAGGTCGAAAAAAGGATGCGCTTGGATTGTTGTATCGAGGCGCGATTAGTTCGATGGTTTCAGGTGATCTCGTGGAGATTGAAGAATCGGATACCGAGAGCGAATGTCTGCGACGATTGAACGGGAAGGATCTGCCAGAGTATCCTTATTTTGCCACGCTAACGAATGCTTGGGTAAGTATGGCTTATGCCAAAGAAGACCCCGATGAGGGGACGATGGGGCAGCTCTGGGAAGAGTGGCCTTTTCCGGTGGAAGGGAGGTCTCGATGAAATGGCTTTTTTCAGTGATTTTGCTCCTTCTTGTCAGTTGCGGAGAGGATGAGAAATACGAAGAGGTCGAATTTGATCTGGGATACAAGGGCGCGGCGCGGGTCAATCCCTACCTTGCGGCAGAGCGCTTTTTGAAGACCGGAGGCTGGGAAGTTTCGAGTTCCCGAGTTTGGAGTGATTTCGACACGGAAACGGCGACCATTATCATGCCTGGGTCTTTTCTCTCGACCAAAGGGATGGGAATGCGGGTTCTGGAATGGGTGGAAGGGGGAGGAATGCTAGTGGTTACCTTGGAAGGTGGAGAAGGTCAGATCAATGACTTCAATCGCAATCACTGGTTGGATCTCGCGGAAGAGGAAGAATATCGAGGTCTGGATCATCTTCTCGGCGAACTGGGCATCACGATCGAGGGTGTGGAAGTCGATGCGGTGACGGTCGGGGAGGGAGAGACCGGCGGACATTTAGGGGAGCCCTGGAATGTCGCAGAAGTCTGGGTCGCCTTGGGTGATGAGGAATACGACATGCGCGTTGAGTTTGAGGGGGAGACCGGAATGAGGGCACCCCAAGGGGAAACCTGGGATGGCGAAGAAGTGTCCCGCGTGGTGACGGTGTCGCACGGTGATGGCAAAGTGATGGTGCTTGCCCACGCGCGGCCCTTTCGAAATCCTTATCTGGGCCGAGCTGATCATGCGACTTTCCTGGAACTTGTGGTAGACTGGCACTATAAAGGAAATATTATCTTCCTTTATGGTTCCGGAAGCTCGTTCAAAGATCTCATTTGGCAGCACGCCTGGCAGGTTGTTGTCGCCGGATTGGTCCTCCTGTTTGTCTGGTTATGGATGCGGATTCCTCGATTTGGTCCGATTAAGGAAGACGATTCTACTTATCGGATACCCTATGGAGAAGGATTGAGGGCGGCGGCAAAATTCCTCTGGCGCAAAAAGGCATTGGGTCATTTGGTGAGGCCCCTTCGATCCGACTTGGAGCGCGAAAATTCCAACGAATCCGGTGTGCTCTATGAGAAGCTTGCAGCCGAATCAGATCTCCAAACCGATGACGTCATTGAAGCGATGACGTCCGAAAAGTTTCAAGACCCAGGCACCGTCACACGGATGGTGCGAAAACTTCAAATCCTCAGGAACCGATGATAGAAAACGACGCCCTCCCTCCCGCAGAAAGCCCGGACCTTACTAGTGTGACAGCCCTAGCAAATCGTCTCCGAGAAGAAGTCTCTAAGGTTGTCTTTGGCCAGGATGAAACGGTGGTGCAGGTTGTCGCCGCTCTTCTTGCTGGAGGTCATGTGCTCCTGGAAGGAAAACCGGGGCTGGGCAAGACTCACATGGTCCTCGCGCTTGCGAGCACCTTTGGAGGAAATTTCGGAAGGATTCAGTTCACGCCCGATATGATGCCATCGGACATTACTGGTTTTACTCTCTTTGATATGAAGAGCCAGACCTTCAAGACGAGACGTGGCCCGGTCTTCACGAACTTACTTTTGGCAGACGAGATCAATCGTGCTCCGGCGAAGACCCAAGCGGCTCTTCTTGAAGTGATGCAGGAAGAGCAGGTGACGATTGATGGTGAGTCGCTGCCAGTAGCACCTCCGTTTATGTGCTTTGCGACGCAAAATCCGATCGAACAAGAAGGGACTTATCCGCTTCCGGAAGCACAGCTCGATCGTTTTTTGGTCAAAGTAGTGATCGACTATCCCTCGCTTGAAGACGAGCGGCGCGTGGTATCCGAGGTGACGGCCCAGGCAGGAGGAAAGGGCGTGGATCCTCGGCAAGTGGAGCAGGTTTGTAATTCCGAAATTATTATCGAAGCTCAGCGACTTACGGCACAAGCCAAGGTCGTTCCTGAAGTGATTGACTACGCTCTGCGGATGACTCGTTACACGCGTGAGGCTCCGGGATTGAGTCTCGGTGCCGGAACAAGGGGAGCGATTAGTTTGGTTCAGTTGGCGAAAGCATATGCCGTCATTGAAGGGCGAAACTACGTCATTCCCGACGATATTAAACGTGCGGCAATTCCGGTTTTTCGTCATCGGGTTCATGTCGCTCCTGAAGTCGCAATCAGTGGCCAGCGAGTTGACGATCTTCTTACTAAGGCCTTGGAAAGCGTTGAGGCTCCTCGCAACTAAACGATGCTTCTTCGACCTACAAAGTGGCTTGTGCGCCTCTTGATCCTCTGGGTTCTGCTGAGTCTGGTGGTTGTTTTTTGGGAGCCTGCATTTTCAGCATGGAAATGGATGGCTGCTATTCTAGGCGGGGCGGCTTTGTTCGACGCATTGGCTGTTCTTACTGCGAAACGACCAAGAGCGGAGAGGACGCTACCCGGACGGTTCGCGGTCGGTGTCGAGGCCGAGGTCGCGGTCCGGCTGCTCAATCGCAGTGGTCGCGCCATCCATCTGGCGATGTTTGATGGCGTTCCTGAAGCGAGTGATTGCAACCTCTTGCCTTGGGAAGGTTGGGTGAAGAAAGCGGGCTATGTTGATGTGATTTATCCGGTGGCATTGAGAGATCGTGGTGAGACGATGTTTGGAAAAGTTCACGTTTTAGAGAGTTCTCTCCTGGGACTATGGGCGCGTAGCTCCCTGATCGGGGAAGGAGGAAGCACTAAGGTTTATCCCAACTATCAACCGGTTCTTCGGTATGCGCTCTTGGCGATCGAGCATCAGCAAGAGCAGAGCGGAATCGTGCGCAAAAATCGCGCGGGACTCAGCCGTGATTTTCATCAGCTGCGCGATTATCAAATGGGAGATTCGCTGGCACAGATCGATTGGAAGGCTTCCTCGAAACGGCAGACGCTGATTAGTCGGGATTTCCAGGAACAGCGGGATCAATCGGTGATTCTTATGCTGGATTGTGGTCGGAGAATGCGCACTCTTGATGGCGAAATCCCCCAGTTTGATCACTGTTTGAATTCGATGCTTCTTTTGAGCTACATTGCGTTAAGGCAGGGAGATAACGTTGGGGTGCTCAGCTTTGGTGGGACGGATCGCTGGCTTCCGCCGGTCAAGGGTGCTCATGCGATGACGACGGTTCTCAATCATCTGTATGATTATGAAACAGCACCGTTTCCAAGCGATTTTAGTGAAGCTGCGGAACGGCTCTTGAGTCACCAGCGGAGGCGGTCCTTGGTTGTGATCTTAACCAATCTTCGCGGTGAAGATAGCAGTGAGCTGAGTGAGCCATTGAGGCGCTTGAGGCAGAAGCATCCGGTTGTGCTGGCAAGTCTGCGGGAAGAAGGGATTGGAGATCTTCTGAAACGGGAGGTGAAGACCTTTGATGATTCCCTCGGATATTTGGCAGTGGCCGATTATGCGAAAGAGCGAGAGTCTACTTTGTCGAAATTGAGGTCGGAAGGAATTGTGACGATTGATGAGACGGCGCAAGCTTTCCCGGTGGCGTTGGCGAATTGCTATCTCGATACTCGCGAGATTATTTGATCGAGAGGAGAGAGGAGATACGGCGATCGCCTATCCTTGCTGAGACTGGACTAAGCGCCTTTCAGTAGTTCGTCGAGGTCAGCTTCGTCGATGAGTGCGACGCCCAGGGATTCGGCTTTTGTTCTCTTTGAACCGCCACCTTCGCCAGCGAGAAGGTAGTCTGTTTTGGTGGAGATGGACCCGGAGACTTTGCCACCCTTGGTCTCGATTAGTTTTTTGAACTGAGAGCGGGGTGCGGAGAGGGCTCCAGTGAGGACGAAGGTTTTTCCCACGAGGGGAAATTCGTCCGATGCTTCGGTTTGGGGTTTCGGCGCGAAGTTATCGGAGACTGGGTTGATCTCCAAATCACTCAGTCGAATTAAGATCAACTGGCCGGCTTCGGATTTGAAGAAGGCGAGGAGGTTTTGGGCGGCGACCGGGCCGAGGCTGTCGTCGATGTGATACTCGGCGAGTCGGGGGTGATTTTCCTTTTTGCGTTTCGATTTCGAGAGCCCTTCGAACTCGGGGAGTCCCGCAAGGTCGGCGATGATTTGGGAATTAGCGAGATCGCTGATTCGCTCATGAAGACGGGAAAGTTCCCGAGCGGATGAATCTCCAATATGGGAGATGCCCATCGCGAAGAGCCAGCGATTCATGGGCATGTTATTACGTGCACGCTCGATGGATGCGAGCAAGGTGGCAGCTCGCTTTTCCCCGAAGCGCCGTTCTTTGGAAATGGTTTCTCCTTCGGCGGATTTGGCCGGGTCGAGCATGAGGTCTGCGAGCTCGCTTTCCTCCAAGGTGAAGAGATCGAGTGGAGAGGAAGCGAGTTGGGTTTCGACGAGCTTGATGGCGACAGATTCACCGAGACCATCGAGATCGAGCGCTTTTCGCGCGGAGAAGTGAGTGATGCGGGTGACGGCTTGAGCAGGGCAGGTGAAATTGGTGCAGCGCCAAGCGACGAATCCCTCTTCCTTTTCGATGGGTCCATGACAGGAAGGGCACTGATGGACGAGAACGGTTGGAAGGTGATAGGGGGTGGTATCGATGGGGCGCTTTGAGAGGACGACCTGCACGATGGAGGGAATGATTTCTCCGGCTTTTTCTACGATGACGGTATCTCCGATGCGGACATCCTTGCGTTCGATCTCTTCCTGATTGTGGAGGGTCGCGCGCGAGACAGTGGTACCCGAGACGAAGACGGGTTCGAGTTCGGCGACCGGAGTGAGGACTCCGGTGCGTCCTACCTGAATGGTGATTTCCTTGAGGAGAGTCTCCTTTTGCTCCGGAGGATATTTAAAGGCGGAGGCCCAGCGAGGTGCCCGAGAGGTGAAGCCCAGAGTTTCCCGTTGGCCGAAATCGACGACTTTGACAACGGCACCGTCGGTTCCATGACCGATGTCGTGTCGATGCGAATCTAGTTTTTTGATCGCGGAGAGCATTTCCTCGAGAATCTGCGCGGTCCAGATGGGGTGGTTTCTTCGGATGCCGAATTCATCCAAGAGCGCGTGGTAGTCATTTTCTGATTCCAGTTCGGTGCCTTCGTGAGCGCCGAGCCCGTGCGCAAGAAACTCGAGCGGGCGTTTGGCCACTTCCTTGGAATCTAGAAGCTTGAGCGATCCCGCGGTGGCGTTTCTTGGGTTAGCGAAAGTTTGAAGCCCTTGTTCGTCTCGCTGTTCATTGAGTTTAGCGAAGCCTTTTGAGGGCATGAAAATTTCTCCTCGCACTTCTAGCAAGGCGGGGACTCTTTCTCCCTTCAAGGTGAGCGGAATGGAGCGAATAGTACGAACGTTTGAGGTGATGTCGTCGCCTGAAGCGCCATCGCCACGGGTCAGGGCGTAGTCGAGTTCGCCATTTTGGTAGACTAAGGAGCAGGCCACTCCGTCAATCTTAGGCTCAATTGTGAGTTTGATCTTTTCGCCCGCGAGCGTCTTGTGGATACGATCCCAGAAGGCGGTGAGTTCGGTTTCCTCGAAGACATCATCGATCGAGAGCATCGGCAGTAAGTGAGGCCGCGTCGTGAAGGAGTCCAAGGGCGTTCCTCCGACTCTTTGGGTGGGAGAGTTTGGATCAGCGAATTCCGGGTTGGCTTTTTCCAGATCTTCAAGTTCGCGAAAAAGGCGATCATAGCCGGTATCGGAAATCTCCGGGTTAGCGTCTTGATAATAGAGCTGATTGTGGCGATCGAGTTCGGCCCGGAGTTCCTTGATGCGTGCTTCAAAAATCACGCACAAGATGTAGCCATCCTGTCCTGTGGGTTAAAGCAGAACCCGATGGACTTTTCGAAAAACAAGGGTGCCGCAGAGAGCGCCTAAGGTATCGGCGAGCCAATCGCCCGGGTCGTTTCCAGTCCGGTTGGCAAAGAATGACTGATGCCATTCATCAAGCACGCCAATGATCGAAAGACTCACGGTCACGATGAGGATGAGCTTAAGCCATGTAGGTCTGGCCTTTTTGAAAAATAAAGTGGCAGCCAGAAACCCGCCTCCGCCGAAGAAGTAGCCAAAATGGAGAACCTTATCGAAGTGGGGAATATCGAGGTTGAAGAAATTCCCGGGTGGATGAAATCTATTCCCATGGGAAAGCAGGTTCAAGAGGATGAACCAAAGGACCACACAAGCGCCCAAAAATCGTGCCGAGCGGAATCGATCGTGAAAGCGAATCATCACCAAAGATTACTCGCCGTCGCCATTGCGGCGCATTTCTTCCTCCATGCGCTCGGCAAGCCATTGCTTCATCATGGACTGATAGTTGAGGAAACGAGAACGTGCGATGCGCTTGATTCGCGAGAGCATTCGTGGGTCAAAGCGCAGGGTGATCGTCGTCGATTCACGTGAATCAGGCGAGTGAATCGAGGCATTGATGAGGCGGGGATTGAGCGCATGGCCGTTCCAAAATTCGGCTTCCGCTTCGTCAGATTCAAACTCGGGAATTTCGCTCCAGGCAGATATGATGTTCATCGGGTGGGAAGTGTTACTTGATTTCGGCGAGCTTGCGCTCGTAGTAGGCGGACTCGTCTACGCTCATTTCGCGTGCAGCAACGACGCGCGCCTTTTTACCATCGCCCCAGAAGCTCAGAAAAAGGGATCTATTTCCGATGGTGCAACCGAGGAGGTAGTAGCGGGTTTCGCCATCCTCGCGGTCGACATCCGGGAGAAGACGGATGGAAAAAGGATCTTCAAAAATCTCTTCGATCTCGTGGGGTTTGATAAACTTGGTATCAAACGGGGTGTCGGTAAAATCGAGTTCCATGAAATTAAGCTTGGTTTAACTAACCACAGCCAGCTTCCGCTGAAAAGACGAATCTGTGAGCGATTTCGAGGGTTAAGCTTCAATTTCGCCTTCGAAGACGAAATCCGCAGGTCCGGTCATGGTGACGTTGGCAAACTTTTGATCATCAATGGTTTCGAAGCCGATGGAGATGTTGTCGCCTCCGCGGACGCTCACTTTGATGGGAGAGGGGGCTCCGGTGAGGAGATGATGAATGAGTGCACACGCTGTGATCCCGGTGCCGCAGGCGAGCGTTTCTCCTTCGACGCCCCGCTCGTAGGTCCGCACGAGAAGGTGCTGGGGCGAGAGAATCTGCGTAAAATTGGCATTGGTGCCGCTCGGTTGATAGTGCTCGTGATAGCGAACGGCGGCGCCATTTTTGACGATCTCCGTCGCTTCGACGTCTTCGACAAAGGCGATGGCATGCGGGACTCCGGTATTGAGGTTGTGGACCGGGACGCCCAGTGAGTCGATTTCGACAGGAGAATTGATTTCAAGCCCGAATGGCTCGGACATCTCGATGCAGACTTCTTCGCCGATGATTTCGGCACGGAGGGTTCCGGCGATCGTTTCGAAAGTGATCTCATTTTGTTCACCATCGAGGAGTCGGGAGACGTAGCGGCCAAAGCAACGGGCGCCATTTCCACACATTTCAGCCTCGCCTCCATCGGCATTATAGTATCGAAATCTGACGTCGGCTCCTTGTTCCGCTGGTTCCACGGCGAGGAGACCATCTGCACCTACACCACGATGGCGATCGCAGAGCTTTGCGATTTGCTCTCTGGAGAGGGAGCAGTCGAGCGCTAGGTTATCGATGACGACGAAATCATTTCCGGCACCATTCATCTTGGTAAAATTCAGCTTCATGGCAGATAGATCGGTTTGATTGTGGGAAACCGCAAGTTGATTTAAGCGCGGTGCGTGGCCTCGATCAGCGGGGTGACAAAGTCGCGAAGCTTGCTGACGACGTCGGGAGAATCGGCGTTGATTTCGATCGTTTTGACAATCGCTGATCCGACAATCACGCCATCGGCTTTCTCGGCGACCATCGTGGCGTGCTCCGGCGTGCCAATTCCGAATCCCACACAGATCGGAGTGTCGGTGTGCGCCTTGATGCTCGTGACTAGCTCGCCGATTGTTTCAGAAGGGGCTGAGTGCCCCCCGGTGACTCCGGTGCGGGAGAGGGCGTAAATGAAGCCTTGAGAGGACTGTGCGAGGATCGCTTGACGGTCAGCGGGAGTGGTGGGCGCGATCAAGTGGATGTGATGAAGTCCTTCACCTTTTGCGAAATCTGGATTCGCGGCGGCTTCGGAGGGCGGGAGGTCTAGAAGAAGGATGCCATCGGCTCCTGCAGCTGCCGCATCGGTGTGGAACTCCTCGTAGCCGTAGGCGTAGATTGGATTCAGGTAGGTGAAGAGAACGAGCGGGGTCTCGTGGGTCTCGCGGAAGGCGCGGATGAGTTGAATAATCCTTGGAGTGCTCATTCCTGCTTTGAGGGCGCGATCGGCTGCCATTTGGTTGACGATGCCATCAGCCATGGGATCGGAAAAAGGGACTCCGACCTCGATGATATCCGCTCCGGCATCGGCAAGTGCTTGGAGAATCTCCAGTGAGCGGTCGAAATTGGGATCTCCCCCGCAGACATAGGCGACAAAGGCCGTGGTGGAAGTCTCGCGAAGGCGGGCGAAGGTGGTATCGATGCGGTTGACCATGGAAGTGCTTTAACTTGGCGATGGACGGCAGGAGAGACAAGACTATCCTCGCGCCAAGAAAACATCGATATGCGTGCACGACTCATCAAGGACTTCAATTTCGAAGCCGCCCATACTCTTCCCAGCCTTCCTGATGACCACAAGTGTCGTCAAATGCATGGCCACAGCTTCAAGGTGGAGATCCACATCGAGGGAGAAGTGGATGAAACCGTCGGCTGGGTCTACGACCACAAACGTATCTCCAAAGCGATGGCTCCTCTGCTGGAAATGATGGACCACGCTTACCTTAATGACATCGAGGGCCTGGAAAGCCCCACGATTGAGATCATGGCGGCTTGGTTTTGGAGGAAGCTTGAGCCTGATCTGCCCGGTCTTTGTGAGATCGTGATCTACGAGACACCAACGGCTCGTTGCTCCTTCAAAGGTGAATTCTAAGCGGAAGGGGATTGTCATTTGCTCAATCCTCGATTAATGAATCCCCGCGATGAAACCACTTGCCTTCGTTTTTGCCCTCGTCTTTCTCGGTCTTAGTTCCTGTGAACGTCACGAATGGGAATCCAAGCCTGGGAAGCCAGGCACGGAAGAGCTTTTCCCTGCCCACCACGCTGATGAAGGAAAAGAAGGCGATCACGCCAAGAAAGAGGGCGAGCATAAGGAGCACTAAGGCTCTTATGGGCGGTGCTGCGGGTGGGTGCGATAGAAGGATCTCTCATCATCAAAGATCGCGCAAAAGCGCCTGACTTGGGTCCTTAAGTTCAAGTTAGCCCCCTTCTCGGGCCTTCATTCTATAACTGCGTCGGGAGATCGGGCAGCAGCGAGAGTGGGATCCAAGCCTTGATCAGTAGCGGCGATCGCCACTCCTTGTGAAAAATAGGCAAAAATAATCAGGGCATATAACGAGGTGAAATCTCCGAATCCACGCAACAGCGGTGATCTTATGGTCGGGTGAAGCGGGGTAGAATGGCGCAGAAATGAGTCTTTTCGGTGGATCGAAAGGACCTAGATCGTCCCGCTTGGGGCTGGGAACCTGGCTGAGGGGCGGGGTATCAGCTAGGGTGGGAAGTCAGAGGCTAAGAGCCTCTGCTACGGGCGGCTTAGAGTGACGACGCACTCTAGATGCCTTGTCTGTGGGAAGAGGTCGAAGGGCTGGATCTTGTCGATTTGATAGCCGTGCTCGAGGAAGCTTTTGAGGTCCCGCATTTGGGTCGAGGGATTGCAGGAGATGTAGACGACCTTGGAGGGGCCGTAGTGGAAGAGCTGGGTGAGAAAATCTTCACTGCAACCCTTGCGCGGGGGGTCGACGATGACGGAGGTTTCCTTTGCTCGGAGTTTGATGTCGGCGAAGAGTTGCTCGGCGGAGGCGGCGATGAACTCGGTGTTTTCGATGCCATTGGTGAGGGCGTTCCGGCGGGCCCAGTCGGCAGAGGTTTCCGAGAGTTCGATGCCGATGACTTTTTCAAAGTGCTTGGCGAGGCTGAGGGCGAAGAGGCCAGAGCCGCAGTAGGCATCGAGAAGGAAGCGCTGGCCCTCTCCGGCGGCTTGTTCCGCGGCGTAGGCGGTGAAGGCAGGAAGGATGAAGGGATTGTTCTGGAAGAAGTCTCCCGCGAGGAAATTAAATTTTAGATCGCCGACTTGCTCAGAGACAGGGTTTCGGTGGTTTGTCTCGACCCGGCCAGCAGTGGCACGGAGGAGGAGAGTGGAACCTTTTTTATAGGAGCTGGCATTATCCCGAACTTCCTGACGCGCGCGGGGGAGGTCGGTATTGATCTCATCCATCGCGATGGGGCACTGGGGCACATCGAGGATCAGGGAGCGGCGGTTGTGCTGGAGGAAGCCGATGGGGTTCGGCTTTCCGTGCTGAGGTTTTTGGAAATGCGGAGTAATTTTTGAGCGATAAGCCCACTCCATCGGCGAGGGAATAGCGGGCTCGACAGGAGCTTCGACCCCGATCATGCGTGGCAGAAGTTCCGCGACTTGGCGGGTCTTCCACTCGAGCTGCTTCGGGTAGCTGAGGTGCTGATACTGACATCCTCCGCAGTTGCCAAAGAGATGGCACTTGGGCTCGACCCGGTCGGGGGCTCGTTCGAGGATCTCGACGAGATCGGCGTGAGAGCAGTTGCCTTCATTACGCCAGACGCGGGCGGTGACTTTTTCACCCGGGAGAGTAAATGGAACGAAGACGACCCAGTCATTGGGTTTGGCGATTCCGGCTCCGAGATTGGAGAGGGAAAGGATTTCCAGTTCGATGATTTCGTGGAACTGGTAAGGATCGGCCTTGAACTTTTTGGGAGGTGAAACGGTGGACATCGTTTAGTTCGAGGGAGGTGTGGGCAAGTCAGAGGTGGGAAGAGGTGGAGGCACGGCGATGACTTTGTCGGCTTCCGTTTCTTCTTTTTTGGCTGCAGGGCCTCTAACTGTCTTGGTGGTTTCGGCCGTGATGAGATCGCCCGTCGTATTGGGATCCGCGAAATCGAGGGGCTGGATCACGGGTGCTTCTTCGGGAAGGGGTTCCTCGATCGGTTTTGGCGCTTCGATCACTTCGGGAGCTGGAGCGGGTATTTTCTTATTCTTCTCTGACTCAAGAGCACAGGATGAGAAGGAAAGAGCGGCCAGGAGGCTGACTGCTTTGGTTTGGAAAGAGGTCATGGTGTGAGAAGATCTTGAAACGAAGAGAGGGCGGTGACAATCAGGAATAGTGATGAGGCGGGTGTAGTCGAGAACCCGATTAGGGGAGCTTTTTGAGCCATTTGGTGATGTCAGCGATGACGCGGTCACTTTCATGATCGAAGAAAAGGAGGTGGTAGCTTTCCGGGTAATAGATGCGGGTGGCTTTCTCGGGATGAGGGAGCTGGGAGGCGAAGCTCGCAACATCCTTGGGGTCAGAGAAGACATCTTTTCCTCCGTGTAGGAAAAGGAGGGGGATTTCGATGAATTGAGCGGCCTGGTTTGACTTCCGGATCATGTCTCCAAGGGTGGAGAGAAGGCGGAGAGTGTGGCGCTCGATGTGGTAGGAGTTTTTGGTGGCTTGCTCCTGGTGGGTTCCGTCTTTGATGACCGCGACCTCGTCCTTTTCTGAGAGCGATTCCAGCGAGACGCGATACATCGGTAAAATGGCGGCAAGGACGTGAGCGGACTTTTCCTTCCAAGCTGGGAAGTCACCCCGAATGTTGACAATCGGCGAGGAGAGAATCAGGGCGTCGCATCGGTTTTTGGGGTCATCGGTCGCGGCGTAGGCCTGGAGGACGATGAGAGAGCCCATGCTTTCGCCACACCAGACGATCTTAGCTTTTGGATGCTTTTTACGAATGAGCTGGGTGAAGCTGTAGAGGTCGCGGAACCACTCCGAGCGATGGCGGATGTGCCCGCGGCGTTCTTTCACGGGATCATTTCCCTGACCGCGGGTCTCGGCGGCATAGACGGCGGTGCCGGGGAGATCGCTCAAGAGATGATCGGCGAGGGGGCGGTAGTCAGAGGCTGCGCCAGAGATGCCATGGACGCCGATGACGACAAGTTCGGGCTCGGACTTGGGAAGCCATTTGGTGAACGGAAGTTGATCGCCATCGAAGCTATGTAGGGTATTTTTTTCGAGACGAACCGAGTCAGGCACAGCGAGGGAATGGGAGCAGTGAACGAGAAGAAGGCAAGCGGCAGCGGTGAAAAGAGAGCGAATCACCCGGGAAAGCATGGTCAAAGAATGAGGCGTTAAGGAAAGGATTACTGGGAGCAGAGTTTCTTCAGGGAATCCTGATAAGTCGGGATCTGTTTGATCGATTCCGGAGTGCCGATTCCTTGCAGAGCTGCGATGACCTTTTCAGTAGTATTTATTTTTTCGTCCCGCTCCTTGGCGTAGAGACTCTCGACGACGACGTAGTGGCGGAGCGCGTCTTGCGGGCGCTTGGCGGCCATGTCGATATCACCGGCGTGAATGCGGAGGCTCAAATTGAGCTCTCCCTTGGGGTAAAGTTTGAGGGCGTCGGAAGTCGCTTGGCGGGCTTCATCGAACTGCTGGAGGTCGGTATGCGCGAGAGACTTCTGATAAAGGCTTTCGGCTTTTCGGTAGGGGTGGGTCTCGAGCTTAAGGCGCTCGTCTGCCGCGTGAAGGGCTTCCGCAGGGTGGCCGGTTTCGAGGGCGGTGTCGGCGTAGAGTCTCCAAATGAAGGCATCCACTTCTCCCGGGTTTTGAAGGCTTTCATTTAGGAAACCCCAAGCGCGGGCGTGTTCTCCTTTTTTAGAGAGAGTCGCGCCAAGCCAGCGAACAATCGGTTGAGGCGCGCGGGCTTTGGGATCGGCTTTTTGAAGGGCGAGAATTTCATTTTCAAGAGTGGTGAGATCTTCAGCTTGGTAAGCGCAGCGGATGAGGAGGGGGCCGACCTGAGTGGCGAAGTCGGCGGGGAACATGCCACGGGCTTTGCGAAGATGAGGAGCTGACTTGGCGTAGTTTTTTTGACGGAACTCATCCCAGCCGAGCCAGAAGTGGGCAGTTGCTTCCACTTTAGGAGCGATGCTCGGGAGTGTAAGAATTTTTTTCTGAGTGGCGGTGAAGCGCGGGTAATCTTTTTTCTCCTGATATATGGCGCTAAGGCGCTGGAGAATGAGGGACTGAAGTTTGACGTCCTGGGTGGCCGCGAGGACTGCGGTGTAGTCGGCAAGTGCTTCGTCTTCGCGGTCGAGGGAAGAGAGGATTTCGGCTCGCTCAAGGCGCAGCTGCACGAGCTGTTTACTGGAAGGGTAGGCTTTTTCGAAGTTCGCGATCGCTGCGAGTGATTTCTCGTTTTGCTTCGTGGCGAGATAGGACTTGATGAGATGGTATCGAACCCCGAGGAGATTGCTTGGGTCAAGAAGGTCGAGGTTGAGCGCTTCGAATAGGGGGATCGCGCCAAGGTGGTCCTTTTTGGCGTAGTAATATTCCGCGAGGAGAAGTCGGGCGGAGTGGAGTCGCTTGTCGTTTGCTCGCTCGGAGCCGTAGCGTTTGAGGAAGCTCTCGGCCTGGCGGGCGAAGTCATTTTTTTCGGCGCTGTGGTCGCGGACGAGGATTCGGTAGGAAGCTTGGAAGCCGGTGTCACTTTCGGGGGCGAGGCGTGAGATTTCCTCGTAGAGTTTCAACACGCGGTCCTTTTCACCCTCCTGCTCGTAGGACTTGCTGGCCATGATGAGGCGCTGCAGATGTGGCTGGGGCTTGAGATCAAAGCGGCCTTTTTCGTAAGCCGCGATCACTTCAGGGTGATTTTTTGCCTGATAGTGGAGGTTCATCAGGGTGAACTGCGTTTGGCCGCGCCATTGTTTGAGGTCGGGGTGAACAAAGGCTTTTCTGAACCAGATGAGCGATTGCGCATTGTCTCCAGCACTCTGTGCGCAGAGTGCTGCTTGCAGAGTGGAGTCGGAAGCGACTTCTTTTTTCGAGGACCTGGAGAGCTCGACAAAGAGAGGGAAGGACCGGAGATACTCCTTGGCTTGTTGGTAGAGTCGGGCTTGGGCGAGCTTGGCTGTTTCCTGGTAGGGGTTGCCCTTGTCTCTCAAGATGGCAGCGAGAGCCGATTTGATCTGGAGCGAATCCTGGAGTTTGTCGAAGCAGAGAAAGCGACGGTAGAGCGACTCGTGTCGAACCTTATCTTTATCGGTGCTTTTCTCGAGAATAGAGAACCATTTTGCAGCACTCGCCCATTCCTTTTTTTCGTAGTCATCGGAGGCGAGAAAGAGGGCAGAGCCAGCGACATATTTACCGGTGGTCCAACGAGTGGCGATGGTTTCGAAGCACTGGCGGCTCGCTTTATCTTCACGGATCTGGCGGTAGGTGAGGGCTAAGAAATACCAGGATTCGAGGGCCTTTGGATCGTTGGGGAAGGCTCGGAGAAAGCGATCAAATTTAGAAGCGGCGAGGCTGTAGTCTTGCTTCGCCTTTTTCTCGTCCTTGGTTTCGCTGGCGCTGTTGTAGTAATGCGTCGCGAGATCGAAGATATCTCGGGAGGGCTTTGCCGAAAGGGGGGCAGGCGGCTCAACGACCGGGGGTAAGGGTAGGTTCTCCTGTGCCGTGGCCAATGAAATCGTCAAGGCGATGAGTGTCAGGAGGAGAGATAGCCAGATTTTCATGGGAAATTAATCTGTAGAAAGAGCGAAGCGAAGAACGGGCTTTTTCCCTTATTTTGGAACGTCACGACTCGCAAAGCTAATGTTCCAGATGCCTGCTTTTTGGATGACATCAAGAATTTCGAAGAGGTTTTGGTTCGTGCCGGTGGCGTCGCACCGAATGCGAACTGGCTGCTGATCGGCACTGCCCTGTCCTGCTGTTTCGGCAGTGACGACAATTTTTTCAAGCTTCGCGCTGAGTTCTTCCTTGGTGTAAGTTTCTCCACTGACGGAAATAACGCCCCCTTTGGTTAGGTTAATGACGATTTCGTTGGCAACGCGAGCCTTGTTCGCTCCTTCTTCGGAAGTAGGAACGGCCACTTGCATTTCCTTTTCCTGCTCGGTAATCTGGTAGGTGACCAAGAAAAAAATGAGGAGCAAGAAGACGATGTCAATCATCGGTGCAAGCTGGAAGCTGACCGGTGGTTGGGAAACGTCGCGAATACGCATGATTTAAAGAAGTGAAAAACTTAGCCGCGCATCCCCGGTGGCGCAGGGGCAGCTGAGTAATCGTCGCGTAGTGTGGGCTGACTTTCGGCAGAGCCTTGTCGGGGGCGTTGAAGCTGACCGCCAACAAGGGCAAGGATATGTGTTCCGGCGGCTTCAAGCTCAGCGATGTGCCGCTGCACCCGTCCACGGAAGTAGGAGTAAAAGACCATTGCGAAAATACTGATGATCAGTCCGACCGCTGTCGTGATGAGTGCTTCCCAGATTCCTTCAGCGAGCTGGAGCTGCTTGAGGCCTTCGTTTTTTCCTTCGGCGATTTCGATGAATGATTTGATCATTCCGATAACCGTTCCAAGAAGCCCTACCATGGGGGCGATCCCACCGATGTCGGCCAGGTAGCTGATTCGCTGGGTTAAGATGCCGCCTTGACGTGAGCCTTCCGCCTCGGCGATCTCACGAATATCGGAGGGGGTGGCAGTGGGATTTCTCGTCAGAAAATCGAGTGTCTTCTGGGTAATTCGAGCGACCGCCTCACCCCGCCGCTGGCAATAGGTGATCAAGCCCAGATAGTCGCGCTTTCGAATCATGGCCTCAGCGGTGTTCATGAACTTGTTGGTCACGACCGAGCTGCGGCGCAGCGTGAGGAAATAAAGAAGGATGAGAACGAAGGTGAACACCGAGAGCGCTCCGAGCGCAAACATGGTATAACCACCTTTCGACAATAGCGTGACGACGTTTAGGTCCTCGAGGCCATCACTCTCCGCTCCAAAAGCAAGAGTGGGAAAGAGGATCAGGAAAAGAAAGAGACAGGGGGCTTTCATTTGTTAGAAGGATGATAACCGTTCGCGTCGTAGGTGCAAGCCATGCCGTAGACGCTAGCGCTCTCAAAAGAGGAGTTGTGCCAGAAAGTCGAAGGCATTACGTCTTTGTGCGTTACAATCTTCCAAGCAATGTCTCATCTGCCTGCTCTTCGTGCCCGTCTCTCAAAGGTTTCCCATCAACCGGGGGTTTACCTGATGATGGACCGGCTGGGCTCGATCATCTATGTCGGGAAGGCTAAGGATCTACGAAGGAGGCTAAGTTCCTACTTTATGCCGTCGGGCAAGAAGCGGGCGGATCGTAAGACGCGGGCCCTCATTGACTCTATTTGTGACTTCGAGACCCATGAAGTGAGGAATGAGCAAGAGGCACTTCTATTGGAGGGCAAATTGATCAAACAGTATCGTCCGCGCTACAATGTGAGTTTTATGGACGATAAGCGCTTTCTGTTGGCGAAGGTCAATTTGGAGGATCCTTGGCCTCGATTCAGCACGACGAGGCTGAAGAAGGCGGACGGAGCCTGCTATTTCGGTCCTTTTGCGCATTCCGGTGCCATCAAAGCGACCGTGGCTTGGTTGAATCGGGAGTTTGGGGTGCGGAGTTGTCGTCCCCGGATTCCGGGGGAACAGGATTACAAGCACTGCAATGCCGATATTATTCGAAATTGCAGTGCTCCTTGTATCGCCAAGATCACGCGGGAGGATTACCTTGAGAAAATCGAAGAAGCTTGTGAACTTCTGAGTGGGAAAGGAAAGCGGGTGCGTTTGAAGAGTCTGCGGGAGGATATGGCGAAAGCGGCCGAGCGTCTCGACTTTGAAAAAGCGGCACGGCTAAGGGATGTTATCGCCAATATCGAACGAGCGTTGATTCCAACGCGACAATTTTCGCGGGGCCGGGGAGTGCCGACTACGGTGAAGCCGGTGGAGGATCTGGCGGAACTTGGGGAGTGGCTCAATATGCCAACGCCCACGGTGATGGAGTGCTTCGATATTTCAAACATCTCGAACACGCACATTGTCGCTTCGATGGTGCGCTTTCGTGAGGGGCTTCCTGATAACCAGAACTATCGACGCTATCGCATTAAAACTGTCGAGGGCCAGGATGACTTCGCTAGCATGGCCGAGGTGGTCAGGCGGCGGTATGGGCGAATTTTACAGGAAAACATGACGGCGAACCCTGAAGTGGCTTCGGACACCCAAGAGCCAGCGGTGGAGGTGCTGCGGCGTCTGGCAAGGGAAGGAAAGAGTCCCATCACATTGCCTGATCTCGTCATTGTGGATGGAGGAAAGGGGCAGCTCAGCGCAGCGGTGGCGGAACTTCAGCGACTGGGGCTCCACGGCCTTCCCATTGTGGGGTTGGCAAAGCAACGGGAGGAAATATTTAAGCCCGGAGAAAGCGAGCCGATTACGATTCCCCATGATCTGGGAGCTCTCAAATTGATGCAGCGAATTCGGGACGAAGCCCACCGTTTCGCAAACGGCTACAATGAGCTTCTCCTGCGAAAGCGGGTGAAGGAGAGTCAGCTTGATGACTGCCCTGGAATTTCACCGGCCAAGAAGAAGCTTCTTCTAAAGAAATTCGGCTCAGTGAAACGGCTGATGAAGGCGACGCCTGAACAGATTGGAGAGATTCCGGGGATCTCTACGAAATTCGCGGAGACCCTCCTGGAGTTTCTGAGAAGGGCTTAAAGCGTGACGCCTGTGGCCTGGGTCACTCCGGAAATTGCGTGGATCTCTTCCATGATCTCGGGCGAAACAGGAGAATCGAGCTCGATCATGGTGAGTGCGTTGTTTTCTTGCGAATTTCTTGCGAGGGAGAGATTTGCGATGTTGGCCCCGGCGTTGCCGAGAGCCGTGCCGACTGCCCCGACAATGCCAGGGCGGTCGTTGTTTCGAACGATGAGGAAGTTGCCAATGATATTGATGTCGACATAAAGTTTGTTGATCTCAACGACGCGCGCGGAGGTGCCGATCATAGTGCCGGAGACACGGAACTTCTCGTCTCCCTTGCTCAGCTCAGCGACCAGGAGTTCACTGTATTCTGTTTGCGCGTTGATCGTGGATTCGATGAGATCGAGACCCAGCACTTTGGCGACGGCAGGTGCGTTGACGATATTGACCTGTCCGTCGCAGCGTGCCGCTTCAAGGAAGGAGCAGAGAACGCTGCGCGAAATGAGAGCGGTGTCTTTTTCGGCGAGAGCACCGTGGTAAGAGACCCGCAGTGAATCGGGATTCGCGGGACCAAGCTTGGCGAGGAGCTTACCTAGTGCCTTGGCAATATCGAGGTAACCGCCGAGCTCGCTGAGGGCTGCGGCATCGAGAGACGGCATGTTGATGGCATTACGAATTTCACCGGTAGCGCAGAAGTCGCGGATCTGTTCGGCGACCTGGATGCCAACATTTTCCTGAGCTTCCTTGGTCGAAGCGCCAAGATGAGGGGTAAAGGCGATGTGCTTCTTGAGCTCAAAAAGAGGGTGGTCGGCCGAAGGGGGTTCGTCTTCGAAAACATCGAGACCGCATCCGGCGATGTGGCCGCTATCGATCGCTGCTTTGAGTGCGACTTCGTCGATGAGACCGCCACGGGCGCAGTTGATGACGAGTGAGCCCTGATTCATGAGGGCGAGACGATCCGCATTGATGATGTGCCTGGTGTCATCGGTCATCGGCACGTGAAGAGTGACGACGTCGGCGCCGGTGAGAGCGTCATCAGGGGTGGCGGCGAGACGGACCTTCATTTCATCAGCGCGGGACTGCGTGAGGAAGGGATCATAGGCGACAATCTTCATGTTGAAAGCCTGAGCGCGCTTGGCGAATTCGCTTCCGATGCGGCCCATTCCGATCACGGCGAGAGTTTTGCCATTGAGTTCGATCCCTTGATAGGCTTTGCGGGCTGCTTTAAAATCTCCCGCGATCACACCGGCGTGGCCTAGGGCGATGTTTCGAGCGGTCGCGCACATCAGAGTGAAGGCATGCTCCGCGGTAGAAATGGTATTGCCAGTGGGCGTGTTCATCACGATCACGCCGTGGGAGTTGGCGGCCTCGCGGTCGATGTTATCGACGCCGACCCCGGCCCGGCCGATGGCTTTGAGATTGGTGGCAG
Source organism: Akkermansiaceae bacterium (assembly GCA_028822935.1). Lineage (GTDB taxonomy): Bacteria > Verrucomicrobiota > Verrucomicrobiia > Verrucomicrobiales > Akkermansiaceae > SW10. The sequence goes on from JAPKCM010000001.1 coordinate 195,222, forward strand.
CAGCGAGAACCTCGCGAGTGACCTTTGTTTGAGAGCGGACCACCAAGGCATCGTATTCTCCGATGATTGAGATCAATTCCTCGGGGGTGAGGCCTACTTTAAAGTCGGCGGTGATATCAGGATGGGCATTGAGAAGCTCAACACCTTTTTCGGAGATTGGGTCGGAAACCAGAACGTGGCTTGGCATAACGTCGGGAGCGGTAGCGCACCAATGGCATTAACGCAAGAGTTGGCGCTTGAAAAACGCTCTCTACTCTGAAATGTCATTCATCCTATGTGCGACAATCCTGATATGCGGAAGTTCTCCTCGAAGGTTCTTGATGGCCCTGACCGTGCGCCCAGCCGGGCGATGCTTTATCCGGTGGGCTTTGAAAAAGAAGATTTTAGCAAGTCCAAGGTCGGAGTTGCTTCGACCTGGAGTCAAGTGACGCCCTGCAATTTCCATATCGATGTTCTTGCCAAGGAATCGGCCAAAGGAGTAGACGCGGCTGGCGGGAAGTCCGTCATTTTTAACACCATCACGATTTCCGATGGCATCTCGATGGGAACCGAGGGGATGAAATACTCGCTCGTGAGCCGGGAAGTGATCGCGGACTCCATTGAGACGGTAGTCGGTTGTGAGGGAATGGATGGCTACGTCGCGATCGGGGGCTGCGATAAGAATATGCCCGGTTGCATCATGGCGATGGCGCGCATGAATCGGCCTTCTGTTTTTGTTTATGGCGGCACCATTTTACCGGGATGCGCCACGCTCAAAGGTGAGGAAAAAGAACTCGATATCGTTTCTGTTTTCGAGGCAGTTGGAAAGCACGCTAGCGGCGAGTTTTCAGACGAGGAACTTCAAGAGATTGAGGAAAAAGCTATTCCCGGACCTGGTTCCTGTGGTGGCATGTATACCGCGAACACGATGGCCAGTGCGATCGAAGCACTCGGAATGAGCCTCCCGAATAGCTCGGCCCAGGCCGCAATCAGCGACGATAAGATGCGCGACTCTTTCGATGCCGGTGTGGCGGTGTTGCACCTTTTGGAGAAGGGGATCAAACCGCGTGACATCATGACTCGTGAGGCTTTTGAAAATGCCATCACGGTAGTCATCACGCTCGGCGGATCGACCAACGCCGTTCTACACCTTTTGGCGATGGCACATTCAGCCGACGTCGAACTGAGTATTGATGATTTCACTGAGATTGGGAAAAGGGTCCCTGTGCTTGCGGACCTCAAGCCGAGCGGGAAATATGTCATGGCTGAGTTGGTTAAGATTGGTGGGCTCATCCCGCTGATGAAACTTCTTTTGAAGGAAGGTCTTCTTCATGGCGATTGCATGACCGTGACCGGAAAGACGATCGCTGAGAACCTTGCCAATTCACCACTCGAGTATCCGGAAGGACAGGACGTCGTCCGTCCTATCGACAACCCCGTGAAAAAGGACAGTCACCTTCGTATTCTCTACGGGAATCTCGCTCCGACTGGATCCGTTGCTAAGATTTCTGGAAAAGAGGGGCTCACCTTTACCGGCCGTGCCCGCGTTTTCGATTCTGAAGAAGAAGCGATGAAGGCAATTCTTAGCGGGGGAATTGAATCCGGTGATGTTATCGTGATTCGTCGTGAGGGACCAAAAGGTGGTCCTGGAATGCGTGAAATGCTCGGGCCGACAGCTGCCGTGATGGGCCGTGGTTTAGGTGATAAAGTAGCCCTCATTACCGACGGGCGTTTCTCGGGAGGAAGCCATGGATTCGTGGTGGGGCATATTACTCCGGAAGCCTTTGACGGTGGACCCATCGGTCTTTTGGCAGAAGGGGACACAATTACGATTGATGCGGAAAACAACGAAATCTCGACGGACGCCGATCTGGAGTCACGACGTGCTGCTTGGAGGCAGCCTGAGCCTCACTACACGCGTGGGGTTTTGGCAAAATACGCCAAGCTTGTGACGAGCGCGAGCGAGGGCGCGGTGACCGACAAGTAAGCTACCTAAAGATGTAGTCCGCGATAACCATGCGGTGATCCGATCCTTCCAAGCGCACCGCTTTGGAACGGATCGGGATCAATTGTTTTGAGGAATAGAGATGATCGATCCTGAGCAAGGGAAGTGAGCGGTGGAAGGTATTTCCCCAGCCGGTGCCTACTTCTTCGAAGGCATCGGTGAAGTCCTTCCCGATAAGCTTGTAAACGGCGTCATTGGCCGGAGCATTGAAGTCTCCTGCGATAAGGGCAGGGATGCGAGGATAGGCTGTCTTTTGTCGGAGGAGACCCATCTCGTAGGTGAGTTCGGTCTGGCGCGCCTCGCGATTGATCCGATGTTCTCGCCAAGCTTCCCGCTCCCAAAGTCGGAGATTGGTAGCGGCCCCATTGAGGTGGAGATTCATGAGTTGCACGGACTCTCCAGTTGCGAGCTTCACGGTAAGCAACTGACATCGGAATTTGGGAACCGAAACTTCAAATTCGATGGTGCCATTGACCACGACGGCGCACGATTTGGCGACGTTGTAGCGATAATCGCCCTTCCCATCGTAGATCTCATCGATGAATTTCTTGAGCCGATAGGTATGCGGGATCTCCTGAAGGAATACGATATCGGGCTGGAAGGGGGCGACGGCTTCGTAGGGATCGGTGCGCCGGGCGCAGTTGAGGGTGACAACCCGGAGGACGCGTCCCCGGGCGTGCGGTTTGGCTTTTCCGGCCTGCAGTTCAGGTTGGCCAATCCGTCCAAGAGAACTCGATTCGTCAGCAAAAATCAGAATGGTAAAGGACCAAATTAAGCTGACCACCAGAGAGAGACGTCCCCGATAATAGACAAATGAGAAAGCGGCGACGAAGAGACCGATCAGTCCCCAAACCCAGATTGGGAATACGGTGAAGGCGGCAAAGCGATTCGGAAGTCTTACGTAGAGGACAAGTGTGAAAAGATGCAAAGCTAAGGAGAGGCCAAGCAACGTCAACGACACGGGGTGCCATGGACGACGGTAAATCATCTTTTAACGGTAAGGGAGGGTGTGTTTTTAACTAATGAGTCGCCCTTTAAAGATTTCGAGGGCGGCTTTGATGAGCGGGTCACCATGAAAATCGTTCTTCGGCGGCTCCTCTGTCTCTTTTGCTTCCTTCCCCACGGGCTCAGGATTCAACATGGGAGCTGGAGAGGGAGTCGGTTCTGGAGAGGAATCTGGCGCGGCCTCAATGAGGGCATCGATCCCGACAGGCTTCGCTTGGTCTCCGGGTGCTTTCGGGATTACTTTTTCCTCTGGAGGTGCCGAAGTTTTCTCGGGGGCTGGATCAGAAGGAGCAGAAACAGGAGCTGCCAAGATGTTGGGGTCGGCATTGCCCATCGCCTTGATGACATCGCTGAGGCGAATTTCCTGAAGCTTTTGGATGGATTTGAGGCAGGCAATCTCGAGGTGGAGGCGCTTGTTGGAGGCCCACTTCATACGGCTTTCGGCTTCCGCGAAAACGTCGATGAGGGCGAGCAGGCGATCTGAAGGGAAGGGATCGGCAGCTTTGCTCAGATCCGCCCAGAGTGCTTCCGGGAAACCTTCCCGGGATGCTTCAGGATCCAGTTTGACCACAACAAGAGCGCGAATGGTGGCTACCACTTCGCCAAGAAGCTGGGAGAGATCCTTGCCGCCTTCGAACTGTTCGTGGATGACCGCGAGTGATTTGGTGGGTTCCTTATCTAAGAGACCCTGGAGGAGAGCTGCGACCGTTTCACGGGAAGTGAAGCCGAAGACATCGAGGACGTTTTGCTCGGTGATTTCAGCACCGCAAAATGCCACCAGCTGATCCATCATGGATTGGGCATCACGCATGCCTCCATCGGCGCCCTTGGCGATCGCCCAAGCCGCGGCGTCATCGAGTTTCACCTTTTCCTCCTCCGCGATGTGCTGGAGATGGGCCGCGATGATATCGGTGGGGATGGGGCGCAGATCAAAGCGCTGACAACGCGAGATGATGGTGGGAAGAATCTTGTTTGGCTCGGTCGTAGCGAAGATGAACTTCACGTGCTCGGGAGGCTCCTCGAGAGTCTTAAGGAGAGCGTTGAAGGCCGCATTGCTGAGCATGTGGACCTCGTCGATGTAGTAAATCTTGAAACGACCACTTGCGGGCGCAAATTTCACGGTGTCGCGGAGCTCGCGAACCTGCTCGACACCATTGTTCGAGGCGCCATCGATTTCGAGGACGTCGAGCGCCCGGCCTTCGGCGATCTCGATGCACATGGGATCGTCGGGATCGAAGTCAATCATCGGTCCCCCGGGACAGTTGAGGGCTTTGGACAGGATTCGTGCAGTGGACGTCTTACCGGTGCCTCTTGGTCCTACAAAGAGGTAGGCGTGGGCGAGGCGTTCTTGTTCGATGGCATTTCGTAGAGTGCGAACGACATGATCTTGTCCCAAGACATCGGCGAAGGTGCGGGGGCGATACTTGCGTGCAAAGACCTGGTAACTCACGTGGGCAAGTGTAGAGAGGATTGTGAGTTTGTCATGACAGACTTTTCAAAATAGCGTCTTGGCCATGCCTGCAGAGAAATCTGAACGATATGCCTGTGCTTGTGAGCGAATTTTATCTCTCTGTGAGGGGGAATCGGACGAGATTGCCTTGATGGCTTCAATTGTCACGGTGCTCCATCACGAAATGGCTGATTTCTACTGGACCGGATTCTATCGCGTGATCGATGGAGGTCTCGTGATTGGGCCTTACCAAGGGACTGTTGGTTGCCTGAGAATCGCCTTTGGAAAAGGGGTCTGCGGCACGGCGGCGCAAACTGAAGAAACCCAGGTAGTTCCGGATGTTCATCGCTTTTCCGGCCATATTTCTTGCGATGCGAGATCAAAGAGTGAAATTGTGGTGCCCGTTAGAAATCGGGAGGGAGACCTTATCGGGGTGCTCGATATCGATTCTGAAGAGAAGGGGACTTTTGACGATGTCGACCGGGAAGCCCTTGAGGGGATTCTCAAGACCATTTGGCAGGGCTGATCTTCCTAAGCTCCGAGAAGCCAGAGGATGGGCTGGGGAAAGAAGCCCAGAAGGATGATGAGTCCAGTAAGAACGGCGATGACGTAGAATGAAAGTGGCCGCACTTTAACGGGGCTCGTTTTCAATGATTTCCGCCAATACATCGCGCGGATAATCTTGAAGTAGTAAAAGAATCCAGCGGCAACTCCCACGAATCCAAGGGAGATCGGAATCCAGAGGCTCGCTCCCACGGCGGCCTGGAAGGCGAAGAGCTTGCCGAAGAATCCCGCGGTCAGGGGAAGTCCGGCAAGGGCGCCGATCACGATCGTGGTGAGGAAGGCCAGAGCAGGGTTCCGGGTTCCGAGACCTTCGAAAGCGGCAATTTCATCAGAACCACTATCGCGATGGATGGCGGCGAGGATGAAGAAGGCTGCAAAGGTCATGAGGAAGTAGACCGAGAGGTAGAATCCCGTGACCTGAAAAGCACTGAGATCGCCCTTGCTGTTCCATGCGGCGATACCGAGGAGGATGAAACCGGCATTGGCGATGGATGAATAGGCAAGAAGGCGCTTAAAGTTGGTCTGAGGAATTGCCGCGAGGTTTCCAACAAGAATGGTCGCTCCGGCGAGGACGGCAACGATGAAGGTCGTTTTCTCGGCCGTGATGCTGTTTTCAAAGAAAGGTTGAAGGACACGCAGTGCGACAGCAAAGCCGGAAGCTTTCGAAGCGACGGAAAGGAAAGCGGTCGTGGGAGTTGGGGCTCCTTGGTATACATCGGGGATCCAGAGGTGCATGGGGACTGCACCTACTTTGAAAGCCAGAGAGATGAGAATCAGGGCGAGGCCGAAGAGGAGGAAAGTGGAGTTCTCCTCAGACATCGTTTCACCGATGGCGGCGAGACTGGTGGTGCCTGTTGCGCCGTAGATCCATGAGATCCCGTAGACGAGGAATCCAGTAGAGATCGCGCCGAGGATCAAGAATTTCACACCCGCTTCGAGGGAGCCAACATTACGACGCATGTAGGCTACTAGAATGTAGAGCGTGATGGTGGTGAGCTCGAGTGAGACGAAAAGGGAAACGAGATCTTTGGCGGAGGCCATCCACATCATTCCCGCCACGGCGAAAAGGATGAGGCAGTAATATTCTCCTGTGGAATCGTCGGAGTCAGGATTCGCCGTGAACTTTGCCAAGATCTTGCGGTAATCAAGGCAGAGCGTAAGGGTCATGATGCCTGCGAGAAGTGCGAAGCCCTTGAAGAATTTTGCCTGGGAATCCCACGCGTAGAAGCGTGTCATTTCCTTGTTGTTCTCGGGTGCTTCCGCCCAGAAAAGGAGGACTAAACCGAAGACCAAGGCCCCAATGCCGAGGCAGGCGATGAGGAATTTTTCTTTACGAGGAAGAAAGGCTTCCAACATTAGGAGGACGATCCCGGCGAGGACGACGTAGGCTTCTAACCAGTGAGCAGGCATGAGAATGAGTGTCGAAAGTTAAGAGGAAAAATTAGTTGTCCGATTGTTCGGTGGCGTCGGACGAGACTTGGCAGCCGCAGCCTTCAAGGAGACTGAGGAGGCTGTTGGGATAAAGTCCGACGATCAAGAGTGCGGCAGCGAGAATCATCGCTGGCATCTTTTCCATAAAGGTGAGGTCGGCGACGCCCGTTGAGTTTTTCACGGCTGGGCCTTGGAAGGTTTTACGGAAGGCGCGAAGCATGTAAACGGCGCTGATGACCACTCCCCAAAGGGCGAGGATCGTGGCAACCTGGACGCAGCCCAGAGGGCCACCCTTATAGGATTCGAATCCAGAAAGGAAGACGAGCACTTCGCCCGAGAAGTTGGCCAATCCGGGAAGTCCAATGGAGGCCATTCCGGCAAGTCCAAAGAGGAAGGCGAGTTTCGGGGCCGCTTTTGCGAGGCCGCCAAGGTCGGCTAGTTCGAGGGTGCCGGTGCGCTTTTGGATGGAATCCGAGAGGCAGAAGAGCATCGCGATACTGATGCCGTGTGCGAACATAAGGACGACTGCCGCGGGAATCGCAATGGTATTGGCTGAGGCACTTCCGGCTTCAATCAAGGCGGCAAAGGCGAGGAAGATGTAGCCCATGTGCATCACGGACGAGTTGCCGAGGAGAGTGTCCATCCGCTTTTGGTTGATCGTGACGAAGCCAACCCAGAGAATGTTGCCCAGGAGAAGAACGATGAGGAGGCCGAGCCAATCCTGCATTCCTTCGGAAACCATGGGGTAGAAACGAATGAGGCCGTAGAGGCCAAACTTCTTGAGAACGCCAGCATGGAGCATGGCGACGGGAGTGGGAGCCGAGGCATATGCGGGAGCGGCCCAAGAGTGGAAGGGGAAGAGGGAAACGAGAGTTCCGAATCCAACGATGAGAAGGACGGCGATTCCTTTTTGTGCTTCGGGATCAATTTCGGAAGCGAGCAGATCCTTGAAGAGCCAGGATTCCGAGCCGGAAGCATTGACGAGCCAGAGCAGTCCGGCGAGGAGTACGATCGAGCCAAAGGCGAGGTAGATAGTGATCTTCCAGGCGGCTTCTTTGCGTTCACCCTTACCCAGAATTCCAATCATGAGGAAGGTGGGAATGAGGGCCAACTCGTGGAAGGCGTAGAAGAAGAAAAGATCAGTCGAGAGGAAGGCGCCAATGGCTCCTGCTCCAATCAAGAGGCTGGAAGCATACCAGAGCTTCTCTCTGCCCTCAGGAGCACCTCCATGGAGGATGGCGGCAAAGAGAACGATGACGCTGAGAAGCAGCATGATGACGCTGATGCCATCGTAGAATCCCATGGCAAGATGGATGCTGGGAGTCGCGAGAACTTCAAAGGAGATCGACCAAACATCGGCCTGCCAGCAGAAGACCGAGCCGAGTCCGAGGAAAAGGATGAGACCGGACGCGATGAGCGCCGTGAGACGAGCCTTAACACCGCTAAAAATAGCGATGGCTGCGAGGAGGGGGATCAGAACGAAAATGACACTCATGAGACGAAGACCGTGAGATAGATGACAATGATGACCCCGAGGCCAAAGAGAGAAGCATACGCCTGGAGGTTGCCAGACTGCATGCGGGTGAAGATACGACCGACACCGCCGGCAGCGCGCGAGAACCCACCGACGAGGAGACCGCCGATGACCAACTCATCAATAAAGTGAATGACGGCAGCAACGGCGTCTTGAAGGTAGGTTACCAACTTGGCGTAGAACTCATCGATGTAGAACTTGTTGCGGAAGATCTTGGCGATCTTGTTGTCGGCAAGAGGATCCTTTTCGGCGTTGAAGTAGAGTTTCCATGCGAAGAAGGCTCCTATCGCGAAGGAAAGTAGAGATGCGATGAGTGCAGGCCCAAAATGGAAGTAGAATTCGTTATGCAGTGGAGAAAGGTTTGCGCCGATTGGGTTCCACCCTGAAAAAAGAGCCATAACCGTCAACGCAATCAGGGGAATGAGCATCAAGACGCCAACTTCTTTGGCATGACCTGCTTTCTCGCTTCGGTTCTTGCCGAGGAAGGCAATGAAGAAGAGGCGGAACATGTAGAAGGTGGTTAAGCAGGCAACAAATGCTGCGATCACAAACAGAGCCATGTTTTTGTGAAGAGCTGCCTCGAGGATTCCTTCCTTGGAGAAGAAACCAGCGGTAAGGGGGAATCCGCAGAGAGCAAGTGTCCCGATGAAAAAAGTGACGGTGGTGATGGGCATTTTGCTCTTCAGGTCACCCATTTTCCAAATGTTTTGCTCGTGATGGCAGGCGTAGATCACCGCACCTGATCCGAGGAAGAGGAGAGCCTTGAACCAAGCGTGAGTGAAGAGGTGGAACATCCCGGCATTTGGATCGAGAAGGCCGACGGCCATGACCATGTAGCCGAGTTGTGAAAGGGTGGAGTAGGCGAGAATTTTTTTGATGTCGTCCTGCTGGGTTGCCATGAGAGCGGCGAGCAGGGAAGTGATCCCTCCGATCCAGGGGATGGTATTGACGCCCCAAAGAGCTTCAATGGTTTCGGTTCCTATGGAAAGATAGAGGCGGGCCATCATGAAGACACCGGCCGCAACCATGGTGGCGGCGTGGATGAGGGCGGAAACCGGAGTTGGTCCTTCCATGGCATCTGGAAGCCAGACGTGGAGAGGTGCTTGAGCTGATTTTCCCATCGCTCCCATGAAGATGAGGAGAACGGCGGTGCCGAGGAAGAAGGGGGAATACTCGGGCTTTCCAACAAAGAACTCGCTGATGCCATCGAAAGTGAGAGCCGCGGACGTTCCACCCGCGATTCCCCAAAGCATGAGGATGCCGATCATGAAGCCGAAGTCACCGATCCGGTTGGTCAGGAACGCCTTCTTTGCGGCATCGGCAGCGGATTCCTTTTCATACCAATGTCCAATCAGGAGGTAGGAGCTGAGTCCTACCAGCTCCCAGAAGACGAACATCATCATGAAGTTCGAGGCGAGGACGATGCCGGTCATGGAGAACATGAACAACGAAAGAGCACCAAAGTATCGGGCCTTCGCTGAGTCGTCCTTCATGTAGGCGAGGGAGAAAAGGTGAACGAGGAAACCGACTCCGGTGACCACGAGCATCATATTCTTCGCAAAGGAGTCGAGCTTCAGTCCGATTTCTATCTCAATATCAGGGAGCGTGGCCCAACTGAAGGAAACGTCCGTCGTTTCAGAGGAGATCAGGAAGATCGTGATGAATAGAATCGCTCCCGCGACCGCTGTCGATACGAGAGCGGAGACGTTTTGGAGTTTTTTCAGTCCAAGATGAATCGTCGCTGCCGACAAAAGTGGCAGGGCGAGAAGTAGCCAGGCGAGGGTATCCATGGTTCGAAAAAGTTAGCCGCGCATTGAAGTGAGGTCCTCGACGTCAATCGTCTGTCGAGCACGGTAAAGGGCCACGATGATGGCCAGACCCACCGCAACTTCGGCTGCGGCGACGGTAATAATAAAGAAGACCAAGACTTGGCCGTCGTAATCGGGGAGGCCATTTGCCGAAATGTGAAGTCTCGAAAAGGCAACCAAGGTGATGTTGGCGGCAGCGAGCATGAGCTCGAGGCACATGAAGATGACAATGATGTTTCGGCGGATCATCACGCCGCCGAGTCCGATTGCAAAGAGCAGTCCGGAGACGAAAAGGTAGTCGTTGAGCGAAGCCATATCTGGGGAAATTAAGATTTAGATGATTTCGAACTGCGCTTGGAGAGGACCACGACGCCGATAGTGGCGACGAGGAGGAGGATGCCCATCACTTGGAGGGGGAAGTTGAAGTCACGGAAGACCGTCATCCCGATGAGGTTGGTGTCGGGAAGTTGTGGCGAAGTCGGGTGCGTGAGGATCTCCCTAATCTTGTCTTGTCCAGCAAGCTCTTCACTTTCAGCGGCGGCGGCTAGGACTTCTTTCGTGATGGGAGTGAAGGATTCATCTTCAGGTCCCATTTGAATGACACCGAGAACCTGAATCACGAGCATCAGAGGGATGATCACTCCGGCAATAACGGTGGAAGACTTGTAGCGGATCTTTGTTTCATCGTTCAGATCAAGAAGCATGATGATGAAGATGAAGAGGACCATGATCGCTCCGGCATACACGAGGATTTGGATGATCCCGACGAAGTAGGCATTGAGTCCAATGAAGAGCCCCGCCATTCCCACGAAGGAAAGGACCATGGAAAGGGCGCTCGAAACGGGGTTTCGGAAGGACACCAGCATGACCCCGCCAACGACGGCAAGGAGGCTAAAGAAGTAGAAGATATAGATTTCCATGGCTTACTTCAGGTCGTTCCATTTGTTGACAAGGCCCACGCGCGTTCCGCCAATCTCGTAGAGGCGCTCTTTATCGTTAACCATGTCGGAGCGCTTGGTTCCGGTGACGATGTAGTCGGGGCGGAGATAGATGGCCTGTTCGGGACAGACTTCCTCGCACATACCGCAGTAGATGCAGCGGATCATATCGATTTCAAATTCCTTGGGGCGCTTTTCCACCTTGGCCCATTCGTCATCGGATGGGATTTCGGAGGGGGTAATCTTGATGGCCTTGGGAGGGCAGATAAATTCGCAAAGCTGACAGGAGACACAGCGCTCACGCTGCTGCTCATCGGTGACGAGCGCAGGAACACCACGGTAGTATTCAGGGAGATGCTCGTCCCATTTTTGCTCGGGATATTGCATCGTGATTCCCATCCCTGATGAAGCGAGTTCGTCTGCTCCCACGCTCTTTCCAAAGAGAGTTTTGAAGGCGTGGCGAAGGGTGATGGCCATTCCCTTGAAGATCGATCCAAAATAGATCTTCTCTCCGGCGGAGAGCTTTGGGCGGTTGACTTTGATTGTAGCCATGGGGAAATATTTAGACCGAACGAACGGAGGAGGGTTTGATTACCGATTTGGCGATTGAGACTAGAATGATCGTCGCTGCAATCAAGATGAATGCGCCGAAGACGGTTCCGAGAATGCCGATGCTGGGAGCGGCCATGAGGAGGGCCATGAGGAAGATATTGATGAGCGCTGCTTCGAAGAAGACGATCCAACCGAGATCCATGAGCTGATCGTAGCGGAAACGTGGAACGGTCCAGCGAACGAGGACGAAGAAGAGGATGAAAATGGTGACCTTAGTCAGGAAGCATCCGAGATGAATGAGACTTACCCACCATGCGCCAGTGGGGAGGAGTCCATCAATACCGAAGCCGATGGACCAGCCTCCGAAGAAGAGCGTTACGATGAGAGCCGAGCCGATGATCATCGCGGCATATTCTCCCAGGAAGAAGAGCGCGAATTTCATCGAGGAATATTCCGTGTGGTAACCGCCGACGAGTTCGGTTTCACATTCCGGCAAGTCGAAAGGAGTTCGGTTGGTTTCCGCGAAGATGGAAGTGGTGAAAATGAAGAAGGTAATTACCAGTGGAATCATGAGAAGCCAGCGGAGAAGAAGCCCTTCCTGACCCCAGTAGCCTGAGCCGATGATGAATCCTCCTTCATTCCAGAGCGGGAGAAGGAGCCAGCCATTTTTGACTTGGTCTTCGACAATGTGGCCCAGATTTAAGTCTCCGAAATACATCAGGACCGGAATGAGCGACAAACCGAGCGCAATTTCGTAGGAGATCATTTGCGCACAAGAGCGGACGCCGCCGAAGAAGGGATACTTCGAATTGGAAGACCAACCCGCGAGGGTGATTCCGTAAACCGAGAGAGAAGCGATGGCAAAGATGAAGAGGGGGCCAACGCTGAGATCGGCGACCGCAAGAGGGATGATGTGCTCACCAATCTCCATCGGGCTTCCGAAGGGAATGACAGCCATCGTGATCAGGGCTGGAACCATCGTCATGCAGGGAGCGAGCCAGAAGAAGGCCTTGCGGACATAACTCGGAGTGAAGTCTTCCTTGAGGATGAACTTTAAGCCATCGGCCATCGGCTGTGTCAATCCGCCAATGGGAAGCGCGAAGTCTTTCTTAAATCCAAGAATGGTAAGAGGAATGCCTGTTCGGTTGGGGCCGACGCGATCTTGAATCATCGCGGAAAAGCGCCGCTCAAAAATCACGCAGATACTGACGAAGGTCAGGGTCAGGCCGAGGAACACGCCAATCTTAATGGCGGTGGCGATGAGGAGGGTGGTATCCATGGGGTGATGCAGGATAGGAAAACTTAGCCGTTGATCAGGCCGCTTTCGACGCGCGCCTTTTCTTGTTCAAGGAGGGGGATGGTGACGCCCGTCTCAGTAATCTGAACACCGAGGTCGCCGATGCTTCCGAAGGATTGGCCTTCGAAGGCGGGAATCTCGGAAGCGAGGGCTTTGATGACTCCGTCTACCGAGGCAGGGGCTTCGAATGTTTTTTCAACCGCGGCCAAGAGAGCGGCGAGAGTCTCCCAGTCTTCGCGAGCATCGCCAGGAGCGAGCGTGGCTTGGTAAGCGCGCTGCAACCGTCCGGTGACATTTACGTAAGTGGCGCGCTTTTCAGCGAAACCAGCGCCAGGAAGGACCACCTCACTAGCGGCCGCAGTGGGATTGGCTAGGATGTGAGAGGAGACGAGATGCTCGAGGCCTGCGAGGTCACTCTGATTGAAGCCGGCTTCTTCGAGGAGATCTTCCTGAAGAACGATGAGTGCCTTGATGCGGCCAGAGGAGACTCCTTCACGGATGGCATCGAGCTTTTCCGAGGGGTCTTCATTTCCAAAAATGAGGGCCGCGCCGGTCGAGTTGGGATTGCGGTCGGCAGAGATGAGCTTGCTATCTGAGTCACCTTTTCGGGCGACCGTGCTGATGAGATCAGTTCCCAAGGCGTCCGCGAGTTTCTTGGCGAGGTAGAGTTCCTCATTGCTCATCCGAGCGGAAGCAATGATGGCGACCTCCTTCGGTTGGCGCATGTTCAGGCCTTCCGCGGCCTTCGAAATTGCTTCGGTCCAGGTGGATGAAGAATGAGTGCCCTCTTTTTGAATCAGAGGAGCTGTCAGGCGGGCATCGGATTCTAGATGGTGGAAAGCGAGACGATGGCTGTCGGGCATCCAGTCCGAGTTCACGTCGTTGTTCTGCCGGGGCGTGACGCGGAAGACTTCATTGGCACGTGTCCAAATCGTGGTGTTGCAGCCTGTGCCGCAATTGAGATCGATACTTTTGGTCTCTTTCAGGAACCAAACGCGCATCTGGAAGCGGAAATCATTGGAGGTGAGGGCTCCGACCGGGCAGATGTCAGCAGTATTGAGTGCGTAGTTATTATCTAGGCGGCGACCGGGATGAACGGTGACTGAAGTGTGGGTGCCGCGCTGGGAGAATCCGAGAACAGGCTCTTCCGCAACTTCTTCCATAAAGCGGATGCAGCGGCTGCACATGATGCAGCGTTCGTCATCGAGGCGGATGTTTTTTCCAATGTCGACGTTTTTGGGTTTCTTGATCTTGGTTTCCTGGAAGCGGGATTGGCCACGTCCGTGCTGAACCGAGAATTCCTGAAGCTTGCACTCACCAGCTTGGTCGCAAATCGGGCAATCGAGAGGGTGGTTGATGAGAAGGAACTCCATCACCCCTTCGCGGCAGCTTTCAACGAGCTCTCCGCTGGTGCGGATGCCCATGTTCTCGGCCACAGTGTTTGCGCAGGCAATCACGGGACGCGGCATCCAACCAATTTCTTGGTAGCCATCGTCTCCAAAAGTCGGTGCTTCGCCTGGAGCGGGGCGGGGAGGCATGCCCATCTGCACAAGGCACATGCGGCAATTTCCAGGAGAGGAAAGTTTGGGATGGTAGCAATAGTGGGGGATTTCCTTCTCCGCTATTTTAGCTGCTTCAATCATCCGAGTGCCACGGGGAACTTGAATCCAGTGGCCATCAATCTGCACATTAACCAAGCCCTTTTCAGCGGCAAGGTCCTTCGGAAGCTTTAGTTCGGCAGTGGCCGTTGCATCTTCGCTCATGGTCAGCGCGGGTTAAATGAGCAAGATTTGCTCTTCGCTTGCGCACTATGCAAGGATGATCCTACCCCGTAAAGCGACTTTGTGAAATTTTTCACAAAGTCTCTCAGGTTCCCAAAGTTTACTTTTTTTGAAGACGCTGAGGAACCTCCTCCAGAAGGACCGATTTTGCCAGATCCGAGGGAGCAACGACGGGTTCGTTCTTTGGCAAATATTCAAGGCCTCCATAGCGAGCTTGAATTATTTTGGACACTTTCGGATCTTGAAGGAAGTAGGCTTGAAAGGTCTTGGGTTCACACAACTTAATCCCTGTTCCGTGCTTGTAAATCTTCCAGACAAGTTCCGAACAGTAGAGTTTTTCGTCTCCCCACTTGAAATGGAGATCATAATCTTTACCGATTTGTCGTTTCCCCCATTTTACGGACTTTTCGAAGGCGTCGTCGTCTAGAGGAGTTCGATCCTTAAGCCTCCGGGCGTGAAAGATCTTAGATCGAGCTTTCCATGTTTTCAGAGGAGTTGCTCTCACTGGTTGGATCGCTTCCAGGACGTAGAGTTTCCCTTCGGATTCAAATACGACTCCGCAATGCGTGAATTCAGATTGGGTCGCCTCTTGGATTGCGGCACCTTGTGCCCCGCCGGTGTCTTGGAAAACAATGTCGCCCGTTTGGAGGGTTTCATACTGGGGTGGGCGGGTCTTTTTGAAAAGCCATCCTGCCTGGCTCGTGAGAACGGTAATGACAGTAAGGAGCAGGAGGCGAGTCTTCATATTGAGAGTGTAGCACCAGTTCCCAAGCGATTTTAATCGATCATCCTGATGCTCACATCATTTCAAGTGATGCAGAAAGTTTTAAATTTATTCTTGCAAGGGATTGTCCCCAGCCTTATCTCACCGCCGCTGTCGTGTGACAGTCCACGAACAACATTCCGATGTTAAATTGGGTAGGTGGCCGAGTGGTTAAAGGCGGCAGACTGTAAATCTGCTCACGTAAGTGTACGAAGGTTCGAATCCTTCCCTGCCCACCAGTTTTCCGAGAGGGAGTTACTGGAAATCGCAGCTCCCTTTCTTTTTTCGGGAATGGATGGCTGGTCGATTTGATGAGCCTTCAACTGGCTCGAAATGACGCAGGATGTCTCTATTTCTTGTGGCTGCACTTATCCGTAAAGTGGGCATATTTTACGCGATTCCCGCCCCCGCTTTACCTTCTTGACACTTGTTACCCAATCAGATTTTAAAAATGTTCTTATGAACAATTAAAAGGAAGATGCCCCACCGCTAAGAGGAAAATTCCGTGCGAGACTCATTGATCTCAGAGTCCCAGCCAAGACCCACCCTTACCTCGAAAACTGGGCTGAATCCTTCATAAAAGCCAAAGCCTACCGCGCCGCCGAAAACACCCACACCTACTTCGCTGCCCTGTCTCGATCCGCCCGCCTCGCCGACTGGCAGTTCGAACAAGCCATCCAAGCCGCAAGAATCCTGGCTTGTGATCGCCTCAACCTCCCTTGGGCCGACTCCTTCGACTGGGAAACGCTCAGCCTCGAAGCAAAAGACCCTCCTAAGACACACCGCGACTTCCTCCGTGAACGCATCTCCATCGATCTCGAGTCCCCCATCAATCGAATCCGGGCCAGCCTTCATCAAAGACGACGTGCTGAACCGCTCTCGTAAAACACTTCTCCTCACTGGAAAGGCCGTCGCCACTGAAAAAACATACTGCCAGTGGATCTCCGATTACCTCCGTTTCACCCATAGGCAAAACGGAGAATCCCCTGAAAACCTCGGACCCGATGGCATCACCCCCTTCCTCAACCATCTCGTTCTCGACCGGAACGTCGCCCCCTCCACCCAAAAACAAGCTCTCAAGGCCTTGTCTTCCTCCACCGTGCCGTCTTCCTCCACCGTGCCGTCTTCCAGCACGGCGAATTCATCATTCAGACTCCCTTGGCACCCCGGGAATACCAACGCCCTCCCACCATCCTTAGTCGCCCCGAAGTCCATGAACTCCTTGGCCTCCCCAACCTCGTAGGAGAGACTTCTCGCCTCTCCACGTCCCAACCAAAACCCCTAACCAAAAACCACAAGCGGTAACATAAGCAAACCATCCGGACCACTCCACCCGATGAGGGATGGAAGTGACCACCCACAGACTTCTTTTTGCGCGAAGCGGGGATTTCCCGTCGCCAACACGCTCATCGTGGCCCAAAGCCACGCTCTTGGTTCCGATAGCGACTTTCTTCGAGACCTAGGAGTATCTCCGGTCAACGCAGGATCCCCACCTCGCTGGGAAGAAGGACTGGGATTACCATCATCGACCTGCTAAAAGTCGGAATGATCAGGCGCGGAAAGATTGTCACCAACATTCACCTTTCCATCGGAATTACCCGGAACCCCCGAGTAACAAGGTGAAAGGCAGACTCCCCGCATAATAAAACTGCTCTGCAAAAAAACGAAACCTACGACCAAATGAAAAATTACAATGACAGCATAGCATTGGTGGCAGCCGCAATTGTGATTCTCGCTGGATCGATCGCGATTGGAACGGGAGCGATTGCGGAAGCTCTTCCGGAACACCGTGGCCTTCAGTTAGGAGGGTTCGCGGAGGCTGCTGGAAAAGTGCTCCTCATTGGAGGCTGCATCTTCTTCGTGTGGATTTTTTGCAGGTATCTCAGTGGTCAAAAGGGGGACTGAAAGCCCATTTCCATCTTGATGGAAAGCCGTTAACGAAAGCAGATAATATTGCCGGGAAGCTCTGCCTAACACAAGCAGAACAAGGCGTCGCAGATCAACGCACTGCCCGCTGCGAGTAGAAAAATCCAATGAACGCTCAAACCCTTAACCAGACTTCGGAGCGCGCTCTCGGCAGGGCGTGACTGGACTCAAACGTAACTACTGTGACCTTATGGCGGGTGGGGCTAAAAAAAACCCCGCAGGCCTGAGCCTCCGGGGTTTTGAAAGAGAGAATCTCGAGAGAGATTTAGACAATCTCAGCCGCGTGGAAGTCCTGCCAGTCCTCGAGGTTATTGAGGTTCACGGCGTCAAGGATGGCTCCGTTATCAGCGATGCCGACAGCTGCGAGGATTCCTCCGCGAGTCGCGTCATCGTGATTGTAGCCCACAACAGCAGCGTTGTGTGCGTCGATCTTGCCGGCATCAAGAGATCCGCCGCTTTGGTCAAGGATCCACTGCTCGCACTGAGTGTAGGTAGGCTTGTTTGCCTTGATATAGTCGAGGAAGGCTTCACGGTTGATGCCAAGCGCGTCGAGGGTCATCTGGTCGAAGCCAGCACCTGCAGCAGGGTAGTCGGCATGGAGTTTTCCAGCAGCATCCAGAGAAGCTTTTTGCCAGAGACGTGGAAGGTGAAGAACTCCGAGAGGTCCGGCGATACCGGAGGTGACAGTAGGAATGATTTGGCTCATTTCAGTAGTTTCGTTATTGGTTTCTGTAATCAGAGGCCAAGGCGTTTGGCAACTTACGAGGAGTGTTAGCCAGATGGCATATGTATGGCAAATAATTAGTGTGTTTTAGGTAGAGTTCGCAATGGAGCTATTTGGGAGATTCAGTCTCTTTGAACTGCTTCTTCCAATGTTCGATCCGCTCCTTGATTCTCTTTTCCATCCCGTTTTCGCTAGGAGTGTAGTAGGTTCGTCCCTCGGGGAGGTAGGCCTGCGGGGTGAAATTCCCTTCGTAATCGTGCGAATAGAGGTAATTCATGGCGGCCTTATCGGCGCCTGATCCCTCGGCCAGTTCTTTACGGAACCTCGTGCGGAGATGAAGGGGGACCGGGAGGGTGGCGCCTTGGGCAATGTCGGCTTGGGCAGCTCCGAGCGCGGCGTAGGCGCTGTTTGATTTCGGGGAAGTTGCGAGGTGAACGGTGGCGTGGGCCAGGGGGATGCGGCCCTCGGGCATGCCAATGAATTCGAAGGCTTGTTGGGCCGCCATGGCGACCTGGAGGGCGGAAGAATCAGCCAGTCCGATATCTTCTGAGGCGGAAATAACGAGGCGACGGGCGATGAAGCGCGGGTCTTCGCCCGCGTGGAGCATTTTGGCAAGCCAGTAGAGGGCGGCATCGGGGTCGGATCCTCGGATCGATTTGATGAAAGCGGAGATGGTATCGTAGTGCTGATCGCCATCGGAGTCGTAGAGAACCGCCTTTTGCTGAATCGATTCCTCGGCGATGGAGAGGTCGAGGGTGACGACTCCCTTGTGGGGTGGAGAGGTGAGAATGGCCAGTTCCAGGGCGGTGAGAGCCTTGCGGGCGTCGCCATCTGCTTTCACCGCGATGTGCTCCAGCGCTTCCTTTTCGGCAACGATCTTCATCTTTCCGAATCCCCGTTCCTCATCGTGAATCGCCCTTTCTAACAGGGGAAGGAGGTCTTCCTTGGCCAGAGGATCCAGTTGGAAGACCTGCGAGCGGGAAACGAGGGGGGAATTGACGTAGAAGTAGGGATTGTGGGTGGTTGCGCCGATGAAGCGGACCGTGCCGCGCTCCAGATGTGGAAGAAGGGTGTCTTGCTGGGCTTTGTTGAAGCGGTGGATCTCGTCGATGAAGAGAACGGTGGTTTGATTACGAAGCTTGGCAAAGGTGCGGGCCGCTTCGATTTTCCCGCGAATTTCTGCGACATTTGACTCGACGCCGTTGAGTGATTCAAAGCGGGATCCGGTCGTGCGGGCGATGACATTGGCGAGGGTCGTTTTGCCCGTTCCGGGGGGGCCATAGAAGATGAGAGAGGTGAAACGGTCGGCTTCGATGGCGCGGCGGAGGAGCTTTCCTTCGGCTAAGATATGCTGCTGCCCTGCAATTTCCTCGAGAGAGTTAGGGCGCATGCGGGCGGCGAGGGGCTCGTTGCTCCTCGGAGAACCCTCGGGGGCGGGGCTGTCTTCGGGGATGAACAATGAATCCATACATGGATCAAAGGGACTTAGGACAAGGTATCCAAGGAAAAGAGGAGGAAAGGGTAATACTTTGCGATTGCAAGCGCGGCTGTCTGGTTCAACGATCAAAATCTCGCAGAGTTGCGGACTTACCTCGTGGAGCTCATTTTACAAAATCTCATTTCGCCAGTGACCCTGGCATTTGCCCTTGGGATGATCGCCCGGTGGGTTCGCAGTGATCTTGAGATTCCAAGTGCAGTTTATCAGGGGCTCTCGATTTATCTCCTTTTTGCGATTGGCCTCAAGGGTGGGGTATCGCTCTCGGTAACACCGGTGCGAGAGTTGATTGCTCCTGCAGCGCTGACACTTGTGTTGGGAGTGCTCACGCCGCTCTCCGCCTTCTTTTTCTTACGTTCTCTAGGTAAGCTGGGGAGAACAGACGCGGCGGCGACAGCGGCTCACTATGGTTCGGTCTCGGTAGTCACTTTCATTGCTGCGATTGAAGCCGTGAAGATCTCCGGAATGGCTTCGAATGGTTATCTTCCGGCGCTTCTTGCTGTTTTGGAAGTGCCTGGAATCATCGTAGGGCTTCTCTTGGCTCGCGAGAGTAAGGGGGCTGGAATGAAAGCGGCGATTCACGATGTCATCACAGGTAAGAGTATTTTTCTGATGGTTGGTGGCTTAGTGATCGGGGCCCTTTGTGGTCCGGAGAAGATCGCGGGTGTCGCGCCCTTCTTCATCGCTCCATTCAAAGGCGTGCTTTGCATCTTTCTCCTCGAACTAGGAATGGTGGCCGCCGGGCGAATTCAGGACCTTAAGGCGGCCGGGTTCCGGCTTATTTTACTGGGATGTTTCCTCCCTCTTTTCCACGGATCGATCGCGACGGTTTGCGCGGTTGCGGTCGGAATGAACCCCGGTGGTGCTGCTGTCTTTGGGGCAATGGTTGGAAGTGCTTCTTACATCGCAGCTCCCGCGGCGGTGCGACTTGCGTTGCCCAAGGCGAGTCCCGGGATTTATTTGACTCTCTCGCTCGGAGTGACCTTTCCCTTTAATCTGGCGCTTGGAATTCCTCTTTTCCTTTATCTGGCTAAGAATGCGCCGAAATTTTTATCATGAAAAAGAAGCTATCTTTGGTGACGATTGTCACAGAAGGAATCCTGAAGGAACAGTTCTCTGAACTCCTGCAAGAGAATGGCGCGAGTGGGTTTACCATTACTCGCGCAGAAGGGCAGGGCTCCAGAGGAGTGAGGGCGCGTGACTGGGAGGGGCCGAATCTTCGATTTGAGGCAATCGTTTCGAGCGCCGCAGCGGACCAAATATTGGCGGCGGTGGAAAAAAAATACTTTGAGAGTTATTCTGTAATTGCTTGGGTGAGCAACGTTGAGGTAGTTCGTGGTGAAAAATTTGTAGGAGAAGAAAACGTATGAAGACACTTAAGCATCTTTTCGAAAGGAACTGGAAGTGGGCCGAGAAGATGACCTCGGATGATCCGCATTTCTTTGAGCGTCTCGCTGATCAGCAATCGCCCAAGTATCTCTGGATCGGCTGTTCGGACAGCCGGGTTCCTGCGAATCAAATAACCGGGCTCGATCCTGGTGAGGTCTTTGTGCATCGGAATGTCGCGAACATTGTCAATCAAACCGACCTAAATATGCTGTCGGTCCTTCAGTTTGCGGTCGAGGTTCTAAAGGTTGAGCACGTGATCGTCTGCGGGCACTACGGCTGCGGAGGAGTGGCGGCATCGGTCGATGGAGTTCGTCATGGGCTAATCGATAATTGGATCAAATGCATCGGGGACGTCGCCGAGACTCATGCCGAGGAACTGTTTAAGCTTGAGGAGGACGAGCGACTTTCGCGACTTTGCGAGCTCAACGTGTTGGCTCAGGCGAAAAATCTGACGAAGACCACGGTCATTCAAGATGCCTGGGATCGTGGACAGGCTGTCGATGTGCACTCGTGGATTTACAGCTTGAGCGATGGCCGCATGAAGGGGCTGGCTGATCCGATTTCGGGCTCATAGAAATCGGAGTTCACTTTGTAAGAGGCAGGTGGACGCTCTTTGGCTAGGCTCCTCCTTAGTGAAATCGGAAATCCAGTATCGGCCATCGCGGTTTCGATCAGTGTAGGTGATTTGTGGAATTATATCTGGATCGACTGGTTCGGGTGGAGAATGTGGGATTTTTTCTTTTGGTTTTCGATCGTTCTTTCTTTGGTTTGTATTGCTTTGTTTAGATCGTTGGCTTGGACGAAAAAATGGCGGGTGCGGAGGACGTTGGTTCTGTGCATTTTTGTGACTCTTTGTGTCGGGTTTCCGATGTTGATGAGGTCGAAGGAGCGCTCATCCTATGAGTTCGCAAAAAAACAGGGTTAGTGGGCTGCGGAAGAGCTTGAGGGGAGAATAAGTATGGTGGTGATTGGCTGAAGAATTATTACGACCAAACGCTTGCGATGATTGAGCGCTACGAGGCACAGTTTCCTGAAAAAGTGATGAAGTAGAGGTGGCTCTTGCCAAGCACGGGGTCTTGGACTGATACTCCCACCGTGAGCGATTCAGAGCAGCCGCTAGTTGGTGTGGTCATGGGAAGTGATTCCGATTGGCAGACGATGGAGAATGCCGTCAAAGTCCTTGAGGAATTTGGGGTGCCTTATGAGGCAAAGGTAGTGAGCGCTCACCGCACGCCGGAGCTTTTGGTGGAGTATTCCAAGTCGGCTCAAGAGCGTGGCCTGAAGGTCATCATTGCAGGAGCTGGAGGAGCGGCTCATTTGCCAGGGATGGTCGCTTCTATGACGATTCTTCCAGTTCTCGGCGTTCCGGTTCAGTCACGGGCGCTCAGCGGGATGGATTCGCTTTTATCGATTGTCCAGATGCCGAAGGGGATTCCCGTGGCGACGTTCGCGATTGGGGATGCGGGCGCGGGAAATGCCGGGCTTTCGGCAGTTTCGATCCTTGCGACTGCCGATGATTCACTTTCGGACAAGCTTCAGGAGTTTCGCGACAATCAGCGCGATACCGTTCTCTCCAAGGTTCTCCCGCCTCAGCTCAAATAACGATGGTTTTACCTGGAGGGACTCTCGGCATTCTCGGTGGCGGACAGCTCGCCCGTATGCTCTCGCTCGATGCGCGGCGCATGGGATATCGCACGGTGGTCTGGAGTGGCACTCCGAAGGCGGAGCCTACCGAAGGCGTCTCGGATGTCGTGATCAAGAAACTTTTTGATGATGAAACGGCGCTTGCGGAGTTCTGTGCGCAGGTGGATGTCGCGACGGTAGAGTTTGAAAACATTCCTCTCGAAACGCTCACGGTGGTGGAAGAGAAGATCGGGCTTTATCCTTCGGCCGAAAGTATTGGGGTGAGCCAGCATCGCTCGCGCGAGAAAGCCTTTCTTCGTGAGCATGGAATTCCTTGTGCGCCTTTTGCGATGGTGAATTCACTAGAGGAACTCGAAGAAGCTTATGCCCAAGTGGGCCCCGTCGGGGTCTTGAAGACAGCGGCATTCGGCTATGATGGCAAAGGTCAGGTTAAGCTAACCTCGGGAGACCAGCTCGCTGGCGCGTGGACTGGAGTGGGGGAGGAGCCATCGGTTCTTGAGGGCTTTGTTGATTTCGATTGTGAGATTTCCGTGATCATTGCGCGGGGAGCAGACGGTGAAATGGTGTCCTATCCCGCGGTCGAAAATCGCCATCGTCACCACATCCTTGATCTTACGATTGCGCCCGCGCGGGTTGATGAAGCAGTTCTCGCTGACGCGAAACGAATCGCAGAGAACTTGGCCGAGGCTCTTGATTATCGGGGGCTCCTTGCGGTGGAGTTTTTTGTTGAGAAATCAGGGCGGGTGCTTGTGAATGAAATGGCTCCACGTCCGCACAATTCGGGTCACTTTTCCATGAATGGCAGTGTCACTTCACAGTTCGAGCAGCAGCTACGAGCGGTGATGGGGCTTCCGCTAGGCTCGCCAGAAATCCTGAGTCCGACGGTGATGTTGAATCTTTTGGGAGATATGTGGCAGGGGGAAAGTGGCACGCTCAATTCCGAAGCGATTCTCTCAACCAAAGGGGCAAAGTTGCATCTCTACGGGAAGAGCAATCCGAGTGGACGCCGTAAGCTAGGTCACGTAAATCTTGTCGGAGGCGAGAATGTCCTGGAGCGGGCTGAGAAGCTTAAGGAGAAGCTTCTGGGGTGGAGCTAGGACGATTGATTCTGAAGGTGAAGTTTCTTTGCCCTAATTTGATGTCGAGATTCGCATTGGGGTTCGACTGCTAGGAATTTGCTTTAGGCGGGAGGGCTTTGAAGACGCCCTTCGGACTGATTCGCGCGGTCGTCTTCGTCGATCCTGACCTGACCGACAAGTGGCTGCGTCACACGGCGCTCGAGGAGAAGTTCCAAGCGCTCGGTCCGAGCAACGATTCGCCGGCTACTCGCGATTCGTTGTTGTTTGAGAGCGACACGCTGGCCGGGACGCACGAGCGCCTCGGCCACGTCGATGGACAGGTTTTGTGGTTGCTCTACAACGGTCTGCGTCCGGGCGATGGCGCCGTCAAAATCCAGCGAGCAATGCAGCGGCGATGGGTGTTTGCCGATGCCGTGAGCGACGCATGACATTGCGCTAGAGGCCTGGGGTGGTGCGTGGCTTTTCGACCCTGTTGCCTTGTATTCAACCGCGACTCGGGCATTCTCAGCGCCGTGGGACAACCAGCCGACTTCCGTAGCGACACGATGACGAAACCCAACGCCGCGATGCGTCGCGCGATGGTGGACGCAGAGGTCGGTGATGATGTGTGGGGTGAAGACCCAACCGTGCGTGCGCTCGAAGAGCAGGTCGCGGAGTTGCTGGGCAAGCCGGCCGCCGTATTCGTGCCATCCGGAACGATGGCCAATCAGCTGGCGATTCACGTGCACTGCCGTCCCGGTGACGAATTGATCTGCGAAGAACGTTCGCACGTCTTCTACTACGAAGGCGGTGCGATCGCGCGGTTGTCGGGCACGCAGGTTCGCACGCTGTCGGCCCACGATGGCTTCCCGAGTCCCGAGCAAGTTCAGTCAGTCGTGCGTATCGATGATCCGCACTATCCGCGGTCGCGCTTGTTGGTAATGGAGAACACACACAACATGGCCGGCGGTCGGGTTGCCGATAGCGCTCGTATCGGCGCGTTGGCTGAGATCGCACACGCCGCTTCCATGCAGGTGCATATTGATGGCGCGCGCTTGCTCAATGCCGCCGTTTCCCTGGGTTGTGCGCCAAGCGAACTGGTTGCCAACGCCGACTCAACCACGCTCTGCCTGAGCAAGGGCCTGGGCGCGCCTGTTGGCTCGCTGCTGGCCGGGCGTGAGGACTTTATTCACGAGGCTCGCCGGGCTCGTAAAGCCTTTGGCGGCGGCATGCGGCAGGCTGGCATACTCGCGGCAGCGGGGTTGCTAGCTGTCAAGGAGGGGCCCGCCCTGTTGGCTGTGGACCACCGGCGAGCCAAGACGCTGGCTTCCGGTCTCGCCGAACTATCGTGGGTAAGTGTCGATGTTTCGGCCACTGAGTCGAACATTGTCATGCTCGAACCCGGCCAGGCTTCGGTGCAACCTCTGCTGCAGCAACTGGCTGAGGGTGGGGTTCGCGCCTCGTTGGCCAGTCCGACACGTATTCGCTTCGTTCTGCACCGCGATCTCGACGATGAGTGCGTGCAACGTTGCTTGACGATATGTCGTGCATTTCAGGCCAGTTGAACGACGCTGCTGCGCTCGATGCATGTGAGCAACGCGGGACGAACTGAGCACGCGCCCTTCTCCTGCTAGGAATTTTCTTTTGGCGGGAGGGCTTTGAAGACGCCTTTGGACCGGACCGGAGCGGAGGGGCGAGCCGGCGATGCTAAAGATCCCGTCAAAACCAACAATGATGCTTTTATAGAAGCCAAAGCGGCCATTCAACGTGCGAGAGCAGCGCGACTAAGATTTCTCACAGTGGCATGCTTCGGATCAGCTCAAGCTCACCATCCCAGTGCTGTCACCGATGCGGTTGCGCTTGACTCCCATCACCTTGGCCATCGACCTCCATAGATTGGCGATCGGTGTGCCTGCGGGTGACTTGAGATGGCGATCCGGTGTGATGGCGCCGCCGGCGCCTCCTGCGATCACGACCGGGAGGTCAGTGCAGATGTGCAGCGCGGCGTCACTTAAGCCAGAGCCGAGCAGGAACATCGAGTTGTCCAACAAGGTGGTGCCATCACCGTCTTCGACGGCGTCCATCTTCGCTACGAGTCGGGAAAACTGCTCGACGTGGAAGCGGTCGAGGCGCTCAAGATCTTGCCGCACGTTCTCATTTCCCTGTCCGTGGGTCATGCCGTGATGTTGGATGGGTTTGTCGAACAGGCCGTGCACCATCAGCGGCGTCCCCCAGCGTTCAGGCGAGCTCATGATGGAGGCGACTCGGGTGAGGTCGGTGCGCAGGGCGAGAATCATGAGGTCGCCCATCACTTGGATAAACTCGTCGCGCGCCATCGCCTGCCACGGCTTGGTCGGTGGGGCGAGCTCGAGTTTGTCGAATTCCGCCTGGCGTTTGGTGACGCGTTCGATCTGGCGTTCGACGGTCCTGACGCTTTCCAAATACTCGTCGAGCTTCTCCTGATCGCCGCGGCCGAGTTCGCGGTCAAGGGACTTGGCGTCATTCAGGACGACGTCGAGAACGCTTCGGTGCGCGGCGTGTTCTTTGACTGAGAACAGGCGGTCGAAAACGCGCTGCGGGTCGCGCAGGGAGCGGGCGACGTGGCCGTGGCCATACCACGAAATGTTGTCGAAGTAGACCGATTCTCTGTTGTCCTCGTATGGGTTGCAGCTGAGTTCGAGCGAGCGGAAAGCGGTGTGTTTGCCGGCCTCGGCGGCGATGATCTGATCGATGGTCGTCTTCAGCGGGTAGCCGGCGGGCGAGAGCTCGTCTGGTGCCGCGCTACTGAGCCAACAGGCGCCGGCTTGCGCATGGCCGTCGGTGCCGGCGACTTTGATGCGGTCGAGATTGGTGAACAGCGTGCACTTCTCTCGCACGGGTGCAAGCGGCTTGAGAGTTGGGCTCAGAGTGTAACCTTTGCCTTCGTCGTGCGGGTGCCACGAGCGTTGGACGACGCCGTTTGGAATGTAGAAAAACGCGGTACGGATCGGTGGCTTCGCCGCCAATTTAGCAGCCTGCCCCCGGCCGCTCATGATCTCAAGAAAGGGTAGTGTTAATGTCGCCCCGGCTCCGCGGAGAACGGAACGACGTGATAGGTTTCTCGATTTGGCCATCATTCAGATTCTAATGCGTTTGATCGGTGGAGGAAAGGGTAGCTTTTTGCGATTGCCCCGACAACGACCGAGAACTGCCCGCGCGCGTCGAGCACCTCGCGCAGGATGTCATCGACCGCCGGTTTGTCGGCTAGTTCGAGTTCGCGACCTAGCGCATACGATAACAGGTGCTCGCTGAAGGCGCGCATGAACCATTTGGGGTTGGCCAAAATCGCGTCCTTGAGCCCGACGGCGTCGTCGAATTTCTCCCGTCCGAAGAGCTGTCCGCTGGAGTCGATTGGTAGACCGGATGGGTATTTGTCGCGCCAGCGCCCGACGGCGTCGAAATTTTCCAAGGCGAAGCCGAGCGGGTCGATCTTCTGGTGACAGGCGACGCAGCTCTGGTTGACTTGGTGTGCGATGAGGCGCTGCCGCAAGGTCTGACCGGAAGCTTCGATTTTGGCATCGTCCACTTCGATCTCGGGAATGTTGTCGGGCGGCGGCGGCGGGGGTTTGTTGAAAATCACACCGGCGACCCAAGCACCGCGCGTGATGGGGGTGGTGCGCAGCGGCGAGGAGTTCATGGTCAAGGTGGCGGCACAGGTGATGACGCCGCCCTCGCGACGGTTGTTCACTGGGACCCGTTGGTAGACCACGCCCATGGTGTTGAAACGATTGGGATTTGCTTTGCCTTTAAATGGAACACCTGGGGCATACCAAGATGACATGTCGCTTGTGCGGTAGGAGTAGTTCGAGTCTACTAGCAACATGATGGATCGGTCCTCGACCATGATGCTCTCGAACAGCAGCAGAGGTTCGACCATTGTCTGGAGGCCGAGTTTCCATTGTTCACATCCGATGCGGGCGTAGTAGGGCTCAAAGCGTTCGAAGTCGGGCACGGCGGTGATCAATCGGTCAAGCCGCAGCCACTGGCGGGCAAAGTTTTCGGAGAGGGATTTCGACCGCCGGTCGAGCAGCATGCGCGCGACTTGCATGGAATAAATTTCTTGATCCGCGAGCGTGCCATCGCGCGCGGCGGCGAGCAGTTGTTCGTCCGGGATGCTACTCCAGAGGAAAAAAGAGAGGCGTCCCGCCAGCTCATAGGGCGCGAGCGGTTTTTCCTCGTCCTGCTTTCGCTCAAGCAAATAGAGGAAGCGCGGGGAGGCTAAGATCGCAGCAACCGTGGTTTTCATGGCAGCGCTGAAGTCGCCGCGCTCCGCCTCGCGATCGAAGAGGCGCGCGTAGCGCTCGAGCGTTGCGGATTCGATGGGCTTGCGGAAGGCACGCTCGAGGAAGGGAGCGAGGCGTTCTCGTGCGGTCGCCGACCACTTGGCGCGATCGCCGCCCGCGCGGAAGAGCGTGCCCGTTCGCGCCGAGTATCTATCGAACTCTGGGCTCTCGACGACCGAGCGAGAGAGATTAAGAAAGCTCTCCATCAGGATGGGCGAGAAACCGAGTTCGTCGCCGCGGTTGTTGAAGCCGTGTTCGGACTGCAGGTCGATCGCAAACGGCACGACTCCGGTGAGGAGAGGCTGTTCGATCTGGTTTTTGCCGAGCGCGCGGTTGCCGAGATGGATCGAGTCGGGCAGGCTGCCAGACGCGGGATCGTAGTAGGCGCGATACGCCCGGATGGTCTTCTCGGGCAGCGGGTAGATGTCGCCCTTGAGCTGGAGTAGGTCGCGCACCGCGTTGTTGTACTCATACCGGTTCATTCGCCTCATCACGATTGGTGGTAACGACTGTTCCTTCTGCAGGTGCTCGCCAAGGTAACCCGAAAACATCGATGCTAGCTTGGAATATTCATTTTCATCGGGTTGCGTCTCGTCTTCCGGGGGCATCTCGCGAAATTCCAGCACGTCGTTCAACTGGCGTAGTAACTCGGGCTGAGCGAGAAAATCGTCTTTCGATTTCAGCCGCAACAGGTCGACTTTCCCTTTGATTTTCCCTTTCTCGCCATGGCAACGATAGCAATGCTCTGCTAGCAACGGTTGCAGGAATTCAAAGGTCGCGGTATGCGGTGCGTCCGGAGTGTCCACGGCTGGCGGCAACACTTTTTCAGGCTCTGGTGGCGGGTCGAGCTCCATTACTTTGAGATAGTCGATTCCCAACAGGTAGCGATTGCGCTGGAAAGCTTTCGCTCCCGGATTCTTTCCAGTCAGCTCGCAACGCAGTTGCTGTTCGCCCGCAGCCAACTCCATCTCGCCCAGCTTGATCAGCTCCGTCGGTTCAACTTTGTGCCCGAACAGATCGACTCCCTTGCGCAGCTCCCTGCCGTTCACCCGAATCGTGAATACACCGTAGTCGATCGCCTTTGTCATCTTCAACGATAGCGAGTAACGCCCGCCACGCTTGACGCTGAATTGTGTCTCCATCGCATGACCAGGCTCGCCGTGCCACAGCAGATGCGCGTCGCCGCTCCACCCACCCCCGAAGACCTTCATGTCTTGGCTCCGCGCGTCTTTTCCGAACGGCAACCACTCGCCCTCGATGATTCCATCGCTCACCACTGCCGGCAACCGACCGCGCACGCTGTGGTAGTCGGCTCCCGCAGGAAACGCCATGGCGATCATACAGAGGAAGATCCGATGTTTCACACCAGTGATTTTACCAGCGATCAGTTCATTGGTAAAGCTCGCTCTGAAGCTCAAGGCGAGGCTCCTAGGAATTTGCTTTTGGCGGGAGGGCTTTGAAGACGCCTTTGGAGCGGAGCGGAGGGGAGAGAAAGGGGGGGGTAATGGAACTGAGAGCTCGCCCGCTCCAAAGCGGTCACAGTTGGGGAATCGAATCCACATTCGACATGCTGGCGACCTACCACCGGGAGACGGGTGATAAACAGGTAGAGCCTTATCTGATCGGCGGCGCTCGATTTGCCTATTTAATGGCGGAGAAGCGCCAGGAATCAGGTTCCCCGCAATGCTACTGGAAGCGAGGCGATGGCAGCGTCGTGATGGGATATTGTCGCGGGAATTCCGGAACTGCCTTCGGTCTTATGAAAATTGCCCAAACTCTCCCAGGTGCGAAAATCACACAAGACCGTAAGATCGAGGACATCGCGAACGAATCGCTGAACTATATTCTTGCTGAAGCAAAAAAGAACCGGGACGGCATCATCTGGAAAAATATGAACGGACAGGCTGGCGAAGTGAACCTGGGGTATGGGCGTGGCATTACCGGGATCGGTTACACCTTCTGGTTTGGCTATCAAATGAACCAGCGCTCCGGAAACCGGGAAATGGCAAAGACCTGCTATGACGCCGCGCGATCGACGACCGATGCCTTCCTGCGCACCGTGGATGATCTGAGTGCCGAGGAAGCGATGACCGAGTTTGTCGGCACGACCGCGCTTGTGGAGACCATCGGCGCCTGCAGTGGGATTTCGGGAAGCTACTTTTGGCTGGGATCCTTTGCCGATAATGTTCGCGCGAAGGACCCGGAACTGGCAGAGCGCTGTGATGAAGCCATCCGTAAGATTGCCTATCGCCTGATCAATACAGCCTACGTTGTAGACGGAAACTATGCCTGGAAGAATCACAGTGAGAAGTTCGGCGAAAACACGGTCAGACCGGGGAGGTGCTGGCGCTGGCCGAAATGGGCGTGCGGCTCAACGATCCCAGAATTGTCGAGGGCGCCAGAAAAGCTGCCGACTTTGTAGTCGCTCAATTGGTCGAAGACGGGGACGGTCTCAAGATGCCCCACATCGTGAAATTGAATCCCGGCGCCAAACGGGTTGTTGAGCCCCGCAAACCAAAGTGATCCGATGAAAAAACTTCACTCCGGACGTTATCCCGTTCGCATCGCCCTGATCGGTGCAATCCTGGCAAACTGCTAGAAATTTGCTTTTGGCGGGAGGGCTTTGAAGACGCCCTTGGACCGGAGCGGGACCTCCATCAGTTGAGTTCGAAAGTGAGAAAGTAGGAAGTAGGCAACGAACTCCGCCCTCGGCGGGCATTTTTTCGTCATACAGCAGCATTGTTATCGAGTGGTAAATACGATCTAATATCAGCTGTAGCCCATTTTTCTCTGATCATCGTCCCACGTCAGTCTGGCCAGACGGTTGTCGATTGGAGAATCCTCGCCCTCCCATATCCCATGAAGACACTCGTCTCTGCCTGGCTCATCGCCCTTGCGATGATCGTTCCCACCCATGCCGATCTCCACATTACCGAGTTCATGGCGATCAACGGCGGCTCGTTGCAAGATGAGGACGGCGACCCCTCCGATTGGCTCGAGTTGTTCAACTCCGGCCCCGAGAGCGTCGACCTCGAGGGATATTTTCTGACCGACGACGAGGCGGCGCTGCCAAAGTGGAGCCTTCCTGCAGTGCAACTCGATAGGGGTTCGTTCCTGTTGGTTTTTGCATCAGAGAAAAACCGCAGCGTGGTTGGTTCCGAACTACATACGAATTTCAAACTCGCGGATGGCGACTACCTTGCGTTAGTCGATCCAGATGGAACGACTGTGATCGCCGAGTTCGGATCCGTGGCGGATCCGCTGCCGCCGCAGTTCGAGGACGTGTCCTATGGACTGATGCAGAACGGCAACCGTACGCCGTCGATCTTGATCGATGTAACTCCCTCTGGGACGGCGCACGTGCCGGCCGATGCAACGCTCGGCGAAACCTGGCAGGCGCTCGTATTTGACGATACCGAGTGGACGCCGGTGATCTCCGCTGTCGGTTACGACGAGGCGACGACTTACGACTCGCACTTCGGCGCTGGCGGCGATCTCGATAACACGATCAACAACGTTAACACCACGCTCTACCTGCGCTTCCCGTTCTCTGTGAGCGAGAGCGGCTCGATCTCGGAGCTGACTTTAAAGATGAAGTACGATGATGGCTTCGCGGCTTTCCTCAACGGCGTTCGGGTCGCCGATGCGAATGCGCCGGGAGTGCTGAGTTGGAATTCCGACGCTTCCGCGCAGCACAGCGACGGGGAAGCGCAGGGGCTGGTGGATTTCGATATCTCGGTTCACGCACATTTGCTGGTCAATGGACCGAACCTGCTTGCAATCCATGGACTCAACGACTCGATCACTAGTTCCGATATGCTCATCTCGCCTGAGCTGCATGCGGTGCGGGTCACAGACCCGTCGATCGGCAGTTCCGGATTTCTGGCTCGCCCTTCGCCGGGCGGCTTGAACGGCGACACCTTTGGCGGCTTCGTCCGCGATACGAAATTCTCCTCAAAGCGCGGGTTCTACGACGCGCCG
>JAPKCM010000038.1 GCA_028822935.1 Akkermansiaceae bacterium
GTGAGGGTGACGCGCTTGATTACATCGCAGGCTACGCGGTGCATAACGACTACTCTGAGCGTGAGTGGCAGTTGGAGAAGGGGGGCCAGTGGGTGAAAGGGAAATCCGCTGACAGCTACGCGCCCTTTGGTCCCTACCTCGCAACCAAGGACGAGGTGGGCGATCCGAATAATCTCAATCTGTGGCTCACGCTGAATGGCAAGAAGCTCCAGGACGGTTGCACGACAGATTTCATTTTTAATATCCAGCATGTCATCAGCTACCTTAGCGAATTTATGACCCTGCTCCCGGGCGACGTCATTTCCACCGGGACTCCAGCGGGGGTTGGTCTGGGATTTGATCCACCGAGGTATTTGAAGGCCGGAGACGTGGTCGAGCTGGGGATCGACGGACTGGGATCGCAGAAGCAAACGGCGGTCAAGGAGAGCTAGAATGATGAAAATCACTTCCGCCGAAGTCATCGATCTGCGCGTGCCGACGTCGGATGATATGCTGGGGTCGGATCCCTTTCACAAGGCTCCCGATTATTCTTCCGCGGTCTTGCACCTCGAGACCGATGGCGGGCTCCGTGGGGTCGCGGTGGTGTTCACGGTTGGCGCTGGGACGGACTGGATCTGCCACGGTATCCGCGATCTCGCGCAGCTGGTGGTGGGAACTTCGCTTGAGGATTTTTCGGCCGCGCCCCTGAAACTCTACCGGCGCTTGATCGACCACCACCAGCTGCGCTGGCTGCACGATGGGGTTTTCCGGATGGCTTGCGGAGCGATCATCAATGCGATGTGGGATCTGTGGGCGAAGTCTGAGAACAAGCCCTTGTGGAAGCTCCTGGTGGATCTTGAGCCGGAGTTTGTCGTCGCTTGCATTGACTGGCGTCACCTGCAGGATGCGCTGAGCCCGGATGAGGCCCTCGCGATTTTGAAGACCGCGAAGGCGCACAAGGTGACGCGCGAGCAAGAGATGAGCGTGCTCGGTCCGAAGGCCTACTGCACCGCAGGTTGGCTGGGCTTGAGCGATGAGGCGATTCTTGAGACCGTGCGGAAGCTGCAGGAAACAGGCTTCGATGCCTTCAAGTTGAAGGTCGGGCAAGATCTCGAGAGGGATGTGGCGCGTCTTCAATTTCTGCGCGATGCCCTTGGTCCCGATCAATCCTTGATGGTCGATGCGAACCAGTATTGGGGCGTCGATGAGGCCAAGGAGCACATCGAGCACTACGAGCCCTTTGGATTGAAGTGGGTCGAGGAACCGATTGCCCGGGATGACGTCCTTGGCTATCTTGAACTCTCTGAGACCTTCAAGGGTGCCTCCTTTAAATTTGCCTGTGGCGAGCAAGCCGCCTCGCCCGTGATTTTCAAGCAACTGCTCAAGAGCGGTGGGATCGGATACTGCCAGATCGATGCGGTGCGGGTGGCCGGGGTCAATGATGTCATGGCGATCATTCTCATGGCGGCAAAATTTGGCGTCCCGGTCTGTCCCCATGGCGGCGGAATTGCGCTGTGCAACATGATTCAACACTACGGAATGTGGGATCAAATTGCCGTGAGCGGGCACTCGGACACGCAGCTCGTGGAGTACATCGATTTCCTCCAAGATTCTGTCGAGCATCCGGTGCGGACGAAGAGTGGCCACTATGTCACGCCCGTAGCCCCGGGTTGGGGATTGGAATTCAACGCTGATTTTCTTGCCGATCACACCTTCCCGAGCGGGAAGATCTGGCGCGAGCGCCCGGAGAACCGTTGTGGTGTTCACTTCGAATGCGATCTTGGATAGAATACTGCTCTCCCATTCGGAACTCTGAGATCTTACTGAACCTCTAGTCTGGTTTTGGGCTTCTTTGCTCGTGGCTCTCCCGTTAGGCTTGCGATCCAATGCGACCTAGCAGTGATCCCTATAAACTCGACCCATCCAAAATAGAGGAGCCTCCGACCACCTTGCGCGGCAGCCTCAAACACATCGGACCCGGGTTCGTGCTGTCGGCGTCCATCGTGGGCTCGGGCGAGCTGGTCGCGACCACGACCCTTGGTGCCGAGGCGGGATTCATCGCCCTGTGGGTGATCCTCATTAGCTGTTTGGTGAAAGTCGCGGTGCAGGTGGAATTTGGAAAACGCGCGATCGCGACCGGCAAACCGACCTTTGCATTGCTCGACAAATTGCCCGGTATGAGAATCGGCAAGGCGCACTGGAGCATCTGGGCGTGGCTTTTTTTGATGCTCTTCAAATTCCTCCAGGTCGGCGGCATCATTGGCATGGTCGCGGTGCTTTTGAACATGGCCCTCCCTGCGATATCGACCGATATTTGGCTGGTGGTGACCGTCGTAATCGTCGGGATCATCGTTTCGGGAGGTTACTACAAATTGATCGAAACCCTCTCCGTGGTGATGATCGGCTTGTTTACCGTTTTCACTCTTGTCTCGCTGGTGGCGCTGCAGCTCGGACCGGAGGCCGTCACGATCGGCGAGGTGTTTTCGGGTCTCACTTTCAGTCTGCCGAGTGACAATGCGATGCTCTTGCTGGTCATCGGTGCCTTCGGTATCACGGGGGTCGGAGGGGACGAGATCATGGCTTACAACTACTGGTTGATTGAAAAAGGCTACGCCGCGAAGACCGGCGAATCTGACGGCAGCGACGCGTGGGCGCGACGCGCGAAAGGTTGGACCAAGGTGATGATCGTCGATGCGGTGGCAGCGATGACCGTCTATACCGTCATGACTGCGGCTTTCTACATCCTTGGCGCAGGATTGCTGCACGGGCGTGGCGAGGTTCCCGGCGGCGGCGGTGGGCCATTCCTGGAATACCTGGCAACGATGTATACGACGACGCTGGGAGACTGGGCGGGACCGATGTTCTACGCCGGCGCATTTGTGGTGCTGTTCTCGACGACTTTTGCCGCGCTCGCGGCTTGGACCCGGCAGTTTGCTGATGCCTTTGGGCAGATCGGGATGTTCGATTTCTCGAATTTAAAAAAGCGCATGCGCTGGATTGCGGGCTTGGCCTGGGTCATTCCAGTTCTGTGGGCGATCGTCTATAAAGCGGTCGGCAATCCGGTCTTCATGGTCTTCGTCGGCGGCTTTGTCACTTCGATCATCCTCCTGATTGTGCTCTATGCCGCAATCTATTTTAAACGGCGTGACTCCGATCCGCGTTTGGATCTCGGTAAGGGTTTCGCGGTCTGGTTCTGGGCGAGCGCGATCCTAATCGTGCTGGTTGGGATCTGGACAGCGGCGAAACCGTTCCTCTAAGAATGTGAGCCTGCCCCGAAAGAATCGTTTCGCTCGACGAGACGATTCGAGATGGAGGCCGCTCCAGGATTCGCTCGGCGTTTAGACGAATTGGGAATAATCGATTGGACTGTGTCGATCCAACTGATCGGTCACTGGAGGCATGTCGTACTTGAGGCCGGTAGCGCAGTTAAATAGAACCACAGACTCATCGCGACGGACCCTTCCGCTCGTCAGTTCCTTTTTGTAGGCGGCGTAGGTTGCGGCGCCTTCGGGGCAGAGCAAAATCCCCTCGCGATCAGCAACTTCCTGGCGCGCGGCGATGATGGCATCATCGTCGACCGCGGTGGCAAAGCCTCCAGTCTCCCGCACGCCGCGCAGGATAAGAAAATCGCCAACCGCCGCCGGCACGCGGATTCCGGCGGCCACAGTGTGCGCATCTTCCCACAGCTCGGCGTGGTCGGCACCGTCCTCGAAGGCCTTGACGATCGGTGCGCAACCGCTGGCCTGCACCGCCACCATACGAGGGCGTTTCGAACCAATCCAACCGATCGCCTCGAGTTCGTCGAAGGCCTTCACCATCCCGATGAGCCCGGTTCCACCGCCGGTGGGGTAGAAGATGACATCCGGGAGCTGCCAGCCGAACTGCTCGGCGAGTTCCAAGCCCATCGTCTTTTTTCCCTCAATGCGATAGGGTTCTTTAAGCGTCGAGAGATCGAACCAGCCTGTGTCTTCAACTCCCTCGCGCACGATTTTTCCGCAGTCCGTGATGAGCCCGTTGACGCGCCACACCTTGGCACCCTGCATCGCGATCTCGCGGATGTTCGTCTCCGGCGTGTCCTCGGGGCAAAACACGAAGGCCTCCATGCCGGCGCTGCGCGCGTAAGCGGCCATCGCAGCGCCTGCGTTGCCGTTTGTTGGAATGGCGAGCTGATTCAAGCCGAGTTCCTTGGCCATCGAGACCGCCAGGCACAAACCGCGCGCCTTGAATGAACCGGTCGGTAAGCGTCCTTCGTCTTTAATGAAAACTTCGTCGCCACCTCCTAATCGTGAGGCCCTTAATAGGGGCGTCATCTGCTCGCCGAGACTCACGATATTCTCTGGCTTCCGCACCGGGAGGAACTCGCGATAGCGCCAAAAATCTTCGGCTCGTTCGAGGAGATCGGCCGGTTTCAAGGCAGCGCTGAGTGCGGGCAAATCGTAGCGCACCAAAAGGGGAGCACCCACTTTGGAGAGGCCGTGGACCTCATTCGCGCGATAGTGCTCGCCAGTTTTGGAGCATTCGAGATGCGTGACAAAGTTCGGTTGATCATTTGTGGTATTGGACATGACAGAATATGATTAGGATCTTTTATTTGCTCTCGAGGCTTGCGCCACGCCGGGTCACCTCCAGCTTCTAGGCGGCGAAAAGAAATCACCAGCACCGTCGAGCTTGTGGTATTTTCTCGGGGGGGAGCTTCCCAAACCGGGGACGTTTGGGGAATCCTAAATGATGAAGAGGTTATCGGAAGTGCCTTGTAGTCGCATTTTTGTCATGGCTTTTGTTGAATCATTGTTGTGGCTTAAGTTTTTACTTTTGTTGGTGTCACTCTTTAAAGTGTCATCTTCACATCACACATCCGTCCCGAATCCCGTTTCCTATCATGAATGCTCCGCTCTTCTGCGGATGGGCCCTCATCGGCTTCATCCGTTCCTGCTCCCTCGTCTTCGCTGCCGTCGCCATTCTCGGCTTCTCGGCAGTAAACTCTCTCGCGGCTCCGGTCATCGTCGAGTTCATGGCTTCCAATGACAAATCCCTTTACGATGAGGATGGAGAATCATCCGACTGGATGGAGATCTTTAATCCGGCTCCGGCTCCAGTTGATATCAGCGGATGGTTTCTCACCAATGATCCCGGTGAACTCGACAGGTGGCAACTGCCCATCGGCACCATTCTTCCCTCGGGGGGATCACTCATCGTCTTCGCCTCCGACAAGGATCGGGATGCGGGCGAGTTCCATACCAACTTCAAACTCAGCAAGAATGCCGGTGGCTATCTCGCACTCGTGGAAGCCGATGGCCGGACCATCGTGCAAGACTACCCAAACTATCCAGAGCAGTTCGACGACTTTTCCTACGGTCTGGCCCAGACCGGGAGCGGCTCCGACGTCACCATCGTCCCTGAGAATTCCATCTGCACTCTCCTGGTCCCGACCTCCGATATCGGAAACTCCTGGCGGGACAAGCAGTTCGATGATTCCTCTTGGTCCACTGCCAATACCGGTATCGGGTACGATTACGGTAATCTCATTGGGAGCAACGCCGATGTGCAGTCCCAGATGGATGACACCAACGGCAGCGTCTACATCCGCATTCCCTTCACCATCAATGACCCTGCTGTCCTGACCTCGCTCACCCTTCGCATGAAGTACGACGATGGCTTTGCCGCCTATCTCAACGGCGAGCTGGTGGCCTCCGCCCAAGCTCCGGCCAGCCCGCAGTGGAACTCGCTGGCCACTGCCGATCATTCGGACGGCAGCGCAGTCGTCTTTGTCGACTTCAACATCTCGGCAAATCTCAATCTGGTGGACGCCGGAAGCAACGTCCTCGCCATTCATGGACTCAACAGAAGGCTGGACAGCTCCGATCTTCTGATTCTCCCCCAACTCGATACCACGACCGCGGCCACGAATCCCGGTCTCGGAGCAGTCGATTATTTTCAGAACCCCACTCCGGGCACCTCGAACGGCAGTAACCAAGGCCTTCCTGCGGAGGCCGTGGCCTTCTCGATTCCCGGTCGCGGATTCACGGGTTCTTTGTCTCTCGGCCTCTCCGTCTCTTCCCCCACTGCCCAGATCCGCTACACCTCCAATGGTGACTCGCCGACCTCATCATCTACCCTCTACACGGGCTCGCCCATCAACATCACTTCATCCCGGATCATTCGCGCCCGCGCCTACGATTCGGGCTTGGCGCCGGGTCCGGTCACCGAGGAGGGTTATATCGAGCTCGCTGCCAGTGCCGCATCGTTCACCTCCGATATTCCGGTCGTAGTGATGGAGAAGTTCGGCGGTGGACCCAGCGCAAGTAATGGAAAGGCCTACGTCTTTTTCGCCTTTTTCGAGCCTGATCCCAACACCGGGATCACCACTCTGAACAAGCCATATGCCCTGGGCACCCGGGGCGGTTACAAAACCCGGGGATCCTCTTCCGCTGGATTTGAGAAGAAAGCCTACAGCATCGAGGCCTGGAACGAAGACAACCGGAACAAGGATATCGCTCCCTTAGGAATGCCGGAGGAGTCCGACTGGATCCTCAACGCCCGCTCCCAGTATGACCCTTCACTGATGCGGAACGCCCTGATTTACAACCTGAGCAATCAATCGGGCCGCTATGCCGTCCGCACTCGTTTCGTGGAGCTCTTTCTTAACACCAACGGCGGCAACCTGAGCTACGGCACAAGCAGCTCCTTCGATTACGACGGAGTCTACACCTTCATGGAAAAGATCACGCGCGACAAGGATCGCATTGATGTGGAACGGCTGCCCGAAAGCGTCACCAGCGAGCCGGGGATTACGGGTGGATACATCATGAAAATCGACCGTCTCGATCCCGGTGACAGTGGATTGAGCGCGGGCGGAAGATCCCTCGGCTGGGTCTATCCGAAAGAGGAAGACGTCACCCCGGAGCAGGCCAACTGGCTCCGCGATTACCTCAATGCGATGAACAGTTCGCTCAGCGGAAACAACTACGAGGACTACATCGATCCTCTGGCCTGGGCGGACCACCACCTGCACAATGTCCTCGCTCTCAATGCCGATGCCCTGAGGCTGAGCACCTATTTCCACAAGACTCGCCAGGGAAAAATGGAGTTTGGCCCCATCTGGGACTTCGACCGCTCCATGGATTCTACCGATGGCCGTGACAACAGCCCGACGTCCTGGTCCGGGGGCACCGCCTACTTCACCTTTCCCTGGTGGAACGAACTCTTCAACAACGAGGATTTCTGGCAGCTCTACATTGACCGCTACTTCGAGCTCCGAAAGGGACCCTGGACCACCGCCAACGTGCAGCAAATCATCGACGATTACGCAGCCGAACTTAACCAGGCTCAGGTCCGCAACTTCCAACGATTCTCCAATCAACCCCGCTTTGGGGGATACTCCGGGGAGGTCAACCACCTCCGGAACTGGCTCACGACGCGCCTCAACTGGATGGACGGGCAGTTCGTCCCCGAGCCCGCCACCAACCTCAGTAACGGCACCTTCCCGGCTGGAACGAACCTCACGCTTTCCGGCGACCTCAGCAATGGCCGCACCATCTGGTATACCCTTAACGGGACGGACCCCCGCTTCACTAGTAACACCACCATTCTCAGTACCGAGACCCTCGTCGAGGTCACGGCGCCGGCCAAGGCCATCGTTCCTACCAGTAATATCGGAACCACCTGGCGTGGCGACAATGAGCCCTACAACGACGCCACCTGGATCAGCGGCACCAACGGCGTTGGGTTTGACTCCGCTACCACCTATAATCCCTACATCAACATCAACTTCGAGGCCCCCAATCCCGTCATGTCCGGGGTCAACACCAGCGCCTACGTCCGCATCCCCTTCAATGTCGATGCCGGTGATCTCGCTTCCTTCAATTATATGACCCTCGAGATGCGCTATGACGACGGCTTCATCGCCTACCTCAATGGCACACAGATTGCCTCCGGAAACGCGCCCGGCTCCCCTGCGTGGAATTCGACCGCAACCCAGAATCACGATGATGGCGTGGCGGTCACCTTTGTGGAGTTCGGGGCCGATGCCTTCCTTAGCGCCTTGCAGCCCGGCCAGAACATCCTCGCCATCCACGGCCTCAATGGCAGCAGCACGAGCAGTGACTTCCTCGTTCAGGCCCGGCTCGTGGCAGGCGAGAAGCAGGTCGACCCGGGCGCTTCCGGCGGTATCCAGTACACCGGACCCATTGCGCTGAACGAAACTGCCCGCCTGTTCGCCCGAATCTCCGATCCGCGTGGAGGCAACAACCCGGGAGCAGGTGTCCCCGTCGGCACGGGCTGGGGCGCTCCCTTGAAAGCGGAATACCTGGTGAACGAAGTCCCGGCGAGCTCCGTCAATCTCACCATCCGCGAGATTATGTTCGATCCCTATGACCTCGGTGACGCCCTGACCGATGACAGTGCCTATGAGTTTGTCGAACTCGAGAATCTCAGCAATACCAAGTTGTCTCTCAGCGATGTCGCCTTCACCAATGGAATCGATTTTAACTTTTCCTCGGGCTCCATTCTCTCCCTGGCACCCGGTCAGAAAATTCTCGTCGTCAACGACCTCACTGCCTTCCGGCAGGTCTATGGCAACGGGCGAGATAGCCTCATCGCCGGGGAGTTTGAAGGCTCCCTTAACAACGACGGGGAACTCCTCGAGCTCCGGGACGCCGCCGGCGCCATCATCCAATCCTTCACCTTCTCCTCGGCAGGAATCTGGCCGGGCCAGGCGGACAATGGCCGCTCACTCATTCTCGTCAATTCCGACGATCCTGCGAACGGCGCCAACTGGACCGCCAGCCGGAGTCTTCTCGGATCTCCCGGAACCAACGAACCCACTTTGGCCCAGATTCCCGACATCTTGGTCCATGAAGCCCTGACCAATGCTCTCTTCCCCGCCACCGATTCCATCGAGATTTTCAATCCCAATCCCGCTCCCGTCGACATCGGAGGGTGGTGGTTGACCGATGATTTGGGGCAGTCCGGGAAATTCCGCATTCCCGCCAATACCATTATCCCCGGGGGTGGATTCCTCGTCCTCGACGAGTCCGACTTCAATCCCACCCCTGGTGTCGACCCCAGCTTCGCCCTCAGTTCAGGAGGCGAGGAAATCTACCTCGTTTCCGCGACACCCGCGGGTGATCGGACCGATTACGTCCATGGATTCACCTTCGGGGATGGAGCTGCGGGATTCAGCTTCGGCCGCCATGTTAACTCGGTTGGCGAGGTCTCCTATCCGCCGCTCCAGTCGAACTCCTTCGGCTTCGCCAATGATCCTCCCCGGGTCGGTCCTCTGGTCATCACCGAGATCATGTATCACCCGCTCGATGGCAGCGTCGAATTCGTCGAAATTCAGAATATCTCCGGCTCCCCGGTTCCATTGGTGGGTGTTCAGATCGAGGGCGTTGGGTATGTTTTCGGCGCTGGTGCGCCTGAACTCGATCCCGGAGAAGTTGTTCTCGTGGTCGAGAATGACCCCACCACTTTCCGTGCCACCTTTAATCCGCCGGCTGCGGTTGGCGTCTTTGGACCCTATGCCGGGCGTCTCTCCAACGGGGGAGAAAAGGTCGACCTCAACCTGCCGGAAGCAAACCCGCTCCCCGCTGAACCCGACCTCAAGCCCGCGGTCGATAGCGCGGACTACAACGATGCCAGCCCATGGCCGATTTCGCCCGACGGAACCGGAACCACCCTGGAGCGTCTCCTCCCGGCAAGCTACGGAAGCGATCCTGCAAGTTGGCAGGCTTCCGTCAGTTCAGGTGGCACTCCGGGCGTCGTTGATTCTTCGCCTCCGACCGACTGGCGCGACGCTTACTTTACTTCCGCCGAACTCCTCGATCCGACCCTCTCAGGGCCGCTTGCCGATGCCGATCTCGATGGCGTCAATAACCTGCTCGAGTACATCTTCGGGACCGATTTGCGCGACGGCACCTCCTTTGAGCTTCCCACCATCTCCCTGGTCGAAAGCGACGGGGCAACCTACCTCGAATTGTCCTACCGCTTGAGACAGGGCGTCACTGGGTTCGCCATCAGCATCGAAACGGCAACCGATCTTTCGGACTGGGCGGGTGCAGAGTTTACCATTCAAAGCAATCTCGACAACGGCGACGGCACCTCCAACATCACGACTCGCGAGAATACGCCCGTCATCGCTGCGGGCAGCCGTCAGTTCAGACTGCGTGTGGATGAAATCGCTCCTTAATCTCCACAACGGGATACTACCTCCAAACGATTGTTCAGTCGCTCGTACGAAGAATCTGGTCTGACCGGGGATTGGGAAACCCAATTCAACAGTGGTCGTTAGTTCCCGCCGGGAAGGTTGATGGCACTCCCCGGAAGTCATTGCGACCTGCGCTACGTGGGCGCCAATTTCTTGGTAGGAATACGGGCAAGGTCGCGTAGAAGGGTCCAATGAAATTCATGCTCCTTTTTCTTCCGCTTGCTCTGGCAGTTCTGGCACAGGCTAATCCTACCCGACCCTTGGCGGGTCCCGTGCGGGACTTGCGCAAGGAGATTGATTTCGAGCGAGTGGGAGAGTTCCACCTGGGGCCGACCGGGGCCATGGGCTGGATGCATGTGAGCGCGAACTTCATGACCGGGGAGGCCCGCCAGATTCTGGTTACGAAGGTCGAGCCGGGAAGTTCGGCGGATAGGGTGCTGCAAGCGGGCGATGTCCTTCTTGGTGCAAGCGGAGGGTATTTCTCCGAGGATGCACGCAAGGCGCTGGGGCGGGCAATTGATGAAGCGGAAACCGAGGAGAAGGGCGGGGCCTTGAAGCTGATCCGCTGGCGTCCGACGAAAGGAAGTACTGCTCGCGAGGGTAAGGAGGAAACGGTTTCGGTGAAGCTCAAAGTGCTGGGAGCCTACGCGGAGAGCACGCCCTACGAGTGCCCGAAGAGCGCGCGGATCATGGACGTGGCCGTGGACCGCCTGCTCGACGAGAAGAGTTGGGGGAAGTTCGGGGAGAAGGTCCTCGCGCTCCTGGCCACTGGCGAGAAAAAGTATCATCCGCTGGTGCGAGAATTCATCCACGAGGCCAAGTTTGCCAAGCCCGATCTTGAGATCAGCTTGGAGAACGGGGGCCTGGTCTGCTGGGGCTACGGTTACCACAGTCTGGTCCTCGCCGAATACTACCTTGCTACCGGTGATGATTACGTTCTTCCGGCCTTGCGCGAGTATGCCGTCAAGGTCGCGATGGGGCAAAGCAGCGCGGGGACCTGGGGGCACGGCTTTGCATGGACGAGCGAGAATGAGGGCAAGGCCCACGGGCGCCTGCGCGGATACGGTGCCGTTAACCAGG
The DNA here is from genome assembly GCA_028822935.1 of Akkermansiaceae bacterium. Taxonomy (GTDB): domain Bacteria; phylum Verrucomicrobiota; class Verrucomicrobiia; order Verrucomicrobiales; family Akkermansiaceae; genus SW10. The sequence goes on from JAPKCM010000038.1 coordinate 11,264, forward strand.
CGGGTTTACCGTGCTTCCTCTCTCTGATCCTAGCGCGCAAGTGCGGGATCGAGCATTCCGAGATCGATGAAGCCATTGCCCGCGGAGCTCAATTCTTCGGCAGCTTCGTGGGACATGGCTCGATCGGCTATGGCTTTCACCGACCCAGCCTGGAGATCTATGCCAATGGGAGGAATGGGATGTCGGGGAATGGCAAAAACGGAATTGCGGCGGTGGCGTTCCGCTTGCTCGATGATGAGCCCGGGACACGCTTCTTTTCCCGACTGACGGCCTCGCTCTCCAACACGATGGAGTATGGCCACAGTGGGAACTCCTACAGCTACTTTTGGGACGTCCTGGGTGCGCATTGCGGTGGTCCGGAAATGGCGGCGGCCTTCCAGAAGGAGTTACGATGGTATTACGCTCTCACGCGCAAAGGCGATGGCCGCTTTGTCTATCAGCAGCTCGGAGGGATCTACGGGAAGGGATTGCTCGATCCAACCGTCGCGCAGGTTCTCATCGCGAGCCTGCCACTGCGGGCACTCCACCTCACGGGGAAAGGGATGAGTGATCAACCCTTATTCAGCAGCGAAGAGGTTGCGGAGACGATCGCAGCGGGTCGTTGGCGTCTCGAAAATCCGGATGCGGTGAATGCGGAGAAACTGATCTCCAGCTTGAATAGTTGGTCGCCCATTGGCCGCGAGTGGATCGCGAGGCTCCTTGCGAAAAAGGAGGGGAACTTTACGAAGCACTTGCTGGAACTACTCAAGAACGACACGCTCGAAGCCCGGGCGGGAGCGTGTGCGGCCCTGGGCCACCAGGGGAAGAAAGCCGGGGCTGCGGTGGAGGCACTGGCGCGATCCCTTGGGGACGATCCGCCCGTTGCCATTGCGGCCAGCTATGCCTTGGCCCGGGTCAACAAGCCGGCCGCTAAGGTGATGCCGGAGTTGCTGGAGGCGGTGCTGGCTCGCGAGGAAGAGGGCGAGATGCGGCCGGTTCAGCAGGCCATGGCTTTTGCCATCGGGTATGACGCGGGCCGCGTGGCGCCCCTCTACTTCGATGGCTTGCTCCCGGTTCTTGCTGAGGAGGGAGACCCGCTCGAGGGAGTGGACCGCGAGCTTCTGCATCCGGCCTTGGCCAAGCTGTTGCGGGTTCCGGGGGGGCGGACCCGTGGGACCGCAGCCTACGCCTTTGTCCATTTTTCGCGAGAGGATCTCGGGGGAATGGCACAGGAGGTCCACGACGCGGTCGCCAAGCCCGCGCCACACTACCGCATGTTCAGCGACCAAGCGCGCCAGTATGCCCTCGATCTCATGCTGGAGCATCGCATCGCGGAGGGGGTTCCCTTGGCGCTGGAGTCGATCGACCTCAAGGACTGGGGCCTGGGGGAGCGCCTGCCGCATCGTTGGAAGATTCTGAAAGGATACGGAGGGAGTGCGAAACCCTACCTCGACCGCATCAAGACCCTGAGGACGAAGTTCAAACCGGAGAGCGAGGGACGCAAGGTGCTCGATGAGATCATCGCACTCCTGGAGGCAGAGGATCATCCGACTCCCTTGGTCAGCCTGCACACCCTTGTGGATGAAAAACTGGCACGCGATCTGGCAGTTATCGAGACCGACGAACTGCGCTTGATGGCATGCCGGGCCTTGATCGAGAATAACCCGGGTCGAGGCTTCTATCAGGCCGCCTGCCTGCGGAAGTTGGTGGCCTTGGTGGGAGATCGAGCCAAGGGGGATGTCGAGCGAGCATTAAAATCTGAAGACGAGATCCTGCGCAAGGTGGCGAAGAAGCTGTCGCAATGACGGGCTCTTCGATCCCCTGTGGATAGAGATAACTCTACTTTGGACTCCGTCCGAGTCTCTCTCCCCGACATACTGCATTCACATGAAACGATCCAGCTCCCAAACACGTCGCGCGTTTTTAAGAACCCTAACCACGCTGGCCAGCGGAGCGCTGGTGATCGCTTCCCCGCAAGTGCTCCAGGCACAGGTGAACGATACCGAGCGGCCGCTCATCGCCTATGTGGGGACTTACACCTCGCCGCTGAAGAACGTCCTGTCGACCCAAGTGGATTTGCCTCCTGGAAATGGTCGTGGCATCCACCTGTTTCAGGTCGATCGCGACACCGGGGCGATGACGCCCTGCGGCTTGCACGAGATGGGGACGAGCCCGAGTGCGCTCGCTTTCAACGCCGACCAGACGCGCCTTTATTCGGCCAACGAGACTGAGCGAATTGGAGAAAACGAAGCGGGCTCGATCAGCGCCTTCGCGATCGATCGGACCGACGGGACCCTTAAGTTGCTCAACTCCGTGAGTTCCGGAGGAAAGGGCCCGGCCCATCTGAGCGTGCACCCATCCGGCAAGTTCGTCTTGGCGGCCAACTATTTCGGCGGCTCGGTGGTTGTCTTACCGATTCGACCCGATGGCAGTCTCGGACCGGCCAGCGACTTCAAGAAGGATGAGGGAAAAATTGGGCCGACCAAAGCCACCAACGCACCGCCGGGGAGCTTCGCCATCAGCGGGCACGACCTGGCTCACGCGCACATGATCGAAGCCGACCCCTCCGGGCGATTCGTGCTTCACGTTGATCTGGGATTGGACAAAATTTACCTCTGGAAATTCGATGACGAAAAAGGTCTTCTGTCGCCGAACGACCCGGCGTCGGTCTCCTTGCCGCCGGGCGACGGGCCGCGGCACTTCCATTTCCATCCCAACGGGCGCTGGTTGTATTCTCTGCAAGAGGAAGGGTCTACCATCGTCTTGTTCGACTACGATTCTGCCCAGGGAAAGTTGAGTCAGAGAAAGACAATTTCCAGTTTGCCACCGGGATTCGCCGGAAGTAATTTCTGTTCCGGGATCCTAGTCTCCGAGGATGGCCGCTTTGTCTATGCCGGCAATCGCTTACACGATAGCATTGGGATCTTCTCGATCGGCGCGACCGGTGAATTGACCTTCGTCGCCGATGAGTGGACCCGGGGCGACTACCCGCGCAGTTTCAATTTCGATCCAACCGGAAAGTTCCTCTACTCCTGTAATCAACGCGGCGACAACATTGCTGTTTTTAGGGTGGATCAAAAACTGGGAACACTGAAGTTCACCGGAAAATACACACCCGTCGGCAACCCTTCGACCATCGTATTCCTCGACCTCGCTGAGTAGCCGGTAACGATGCCCACAGGCGCAGCGCTCTTTGACCGCCTTGTCTTCGTGACGAACGACGAGATTAGCTGGGTTTTTGTGTAGGTGGTTTGAATTTTATTGAGTCGCTTTCTTCGGGAAAAGATGGCGATTCACGCGATCTCCCACTTGTAGGGTGAATGGGAAATCTTTTCGTTGCCACCGGGGACGAGGTGGATGACGTCTTCGATCCGAACGCCGCCGAGTCCCAGGTAGTAGAGTCCCGGCTCCACCGTGACGATCTGCCCTTTCTTGAATTTGAAAGGAGCTGCGGCCCGGATGATGGGACTCTCGTGGACCTCGAGTCCGATCCCGTGACCAAGCGCGTGGAAGAAGCCTTCCGGGGTCTTACTGTCTTTAACCGTCTTATAGCCCTCTTTTTCGAAGAACGCCTGAACAGCTTCGTGGACCTTACCTCCCACCTGGCCGGGCTTGATCATGCGGATTGCCAACTCGTGACCCCGTTTCACGGTTCGTACCAGTCGTTTTTGTGCGTCGCTGGCCCTCCCCTTGAGGAAAGTTCGCGTCATGTCGCCCCAGTAACCGTCTTCCGGTCGTCGTGGAAAGATGTCCACGATGATGAGCTCGTCAGCCATGATCGGCCCGTGGCCGGGGGAGTGGTTGTTGCAGACTTGGTCGCCGCAGGAGGCGATGGTATGAAGTGCCACCGCGCCTTCCTCCAGCGCAGCGTGACTGATCAACTCTCGCAGTCGCTCGGAGGTGAGAACTTTGCCCTGGTGGATGAGCTGACCTCCTCGAATTTTGGATTCGGTCAGGGTTTTCTTTACCACGCGGAAGCCAGCTGCGCTGGCGCGATTGCCCTTGCGCAGGGCTGCGATCTCGGTGGCAGTCTTGATCTCACGCTTGGGGAACAAGCTGACGTTCTTATCGATCTCGAGTTTCAGCCCGGACTGTTGGAGGTCGGCGGCAAGGCCAGCTGGGAAGCGGGCACCGATCCGGAATGAAGGGATCCGGTAGAGCTTTGCCAAATGCCTGACCATCTGGCAGGTGTCGGGCTGCTGTCCCTGCGGTAGCTTGAAGCGCCGTGCCGCGCCTTCGCTGATCTCTTGCAGTAGCAGGATCTCGTCGAAGCCTGATTCGGCGACCATCCTCCCGTATTCCGAGGCGTGGGCGATTCCGAACTTCTTGCGGCCCACCGAGAAAGCGAGATAGGGGTCGAAGGCATTGAATTTACTGAAATAAAGCATGTCCGGGTCACTTGAATCCGCGTGAAATAGCATCGATTGCTGGCGGTGCGTCTGGTTCTTTGGGACGCCGGAGTTACGCTGGGTCATGGTGGAATTTAGCTTGGATGGAATAGGATTCTCGAGAGGAGAAGCGTAATGCGAGATCAGGGGCAATTCAGATCCTACGGCAGGGCCGATTGGCTTGCCGCGTGGAACCCCGCAATAAAGAAGGGTGCGCTAGCGCTGCACCGCAAAATTAATATAGCCGATGAACATTTCTTCGTCGCTCTGCTCTCCAAAGCCCACGGATTGAGTGGGGTCGGGGTTCTCGGAATTTTGGGGCGAGTTGTCAAAGGCACCGCGCACGCGGATTCTTGTTCCGGCGGGCAGCCACTTTGGCTCGGCGAGACGATAGAGTAACTGCCAGTCAAAGATATAGTAAGGCACCGAGAGAAGTTTCTCGATCTCGCCATTCGGATAGATCGCATCGTATTCCATCCGTGAGCCACGGAAGTGCATGTGAGGGCTCAATTCATAGAGGAGAGTTGGTTCCGTGGCCGACAGTACCACTGAAGCCTCGCGCTCGTAATCTCGCACGTTCGGAACAATATTAATGGCAATGGTGCTGGCGGCGGTGGTGCGATACTCCATCTCTGGAGGCGTGGAGTGAAAGTAGAGACCAAGCTGGGTCGTGTCGGTCTGAGGGCTCCCGTTGGTCTGATAATGCATTTGAACGGTGAGAGTGGGATTCGCTTTAAGGAGTTTCCCTGCATTGGGAGGGAAGGGTTTCGCTTGAACCCCCGGAACGTAACTTGCGAAGTAGCCATTCAGCCCAGCACCTTGAATGAAGGCCTCAAAGGTGGATCCGATGAAGGCAAGGCCGTGGTGAACGACCTCGGGGTTGCCCGGTTTGATAATGGCAGCCCGGAGGTAGGTATTTGCCGGAATATTCGGGTCCAGTTCGATGTAACGATAATCAACCTCGCCATTGGCCGGGATGTTCTGAGAGGGGATGGTGAGAATCATGTCCGGCTCGCCTAACTCTGACGGCCAGTTAAAGGGGTATTCGCTGGGAGGCGGGGTGTTGGCGACAAAGTCGGCCAGAGGATCAGTCTCGCCATCCTTCAGTGCCCCTTGATCGATCCAGTCGACGAGCGCTCTCAGAGACTCCTTTGAGAGAGACCAATCGTCCTCATAACTCCCGAACTCGGGATCGGCAAACCAGGGCGGCATTTCGCCGGTGAGAGTCACTTCGCGAATATCGTGCGCCCATACCGCCACGCTCTCGTAGCTATCGAACGAAAAGGGCGCGATGTTGTTCGGGCTGTGGCAGCGCACACAGCTTTCAATCATCATGGGAGCAATGACATTCTCGTAGGAAACTAGCTCTGTTGGGCCCAAGGGAAGTGGATCACCAGTGGTTGGAGTGTGGCGGTAAGTCGATGGTTGCCCGCTAAAGAATGCGGTGAGCGCATCGGAAAGATAGGGTTGCGCAGGAGATTCGTCCACCGCAGGACGCTCGATCGCACCCCGGTAGAAGACGGTCCAGGAGGCGGTATCAATAACAACTACTTCGGTGCCTCGGTCCACCTTGTATGCCCGCGAGACCAATTGAGCCGAATCGTGAAGAATGGGGACATCCGTTTGCCAAGTGTCGGCAGTGGCAACGAGCTCGGAGCGGTTCTTCGAGATTGGGTCGATGACCCAGAACTCGACGGCTTGCGCCCCGAAGGAATTCTTCAAGGCCTTCAGAGTGGCTTCCAAAGATGGATCGGTATCAGGATCAGTGAAGAAGAGAACAATGGCCTTTTGGAAGCTGTGGTAATGCAGTTGTTGCGTACGACCCTCGTGGTCGATCAGGCGGAAATCGGCGGCCTCTTCGCGCGGTGCACCTCCGGGCCACTGCAAGAGTCGATAGAACCCCGATCCCCGGTTGGGTGCGAGAGGATCGTTCCACTGAAAGGGGCTGGACGGGAGACGGAGCGAGAGCAGAGATTCCCAATTTTGCGCATCGGGAGAATACTGCAAGACATGATCTTGCGTCGGCTGGCCGTGGAGGTTGATCCGGATGGAGTCGTTATCCGCTGGCACATCGATCACCAGCTCCTGTGCCAGCGCCGGACCAAACAACACCAAGGCTAAGGAAAACAGGGGCGAGGCAATTCGCCGGGAAAGTATTCTTGAAAGGTTCATGTTATAGTGGTTAAGGCAAAACTGCTGAAATACCAGCTGCGAATTGCATCAAATTATCATAGCATGGCTTGTTGTTGATCCCGGCAGGCGGGGTCATTTCCGTGAGGGAGATCAGAGACGGTCGCAATTGTTTACGAGAGAGTCGCGAGCGACCTGATCTTAACGTCGTCCGAAAGAAGCTCCCTAAAACTACGTTGATTACTTGTCGCCCCGTTAGAAAAGAAAACCTTTCAACGGGGCAGTCCCCGAAATCCCATGACCCATCGATCACCCTGCACCCACCGCCCGATGCTCACCCGTTTAATTCTCGCCAGCGCAGCTTTCCTCTTCGCCACCTTCGCGATGGCAGCTCCTCCAAAGGTCACGATCCACGACATCAAAACCATCTCTTTCCAGCCCGACCTCTACTGCGGCTGGCCCACCGCCACCCGCCGCGCGAACGGCGAACTCCTCGTCGTCTGGTCCGGCGGCCGCGCCGGTCACATCTGCCCCTTCGGCCGCGTCGATATGATGCGCTCAAACGACAAGGGCGAGAGCTGGACCTTTCCCCGCGTCGTCCTCGACACCCCTATTGACGACCGCGACGCCGGCGTTCTCGAAACCGCCAAGGGTTCCATTCTCATCACCACTTTCACCTCCCTCGCCTACGAATCCTACCTTGAGAGAAAGAAAGGCACTCCCGAAGAAAGCAAATGGCTCGCCGCTCATCACCGGATCAACGCCGAAGAACGCAAGGCCCTTCTTGGGAGCTGGATCCTCCGCTCCACCGACGGCGGACAGATCTTCTCCGCTCCCTCCCGCATCCCCGTCAATTCCCCCCACGGCCCCATCCAGCTCTCCGATGGCCGCCTCCTCTATGCTGGCAAGAAACTCTGGACCGACAAAGCGAAGATTGGCCTCGCCGAATCCCACGACGACGGCGTCACCTGGAAATGGCTTGCCGAAATCCCCACTCGCCCCGGCGACTCCGCGCTCAAATCCTACCACGAACTTCATGCCATCGAAGCAGCCAACGGCACTCTCATCGCCCACATCCGCAACCATAATCCCGCCCAGAAGGGCGAAACCCTCCAGAGCGAGTCCCATGACGGCGGCAAGACCTGGAGCGTTCCGCACTCCATCGGCGTCTGGGGCCTTCCCTCCTTCCTCACCCGCCTCTCCGGCGACCGCCTCCTCATGACCTACGGCTATCGTCGTAAACCTTACGGCAACCAGGCCCGCATCAGCGATGACCACGGCACCACCTGGTCCGAGCCCATCACCATTTCTGACGACGGTGTATCCTCCGATCTCGGCTACCCCTCCACCGTCCAACTCGCCGATGGCACCCTCCTCACGATCTGGTACGAAAACCCCAAGGATTCCTCTAAAGCGGTTCTCCGCCAGGCCCGCTGGTCTCTCAATCCCTAGTCCGACAATCCTTGCATATTGGAAGCCATCACCTCCTCTCCTCAACGCCGCTCTCAAGCGGTCCAGCCAATATGAAAAATCCTAGCAGTAAGGCGATGCGCAGTTCAATGTCGTTTGGTAGTAGATATAGACGCTCCAAGGTCGGGAAGACTCCGATTCCCGCGAAGCAGGAATAGGGTGATCGCGAGCGAGATGATCCGTGGCCCGGTCCTTGTTTGATGAGGCTCGTTACCACTTGGCACCCTTCGGCTTGGCCCCTTTCGCGAGGGTCTTCACGGAATAGAGCCCGGTGCGGGCCGTGATAAAGAGGGTATCGTAATTGGCGCCGCCGAAGCAGACATTGGCGGGATGTTCTGGCGTTGCGATTACTCCGATCTTCACTCCGTCCTTATCGAAGATGTGGATGCCCCCTCCTGCGGTGGCGTAGAGATTCCCGTCGGTATCGATGCACATTCCGTCGCAGCGGATGTCGATCTCGAAGAGAGGTGCCCCGAGCATTCCCTTCTCCACCACTGCAAAGGCCCGGATCTTCCCAACCTTCCCGGTATCGGCGAGGTAGACCCGTTTTTCGTCTGGCGAGAATGCGATACCGTTTGGCATGTCGTGCCCCTTGTAGAGCACCGAGACGCCCCCTGACTTCGGGTCGATCTTGTAGACCCATCTACCTCCGACCTCTGCGGCGCGTCCTTTCAGTCCGTAGCTCGGATCAGTGAACCAGATCGTGCCATCGGCGCGGATCGCGAGGTCGTTGGGCGAATTGAGTTTCTTTCCATCGAACTTGTCGGCGAGGACCGTGATCTTGCCCTCCGCGTCTGTTACAATCACGTTGCGCCCGCCGTGTTGGCAGGAGAGGAGGTTGCCCTTCAGATCGAGGAGGTTGCCGTTGGAAGACTCCACCTTGCGATACTCCTTCAGTCCACCGGCCGCGCTCCACTGCATCTGGCGGCTGTTCGGGATATCGCTGAAGACGACCATCTTCTTGGAGGGAATCCAGACCGGTCCCTCGGTGAACTTCATCTCGCCGCCCAGTTTCACCATCTCGGTCCCTGGCGTCACGATCTGCTCAAGGGCTTTGTGGTGATCCGCCGCAGCGTTAGAAATGAGGGCGGCAGCGAGGAACGGCAGGGCGAGAGTGGGTTTCATAGTAGCGGATTCTGGCCCCAAAGCAAATTTCCTCGCAAGCCAAAAAAAGAAGCACCCCAATGCGGGATGCTTCATGATCGGTGTCGCGGATTGGGGATCTTGAGATCCCGAAACGATCGCTATTTCCTAGAGTGAGGGTGTTGCTTCAAGAGCACATCGGGGCTGAACATATCGATCTTGCTTTTCGTTTCGGCCCGAACTTTTTTCACTTGAGCTGCTCCGATCGCCGAAGCTTTGTTTCCGAACGAATTACGAACATAGGTCAAGACCGATGCCATTTCTTCGTCGTTCAGCAAGCCGCCAAAGGCAGTCATGGGAACCTGCCCCAGGTACTTTTTACCCTTCACTTCGATGGGTCCCATAAGCCCCTTAAGGCTTAACTTGATGAGGCGATCAGGATCTCCAAGCACCCACTTGGTCTCGGAAAGCGGTGGGAATCCGGCATCAGGGAGGCCTTCACCTTTGGACTGGTGACAGGTCATGCAGTAACCTTCTCGGGCATAAATCGCTCCTCCTTGCACAAACAACTTCGCATCTTCCTTCGACAGGTGCTTCGGTGCCACGATAACTTTCTCCTTTTCCGCTTCCACAGCTTCACCTGCGAAAATGGCATCAGCGAAGTCGATACTCTGTTTTATGTATGAGTCGACTTCCTTCGCCTTTGCGATGGAAAGGACGGCGAGCCCTTGATCAGTTGGGAGGTAAGTTGCTGCAGTGATCGCTTCCAAACGGACTCTTCCGTGGTCGTCGTGGGCTGCACGAGAGAGGATCTGAACGAGATTCTTCAACTTGTGTTCATTGTATCGGGCCACTCGAACGGCAGCGCTCCGAATCTTGTGATCTTTCGAAGCCAGAAGCTCGGCGAGCAAATTTACGTCAATCTTATCAGCACCCCATGTCACCCACAGTGCTTCCAGCTTAAGTCGCTCGCTACTCTGAGTGGAGGCCCATTTGGTCGCGGCAGTGGCAACCTTCACGGGATCTCTTTCGCGCAATTCACGACGAGTGCGATAGCGGGTACGATATTCCGGGAGGGTGAGATTCCCAAGAAGCCCCGCAATACTGGCTCCGTCAACCTTGGCCGGTTTTACAAGAGGACGGCTCGGATAGGTGACCCGATAGATCCGGCCGTGCTCGTGATCACGATACGGGTCACGGGCATTGTGCTGCATATGACCAATCAACATATTGTGCCAGTCGGCAAGGTAGAGTGATCCATCAGGGGCAAATTCAAGATCGACAGGACGGAAGTTCGAATCCTTTGAAACATAGAGATCCTGCACATACTCGGTGGTGAAGCCCGTGCCATCTTCGATGACACGATGCTGTTTCGCACCGAGGTAACCGATGCTATTATTGATGAGAACATCACCTTGCACTTCATCAGGGAAGTGTCGGCTTGAAATAAACTCAACACCCGAAGTTGGGCGTACTTTATTGCTCTTTATAATATCCGGTGCTCTCAAATTTGCGCCGTAGCGGGCTTTCACCGTCCCGGGAAGCATCCAAGAAAAGCTGGTTCCAGAGGTATGGAGGAAAAAATCCTGACCGTAGTCATCGTAAGCCACTCCCCATGGATTCGGAATTGAGAATTGTGCGTACCTCCGGATCTGCTTTTTCTGCGGACTGTAGCGGAAGAAGCCACCGTTACTCCCGCGCTCGGGCCCATAGACACTCTCAGTGTTTGAGTGGAGGAAAACTCCCTCACACATGACAAAGGCACCACTTGGATCGGCACAGAATGCGGAGATCGCATGGTGAGTGTCATGGTCATCGAAACCGCTCAAAAGGAGGTCCTTCTTGTCATAGTGATCATCACCATCGGTATCTTGAAGACGGATGAGAGACCCGCTTTGCGAAACATAGACGCCATCGTGGGAGATCTCGAAACCAATTGGAATGTGCAGGTCGTCGGCGAAGATGGTCTGCTTATCTGCCACTCCGTCGCCATCGGTATCTTCAAGGATGAGGAGCTTGTCCTTGGGACGCGCATCTCCAATCTTATAATGAGGGTAACTCTCCATCGTGGCCACCCAGAGGCGGCCTTTGTTATCGAAGGCAATCTGCACTGGGTTTTTCAAATCAGGAAAGTTTTCCTCGGATGCAAACAAGTCGATTTTGTAACCCTCGGGAACCGCGATCTTGGTTTGGGATTCCTGCCCTGGCCGATACTCGGGGGTTCCGTTTTTATTACTCGGCTTATAGTTGGATTGAACGGGTGGAAGTTTCGAGGTTTTGGCGTCCTCTCCGGCCACGTCAAATTTCTCTCCTTTTAAAGTAGCCCAGATTGCCTGGTCGCGGATCTGGGTAAACTCCCGGGTCTTTTTCAACTCAAAGGGATAGTTCGCGGGGCCGTAGGGATTGTATCGGCGACCGTAAACGTGCACGCCATTGGGAACCTTAAAGTCATTTAGCCACATGAAGTTCTTTTCCTGGACCGCTGCATGGACCTCGTCGAGCATGCTTTGATTTGGAGTTTCTCCACTGAAGAGAGCATCGGCAAGCCAAGGCGTGAGCTTTCGGTATCCATCATCATTAAGGAGAGCACCGTCGATAGTCAGTCTCTCATCGGAAACGGCAAACCATTGGGCAGATGTCGCAAAGGCATCCACAAATAGAGCTCCATTGGCATTTGCGACATCCTTCATCGCGGCGGCATAAAGTTTCAAATTTTGATTCCCTTCCTTGCCATCGGGCACGCTGAATTTCCCTGACAAATCCTGCATGGCAGTCGGCGAAACAAGGGCTAGCTGAGGAATGTTTTTGCCGTTGTATTTCCGGGAGAGCGTGTGCTGGACAAAAGCGGTAAGCTCCGCCTTGTAGCGATTCACCCCCTTGGAACCCTCAAAAGAAGAATTGTATCCAAAGAAGGCAACGATGGTGTCAGCTCCGAGACCAGTCAGCCATTGATCGGGCGTCTCAAAGTGCCCTTGCGGCCCCGAACCAGCCTGGAGCTTTTCTGGCAGCAATTCTTTGGCTCCCGGAAAGGCATATTGCCCCTCTTGGTTCCTACCGGGATGGGGACGAAATCCAGGCGTATTGCCTTCGTCACCCATATTACGAATCTTGAGGTTGCTGGTCGGAAAACGCAGCTGGATCTCGGTTTCGAAATATCCGAAGTGATTCATCCTCGAGGCCATTCCGGAACCAAGCAAAACGACCGTATCTCCCTTCTTGAGCGAGAGCTTCGACGGAGCGGCCTTCACTTCGAACTTCACGCTCTCAGGATTCATGGGAGCAAGCACCCCAGGGGCGAGCTTGGCCTCTTTTTTAGGAGGTGCCGCTCCGACCTCGGAGATTAGAATTTGAGCATTCGCCAAAGGGCTCTGCCATGTGATGGCTGTCAATAGAATGGTTTTAATGACCGGGAGTTTCATAAAGATACGTTCTGGGAATGTTGGAGCCAACGTTTCGCTGGATCCGATTTTAGGGAGTTTATCTACATCGAAAAAATACCGTTCCCTTCCCCTTGGTTAGGGGAAAAGGAAAGATTCTCAATCTTATAAAATGCATGCCGTTAGCAAAAACAGGGCATGTTTTAGAGAAACCTTGGGAAATTCGCTCCGGCCTCACTATCGCAACTCCGCAGATGGTTAACGAAGGGTAGTTCCATTTATTTAGTGAGCGCGTCGAGGGTGGCGCGGACGTTCCAGCGATGTGCGGCCAGGTGCTGGTGGGCCTCCTGGTAGGTGCAGCGGTGCAGGGTGGTGAGCATGCGGGCGGCACGGGCACGGAGCTTTTCGTTGGAAGCGTTGAGGTCGATCATGAGGTTGCCCTTCACCTTGCCAAGGCGGATCATGGTGCAGCTGGAGATCAGGTTAAGGGCGAGCTTGGTGGCGGTGCCGGCCTTGAGCCGGGTGGAGCCGGCGATGAGTTCGGGGCCGGTGGGGAGGTCGATTTCGACATCAGCGGAGGGCCCCTCGCGGTGGCGTGCGGGATTACAGGTCAGAAGGATGGTTCGGGCGCCGAGAGTGCGAGCCTTTTTCAAGGCGCCGTGGACAAAGGGGGTGTTGCCGGAGGCGGTGATGCCGCAAACAACGTCCTGATCGTTCACACCGCGATCGGTGATGGCGATGGAACCGGACGGGGCGCTGTCTTCGGCGCCTTCGACGGCGCGGTGGAGGGCCTCATGGCCGCCGGCGATGATTCCCTGAATGAGATCGGGGGAGGCGCTGAAGGTGGGTGGAATCTCGCTGGCATCGAGAACTCCCAGGCGGCCGCTGGTTCCGGCGCCTACGTAAAAAAGGCGGCCTCCCTTTTTAAGATTTGCGTAAACGAGATCGACGGCGGCTTCGAGCTCAGCCTTGCGGTCGGCAAGGGCGTGGGTGACGGCTTCTTGGTCTTTGACGAAGAGTGTGACGAGGGCGGGGGTGTCGAGTTCGTCGAGGTGGGCGGAAGCGGGGTTGGCCTGTTCTGTCTCGGCGGTGGCGAGGTCCTCGGTGCGGTCGGCTGCTGGCTCGTTCGTGGCAGGTTCCGAGGTGGTGAGGGTTCCCTTGGAGGCGATGAAGGCTGCGCCGTGGGCTCCCGAGCGGCCGCAAATCTCGACCTCGGCGTCGGGTGTGTGGCAGGCGAGGTGTTTCTTGAAGAGGTCGACGTACTTGGGCTGATGGGCAAAAACGCTACCCAGCAGGCAGATTGGGGGATGCTTGAAGTCGAGCCTGCTGGCCACCACTCCAGCGTATTCGGCGAGGCGGCGGGCACAGACGTCGAGGATGATATCAATCTTGGAGCCGGGGACTTCGGCGGCCTCGAAGACGAGGGGGGCGAGCTTGCCGATCGCAGACTTATCGGCTTCTTGAGCCCAGAGAACAAGGTCGTTGAGGGAGTTGAGACCGAGTTCGCATAAAAAGGATTGAGCGAGAGGATGGGTACGATTTTCGACATCATACATACGAAGGCAGTGGCGCAGTCCGTGAACCGCGATGTCGAAGCCGCTGCCGCGATCGCCGAGGAGTTGGCCCCAGCCGCCGGCTTTCTCGATTTTACCATTGCGGCGGCCATGGACGGCGGATCCAGTGCCGGAGATGACGATGATGCCGTCCTGATCGCCGAAGGCGGCCGCTAGGCCACTTTCGCGGTCTCCGCCGGTGGCGATTTCGGCGTCGGGCCAAATGGTGGCGCCGAGGGTGGCGAGTTCGTCGGCCCCGGCAACCGTCGCGCAGCCGGCGAGAAAGATGCCGACGTGAGTGGCCTGGGAGGGAAGAGAACGCAGGAGGGTTTTGAGATCTGCTTGCTCAATGAGCCGGTAGTTGGCGGCAGGGAGGCGACCTCGGTCGAGGAGGGTGGATTGACCGTCGGGGGAGATCTGGAGGTAGACCCAGTCGGTCTTGGTGCCGCCGCCTTCGATGCCGAGGATGTAGTTCGTTGCAGGAGCGAAAGCCATCGCCTTAATTATACCGCGATGGGGGGAAAGTGGAAGGTGAAAAATATGCCCAAAAGTAGGCCTTGCTTATTGGATCGAGACTAGGTTCTTGGCGTCTTAAGGGGCACTTTGTGGCCCTCAAAATGAAGCGCAGGGACTCCTTGCAAAAACGGACGAAATTAATGCTCCTGCTTGAACTGCTTCCATTGTAAAATTTCGGAAATGAAGGCCACGATAAAATTTTTGCGGAACCCAGCAAAGCGATCTCACACTCTTTAAGCAAGACTCAGGACAACCCTCAGGTTAGTTTCCTCTATCATTCCAATGAGACTACCCCGTCACTTGCTCTTTCTTTTTTCCACTCTGCTGACCACGGCCATTGCAGAGCCGATCGTCGTCAAAGACGGATTGATCAAACTGCGGCTCAAAGAAATGGCGCGCGCCGACCGCTTGCCTCATTCTGATCCAAAGGAAATAACCTCCACCGGAGTCTCTTTCGTGGAAGACCTCCCCGAATCAGGAGCAGGTGAAGCTTGGCCTGGCGAAAAATTTTCGGAAGCTGCTCTTGCACAATTGTATCGTTTGATCGAGGCCTCTAACGAGGGAGAGGCTCGGGATCTCCTCGCTCAGGGTTTCCTGAGCTCCGAGCTTGAAGCCAAAGAGAGCGTGGAGAGTCTCGGGCAAAAAATCTCGCTTCATTCCGGGACACCCGGGAAGGCCATAAGCACGAGCCCTCGTGAATTTATCGCGAGATTACACGGACTTGGGAAACTGAAACTCAAAGTCATCGGGATTGAAAACCTAACCACGCGTTTCCATGTCGAGGCGAACCGCGAAGGAGCTGAATATTCTGCGACCTGGCTCTGCACTTGGGATGATAAAATCACGCCCAAGCTCAAGAAGCTCGAAGTTGAAAAATTCGAAACGGTCCGCTCAAAAGAACGATGGTTTATCGATGCTACCAGCAGCGCGATCGGAACGAACCCGCGATTCGAGGCCCAAGTGATGCGGGGTATTGGCTATTGGTCGGAGCGCATCACCCGAATCGGCGACCTCGCCATGACGGGTCATCACGGGATTGCCGTTGGAGACGTCAATGGCGATGGTTTGGAAGACCTCTACGTCTGCGACGGAGGAAGCCTACCGAATCAACTCTACCTCCAGCAAGCAGATGGCTCGGCGAAGGAGGTCGCCTCGCAATGGGGCGTGGCGTGGCTGGAGGATTCGCGAAGCGCCCTATTGGTTGATCTCGATAATGACGGTGATCAGGATCTCGTCGTCGCGACCATTGCCATGATCGCTTTCGCGGAAAACACCGGCCGGGGGAAGTTTGAATTAATGGGCGGATTTCCGGGCGCTCCCTATCCTTTCTCACTGAGTGCGGCCGACTTCGATTCGGATGGAGACCTCGATATTTACACCTGTGTTTACAGCGCCGGAGATGACTCGGTTTCAGGCAAGCGTGGCTTCGAAGCGACATCACCCATTCCATTCAATGATGCGGAGAACGGTGGCCGCAACGTGCTTCTGGCGAACCTTGGTGATTTTCAATTTGGAGAGATCACAAAAGAGGTGGGCTTGGAGCAAAACAACACGCGGTGGAGTTTTGCGGCATCTTGGGAAGACTTCGACCGTGACGGCGACCCGGATCTCTACGTCGCCAATGATTTCGGAAGAAACTGCCTCTACCGGAACGACGAAGGACGGTTCGTCGACATCGCCGCCGATACCGGAGCCGAGGACATGGCCGCCGGGATGTCCGTTTCGTGGGGAGATTTTAATCGAGATGGCGGGGCTGATTTATTGGTTGGGAATATGTTCTCATCGGCCGGCCAGCGGGTGGCCTTGCAAAGGCGCTTGGGCGAAGGCACGA
Source organism: Akkermansiaceae bacterium (assembly GCA_028822935.1). Lineage (GTDB taxonomy): Bacteria > Verrucomicrobiota > Verrucomicrobiia > Verrucomicrobiales > Akkermansiaceae > SW10. The sequence continues at coordinate 27,591 of JAPKCM010000038.1, forward strand.
AACGTATGGCTCGCGGAAACAGCCTCTTAACGGCGAGGGAAGGTGCGTTTGAAGACGTCAGCATGGCAAGCGGCATCACGAATGGCGGCTGGGCCTGGAGCTCGGCCTTTGCCGATCTCAATAACAACGGTTGGCAGGATCTCGTGGTCGCGAACGGATATCTCAGCAACACGCGCGACGATGACTTGTGAAGTTTTTTCTGGCGACAGGTCGTGTCGCCCTCCGAAAAAATCGACGATTACGCACGCGGCTGGACCGACTTGATGAAGCTCGTCCGCAACGGACACTCATGGAGTGGCAGTGAACGAAATCGTTTTTTTCTCAATGGTGGACAGGGAAGATTTCATGAAATGTCGCACCTCGCCGGACTTGATCAAATCGAAGACGGTCGCGGGCTGGCCCTCGTCGATTGGGACCACGATGGCCGAATTGATCTTTGGTATCGGAACCGCAGTGCTCCCCGACTCCGACTCATGTTGAATCGCCGCGAGAGTCCGGTTTCCATCGCAATCAAACTGGAGGGAACAACCTCTAACCGCGACGGCATCGGCGCCGTCGTCGAATTGCTGCCCGCCCAAAAGAACAAGAGCTTGGTTCGTTCCGTGAAAGCGGGGGATCTCTTCCTCTCGCAATCGAGTAAGTGGCTGCACTTCGGCCTGGGGGACGAGACCGGCTACACTCACGCTTCTGTTATTTGGCCCGGCGGTGAAAAGGAATTCTTCGAGAGGATCGACGGACCAGGCAGGCGCTTCGTCCTGAAACAAGGAAGCGGGCAGGCGGTTTCCGTAGCTCCCCGCGGCGATATCGAGCTGCCAGCGAAGCCTCTCGCGACAGCTTCACAGAATGATGGTGCCGCCCGGATCATCTTACCTGCCAGAGTTCCGTTTCCTGCGATGACTTATCGAGATCAAGCCGCCCAGCTGAAGACTCTCGCTGGAGCCGGAAAGCCTCGTCTTGTCATCCTGTGGTCCGGCACATGCGGGCACTGCAAATCAACCCTGAAGGAAGTGGCCAACAATGCCGCTGCAATCCGTGCCGCAAACCTCGAAGTGCTCGCGCTGAGCGTGGATGGCCTCGCCGGCCCGGCGGCCGATGTTTCCCCGGCTTACGATCTCATCGATCAAAGTAAGTTCCCCTTCCCCTGGGGACTCACCGACACCTCTTCGGTTCGCGGTGTTCACAAATTTCAGGCGGCACTTTTTAATGGTACTCCAGCCCCCTCGGTTCCACTCGCCATTCTTCTCGATCCCGCTCATGAGGCCGTTGCGATTTACCGTGGCGCATTTTCTATTATCGATGTCCTACAAGATTGGCGTGCGGTCGCGAATGTGAGCGAAACCCAACGCCACCATTATGCCCCGCCCATGAGTGGCACTTGGTTCACCAACCCTCTCCCGCAGCGAGACGTGAAGAAATTGTTTCCAGCGGTGAATCGGTAACTCCCAATCTAATCACCCGGCATCGTCACCACGATGCGCCGCGCATGCGGTTGATTTTGGTGCTCAAAAAGTAAGAGTCCCTGCCAGGTGCACAAGTGAACTAAGCTTTGCCGATCATCAGCTGGTCGATCAACTTGCTGGTATCCTCGAGCGACTTGTCGCTACCCTCGCGGGTCGCCCAGCCGTAGAAGCCGGTCTCTTTGAGCGCGACACGCACCTTGTCCCAATCGACATCTCCCTCGCCGAGTCGGCAGAAGCCGTTCTTCTTTCCCCAGTCTTTGATATCGAGCTTCACGGTGCGTTTGCCGAGCGTGCGGATCCAGTCCTCGGCGGGTGCGAACTTCTGCATGTTGCCAATATCAAAATACGCGCCGACCCACGGGCTGTTGAACTCGTCGATGTAGTCGCGGAACTTTTCCGGACTCTCACAGAAGCCGTTCCAGACTGTCTCAATCAGGACGCGCACGCCGAGCTTGGCAGCCATCGGGATGACGAGGCGGATCTGTTCGATCGAGCGGTTCCAAACGTCCTCGTGAGTCTCGTTGGCACCGTTCACTTTGCCGGGCACGAGCAGGACGGACGAACCGCCGAGGCGGTGGGCACTGACCAGATGGTGCTCGAGATTCTTGCGACCCTTTTCGCGCACGGCGGCATCCGGATCGCTCAAGCGAACGCCCCAGTGGCCACCGTTGACGAGGCCGTGAACGCGAATGCTGGTCTTTTCGGCGGCGGCGCGGTAGTCTTCCGCTTTCGCGGGGTTGCCGCTTTCGACCCCGTCGAAGCCGAGAAATTTGAGCCGTTCGAAGAAGGCCTCTGGAGTTTCGCCGCCCTTCTGGCCACCTTTCAGAGCTTTAAAAATGCGTCCTTCAAGCTTGGGGCCGGTCGTTTTCTCCTTTGCGGCAAGGGAAGAGTTTGCGAGGGCCAAGCCAGTGCCGAGGGTGGCACTCTGTTTCAAAAAATTGCGTCGAGTTTTCATGGAAAAACGACTCTAGCGCCTGAGCATCGGATCACGAGACGAAAACCTCAGATTGCGAAGGATTTGATTCTTAGGAATCTACTTTTGGGGTCGGGTGCTTGAGGAGGTCGTTGAAGGGATCGGAGAGGGGCAAAAAGGAGATGATTGATTCTGTGCCTAGATAATACTGCCCCAAACAAGACGAGAACGACACCATTCACTTGGGAATGCGATTCAAAGTGTAGTAGGCATTTGGAAATTCCAGCTTCGCGCCGGAAGCAGATTTAATACCAGACGTCCGAAGCTCATGAACAAAGAGCGCGCGCATGTCTTCGACACGGAAGCGAACCGTCTTGCCATTATCATCCACGGTAATGCCTCTCACCGCATGTTGTTTCGTCAGGATCTCGGCGCTGCCGTAGGAGGAAGAGTATTTGTAGGTGTAACTGCTGACCGCGAAGGCCGTGTCGCTCAGAGTTGCCGCATCAATCGGGGCGGTGAAGAGTAATTCAAAACCATCCGGCTTTGCTCTCATTTCTTGAATCGCAAAAGGAGTGGAACCGGAATAATCAAGGCGCTGAAGACCATAGGATCGATTCCCAAGAGAGGACCAACCGCGATTGGTCATCCCGACGAAAAGTTGCCCTTCAGGAGAAAAGCACAAACGAATCACGGCCGCCGGAAATCCTCTCATAAAGGGAAAACAAGCACCCTGATATTCACCATCCACTTTTTCAAGAAAGACCCGGTTGATCGCGGAGTTCGTAAATTCGCCCACGAGCAACTGCCCATCAAAGGGCCCGAACCTGCCGTCCTGATCAATGAGCTCAATATCCGTCGCGCTCCGGCCCATCTTGTTATAGGGCAACCAGACGGCGGGGGGCACAAATTCAGGGACACTGGCGAGCGCTTCTGGATACGGGACGTTTGCCTTTGGGAAGGAGGCCATCTGAAATGGAGCCCCGGGCATCTTGAGACTTTCCACGGATTCTTGATTTCCATAAAAGACGCCCGGCCGAAGATGATAAATCGGGGTTGCGGGAATCCACGTTCCTTGCTGATCGGAGAAAAACATCTCGCCGGCAAGATCACGCCCCATCCCGGAAGGAGAACGCATTCCCAGCGACTTGGGTTGAAATGCGCCATCCTCCCCGATGGTGCCTCCCCATCCGCGCCACCCGATTTGATTATTGGTGAGAGCCCCCATGCCAAGATTCAAGGTCACCCAGAGATTATTCGCGCCATCACGCTCCGGCCCATACGCATAGGCATGGTAATTCCCGGAAACATTCCACCCATCGCATTCCGTCAAAAATGCATCGGCAGTGCCGTCTCCCTTGGAGTCCTTCAAGCGGGTGATCTCTCCCCGCTGCGAAACCAAGAGATCGTCTCCATCCGCCGTCAGCCCGAGTGGCTCGTGAAGCCCCGAAGCAAACTTTCGATAAGTAATGTTCTCTTTGTCGGGAGAAAGCGGGCTGTCGATGAGCCAGATTTCACCTTTGCGAATTGCCACCGCGAGCGATTTTTTGAACCACGCCATCCCGCTCACTTCCATCGTGATGCCGTCACCGGGTTGCCATTCCTTGGATCGCGAATCGCTCGGCGAACTGGCCGACATTAATTCGAAGACCTCATAGGCCGGTGTAGCCTCTTCCGCTGACACGGAAAGAGTGATTGCCGTGATCGTTCCCCAGACTGCTGTTAGAATTTTCATTTCCAGGAATAGGTGTAAGTCAGGATGTTTTCTCCAGACGCTTCTGATTTCAAAACGTCTTTGGGATGTCTTAGTTTCGGAGGATCGCCTTCAACCCAGCGCACTTCCCGAATGAGTTGGCCCTCAGCCACCGAGAATCGCTCCCTGAATTCGCGGCCACCACGATTGACAATGAAGGTGGGATTCCCGCCCTCATCCAGTTCATAGCCACGAAAGCGACCTTTCGTCCCAGGTTTCGGAACTTCGTAAACCTCATCTCCCAGAGGTTGTCCGAAAGGGGCGGCGCGGGTGAACCAGGTATCGTATGCGTCGAAGAAACGACCCCGCCATACCATTGAAAGGAAACCACTGTCGCCATCGAAAGCGAGATGGACCTCACCCGGAAACCCCACCAGAATGGCCTTGGTTCCGGTCTTTTTCAAAAAAGTTCGTTGAATGATGGGACGATCCTGGGGGAGCAGCTCGAACTGTCCACCGAGTCGGTTCGCAAAGCCTTCGGGAAGGCCTTCGCCATTCTCGATGAAATTCCAAATTGCACCGATCTGACGCTCCGAGTCGCCCTCCAGGACATCCTTGACACTTGCGTGTCCCTCCGGCCAAAAAGAAGGCATTAACGTTCCGGGACGGTATTCAGCCGGGTTGAGGAGGTAGCTCCGAAACCATGAAGGCTGAAGGCGTTCATTCAAGGAACTGAGATCAAGAGCGGGAATCCCGAGCGCCTTTTGATCGCCCCAGTTGTGGCAGGTAATGCAATTCACGCCACCGTTGATTCCGAGCAATTTGCGACCTGCCTCCAGATCATCGGGTCGATCGATAAGAGTCCTTGCGCCGTCTTCTTGATCAATTTTTGCAAACCAATCGGCGAAGGTCGACGCGTGAGCGGCATAGGCTGGCATCTGCGTTTTGAGATAGGGACGTACCCGTTTTTCAGGCTCTCCCGCGAGCACCCCCCTTAACCAGTCTCGCTTTAATTTGTGACCGATCCCAGTGAGAGGCGGAGGCAGTCGCCCGGAATCCCCCAAGGCTTCATTCCCGACGAAGAATCGATTGGTGTCATGGGTAGGCCCGCCAACCCCATTACGGTCATGACAGGCATAGCAGTTCATTGCTGAGAGTGTTAGATGTCCGGTCTTATCTTCGATTTTATCTGGTGCCTCCAAAAACAGATTCAGAGATTCCCGTTGTGACTTGGTCAGCTTGTAGTGAGGAGTTCCCGCCTGCGGCTTGCTCGAAAGACACTGCGTTAAGCCGGTGCTTTTAAGCGGAATGACATCGAGCGGTGTCACTTCGGGGATACTATGACAGGCCGCGCAGTTCATTTTTTGAACCAGGGCTTTTCCCTCTGCCACTAATTTTACGCCGACTTTTGGCCACTCTTTGACCGAACCCGCCTCCCTGGGATCAGAGGCCTGAAAATTCATTAAGTGTGCCGCGACATCCATCGCCTCCTGCGTGTTGAGTTGGATGTGAGGCATCCGCCCATCGACCCGGTATTTGGATGGGTCTCTTAAAAACAAACCCAAGGCCTCGAGGCTGGTCTTGGCATTGAGATCAGGATGAGAGATTGCGAGAGCTAAATCAAAACTGTCGCCGTTTCCATGAGGTGATTTAAAATCTGCCGTCGGAGCATGGCAGGCCACACATCCTTTCTCATGATAGAGCGCGCTCCCTCGCTCCGCATTGGCATGGCGTTCCGTTCTAAACTTGATCCCTTTTCCCTGCTTACCAAGAAAGGCAACCACCGCCTCGATTTGGCCGTCTTTGAGACCATGCAACATTGACGGCATCGTGGAGCCCTTTCGACCTGATTCAGGCTTGCGGAGAAACTTCACAAGCCAGTCACGCTCGATCCGCTGACCCAGGTCGATAAGGTTCGGGCCCTTGCGTGAAATTTTAACCGGCGAGCCACCGTGACAATTCGCACAAGCGAGTTCCGAAAATAAGAGAGCACCGCCCTCCTTAGTAGGATTTTCAGAATGAAAGCGCTCATATCCGACCACGTGAGGCTGCGCGTGAACTGCCGAAGTGAACACACCACCATAGAGAACGACAGCCCCGATTGTGGCCTTGAAAGGGCGGGTGGAAGGCCGGGACAACCATAGAAAAAACAGCCAAACCAAATTGGGTTTGGTCACTGACCTCACAGGATGAGCTTGTATTTTTTGATCTGATCGTCTCAATTTCATCGCGACAGAATAATTACGAAAGCAACTTGGTGAGATGCGCACGTGATTTGTTGATGGCCCCGGAAATCTTCTCCGGAGTATCGAGCACGGGAACACCACGTGGAACCGGATGCATGAAGATCTCGGAGAGTCCGCCGTACTTAATCTCCTTCAAGGCCGCAATAATCGGAGCGTAGTCCAAAGATCCGAATCCCGGCATTTGTTTCAATTGCTCTTCTTTGGACATCTTTATTTTTGATGACGGGTGATGCTCCTGAAAATAAAAGAACGGAAGATTTTCTTTTCCACAGTCACGAATCAATTGGGGAATGTCATCCAGAGCATCATAGAGATGGTGCGGGGCAAACGCGATCCCAACGTTTTTCGAGGGGTTCAGCTCAACGAAATAGCGAATTGAATCTGGTGAAGACAGCATCGCGTTCTTGTGATTCTCAATCGCGATGGTCACGCCAAGCGCCTCGGCCAATTCATAATGCGGCTTCAGCTTCTCGAAGAATGCCTGAACCTGCTTCTTAGCCTCGGGACCTACGGGGTCCTTTTCCCCCATACTCCCGGAACCACAAACCGTCATCCGTCCGCCATTTTTTTTGACCCAACGCATTTCATCGTCCTGTTTAAACGGCCCGAGCGGGTAGCAGGTTGAAACAGTCATCTTTGTGTCGTGTTTCTTGAGAAGCGCCTGAAAAGCATCGTCACCCATTTCGACAATTTGCTCGCGATGCGTGGCATGAACTTTTCGCCAAACATCAACGGATCGACAGCCGGATTTTACGGCTTCAGCGAGAACACTTGCGAGCGGCATATTTCCAAACAATGCCGAAGAGAGAACATAGTTGAGTTGAAATTTCCCGTTCGCTGCCGAGAGCAACGAAGGAGTTACGAGTGAGGCACCAAATAATTGGCAGACTTTACGGCGGTCCATAATAATAGGGGTTTGTTAGGATTGAAGTTAGATTTATGCTGTAGTTTCTTCCAGCATTTTGATCCAGGGGCCCACGGAGTAACCCTTGTCATGAAGAGTTCCGGCTAAGACAAGAATACTGTCAACAACGCGGGGTTCGTTCACATAGGCCCCACCGCAAATTTCCAGAGCGAACTGGTATTTCGGAATCGTTGCCATGCAGGGGCTTTGGATCCGCTCCGCTCGTGCCGGAATCTAAACTCCATGAGGCTGTATTCTCGCCTCCTGTAGCCAGAAAGGGGTGATGGTGGCCTGTTTGAGGAAATCGGATAGAGGAAGGATGGTGACGACGAACCTCAAAAAGGGTGATTACTGCTCCAAACTTCCCCACCTCATCCCATTTTAGTTAAAGGAATTGAAGGAAGCTACTCCTCCACTCTGCTCGGCCTCTTTTTTCCTTTTTCTTTTTTATTGCACCTTAGGCTTGGGAATTGGAGGCTCTCGACATCTTCCGCCTAGATGGGTAGATAGAGCGTATTTTCGATCGGCGCACGGAGCGCCTTTTAGCCAGCATCCTAACTCCCCAGCCCCTTAACAAAACCACAAGCGTATTAGAGCCCAAATCCCTTAAACTATGGAGATCGAAAACATTCAGAAATTAGAGAAAGCGACGGCATTAGGGCGCAAAGAAATGTTCCGTATCGGATCGGCGCTACTTTTCATTGTAGCAGTCATGCTTTTCTCTTCGAGCATTCGCCCGGAAGGACAACCTGTCAGCATTGAACTCGTGATTGCCGCGATGATCGGGGGCTATATGGCAATGAACATCGGGGCAAACGATGTCGCCAACAATGTCGGTCCGGCCGTTGGTTCCAAAGCACTGACCTTGACTGGCGCGATCATCATTGCCGCAATCTTTGAAGCTGCGGGAGCACTCATCGCCGGGGGAGGAGTGGTCGACACAATCAAGAAGGGAATCATCGACCCCTCTCTGATCCCAAATTCCAATGTCTTCATCTGGCTGATGATGGCGGCTCTCCTTGCCGGTGCGATCTGGCTAAATATTGCCACTGCCGTCGGGGCTCCTGTTTCCACGACCCATGCGATCGTCGGAGGCGTCCTTGGGGCTGGAATCGCTGCGGGAGGATTCGGGATCGCTAATTGGGATCAGATGAAGTTGATCGCGGCGAGTTGGGTAATTTCACCTGTCATCGGAGGGATCATCGCTGCCGCCTTCCTCTACTGGATCAAGCATGGTATCACCTATAGGAAAGACATGATCTCTGCCGCTCAGCGGATCTTGCCAATTCTTGTCGCGATCATGGTGCTGGCTTTTAGCACCTACTTGATCATGAAGGGGCTCAAGAAGGTGATCAAAGTAGATATCTTACCTGCCGCTGGAATCGGTCTATTCTTGGCCGTTATTACCTATTTCATCGTAAAATCGCTGACTCGCAAGCACTCAAGCGCGATGAAGAACGAAAAGAAGAGCATTAACCGACTTTTCACCTTACCCCTGATTTTTGCGGCGGCTTTATTGAGTTTCGCGCACGGAGCAAATGATGTTGCAAATGCGGTCGGTCCGCTCGCTGCAATTGCTGATACCATTACCAACCATGGTGTGGCATCCAAAGCGCCGATTCCATTCTGGGTCATGGGAGTTGGAGCTTCGGGAATTGTTCTTGGATTGGCGCTGTTCGGTCCGAAACTGATTCGCACCGTCGGAAGTGAGATCACGGAGCTCGACCAGATGAGAGCGTTTTGCATCGCGATGGCGGCGGCAATTACCGTGATTATTGCCTCCCAATTTGGCTTGCCTGTGAGTTCGACCCATATTGCGGTCGGAGGGGTCTTTGGAGTCGGCTTTCTTCGAGAGTATCTTAAGGCCAATTACGCGAAAAAAATTCACAAAATCGAGCTACATCATTCCGGAAGGGATCAAGCGGAGGTAGAGGCCTTTATTGTGAAGTTCAGGAGTGGGTCTATCGCAGATAAACGCAAGATGCTCACTGAAATCAAAGAGCACACAACAAAGGCTGAATTCACCAAGAGGGAACGCAAAGGGCTCAAGAAGGTCTACCGGCAGGAATTGGTAAAGAGGTCGGCGCTGCTAAAAATTGTGGCAGCTTGGGTTATCACTGTTCCGGCCTCGGCAATCATGGCGGCATTGCTGTTTTACACTATCCGTGGCATAATGCTTCCTTAAGCAAGATTGCGGAGGAAGCGGCCTCTCGTAAAGACATGGCCTCGTTATGTTCCCCTCTCCTATCCCAATCGAAGGAAATTCATCCTGCGGAAATCATTGATTTGCTACTCGGAATTTACACAGCTCCTGCCTCTTTTTATAAGAAATACGAGGTAGCCTGCGATTAAGCGCCTTACTCTGGCTGCTGCTGATTTCTCGCATCGCGCTCATCATCACTGATGAAAACCTAAAACGGGGTCTCGATATCATCGAGGAAGCGCTACGCGATGATGTCGTGCACCACTTCGCCGTGAACATCGGTCAGCCGGAAATCACGTCCGCCATAGCGGTAAGTGAGCTTGGTGTGATCCAGGCCGAGTAGGTGTAGCATGGTCGCGTGCAAGTCGTGGAGGTGGACCTTGTTCTCCACCGCTTCGTAGCCAAGTTCGTCGGTTTTTCCATAGGCTAGGCCACCGCGAACGCCGCCGCCCGCCATCCAGATCGTGTAGCCCGCAGCATTGTGGTCTCGACCGGGGGAACCTTGTCCATCGAGGAGCTGCGACTCCGGCTGACGCCCGAACTCGCCTCCCCAGAACACCAGCGTCTCGTCCAACAGGCCGCGGCGTTCGAGGTCGGTAAGAAGTGCGGCGATCGGTTGGTCGATCTCCTCGCACCGCGCTGGAAGACCGGTTTCGATGGCAGAGTGATGATCCCATCCACTACAGGCGACCTCCACAAAACGCACCCCCGACTCGACCAATTGGCGCGCCATCAGGCACTGGCGGCCAAAATCGTCGGTCCGTTTCCCGCCGATCCCGTAGAGATCCAGGGTCTCCTTTGATTCCCTGATGGTGTCGATGACTTGAGGGACAGCCTCCTGCATGTTGCTGCTTAGATTGAGCGAATCGATGACTCCTTTGACATTCGGATTCCCACCACTGCGCTGCAGCAATTCGTGATTCATTGATTGGGTGAAGTCCAAGACGCCATTCGAGACTCCCGGCGCACTCCCGTTTCCGCTCAGGTTCTTAATTTTCGCATCTTTCACCGGTCGCCCTTCCCAGCCGATGCGGCTCGCCTGGTAGGCGCTCGGCAGGAATGCGTTGCCATAGTTGGACGGTCCGCCGAATGTGCGTGTCGGCTTGACGGTGACATAACCGGGAAGATTTTCGTTCGAACTTCCGAGGCCATGCAAGACCCAGGAACCGAGTGAGGGGCGCACGAACTGAAAACTCCCGGTGTGTAGTAAGGGGATGGCCAGCGGGTGCGCGCTGCTGTCCGTCTGCATGCTGTTAATGACGCAAAGCCGGTCGGCCTGCTTGGCGATGTGGGGCAGTAGTTCGGAAATCCACAGCCCGCTCTTGCCATGCTGCGAAAAGTCCCACAGCGGGGCCATGAGCTTCTTTTTCTTTTTTCCTTCCTTACCACCATCTGCGAAAAGCTTCGGCTTGTAGTCGAACATGTCGTGCTGGGAAGGGCCGCCGTTCATAAACAGGAATATCATCCGTTTGGCCTTCGGTGCGAAATGGGGCCCGCTTGGAGATTGCGCTCCAGCCCTGTTCTGGCTGGCTGTTAGACCTGCCAGAGCGAGCGAGCCAAACCCGCACGATCCCAGCTTGAGCCAGTTGCGGCGTGACATGTTGAAGGGCTGTTGTTCGGGATTCATCTTACTATTCGATATCGACTAGGTAACGGAACTCGGCGGTTGAAAACAATGACAGAAAGAGGGTCGACCAAGCGCTCTCATCGCGGTCTTCGATCTCTGCCTCGGTGTCGAGCGTCAGCGCGAGGAGCACGCGCGCGCCCTCTTGCTCTTCCGCAGTGGCCGCGCGTGAAAATACCCAACGCATCGCAAGGTCGATCCGGCCGGCATCATTGCCCGCAGAAGGATCTGCGAGCAGGCGTCTCGCCGCGTGCTTGGCCTGCTCGGCGACAAATTTGGAATTCCGCAGAAAGAGCGCCTGGGAGGGGACTTCGGTCACGGCCCGCTTCCCACTGACCAGGCTCGAGGAGGGAAAGTCGAAACGGTCAAACATTTCGGGCGCATAGTCGCGGATCACCGGCAGATAGACGCTGCGGTGATTGCTGGGCGGCTGCAGCTTCTCCGTATCGACGCCGCGCACCAACTTGTCGCCCAGACTAGTCACGGTTGACCCGACCGGGGGTTCGATATCGAGCTGGCCACTGACGGCGAGGATCGCATCACGAATCGCCTCCACAGGTAAACGGCGTGGCATCGAGCGCCATAGCAAGCGGTTCTCTGGATCGATCTCTTGGCCCTGCTCATCTCTCGCACAGCTGAGTTGATAGGTCCTGCTGAGAACGATTTTGCGGATTGTCTGCTTGATCGACCAACCCTCGTCCATGAACTCAACAGCCAAGGTGTCGAGTAATTTGTGGTGGCTGGGAGGCGTGCCCGTCGCGCCAAAGTTGTCCACTGACTCGACCAAGCCACGACCGAAGAGATGGTGCCAGATGCGGTTGACCATCACTCGGGCGGGCAGGGGGTTGTGGCGGCTTGTCATCCAATTGGCCAACTGCAGCCGACCGCTCTGTTTGGGATCGATCGCGGGCACATCAGTGATCGGGATAGCGCTTAGAAATCCGCGTGGGGCAAGTTCGCCCGGTTCGCTGAGTTCACCACGGATGGCAATCTTCGTATCTGCGGGATCCGACCGATCCCGGGCGCTCATCGCGTAAGGTGGGCGCGGCGGGCGCTTCTTTTCCAGCTCCGTAACAGCGGCTTCAAGCGGCGCGAGCTCTCCCTTGAGCCTGGCAATCATGGCCTCCGGGGTCTCTTTTGGTTCTGCCGTATTCTTCGGAATTTCAGCTTCAGCGGGAGATGATGACCCAGCCTCGGGAGCCGCCGCTTCGGACTTGGCGATCTCCTTCGTTGGCTCTGCTTTCTCCGCCTCTTCAGCTTTTGTCAGCTTGGTTTTCTTCTCGTCCCGGGACTTCTTTGCCGCGTCGATTTTCTGTTCGTAAGTCTCAGCGGCGGCGTGCAAATCCACGCCATTGCGACCAAGCGGAAGCAGGTCCGTTGGGTTGTTGCTGTACTTCTGTTTGATGGTGCCATACAGAGCTTCGGTGCTGAGGAAAATACCGGCCAAGGAGTAGTAGTCTTTGGTCGGGATGGGATCGAACTTGTGATCGTGGCACTTCGCGCAGGAGACGGTGATCGCAAGGAAAGCGCGGGTGGTGACATCGATCTGGTCATCGACGATCTCCATGCGATAGGGCATTCCGCTGGAGTTGTGCCGCTTGGTTCCAAATGACAAGAGGCTGGTTGCCACCAGCCGATCTTCGTGATCTTTGGTTAATTCGTCAGGAGTTCCAGGCAACAGGTCTCCAGCAACCTGCTCCCGGATAAACTGATCATACGGTTTGTCTGCGTTGAGAGCGCCGATTACGTAATCCCGGTAGGGCCAGGCATGGGGGTAGGAAAAGTTGAACTCCTTGCCACTTGATTCGGCAAATCGCACCACATCGAGCCAGTGCCGCCCCCAGCGCTCGCCAAAACGGGGAGAGGCGAGCAGTTGATCAACGAGTTTGGCAAGGGCGTCAGGGGCCACGTCATCCAAAACCTCCTGGACCTGATTGGGAGTTGGCGGCAGACCGACAAGGTCAAAATAGAGACGCCGCACAAGCGTGGCGCGGCCCGCATCGGCCACCGGGGTCAATCCGGTTTTCTCAAGTTTCGACAGGGTGAAGAAATCGATCGGGCTCCGCGGCCAGTCATCGTTCTCAACCTCCGGTGCCACAGTAGCCTGCGGGGGTTGAAATGCCCAGTTGCTTGAACCAGACTTCGGTTCCTCGGCGCGGGATGACATGAGCGCCAAGAGCACCAGACAAGAAGATATGATCAACGTGTGGCCATTGTGAATCGCCTCCCCAAGGCAGCGAACCACCGGCCCCTGCGATTCTGCGCCGGAGAGGGAAAAATCAGAAGAATCTCTGTCCTCTTCTTTCAGCATTCTGGATGTCCTATGGGTCACTTCGTTGAAGGCTACGTGGCAAATCGCTCTGTGCTGTCAAGGCTTGCTGACTTCTCTGACTCCGGACCTCACCTGATTCTCGAAGATTCCTGACTCCACCTGAAGAGAGGGCCAAGCCCGAATACAAAAATGACTAGGCTTGATTGCATTGCGTGGTGCGGCAAATTAGTAGATTTACCAATTACATCACCATGAAGTCATCCATTCTCAAAGCACTCCTTCTGGCCGTATTGGTCGTTTCGCCAGGGAGGCTCCCCGTGCTCCGTGCCACCCGTCATTGACGCCACAACTGAGGGTCATCCAGTTCGGGTTCTTGCTGAGGACATCCTTCTCAAGGCGGGCGAGCATTTGGTTGGATTTGTGACCGGAAATGCCGCCAGTGCCCTCAACGCCTTCCCTCTTCAGTCCCTCGATCACGAGCTGGCAGTAGCCCCCTTTGCGTGCTCCGGCGGCGGTGATTGAATCACCGAGGAAGGCGATCTTTTGACCACTCTTGACAAAAATCGCCGTTGCGGGGGCGTCTTCTGCATGAATGGCTGAGTCGTAAAGGCGACTCGCCTGCAATCTTAGCCTCCGCCTTTGCTTTTGCTTTTCCCCACGATCAGTCGTTCCAAGGAAGGAGTGACTGCGGCATTCCGTCTCAGTGAGATGGATTGTTTCATGGCGGGATCAGTCCCTCTGAGTCTGGAAGAATCCGGTCGGAGTGCCTGGGCCTCCGATGGTGGCGGTATAGGCCGGGCTGCCTAGGAAGCTCGCGGCCGGGGTGAGCGCATCAGGCCGCAGGCCGGAGAGGATCTGGTAGCTGAGTCCGGGGTGGGCGAGCCAGGTCTGGCGTAGGGTGCCGGCCGGGCTGATCGACCAAGAGATTACCTCGATGCCCGCTCCCTCTGGATCAAGCACCACCTGGGCCGCGGCCGCGAGCAGGAAATGGCTGCGGCTGGTCGGGTGGATGGCGTCCCAGAAGGCGTATTGCTCCGGGGGGGTGTCGGCGGGAGTGTTCCGCCATTCGCCCGTGGTGTTGGTGAGACCATAGTCTGCCGAGTTAGCGAGCATTTTCTCAAACATGCCGAACACGTCAAGCCGATCGATGGTGACGCCTAGCGCGGTGGCACGGCTGTCGAGTTCGGCGGCGAGGGCGGCATTGAAGGCGATCGTGCCGGCGCGGCGAGCGGCGATCAGGGTAGGATTGCCGAGTGATTCGGGGATCGCACCGAGGTCAGGAAGGTTGGGTACCATGAAGTGGTCGATGCCGAGGCCGGTGAGTCGCGCGATGATCCCTCCGATCTGCGTGGCGAGGGCAGGCATGTTTTGGGCTGAGTTGTCGCGCAAGTCATTGCCACCGATCCACAGGGCGCAAAGGTCGCCGGATTGCCAGGTGTGACGGGACTGATAGCGGGTCACCTGGGAAGACAGATTCGAAACCAAGGCGCCGCCGACAGCGAGGTTGAGGCCGCTTGAGCCGAGGAACCCGCCGACGGTGGCCCGCTGGTGGTCGAGGCGGTCGGCGAGGGTTTCATGCCACAGGTCGCCATCCGTGAAGCGGATGCCAAGGTAGTATCCACCATCCGAGAGGCTGTCGCCGAAGACCACCATGTCGCCGGCCGGGAGTGGCGAGGCGAGCAGGAGCGTGAGGGGGAGGATGATGCTGAAGTTCAAGGCAGGGTTTAAGAGGCTATTTTACTATAGGGGGCGATGCGTGAGATGCAACACCCCCCTTTCACCCCTCTCCGATCCCCTCAACGGCGACCTCAAGCTCCTCACC
>JAPKCM010000089.1 GCA_028822935.1 Akkermansiaceae bacterium
TTCATTGGTTACGGGAGTAGGATTTGAACCTACGACCTTCAGGTTATGAGCCTGACGAGCTACCTGGCTGCTCCATCCCGCGATCTTTATTATGCCCTCTCGGACGGCGGGAAACTAGGACGGACGAGGGAGGGCTGCAAGTTAAATCTTGGGGATTTCTTTAGATAAAAATAATTTGGATTTCCGGTTATTCTTTCATGGTTTGATTGCAAGATGATGAGCATTCGTCATGGTCGACAATGAAGTCGATGGAGGAGATTGAGGAAGAACAGATCATTAAGAAGCTTTGCCGGGCGGTTACTTTTGCGAAGAGTTCGATTGTCTGTCCGTCGTGCTTCATGAAGATTGCTCAGGTGGTGAAGACGTGTCCTCGATGTCAGTTCTCGGGAGCGGTCGCAATTCAAAGGTATCCTTTTCCTGCTCCTATGATGGTGCGCTTCATGGATGATAAGGACATCTTTGATTCCAGGGCCCGGCAGGCGATCAGCAATCGGTTGACCCAACTTGAGGAGAGATTTCCGCAGGTGAGAATCTGTTTCTGTGCCTTGGAACTCCCAGAGCATGTGGATTTACGTGAGTTTGGATATTGGCTTTTCAACGCGAGTCCAGTGGAAGATTCTGTGGAAGCGGGCAAGCGGCCATGGACGATTCTTTTACTCCTGGATCACGTTCTTGGACGGGTGTCGGTGACGAGTGGTTATGCAATCGAACCTTTCGTGAGGGATGATCAATGGGTGAATTGCTTGCGGATCGATCGAGAATATTTTTTCAAGCGAGACTACCGTGAGGCAGGATTGCGATTTATTGCAGGCGCGGAAAAGATTCTTCGTGAAGGCGCAAATCGAGCGGAATTGAAGATGAGCGGTCAGATGAAACGGAAGAAACGCATGCGTTCAAGAAAGGAGAAGAAAGCATGAAGGCGGTGATTGTTTTCTTCACTTCTCTCTGTCTCGTCTTTTCGCAGGAGGAGCGTTTGCCTTCGGCGCTTCGCTCGAAGCCTGATGGTCATATTTACGACCCCAGTGGCTGGTTGTTGGATGAACGACGGACTGAGATTGAAGAGACGCTCGGAAAAGCGGAGCGTCAGTGGTCGGTTCGTCTGTTCGCGGTGGTTCTCGAGAGGAATCCCGCAGGGGGAGCGGAGGCTTATGCCCGGATGCTAGGACGGAGCTGGGGTGGGGAGGGAGTTTGGGGGGTGATTATTCACGTTCCTGGGATTGAAGGCACTCCTTGGTGTGTCGCAGAAAGAGGCTCGATGGTGAAATGGGCGAGTAAGGAAAGCTTTGATGAGGCGGTAAAAGCGGCGATGGATCGAACCCGTCGCGAACCCGCGGAACGGCTGCGTCTGAAGGTGGCGTGCAAGGAGCTTACGGATGAATTGGGTTTTTTGGGTCTGAAGGAGGAAAGGATCGAGAAGAAGTTCGGTGAAGCTGGAAACGAGGGGGTTGAGAAAGCGATGGATCAACACTCTAACAGGCGGGTTTTGTTCGTTGGGGTGCCACTTATTCTTTTGATCGGGGTTGTCGGCTTCTTCGTGTTGCGTCGGAAGCTGCGAAACCGGAAGAAACCCTTTCTCTTTCCTGAGACCGAACATCGGGTGCGCTTTCAAGGCCCCTGGTCGGGTGGGGGAAATGCGGTGCTTCGATTCACCCGCAAGGTGGGTAAAGATAGCTCACGCCGGGGCTAGTGCTCCAAATTCCTTAAAATGATGAGTTCTCCTTGCGTTCGTTTGTGATGGCTTCGTTGTCAGCCTTTCTGAGAATCCCGAATCTCCTCGTTGTTTCTAAGCCAGAGTGTACCCAAGGACGTCGGTTTATCAAGGAAGGGAAAACCTACTATTCGAAGACGAAACGTCTGATCCAGCAAGTGATGGATCTGACGAAATACACTTCTAAGAAAGGCGAATAGGCTAGCCGGGCTCGGGGGTGAAGGCGCGTGATTCGAAACGCATCAAGCTTGGAATAAAGGTCAGGGGGATATTGCCGGTGGCACCATTTCGGTTCTTAGCGAGGACAAGTTCGGATTCACCTTCGTCCTCTTCTTTTTCCTCGGCACTCTCGGCATAATAGGCCTTCCGGTAAAGGAGTCCCACCATGTCGGCGTCCTGCTCGATCGATCCTGATTCTCGGAGGTCGGACATGCGGGGAACTCCGAGTGAGGATCCAGTCCGGCTTTCCGGACCACGGTTGAGCTGCGCGAGAACGATGACGGGGATGTTGAGTTCTTTGGCGATCGCCTTGAGACCAGCCGAGATTTCCGCAATCTCACGTTCACGGGAGTTGGAGGCCTGCTTGGTGGTGGAGCGCATGAGCTGGAGATAGTCGATCGCGATGAGGCCGAGGCCTTCATCGCGGTGCTTCCGGCGGGCTTTCGCTCTGAGGTCGTTGATGGAGATGGCGGCGGTATCGTCGATATAGAGCTTCGAGTTTGCCACCTCTGCCGAGGCTCGCTTGATTCGCTGGAGATCGGCCTTGTTGGGATTATAGCCGCTCTGAAGCTTGGAGAAAGCGAAGCGGGCGCGGGAAAAGACGAGACGTTGGACAATTTGCTGCGAACCCATTTCGCAAGAGAACACCATTGCCGGGACATTTAGATCAATGGCGACGTGCTCCACGATGTTCATCATGAAGGAGGTCTTACCCATCGAGGGACGTGCCGCGATGACGAACATGTCGGTGGGCTTCAAGCCTCCTCCCATTTTATCGAGATCGGGGTAGCCTGTCTGAATTCCAGAAGTGGAACGGTCTCCGGCCAGAAACTCTTCGAAGAATTTCATGACTGCGGCGACTGTTTCCTTGATCGTTTCTTCTGTGCCACTTTCGGCGGCTTCGCGAATTTTGAGAACGTCTTGCTCGACGCCATCGAGGAACATTTGCACGTCTTCGGGGTCGGCGAAGGCTTCCGTGATGGCACCGGTACAGGAGTGAATCACCGAGCGAAGAATGAACTTTTCTTTGACGATTCCGAGGTGGGATTCGAAGTGAGCAGCTGTCGGAGCATAGGTATAGATTTCCGTAATCGCCGCGGGTCCTCCCATTCCTTCGAGGAGATTCCGGTCCATCAAATACTGATTGAGGGAGATGAGCTCGACGGGTTTATTTTCTTCGAAGTGGCTTGTGAGCACCTCGAATAATTTCCCGTGGGAAGGCATGTAAAAGTGGCTCGGAGTCAGGTGCTGCTCGATCGCTTTTCCGATGTATTCTTCGGGATCCTGAAGCATCGAGCTGAGGAGACTTTTCTCGGGGCCAATGGCGTGTGGCGGGGGAGCTAAGGAACTGTCTTTTTTCTCTTTGGGAGCTTCTTGTAGCTTGGGTCCCCTTGAAAACATGTCCTGTGGATCGTTAGCCATACTGGAGACTGACGAGGGATTTAACGAGGATCAATGACGATAATTCAAGAGTTATTCGCAATTGTGAATAGCCGTGAAGAAGAAGTTTTCCTATTGTGAAGTTATTCTCGTAACCTTCTTTTCAATAGCTGATTTCGCTTCTCCGATCAAAAACAGGGATCCGGTAATAAGTGTGGGAATAACTAGTTGTGCTGAAGTTGTTAAGGCCTTGTTCACAGATTCGTGAACCTCCGTGGGGATGTGAGTAAGTTGTGAGCAAAGTTCATTCGGGTCGATGCCCCGAAGTGACTTCACTGGAACCAGATGAAGTTTCTCACAGATGGGTTCAATGATCTTTAGGATCGTAAGAGCGGCCTTATCTTCGACGGCACCGAAGATGATTTGGGCCTTCTGGTCGCGATACTCATTCTTCCAGGTTTCGATTAATGCTTGGGCTGCATGGGGGTTGTGGGCCGCATCCAGAATGAGGGGCCGTTGATGGCCGAAGTGGGTTGATTCGAGGACTTCGAATCGGCCCGGCCAGCGGAGGGTGGAAAAAGCATGCTGCACCACATCGTAGCTCAGATGGTGACCTGCCTCACTAATTGCCTCACAGGCAAGTCTCGCATTAAATCGCTGATGTTCACCAGGGAGCGCAATGTGGTAGCCGAGTAAGGGTTCGGTGACGAAAGAGAGCGTCGCACGCGCTTGGTTCGCGACCCGTTCGATTTCGATCTGAGCTTCCGGAGTTTGGGCCGCGGAGATGAGGGGTTTTCCGTGGAGGGCAATGGCGGCCTTTTCTTGGGCAATTTCAGTGATAGTCAAACCGAGCCATTTTGTGTGATCCAAGGCGATCGGGGTAAGGACGCAGACATCGGCGGGAACGACGGTGGTCGCATCGAGACGGCCCCCCATGCCCGTTTCGAGGATGATGAGTTCGCAACTGCTCTCGCGGAAATGCCTCATTGCCAAAGCGAGAGTGAGTTCGAAGAAGGTGGGATGATGATCCCAGTCGGAGACTAGATCTTTGAGCTCAGAGAGAAGTTGGGCTGTTCTTTCTTCTGTGATTTCGCCACCACTGACGCGAATCCGTTCGCGATAGTCGACAAGATGGGGCGAGGTGAAGAGCCCGGTGCGAAGGGCGAGAGAGCGGCCCAGGGAATCAATCATGGCGCAGGTTGATCCTTTGCCATTGGTGCCGGCAACATGAATGACCTGAGTGCGATGAGTGGGGAAGGCGAGGAATTCCCGGAGTAGTTTCCGGGGACCATCGAGACCCAGCTTAATTCCAAAAAGCTGGGTGGAATAGAGCCATTCGAGCGCTTCCTGGTAGTTCACGAAGAGACGATTAGGCGTTCCAAGGTCCCCTGATGGCAACTGTCAGGCCGCAGCCCTGCATGTTGACAAAGAGGATTGAGCCATCCGGAGTGAAGCAGGTTCCTGCGAACTCGGATTTGTTCATGGCGTTGCGGGCAAAGTTGTAGATTTTACCCTCTGGCGTGACGCCGCGAATGTGTGGCGTCTTTTCCTTGTGCTCATTGATAAGGTCTTCACAGACGAAAAGGTCTCCCCAAGGGGCTGCGCAGAGGTTGTCGCCATTGGTGAGAAGGTCGCTTGCGCCGGGCTCGAGGAAGAGTTCAAGCGTGTCAGGCTTGCTGGCAGATCCCGATGGAGTGAGTTTGAAAATTTGACCTTGGTTCTCCGGGCCACCGTCGGTGCAGCAGATGTAAAAGGTACCGCCGGAGAATTGAATTCCTTCGCCACGGGCAAATCGTGCGGCACCGGATTTGAAGCCTCGGAAACGAAGATCGTTTGCGTGAGCTTCGACGTCGCTGACATTGATCCAGGTGGCTTTCATCGCGACGCCTTCTTTGATGGGTGTTGTGGTGCCGGGATAGTTTCGCAGATCGGCTGATTTTTGGTCAACGATTTCCAGGGCCTGAAGCTTTCCGCGAGTGAAATCTTGTTTCTTGTTGGGGATGAAGCGGTAGAGGAGGCCGTCGTTCGTGTCTTCGGTCAGATAGAGGATCCCCGTTTCGGGATCGACCGCGACTGCTTCATGGCGGAAGCGCCCAAGTTTTTTGAGAGCGACCGCTTGTTGGAGTTTTCCATCGTCCGAAGCCTTTACTTCAAAACAATAGCCGTGTTCCTGTCCGCGCTCGCTGGTGAGATCACCTGGTTCTTCGCAAGTGATCCAAGTTCCCCAGGGCATGGCGCCACCGGCACAGTTTCGATCGGTTCCGGTTACGGAAAGGAACTCGCGTAGGACTTCGCCGCTTTGTGGATCATAGACGATGTTGGAGGTGCCGCCGATGTGGGGGAGGTCCTTCTGTTTTCCGAAATCGTAGGATTTCTCTTTTTCAAAGCTTTCGGGAGCAGTTTGGTCGGGAAAGGGCCCCATTCCTTGCTCTCCGAGGCCCAGTTCATGATTTCGCACTAGAATGATGCTTCCCCCGCGACCGGGAAAACAAGCCATTCCATCGGGTTTTCCGGGTACAATAAGGCCGTCGCTCATGATCTCTCCGGCGCGCGAAATGATCTGGTAGGTAAAGCCTTTTGGGAGATCGAGGATTCCCTCGGGATCAGGGATGAGATCACCGTATTCGCTGACGACTCGGTCAGCTGGTTCGGCTTTGAGATATTTCTGGAGGCCGAGGAAGCCTACGGTGGCTCCAGTGGTGGCGAGGAAAGTTCTACGTTGAATCATGGCGTGATTTTCGGTTGGGAGTGAAATTCTGCAAGTCTCAGCCTGAAAAATCAACCTCGAAGAAGGGTGAGGACAATGACGCGGTCAACGGCGGCTTCCTTTTTGAGAAGGCGGGCGCATTCGTGAGCGGTGGAGCCGGTCGTGAAGACATCATCGATTAAAATCACGGTGGCCCCCTTGAGGTTCTCTCGCTCTTTTTTATGAATTGCGAAGGCGTTCCGGAGGTTCGAGAGTCGTTGTTTCCTTGTTAGCCGAGTCTGGGTTTCGGTGCGTCGGATTCGCTTGAGGGCGGGCAAAAGTCGAAGTCCCGAGCGTCTGCAGAAAGCCTTGGCAAGTTCGAGCGCTTGATTTCCCTGTCGCATTTGCTGTCTCCACCAATGGAGGGGGACGGGGGTGACGACCGTTGACTCGGGAAGATTATGAAGGCGGGAGTCGGTTCCCATCAACTCGATAAAGAATGCGGCGAGTTCATCCGAGAGGTAGAATCGGCTGCGATACTTGAGGGCATGGACTAGTTCGCGGGAGGGGCCGGAGGCTTGCAGGGGAGAGCGGGCGAAGTCGAAATCGAGCGTGATGTTGCTGCAATTAGGACAGGCAAATTCTCCTGCAATTTGGCCCTCAAATCCTTCGCCACATTTTTGGCAAAAGGGCTCTTCGATGCGCTGGAGTCCGTCGGCGCAATCTCTGCATAAGGAGTGGCCTTTATCGAGAGAAGTCTGGCAAAGCTCGCAGAGGGGCGGAAAGCATAAATCGAGAAGTCCGGCGATCATCCCTTCACTTCTTTACCGATTTCAAGATCAGGATACTGGGGCGTGCGAATCATGCGGGTATAAATCACGACGAGGATCCAGGTGAAGATGAGGGCACCAAGGGGGAGGAGCCCTTCTTTAAGGTCGTGGCCCATGTAGATGTCAAATTCCTTTGGAAGATCAGTTCGGCGCACCGCAATGGAATTGAACATCTTTAGGGAAAAGACCCATCCGGCATGAAGGCCGATGGGGAGCCAGAGAGCTGCCGTTCTAAAGCGAGCATAGGCGAGAATTAGACCCACGAAGAAGAGGGAGGTGAATTCGTAAAGCATCGCCTGAGGATCAAGAAAACGCATCCCGATCAGGCGCAACATTTCGAAGCCTGCCTTCGCGGAGGTTGGGTCGGAGACTACGGCGCCATCGGGTGGTTGGAGAAAGTGAACTGCGGCGAAGAGGAAGGAGAGTGAAAGGATGGCAAACCAAGGTTTGAATGCCCGGAGAAAGACTCCGAGAAGGGCGCCTCGAAAGACGAGTTCTTCGATGACAGAGGCAAAGAATGCGGGCTTGGCGGCTTTTGGAAGAATCGAGGTGATCTGGTCACCGCTCGGAGGAGTATTCCAATGGAACCAGCGGAGGTTGAAGAGGACCCAGGCCATGGCCAAGAAGAGGCCGGAGGACAGGAGGAAGCCGACGAGAGTCTGGAGAAAGCCAAAGCGAGCTTTACGCAGTGGCTGGCCCGCTGAGGGGACCATCGAGGCCTTGGGGAGATAGATCGACCAAGGAGTATTGTGGAGGCGCTTGGGATTTACGCGGAGTCGGAGGAAGTAAATCAGCGGAAAAAGGAGGACAACAGCAGAGAGCATGAGCGCTCGTTTGAAGTAGAGGTCAAATTCTGCCTTCTTGGCTTTACCGGCAAGCCAATTGAGTTCGTCGGCGGCGTCCTTCTTGAGGGCGAAGTCGGCAAAGCCCTTTCCCATCTCATAAAGAGGAGGTGCAATGAGGGCAGCCAGAAGAAAAGATCCGAGCACGAAGGCTACGATCTTTGCGACATCACTAACGGCTGAAAGTCTCACGAGGCGGAGACTAACCCGATTTTCTTGTTCGTGGGAATTTGGAAATTGGTTTTTCCTCGGGAGCTAGAGAGACTTCGGTTATGGAACGGCACGAATGGCATATTACTCACGCTGACGACGAGCACGAATATTGGCGTGCGAATCATCATGCAGGGCGCTGGACGATCATGACCAAAAGGGGGGACAAAAGAGGAGTGGAGGATCGCTGGGAGACGATCAAGGAGCCCACCACCGAGCACTGGGAGGCTCTGCGTGAGGTCCTTTGGCGGAAGTATCAGCGCAAGCGTGGCTCCTATAAGTTGATCAAGAAGCTCGATAAACTCTTGGGACGTACGGATGACGGATCAAACAGCTAGCTGGATCGCGGCCGATCGACGGCACGCGTGGCATCCTTTTACCGATCAGGCGGAGTGGGAAAAGAGCGATCCGCTGATTCTTACGCGTGGCGAAGGGGTGTGGCTCTTCGATAGCGAGGGGAAACGGTATCTTGATGCGAACTCGAGTATCTGGACGAATATCCACGGGCATAGTCATCCCAAGATAGTGGCAGCGCTTAAGGAACAAGCGGCAACATTGTGCCATAGCTCCTATCTTGGATTCGCGAATGACAAGGCGTCTGAGTTGGCGGAGAAGCTTTGTGCTTTCTTTCCGAATCAACTGACACGGTGTTTTTTCTCCGACGATGGCTCCACGGCGCTGGAGGTCGCTTTGAAAATGAGTCTACAGTGGTCGCAGCAGAATGGCAGGGAAGAGCGGACGGGGGTGATCGCCTTCGATCATGCTTATCATGGCGATACCCTGGGTGCGTCATCGGTGGGTGGGGTGTCGCGATTTGTGAAGGGCTATGGCGAAGCGGGCCTCTCAGTTTATCGGGTTTCAAGTCTGGAAGATTTGCAGGCGTTGCCCGAGATCGTCATTGAGACGGCATCAGCGGTGGTGATCGAACCTCTGATTCAAGGGGTGAATCAGATGCGGCCTTGGCCGAAAGGAATGCTATGCGAGCTTCGGGCTTGGACTGAGGAAAAAGAGATTCATCTAATTCTCGACGAAGTGATGACCGGATTCGGACGAACCGGAAAGATGTTTGCTTGTCAGAATGAGGACGTTGTTCCCGATTTCCTGTGCCTTGCGAAAGGACTCACTGGAGGAATGATGCCACTGGCTGCGACCCTGACGAGTGCGGAAATCTATGAAGGGTTTAAAGGACCGGAGAAGACGTTTTACTACGGGCACAGTTACACTGGAAATGCCTTGGGCTGTGCGGCGGCGCTCGCGAGTTTGGACGTTTTTGAGGAGAGCAAGGTGCTTGATGAAGTGGAGCGAAAAGGGTCGCTGATTGAATCGGGTCTGTGTGAGCTACCACAGGTGTTAGAGATTCGTCGAGTGGGACTTATTATTGGATTCGATGTCGCTCCAGGGACGGGCAAAGAAGTGTGTCAGACTTTAAAGGAACAAGGTGTTCTGACGCGTCCAATTTTGGATACGATTGTCATCATGCCGCCGCTGGTCATTAGTGAGGTTGAGATCGAGTATTTGCTCAATACTCTGAAAGTCGTCTAAGCTGGGTCCGTCATTTACGGAAAGAAGCCATAGTAATCGGCAAGTGCTTTTGATATCGCTTAAAATCCTGATTTTTCGTGAGAATCGGCAGCCCCCAAAGTGCGGAGGCGGCACAAATCAAAAAGTCATTGTTCGATCCTTGGATGCCCTTGCTTCGGCAGGTGTTGAAAAATTCGGAAGCCGTTACAAATACTTCTGAAGTCATCGCGCGGGTCGGAAAAGGTGAGAGCGATTTGGCGATCCGATCAAAAACTAAGCGTTCGCGGATGCCGCAGAGGATTTCCATCTTCACGACTCCAAGAAGCTCTGCGCGACTTTCTTCGATCAAGGTTTTCAGTTCCGTAACATAGAGAGACTTTTTGCCTCGTTTGCGGAAGGCCTCAGACCAGACATCGGTATCGACGATGACCTTCATCGCGCACTACGCTGCGATTTATAGTCATGATCATCGTCAAATTCCACCGTTCCAAAAAGGGAAAGGACCTTCATCTGCTCACGCCGCTGGACGAACTCGTCCAACGCCAAATTGACGGCGTCTTTCTTGCTCTTTTATTTACCAAGCCTCATTGCCTTTTTTACAAGAGCTTCGTTGAGTTCGAGGTTGGGTGCCATGTGCGGATGGTCGCACGATGATGAGGGTGTGTCAAATTGTGCCGTGGAAGGTGAAGGTGGTCCTAATTCTATTCCAATTGTTGGAGCTGCCATGCATGCTTTAAATAGATGCTTTTCTTGGAGCCTCAATCCGTGGCTTGGGATCGTGTGTTTACCACGCGATCTTCACCGAGATCGTGGCATTTCGGCCGACGCCGTTTTGGCCGGAGCCGTGGATGCGGTAGTCTTCGTCGGTGAGGTTTTCGAGGGCGAGATTGAGGGTGACGTTTTCCGAGACTTCCCAGCCGGAGTAGAGAGAGGCGGTGAGGTTGCTAGGGGTGCCGTTGGCGGGGATGCGCTGGGTGTCGGAGGCGGCGAGATTGGAAAGGTTGTCTTGTTTCGATGCGGCTAGGAGTTGGCCGGCGATCCAATATTTTTCGGAAGGGTGGGTCCACTTGAGGCGCGCTGAAGCGGTGAGGGGGTGGAGTCGGCGGATGGTGTCTTCGACAGTTGGGCCGCCGAGGGTGGCTGCTTGTTCGTTTTTGCCATCCTGCCAGGCGAGGCTTCCGGAGAGTTTCCAGTCTTGGTGAAGTTGCCAAGCGGCTTCGGTTTCGAAGCCGAAGAGGTAGCCGTTGCTGCCATTGACGGTCGCGAGTCCGCCTGTGCCGTCTTTTACGCGGGTGATGGTATCGTCGATGAAAGTGTAGTAGCCAACGATCTGATAGCTGAGGGTGTCGTTCGTGAATCTTCCACCGAGTTCAGCGGTGAGATAGTTTTCGGGATCGACGTTGGGGGAGCCGTTTGAATCGAGCCCGTTGAGAGCGAATTGGCTTCCGGTGAGGTCATCGAGATTGGGCGCGCGGAAGGCTTGCGAAAGTCCTCCATAGGCAGCCCAGTTGTCGGCGATTTCGTAATTTCCCCGGAGGGAAAGAGAGAGGTCGGTCCAATCGGTGTCGCCTGCTTGGTCCACGACGGCTCCAGCTGGACGGTAGCCTTTCCATTCCGCGGTGGCATAGCTAAAGCGGGCTCCGAAGTCGTAACTGAAGCGGTCGGTCAAGTCATGAGAGAAGGTGGCGAAGACTCCGAGGGAGTCGTAGCTTGAGTCATCGGCGACCGGGCGATTGGATGGGCGGGGAGCGCCGTTTCGGTAGCCTTCGCTGTCGACTTCATCGCGATAGAAGTCCGTTCCCCAAGTGAGGTTGCCGGAGCCGATGGGCGATTCCGCTTGGAAGCTTAGGCCGTAGGTGTCGACATCGAGGATCTTTTGGTCGATGCGGCGGATCTTGGGAGTGACGGCGTTGTCATCGTGATCGACAAAGCGGTCGCGGAATTCCGAGTCTTGTGATCTTTGGTAGGAAACGGTGAGCTGCCAGCGGTCGATCCAGGAGATGGATGACTCGCTGTCTTCGAGTCGAAGGTAAGTGAGCGAGCGTTCCTGATCGTAGGTGCGTTGAAGGTCAGTGCCGGCGGTGGTGAAGGAGTTGCGGTGGATCCAGCCTTGGTTTGCAGTCGTGTTGTGCCAGCGGTTGACGTCGTCTTGATTGAGATAGGTCGACGCGAGCGTGAGAGTGCGAGTTTCGGAGAGGGCATACTCGAATTTGAAGTCGAGCGATTCTTCGGAGTAACCGGTGCCGACCATGCGGCCGAGCGCCGAGTCCTTGATGTCGCCTACGTCTTTGGCAGAGAGTCCGAGCATGAGGCCCCATTTTCCGCCAACTCCGAGAGTTTGCTCTAGTCGTGCGAGGTGGGATTCTGAATTTGTGTCGAAGCGGTGGTAGGCCGCGCCGTGGGAGAAAAATCCGTCTTCATCGCGGAAGCCGGATGACCTGCTGAGGATATTGACGGTGCCGCCGATGGCATCGGATCCGTAAAGGACGGAGCCTTGTGACTTGATGAGTTCAAGGCGGTCGATTGCTTGGGAGTCGAGAGTGTTCCAATATTGCACCGGTCCGCCGCGCCAGGTGGAATTGTTCAAGCGGACACCATCCTGGAGCAGGAGAGTCTGGCGGCCATTGAAACCGCGGATATAGGGAGAGCCATGGCCTGGAGTGGTTTGCTGAACAAGGACGCCGGGGGTGTTTTGGAAGGCCTGCGGGAGGGTGCGCACGGCCAAGTCTTTGAGGTCCTCTGAGGTTAGGACGGCAGAAGAGTAGGGCGGCTCGGTCACTGCTTCAGGAAAGCGGCTCGCGGTGACTATCAGGTCCGGCAACACGTCTTGTCCCACCAGTGGGAGAGGTAGGAGGAAAACTAAATGTCGCATGTCAAAATCTCAACGAGTCTAGAGAGGATTTCTTAGGACAAAAAAGAACTTTTTCTCGTGAAAAAAAATGAGAGAGAAATCGCTCCCGATTTCTCTCCAAGTTTGTTGATGATTTATGGGGCTTGTCGACGTCTCCTTAAGAGGATGCTGGCTCCGATGAGGGAAAGGGCTGCTGAT
>JAPKCM010000090.1 GCA_028822935.1 Akkermansiaceae bacterium
ATTCCGTGGGGCGGGCTTCCACGAATGCGAGCTAGTTCGACCGGGAGATGTCCTTTCTCCGGTAAGCTTCGTCCCGCCTCTTGCGGAGGTAGTCGTGGTAGCGGATCCGCGCCATGAAATCGGGATCGGCTTGCCGGTTCACGAAGGGATTGTTCGTGCCATACATCGACCATGGTCCTTTAGGGACTTGCGAAAACTCAATGAAGCGCCAGTGGACTTTCACCATATTGCCGACTCCGAAGTAGTCGCGCACGGCGGGGGAAATATCGATGCCCGCGCCCTTGTTTTTGGTAGTCTTCGGTTGGGCATTGCCAAAGACGTAGGCGTGGTCATCGGTGGTGAAGGGGCCGCAATCTTCCCACTGCGCGTAGCAGACTTTTCGATTGCAGACGATTTGGAGCCAGCGTCCCCTGCAAACGGTGTCGCCGGGTTCTGGGCTGTATCGTTTAAACCAAGGAATGACTCGTGCGGCTTCGGGTTTGTGCCCGGTGTGGTTCAGGCAATCGTTGTAGGGGAGGGCGATGTAGAAAGGGTTGAGCTTTGGGGTGAATCCCAGAGGGAGGTATCCGTTGCGCCGTTTTGGGTCATCGAACCCCCCGTAATTTGCCTGCCATTTCTGATCCCATGAGGACTTGTTGTTTGGAGTGGGGTTGTTTTGCGTTGGCTCTTCACCAACCCAGAAAACCGTAGCAGTGATGAACTTCTTCCAAGGGTAAATGGTCTTCTGATATTGATAAGGATTCGGCGGCGTGGGCGCGATCTTTACCTTCGGTCCATCCTGCCCAAAGAGCGGAAAAACGAAGAGACAAAGGAAGGGAATTACGAGGCGTGGAGTCAACGAAGCAGAGAATAGGCTATTTCACAAAAAATTCCAGCCCACATCGGTGCTTGCTCGCGATCGTCATCGGGGAGAGATTGTCTCAAGAAAGAAGATGCGTTGCTTTTACTCTCCAGAATTTCACCTCGATCTCCCGAAGGGGCATCCGTTTCCGATGGAAAAATTCGAGGTGTCGAAGAACATGCTCATTGAGAGTGGCGTGTTGAAGGGGGAGGACGTGCTCGAGGTCCGGGCCGCAGATGCCCATGTCCTGCGTCGAGTCCATGACGCTGATTACCTCTCGAAGATATACAATGGGCATCTCGATCTGAAAGAGCAGATCCAACTGGGGCTCCCGGTGACGCCTAAACTTTACTCGAGGAGTGCGACGGAGGTCGAAGCCACCCGCCAAGCGTGTTACGCCGCGCTTCAGGATGGAGTGGCCGCGGTTTTGGCGGGAGGAACTCACAGTGCGTTTAAGGATCACGGAGAAAACTACTCGGTCTTCAATGATATCGCGGTGGCTATTCGTGATCTGCAGGTTCAACGGCCCGGAATCAAGATCATGGTGGTGGATACTGATGCTCATCAGGGAGACGGCACCAATAACATCCTCCATGATGATCCGAACGTCTTCACTTATTCGATTCACGTTGGTCGCAATTCACCTTCTTCGTCGGATGGATCGCTTGATGTGGAAACGGTGCGCTATGTCGAGGGCGACATGTATCTCAAGCAGCTCTTCACTACCCTGGCGGCGGCGCTTGATGTGTTCTCTCCGGATCTCGTTCTCTGGGTAGCGGGTGCCGACAATCATCGCAACGATCGCTTGGGGCTTATGCGGCTTGATTTGAAGGATTTCATCCGCAGGGACGAGGTGATCCTACGTGCCTTTATGCGAAATAAAATTCCGGTCGCGATTCTCTATGGTGGCGGCTACAACCGTCAGCAGGAATACACGGCGAAGATTCATCGGAATACGGTCGCGACGGCAGTTAAGATTTCGAAGGAGATTCTAAGGTAGATCATTTTTGTGATGAGTTCGTTCGCGATTGCTGGAGCAGGGGCCTTGGGGTGTTATTATGGGGCCCGCTTGGCGGAGGCTGGAAACGAGGTGCGTTTTTTGCTGCGTTCGAATTATGAAGTGGTAAAGGAGAAGGGTCTGAAGGTGGAAAGCATCCATGGGGATATCCTTTTGCCGGAGGTTACCTGTGCCAGGACTCCCGAGGAGATCGGGAAGGTGGACGTGGTGATGGTATCGTGGAAGACGACGGCCAATGAGAATTATGAAAAAGTGATCGGGCCGATGCTGCATGAGAACTCGCTTGTTCTCACGATGCAGAATGGCTTGGGGAATACCGAGCGCTTGAGCGAAATTTTTGGAGCGGAGCGTGTGATGGGAGCCTTATGCTTTGTCTGTATCAATCGGCTGGAGGCGGAGTTGATTCGTCACAGTGGAGGCGGGCCGATTGAGATGGGCGGTGCCTTGCGGGGGGTGACTCCGGAGCTGGAGGAGTTGGCGGCGATTTTTGAAAAGGCGAAGGTGAAGTGTCTGGTTTCGCCTAATTTGGGAGAGTCGCAGTGGCGCAAGTTGGTTTGGAATATTCCTTTTAACGGGCTTTGTATCACGGAGGGCGGAATTGATACGGAGGCTTTGCTCGCGCTGCCGGATGGGGAGGAAAAAGTGAGGGCTTTGATGACCGAGGTGATCGCGGGGGCTCGGGCTCTTGGGTTTAAGATCGGAGATTCTTTTGCCAATGTCCAAATGGATCGGACCTACCCGATGGGACCTTATCGGCCTTCCAGCATGATTGATTTCGTCGAAGGAAGGGAAGTGGAAGTGGAGGCGATTTGGGGCGAGCCCCTTCGTCGTGCCCAGGCGGCTGGATTGGAAGCGCCTAAATTGGAGGCCCTTTACCAGAAGATTCTAGCGATGGTTTAGGACCCACTCATATTCCGCGCTAATTTGGTCAGTGAGAGGCTTCTGAAGGTGCTGAGGGAGAACGCCCCAAGTGTAGGTCTCGATTTCCAGGTGAGGGCAGGTCTCGGGATGCTCTCGCAGGTAAAGAAGTGCGGATTCCGCGTGATCGAGCGTTGATCCGAGGGGAGCAAGCGGCTCCGAGTAAAGGGGGACGTGGAAGTGGCACCGTGCTTCGCACGGAGTTTCAAGTTTGAAGTCTTCAGTTTGAAGAGCCTCGAAAAAGAGGGGGAGATCTTTGAAGCGGGTGAGCGTGTCGCCTTTGATGATGACCTGGTGGAGGTAAGTTGGCTCGTCGAACTGGCGGATGGCTTCGAGGGCTTCGGAGTTCTGGGGGTCGAAGGTGAGCGCGTTCGAGAGATGAATTTTTGAAATTCGAAGTCCGGCGGAGGCGAATTTCTCAAGAGCAGTGTGGCAGTCGTCGAATTCGAGGGCGAAGTGGCAGGTGTCGTAGTTGATGCCTACGCGACGTTTAAGGAGCTCTTCACTTTTTCCATTCGATGCGCACCAAGCGCTGAAGCGTTCGAAAAAGGTAAGCGTCTCCTCGGTGTTTTCGAAATGTCCCAGCGGCTCCGGCTCGAGCCCGAGGTGGAGATCTTTGCCGTTTTCTAGCGAAAGCATTTCGATGAGTTGGGCGCAGGAATAGAGGTTGGAAAAGATGAGTTCCTCATCGGCTTCAAATTCCTTGAAGGAACCCGGTAGCGTGGAGACTGATCCTCCGGATTCCTTAGGGCAGAGTTCCGCGATGATGACGAAGAGGTTATTCGTGTAGGTTAGACGTTCCTCGCTGGACCAATCCGGCTGGTAAACTTTCTCCTTCACGCGCGTTCCGTGGAATGCGCCATAGGGGAATCCATTGATGGTGAAGACGTAGCAATTTTCCTCAATGAGCCATACTTTGAAGAGGCGGAGATTTTTTCCATCAGGGCCGATGAGCGCGGAGGCTGCTTGAGCTGAAAGGCGCAGACCAATGGCGTAAGGTTGGTTGGGTGAGACCCGGTCCCGGACCGCCAAAACATCTGTTTGAAGCACTTGAAATGTCTCTTCCCACGTTTCAGCCGGGTGGATGTTGGTGCAATAGGCGAGATGCTGTTGTGCGTTGAGCTTCACAACACTTTCTTAGCGGCAGCGAGAAGTGGAGCAAGTGGGAAAAGGCCGAGTCCTTTATCTTCTCCCGAGTTTCCGGAACCTCTTTCTCTACCCTGTCGACAGCGAGGAGCTCTTTGAGCTCGATGCCCTGCTAATTACTGAGCCAGAACCATCCAGCGGCAATTATGACAAAAAGAAAAATTACTCCTAAAGCAAAGGTAGAGCGATTGTCGCTGGTTTTACCTTGGAATTCCTCGAAGCCTTGCTCGCTCTGTTGTTCTCGTTTGAGAGGATTTTCCTGGTGCCCTTTGATTCGTAATCCGCTGAGTCCGTGCGATTTGTCGGGCCTCTTTCCCCTTGATCCGGCGACTGTGCCCCAATTCACATTTTTTTTATTTTTTGGAAAATGGGAACTCATGATTGGGAAGGAAGGTGGTTCAA
The DNA here is from genome assembly GCA_028822935.1 of Akkermansiaceae bacterium. Classification (GTDB taxonomy): domain Bacteria; phylum Verrucomicrobiota; class Verrucomicrobiia; order Verrucomicrobiales; family Akkermansiaceae; genus SW10. Next base: position 4,326 of record JAPKCM010000090.1, read on the forward strand.
ATTGAACGAGCTGAATTCTTGCGATTCGAGTCGGCCAGCGAAGGAAGCTACAGAACTAAGCGGAGTCTCTTGAAGATGTCGATCTGAGAATTGAGGAAAACAGAAAGAATGAGAGCTTTCGAAGAAAAAGCAGGTGGAAGGAAGGTTTTCGCCTCCTGGAAAATGATTGGGAATGATGTCTCCCTAGCGGTGCAAGCCGAACTCTCCGAGATTCGTGCTGCCATGGCAGGGGCGATCTCGCCGAACTCACCTAGACTTTTTTCCGGCTTTGACGGATTTCTCTTGGGTTGAAGGGGTCTGCACGGAGTTGCCGCTTCTCTCTACAGCTTTGGCTGGGCGCTGAGTCTGAAGTAGCGCGTGGTTCCGGGGACGATGGGATTAGGATCGCGGACGGTGACGGTGGTGGTGCCAGCGGGGTTGGCGGTGGCGCTGATGGGGATGGAGGTGGCTTCCCAGGTGATCAGGTCGTGGCTGAGTTGGGGGACGAGATTGTAGTCCCGGAGACCGGTGCGGATTTGGAAGGTGAGGGTGAGGAAGTTGTTGCTGATGGCGGCTGAGGAAAGGGGGCCTTGGTTGAGGTCGCTCCCCTGGGCGTAGAGGATGAGGTTGGGCTCAGTGGCTCCAGCGGGGATCGCGTTGGGGTCGGTGGTTAGTCCATTGTCTGGTCCGTAGGTTTTGAGGGCCCAGAGGTCGAAGCTGACTTCGTCGGCTCGTTGCGGGGCTCCGTTGTCGAAGAAGGACGGCTGCCAGCGCACGCTATCTCCGAGTTCGGTGGTGAGGGTATTCGTTACATCGCTGAGAACGAGGCTGGGGCCATCGCCATCGGGAGACTCGGGCCAGGGTGATTTGTCGTTGTAGGCGAAGTCAAAGATGATGGCCTCATTGGCGTCCAGGAGGGTGATGTTTTCTCCCTTGTTGGAAAGGTTGGTATGGGTGGCGAACTCACCCACGATGGCGTCCCCAAGGGACGCGCCATAGCGGGCGAGGAAGGCGGCTCGATTGCTGACGATGACGATGCGCTCACCTGCTGCCAGGGTGGAATCGAGGGGGAAGTTAAAGTCGAATCCACGACTGAAGACGCAATAACTTAGATTTATGAGATCACTGCTCGTGTTTAAGAGCTCGATGAATTCGTAGTCATCGGAATTAGTGGAAATAGCGATCTCCTCTGCGGTGCTCGCGTCCAGGGGATGGTAGTGGAGCTCAGTCGCGAGCAAGTTTTCGGACGAGGCGGGGATGCCGATGAGATACTTGGCTTCGGTCAAGGCGGACCAGCTTCCATCGCTCGCCAGCGTTCGCGCTTTGATTGTGGTGCTACCGGAAACATGAACTTCGGATGCGTAGGTGAGGGCGGTTGGAGAAAGTCCCCCCTCCGGGTTTCCGGTGTCTGCTACAAGGGTGGCTTGGATGAGAAAGTCTGAACTGGTGGTCGAGCGATTCAGGCCGTGAATGGCGAGGACGTTCTCGCCGATTTGAAGGGAGCCGAGGTCGTCGGTGAGGTTGAAATCAAGATAGTTGAGAGCGGCTGAATCGTTGTGGGTTGCTGAGGCGCTTGAATTCCAGTTTGCAGTGGTGGCGTTTTCTGATTCTGCAAGGGTGCCATTGAGATAGGCGATGAAGCCGTCGTCGTATCGCATTCCCAGGCTGAGGCCGGTGATCGCATCAAGGTTTTCTTGGTTGGGAATGTTGAAGGAAAAGCGGAGGTAGGCGGAGGAGTTGATATTCCGCATGCTGACCTGAGTGCGGATCCGGTTGGTGAAGTTGATGAAGTTTGTTGGGCTCGCCTCGTAGCCCACTCCATTGGTCCCTGAGGTCCAGTCATCGATGTTTGAGGGTTCGGCAGAGTTCCGCCAACCGGTTCCGATTTCATCGTTGATGTCCGAAGTAGGAATAATGACTTTTACGACGTGATCTTCTCCGACAAGGCTCAGGATGGATGATGATCCGGGAGTTCGTGGATCAGTGCCATCGGTAGTGTAGTAAATGGTGGATCCGGCCGTGGTGGAAGACATCGACAAAGAGACGAGCGAAGTCGAATCTCCTCCAAAGGGAGAGAGGGAAGGGGCGACGGTGTCCGGGTAGAGATCGACCGCGCGGAATTGGCTGATGACGGTGGGACTACGGTTGATGAGGAAATTATTGCGCACCCAATTGACGGCTGGGAGCCAGTCGCTGTTTCGGGTCATGGGCGAGTTTCTCTCCCCGCCCCAAAATTCTGTTCCCCATCGAGCGGACTCGGCCACGATGGGTGCATTGAGAAGAGATGAGTAGGAATCCCAGAGTGGCTGAAGCTTCGATGAAGTTAAGACCCCTTCGTTGAAAAGGTGCTTGTGCAGGCGGTCTCCGAAACGGACTTGGAATTCCTGATGGCGACGCAGGGCACTATAAATAGCGCCTGGTGAATTTGCGGTGTCGATGCGTGAGAAGTCATTGTTGAAGACCCGCTCACCGGCGAAGGGGATGCCCATCGACATCTCGGCATCCCAGGAATAGAAGAAGAACTTCGAGGTGCCATTTCTACTCTTGCGGGCGACGTACCAATTCTTGTCATCGAAGAAAGTGCTCACGTCGAACCCACCGATGAAAAAGGGCGAGAGCCAGTCTTCGTCGCTGGCCCAGATGCGTTGGATCATCGCGTCGATGAAATGGTCGAGGTCGAGATACTCTTGGATCGCTTGGTAGTCCGCGTCGGAATCAATTCCAGCATTGGCCAAGGCGATCATTTCATTCCAAGCGGTGTCATTTCCGCCTTCGACCTCGCCGCCGTGTTTCACGACGTCCCAGTCCTCGGCCTCGCCGCCTTGATGGTCGGCATTGAACTCAGCGTGGGGGAGTTCTTGGAGTTCATAGATGCCCCAGTAGTCGCCATTCAGAAAAAGGTTCACGTGGTGGCCCCGCGGGGAGGGCTGATGCATTCCCAGCTGCACCCGATGAAGAAATTCGTTCCGAATGAGAGTGGCTTGATCCCAGCCCTCCTGGAACGTCCAGGCATCGTGACCTCCACCACGGAGGAGGAGATTTTTAAAGGTGTCTACCTTGGAGTCGGGGAAGATTTTGTGGCGAAGCCGCGAGTCGCCGTAGTCGTTTCTGAAATAGAGTCGGAGGGCTTTCTTGGGATGTTCCCGTGAATTGCCTCCGTGGATCCGCACCCCGCCGGGTTCGTGAGTCGAGTTTAGCGGATCGTTGGGGTCGAAATATTCAAAGTGGGCCTGGCGCTCACTGATTCTCCCTTTTTGCTCATAATTGCGATAGATTCCAAAGCCCCCGAGAACGTCGCTCGTTCGAAACGAAAGAGAAACCACCGGCAGTCCTTTAAGCCCTTCGTGAACCTCATCTTCGTAGGTCGGCGAGTTCGTGATGGCGCGGAGCATGTCAGATTGGTCCACGATGTCCCCGGTAAAAAGGTAAGTCTGCGCGTCGACATTGGTCGAAACCATTCCGTCCTTGTATGCGACGACCCGGAGGTTGGTGGTCGAGGTGACCCGAAGCGGAGAGGAGTAAACGAATCCGAAGGAGGGGGTCGGTTTCGTGCCATTCAGGGTGTAACGAATTGTCGCTCCAGGAGTTGCTGAGGTGATCGCGACGGAGAAGGGTTCGTCATAGAATCCCCGCTTGTGGGAAAAGACGGTGTCCTCGACAAAGCCGCTGAGGGCCGGGCCGTTTACGTTGTTGGGGGTGGGTGAGAGGTAAGAAACCGTTCCGCTGCTACTGATACCGTAGGAGGTGTCGTCCTGTTGGTCGGGATAATCGTTGAATTCTGAAACGATGTTTCCCTGGGGGTCGATCAAGGCGAGGTAGCCACCTGAGCCCGAGAGTGAGAAATTGGTATGGAGCTCGCCGGAGAGTCGGTTTTTTGAAGAAGCGAAGACGACGAGTCGTTCGTCCGAAGTGAGGCTTGTCCCGAAGGGGAAGGTCCACTTGTTGAGCTGATCGGGATCATCGGTCAGGTGGTAGTTTTCCAGCGCGACGGAAGCATTTGCCGAATTATGGATTTCGATCCAATCGGATGAATCACGGTTACCATCGATCAGAGAATTGGCATTCCGGGCGAGGAACTCGCTGATGACCGGGGTCGCATGCAGGGGCGCGAATGCGAAGATCGCGACAAAGGCGATGCGGTCAAAAGGTGTCATGGGGGATTAGCCCTTAGCGGCTAGAGTTTGAAATTAGGGCATTGGGAGAGGAATTCTTTCGGATTCTCAAAAATGACCTTATCAACGATTTTGGCAGAATGCTGGCGTTTTTTCATTTCCAGCGCGGTCTTGATCACTGCAAGCGGATCCGAGATGCCCCAGTCACAAGCCGAGTTCATCCAAATGCGCTCCATTCCGAAGGTCTCTAAAATGTCGATCGCGCGTGCCGGAGAACATTTCGATTCGGGGTAAAGAGTCATGCCGGCCCAGTAACCCGCATCAAGCACGAGCGGAGCGGTGTGCTCTTCAACGTGGTCCACGATGACGCGGTCGCGGTCGACATTGGCGTTTTTGAGGGCATCAAGGATGAGGCGCGTGCCCTTGAGCTTATCCTCGAGATGAGGGGTGTGGATCAAAATGGGACGGTTGAATTTCTTCGCGATCTCCAAATGTTCCTCGAAGATCATGAGCTCGTTCTTCGTGTTCTTATTGAGGCCGATTTCTCCGATGCCAAGCACGTTTGGCTTATCGATGAAGTCGGGAATGAGCGCCATCACTTCGCGAGCGAAGACCGGGTCTTCTGCTTCCTTCGGGTTGATGCAGAGCCAGCAGAAATGCTTGATGCCGAATTTTGCCGCGCGAGCGGGTTCATATTCGGTGAGCTGGCGGTAGTAGTCGAAGAACCCCTGTGGGGAAGCCCGATCAAAACCGGCCCAAAAAGCGGGTTCACAGAGTGCCTCGCAGCCTGCTTGCGCGATGTTCTGGTAGTCCGCCGTGGAGCGGCTGACCATGTGGGCATGTGGTTCGATGTAGCGCATAATTTTAAGAAAGGGTGCTTTGGATCAGGTCGAAGTGCTTGTCGTTATGGAGAAGATCGACCCCGTAGCGGTTGGCGCAAGCTTGAACTTGGATGTCGGAAAGGGGGACGTTGACTCCTTTGCGCTGACATAGTCGAGCAATCCGCGCCGACTCTTTCCAGCATTGATCGTCGGTATCGAGGATCCTCACGTCGCTTATGAAGTTGGCGAGTTCGGATTCCTCTCTTTTACTTCGGACTCCACAGTAAAGTTCTACCCAAATAAGTCGGGTGATCGCTAGGTGATCGCTGAGAAAAAGTTCGGCCAGTGTCGCATCCGCCTCTGGACTCAGCTTCTGTCGAAGATAAGCAATGCACATGGAGCTATCGACAAGAACCAAGCTCATGCTTCAGGGGCCCGGGATTGGTATTCTTCCAGCCGGCGGGTTGACTCTATGATATCGGCAGCTTCGATTTCATCATTACTTGGCATGTCCAAGGGGTGCTCTTTTATCCTCTTGATAAAGGCTTCAACTCTTTCCCGGCGATGATATTTCTCAAGTGCTTGCACGACGGCATCTCGCTTGGTCTTAGCCCCAGTAAACTCCATCACGCCAGTCAAGAGGTCATCAGGAATATCAATCGTCGTCTTCACGGAAGCAATTTTATCCTAAAAAGGAATCTTTTCAAGCGTCATTCTGATGCGCGCCTAGCGCGAATTGAATTCCGGCGCTCTCAGCGGGGACGGTCGAGTGATCGGAAAAAGCGAGATGGACGGCTTGGGCGCGCGTCGTTCCGGGAGGAGGGTTCTGCATCGTTTCCAATGCCTTGTCGAAGGCAGGGTGGCGGAAGTCGACTTCGCCATCGTGGCGATCGACGCGATCTAGAAAGGACGCGATTTCAAGGAGCTTGAAGCGAGCGTCCATGAAGTAGAGATCTTGGATATCCTTCTTCGTGGGCATACGCTGATGCTAATGCTGAAAATGAGTCAGCGCAATGTCTCTATCGAGTCATCTCTGGAATGAGGGTCTATTCTAGAACTGAGCGCCGGTGACATGCTCGTAGAAATCAGGGTCAAGTTCGGCCAGGGGCTCGCGGAGTTTTGCGATTTCCTCGCTGGGGCCATGCACTTCCACCCGAATGAGTTCAGAGATAGTGAGGCCTTCTTCGATGCAGGCACCGACATTTTCGAGGTGAGCCAGCAATCCGGCGGCACCGGCGTAGGCTTCCCGGCAGAAGACGATGTTTCCGCAGACGGAGAAATCGTAGTAGAAGCAGGTTTCTTCTGTCGAGGTGCGTGCGACGAAGCGGTCCATCAATTCTTTGAAGGCTTGGAGTTTTCCCTCTTGGACGCGAAAATAGGGATGAATGCTGACGGCGTTTGAAAGATCGCTCATGGATTGAGAGGCTCGGGTATTTGAAAAACGTTTCAAGCGGGAAAAGAGGGCAACTCTTTCTCGCGAGCCTTTTTCTATGCTTATACCGCCATGAGCGTTACTTTGGAGAATCAGAACTTCGAAAGGCAGTTCTACCGGGTTATTTTGCTCGGTGATTAAGCTCAATTCTTAGCATCCGCGAGATACTCGGCGGCTTTCTTTTGCCAGAGGGCGATGAGTTTTTGGAGTTTCTTGGGGTATTCTTTTGCCAGATCCTCGGTTTCGCTCCGGTCTTTGGTGAGATGGTAGAGTTCCCAAGGCTCCTCGTGACTATGGACGGCTTTCCAACCGCCTTGTTGGATGGCGTTGTGGCCTTCGTGTGACCACCAGAGGAAGTCGTGGTGTTTCTTGGGATCGTTTTTAAAGAAGGGGACGAGGCTCTTGCCGGGAAGGGTGGGAGAATCAAGGAGGGGCATTGCACCAGCGAGGTCGAGGACGGTGGGGAGGATGTCGATGAGGTGGCCGGGGGTGTGGCGGAATTCCTTTTTTGCGGTGATGCCCTTGGGCCAATGTGCGATGAGCGGGGTGGAGATGCCGCCCTCGTGCGTCCAGGTTTTGTGCTTTCGGAAGGGCGTGTTGGCAGTGGTGGACCAACCGGGGCCGAGGCAGAGGTAGGTGGGGGCGGATCCCATGGGGGCGTCGGGGTCGTGGCCGTCGCCGCGCACCATGATTTCGGCACTGGCGCCGTTATCGGAGAGAAAAAAGATGAGGGTGTTTTCGAAGCGGCCTGTTCTTTTGAGGTGGGAGATGACGCGGCCGATTTCCTGGTCCATGCGGTCGATCATGGCGGCGTGGAGGGCCATCTTTTTTGCCTGAAAGACTTGTTGGGATTCGCTGAGCGAGTTCCAGGGGAGGGGCCGGTTGACTTCATTTTCTCCCAAGATTTTGAGGTGGTCGGGGAAGTGGTAGGGAGGTCCGAGGTCCTTCATGACGGGGGAGAGGTTAATTTTGGGGAATCCGAGGGCGGCCATTTCTTGATGACGCTTCGTGCGCAGTTTCGCCCAGCCGGATGTGTAGATTTTCTCGTACTTCGCGATATCGGAGGGAAGGGCGTGGAGGGGGAAGTGGGGCGCGGCGAAGGCGAGGTAGGTGAAGAAGGGTTTTTCGGGGTGTTTTTCTTCGTGCTCGCTGAGGAACGCGAGAGTTCGATTGGCGAGCTCGGTGGTGGCGTAGAAGTCGCTGCCTTTTTCGACGGGAGGGAGCGCTTTGTCGTCGAGGCGGTGGGTTTGGGGACTGAAGAAGCGGCTTTGGTCCTTGAGGTAGTAGGAGCGATCAAATCCGGCGGCGATGGGGGTGCTATCGATGTGCCATTTTCCGATGTGGTAGGAGCGGTAGCCGGCGGGCTTGAGAAGGACGGGGGCGAGGGGTGCCCAGGAGGGACGCTTGCCCCGCTTGGGTCCTTTTCGGCCTTTGATGACGTCGCGTTGAACCTGCTGAGGATAGTAGCCGGTCATGAGAGAGGCGCGGCTGGGCCAGCATCGGGCGGTGTTGTAAAAGTTGGTAAAACGAAGGCCATTCTCGGCAAGGGCGTCGAGATGTGGGGTTTGGATTTCAGAGCCATAGCAGCCGAGGTCGGAGAATCCGAGGTCATCGGCGAGGATGACGAGGACGTTGGGTTTTTCGCTGGCGTGCGCGAGGGAAAGGAGGGTGAGGAAGAGGAGG
>JAPKCM010000091.1 GCA_028822935.1 Akkermansiaceae bacterium
GTTCTTTGACTACTCCATCTCTTGCGATGCCGAGTTGTTCTACGGCTTTTACGTCGCTCTCGGTGGTGTTTGTGTCGTTTTTGGTTTCCATAATAATCTCGCTGAGTTCTACGGCCAAAACGTGGCGGATCTTAACAAGAGAAGAAGAGTTTTTGGCATTGACACCTCTACCCTGTGGGTAGACCTATTTCACTCATGAAATCCCTCACCATTCTTTCCGCCGTAGAACAGGTGGCAGGGCATCTGCAAAAGGAGCTACTACGGGGGAGCCTGAGCGGGACGATGCCAGGGGTAGGACCGCTTGCCGAGGAGCTCGGGGTCAATCATAAGACGGTTCGGGCGGCACTCCGGCAGCTTGAAGATGAAGGGCTGCTCATGGGTCAGGGATCGGGGCTCCAGCGTCGGATCATGCTGCCACCGGACCATGCCCCATCTGCCTTGCGAGTGGGCTTTCTGAATTCCGAGCGAATAGGCCAGGACTACATGGTCGAACTCCGGCACCTGCTCGAAAAAGCAGGACACTCTCCATTCTACCCCAGTATGACCCTGCAGGATCTTGGTATGGACGCCAACCGCGTGGCTCGTTTTGCGCGGCGGACCAAGGCTGACGCCTGGGTGGTGATCTCCGGTTCACGCGAGGTGTTGGAGTGGTTTGCGGAACAGGAGACTCCGGCCTTCGCCCTCTTCGGGCACCGCGCCGGACTACCCATTGCCGGCATTGGTCCGGACAAAATCCATGTCACTGCTGAGGTCACCCGCCGCCTCATCGCACTCGGCCATCGCCGAATTTCGGCATTGTATCGCCGCCCGGTTCGACTACCACAGCCCGCTCGTAGTCTCCGAGCCTTCCTTGACGAACTTGAAGCCGCCGGTATCGCCACCGGCAAGTTCAATATTCCCGATTGGGAGGAGAGCAAGGAAGGCTTCGAACGCGCCCTCGATTCGCTGTTCGGCCCGACCCCGCCCACCGCTCTCATTCTCGACGAGGCGTATCTCTACTTCGCGACCTACCACTATCTTGCCGGGCGGGGCCTGCGAGTGCCTCAGGACGTCTCGCTGGTTTGCACCGATGACGATCCCGGCTTCGTATGGTGCCAGCCCTCGGTCGCCCACTTCCACTGGGACCAGCGCCCTGTGATGCGCCGAATCATACGCTGGACCAGCAACGTAGCACGCGGGGAAGACGATCGCCGCCAAAGCCTCACCAAGGCGAGGTTCGTCGAGGGCGGCACAATGGGGGCGGCATCTTAAAGATACCTCCCTTAGCTCCCTCTACTTCTTGAAAGCAGCATGGGTTTTATCACCAGCGCTGAGGACGTAAGCGACGAGGTCGAGAATTTCATCCTTAGTGAGCATCATTAGGAGGTTCGGCGGCATCATGGAGACTTTGCTCGGCTCGATGGTTTCCACGGTCTTACGATCAACATTAACGCGCTGGTTGGGATCACTCAGGTCGGTGTTGATGGTGACATTGTCTCCGCTGAGATTCACAACCACTCCGCTAAGAGTTTCGCCGTTTTTACGGGTGACAACAACCGGAGCGAACTGCTCGTTAATCTCCTTGCTCGGGTTAATTATTTGGTCGAGAAAATCGTGCGGGCTGTAGCGACCACCCGCACCGGTGAGATCTGGCCCTGTCATGCCACCAGCATTTCCAAAGCGGTGACAGGCGTAACATGCAGAGGCGGAAAACATCTTTTTCCCTCTTACAAAATCACGCTCCTTCATGCCGTTCTTCGCGGCTTCACTGAGATCTTCCAACTTCCACATCGTCGGCGTGCGGCCGGCAAAGATCGCTCCGGAAAGTTCGATCGCACTCTTCCTCTCAGCCTTCTTGGCGATGAGTGTGGCATGTTCTTTTTTCTCAGCATCAGTGAAGGTAGCAAGCGAGTCATTACGAATAAATTCGATAAACTTGGTGAAGCTCGCTCCGCCATTGTAATTAGCTGCTTTAAGAAACCACTCGAGTTGCTCTTTGCGAAGATCGCTGGTCCAGCCAGTTTTTAGGAATCGCAGACTGCGGGCATATTCCATCTGGGGTTCCTGACTTGGGGCAGCTTGGATGAGAGCCATCGCTTTGCGCGCTGTGTTAGGAGCCTGCAAGTAGGCCAGAGTCTCGGTAAGGAGCCAGTTTTCTTCAAAGGAATCCGCCGGATAGGCGGCATCGAGCTTCGCCGCAATGGCAGCCAAAGTGGCTTTGTCGGGATCGCCAAATCGCTTTAGGACGATCTGCATGAGACGGGCATACGAGAGGCGCTGCTCTGGCGCCAGTTTGCCATAGTTGTGCTTAAGAAGCGCAGTAAAGATCGCGTCACGGCTGGCCGAATCTTTCTTTGAACCTTCGACACGAGTGAGGGCGAGCAACGCTTCAAGTTGGACGCTGACATTTGTTTCTGCCAGAGCTTTTTTCTTCCACTCAGCGACTGGCTGATGCTCCAAAGCAGTGCGCGCAGCGGCACGGATGAAGCGGTCCTGATGACCAAGATGTCGCCACACGATTGCGACAGCTTTTGAATCCTGTTTACCATGGAAGGCTTCGAGGCTCTGGCGAAGTTCGTGTAGCGAAAGCTTGGCGGGCTGAAGCTTTACTTGCGCAGTGCTTTCTTCACCCCTGTAGGTCACGCGGTAAAGACCGGACTGCACCCGACGTCCACCGATCGCGAAATACATCGCGCCATCAGGGTGGATGATGGCATCAGTAACCGGAAGCGGTCCGCCCGTGACAAACTCTTCTTTGGTCGCAGTGTAACTGGCCCCATCGGGCTTCAAGTGAACGGCGTAGATTTTACCCCAACTCCAATCAAGGACGTAGAAGGCATTCTGATACTTGGCAGGAAACTTAGCTCCGTATCCAAAGGTTGTTCCAGTGGGTGAACCAGGTCCGATATTGAGAGTTGCAGGAAGGTTATCGACGTAGAACTCAGGGTATTTTCCAGCTCCGTTGCGCCAACCATATTCGCCACCGCTGACAACATGATTCACACGTGTCGGGCGATACCACGGCGTATTAAAGTCGTATTCCATGTCCGCGTCATAGGTAAAGAGGTCCCCATTATGGTTGATACCTGCATCATAAATATTGCGAAAACCGTTGGCGAAAACCTCGAAGTTTTTCCCGTCGGGATCGACGCGATAGATGATTCCACCCGGCGCGAGACGATCGCGGTTGTGGCCACGTCCGTCAGGCATGCGCGCAAGGAGATGATCATCGCTCCAAAGTGCTTGCACGGGTGAATTGGGTGAGGCTTCTGTGGGGTCAACATTGTTGCCACAGATGAGATAGAGACCCTTTTTGTCGGGCGTGAGCACAATGGCATGAACGCCGTGATCGCCCCGGGCTTCCATGCCACGGAGCTTTTCGACCTTGTCCAATTCATCATCGCCATTGCTATCAGTGATGCGGTAGAGGCCACTCTCCATCTTACGCTCGTAGTCGTTCACGGCGACGTAGAGAGCGTCGAAGGCGAAGAGCATTCCGTTGATCGCACGGATCTCGAGTGGGAGTTTCTGAACCTCGGAAGACTTGAGTTCCTCCCCCGGAGCGGGCGGCGTGAAGCGATAGAGAGCACCATATTGATCGCTGGCATAAATACGGCCTTTGTCATCGTTGCAAAGGTTCACCCAGGATCCCTGTTCTCCGCTCGGGACGGAGTAAAGGAGTTCGACATTGAATCCCTTGGGCTTGGTGATGTTCGCGACCGGGGTCGCCGTATTCCCACCGTTAGCAGGATCCACTTTTTTGGGCTTTGCGGTGACCGCGATCTTCGGCGCAGCTTTCTTCTTTTCGATCACCTGGGCATCACTGGGAATAGCGAAGTTTTTGAATTCAATCACGCCTTCGTCCGGCAGAGTCTTAAGCTTCACGTCCTTGATCTGGACCTCCATTGCCAAACTACTTGAGATCTGAAATGCTAGGAGGCCGCTGAGTGAGCGCGCCTTTTGATCAAAGTCGTAGAATTCAGCGGTTTTTTTACCATTCAATTTATGGATGATGTGATTGCCCTTGGCGATGACGGAGTATTCATTCCACTTCGCGGAATCGACTTTCACTGGTTGGTGCCTATCAGTAAGCCAACGCTTACCCTCGGGGTCAGTGACGACGCCCTGTCCATTCTGAGCGGTGATCCCGCGACCGCGCTCTTCATAAATCATCCCGTTAAAGGCCACTCTGGGGTGAATATCGCACTGGTAACCGCTCAACGACCATTTCCCGATGGAGGGAAGCTCTTTGCTTCGATACTGGATGCCCGAATTGCTGCCCGTAGCCTTCACCTTTGCCCGCAGTTCAAAATTCTTCACCTCCCCACCCCGCCAGATCAGGAATTGATTATATTTAAGCTGATCGGGACCAGTCGTTTTCCCCGTGATCACGCCGTCTTTAAACGACCATATTTCAGGATTTCCATCCCACCCCTTTAGATCTTTACCGTTAAAGAGAGAGAGAAAGCCGCCGTCCTGCGCCCCGGCAGTCATACTTCCAAGCATGAGCAACGCCGCCGCTTTCGTTAAAATCTGCATTGTTGACTGGATCATTGTCATTTTCGTCATGTTTCTTGTGATAGAACTAGTCGCAGTTCGACATAATTCCTTCAATATTCTTGAATGGGTCTTTGGTCAAATAAAACAAAACTATTAGCCCAGTTCATGCCCAAAGACGACACTAGCGCAGTGTTCTGGTCCGACCACTGCTGGCATCTCGAAGAAAAAGAGCATTAAGAAAAATAGACCGACCGGGAACGCTCGACCCGCAAACCCTTGATCGTTGCACCATCAAAAAATCAAGCCAAAGACCTCTTACCCACCGGATCAAAATACGATCGCCCCGTTGGCTTGATTAACCGCTACTTTCTTAGCGCTCCTCAATCGTGTGCGTCATGCCTAATTCCAGACCTTCCACCACAAGCTGCTCTCCGCTTGACCAAGTCACCTCAGTCTTCTTAGCTTTTCCCATCAGGTCTATCCTGTGGGAGGATATCCATCTTTTATTCGCACGTTAATAGGATCGACAATCCTGTCCACCGACACCTATTTGCTACGAACCGAGCAAGGTAATCAGTCATTCGCGCAGCCAAATGGGAAAGTCCTCAAAGTGTTTATCCTGGTATCTTTGACGGAACCACCGGATTCGTGAATGGCGCAGTCTCAGTTTTTCTTGGATCAAACACCCTCAACATCGACCTTCAGGAGAAGACTGAACAACCTCTCCATGCAGATGTTGAAGGAAGCCGGAGCAACAGTGAATCGACCCGGGGACTCTACTGGAGTGCTCACAGCAATCTGATGGGGCGACAAATGGTCCTCGTCGGCTACGAGGTTACCCATCGACATCCTGTCGACAAGTCCGGGCTTGTAGCGGATACAAGAACCACCCCCAAAATAATCCTTGGTATGGCGGGAAGAAGAACTACGATCCTATCCTATGAATTTTCGTTTTGAAGTGCCCTCAACCGATCAACCTCAAAAGCAAGTTCCTAGCAGGACGTTCATTGCACTCATCTGCCTTACGATGCTTGGCCAATCGGCTTCAGCCGCGATTGATAATGTGATCGCCTACTATCGCATGGGTGAAGAAGAAGGGGGTGCCGCCGACGCAACACCTGTTTCGCCACCAGATTCTAGCGGCAACGAGAATGGCTGGTCAGGAACATATCCAGGTGGCGGAAAATACAGTCAGGATGTTGCTCCCGCCTCCGCCGCCTCGGTGGGAAGCTTCCTTTCTGTTGATTGGAGCAATCGCGGAAACTGGCGTGATGACCCACTCCAACTTCGTCAAGCCGATGACACCTTTGCGCCAGTCGAGTTCCTTGACAACTACGCCATCGAAATGTGGGTGAAGCCGCTGAACAACTCCCAAAGTAACGCGTGGATTTTTGGGTTGGGCGGCCCAAACGGGATCGGTTTGGTGCAAATGGACGGTGTTATCCAGGCCCGCAATTCCTCGACTGGCGCAGTGAGTGAATTTGGGGATTACACGTTAGATAACGCCAGTCTAAATCAGTGGGTCCATCTGGCCGTAGTCGCCGACAACGGAGAAATGAAGTTTTTCGTGGACGGAGAATTGGCGGCTACGCATCTGAACGAAGGTAATCCGGTGCCTCCCGGAACTCCGCAGCGCATCCATCTTGGCGTGAACGCTGGTGGTGCTGTACATTGGAATGGCTTTCTCGATGAGGTTCGGGTGTTCACCTTCACTGGAGCTTTCGATCCGGTAGATCTATTGGTCAATGAGCCGAAAGCTTCGAACATTTCTCAGATTGTCGCCTTCTATCGCATGGGCGAGGACGAAGGCGGTAGCGCCGGCAACACTCCCAATCGTCCTTTTGATTCTTCAGGCAATGAGAATGGATGGTCAGGCACCTTTCCTGGTGGAGGCACTTACGTTGAGGAGGTTGCCAATAGTGCTGCCGAAAAGACTGGCAGCACGGTAGCAGTTGATTGGACTGGACGCGGCAACTGGCGAGATGATCCGCTTCAAGCGCTTCAGGATGACGGTAGCTTTGCTCCCGTGGATTTGTTTGACAATTACGCCATCGAAATGTGGGTCCGTCCGCAGAATGACACCCAAGATAATGCGTGGATTTTTGGGCTCGGTGGCCCAAACGGGGTCGGTTTGGTGCAAATGGGCGATGTGATCCAGGCGCGCAACACGTCCACCGGAGCGGAAAGTGACTTTGGGGAGTTTGCTATCACGAATGCCACACTCAACCAATGGGTGCATCTCGCGGTGGTGGCCAACAATGGGGTGGTCGAGTTCTACGTAAATGGTGAACTCTCCGCCACCCATCTCGATGCCAACAGCCCGGTGCCCCCCGGTACCCCCCAGCGCATTCATATTGGGGTCAATGCAGGCGGTGGGGTCCACTGGAATGGGGCGTTGGATGAACTTCGCCTCTATACGTTTGAAGGGCCATTCGATCCAACCACCTTACTAGTAAAAGGTGGCTTGCCCGCGTCCGGACCACCTAGCCTGAAGGGCACATTTGGCGGATTCCCGCTCATCCGAATGGATGATTCGACTGAGACTAACTTGCTCCTACAGAACACGGGGACGGATGATCTCATCATCAGCGGACTGGTCATTGCAGGTGACAACGCCAGTGCTTTTACCTTTGGAGAGACGCTTCCGGATTTTCCTATCACCTTGGCAGCGCTTGAAGTGGCTAAAATTCCTGTCGTGTTCACGCCAACCGGAACCCCTGGTATCCAAAATATGGAACTACGAATCATCAGCAATGATCCTGATGAACTCAACCCCGACCGGGTTTTAACCATCAACGGCCAAGCCTGGAAGCCCGATGGGCTCACCTTCCATTGGACACTCGACGACACTGGTCCTCCGGACGCTGCCGACATCTCTGGCAATGATCTAACAGGCATCTTTGTCGATGGCGAAAACTGGATATACGAAGATTCTCCCATCGCTGGAAATGAAGGAACGGCAGTGACGAGCGGGGGTGGTAGCAATTATATGCTGGTTGCACCTCCACATACCCCCAGCTTCTCCTATTCCGTATGGATCAAGCCTGATAACGGCGGCGTACTATTCCATCAAACGCGTGACCTTGTGGCACGAAGCAAATCGATGTTCGATGTAGAACTTTGGGAAGATGGCAGCCTCTCGGTGTTTATTGACGAGAAAGAGCTATTTTCTACGGATGCTGACACGGTGCCAATCGGCGAAGTCACACACATTGTCATCACTCATCACGACAGTGATGGTTTTGAAACCGGCAAAGCGGATCATACCCGGCTCTACATCAATGGCCGGCTCTACGGTGAGGTAACTGACACAGCAGAGCTTCCTGTGTTTCCTGAGAATGGTCCTTCTAACGATACGCTTTATGTCGGAGTTTCTCTGTTGGGCGGAGGAATCTTACAAGGAACTTGGGACGATCTACAACGCTATGACCGTGAGGTTTCTGAAGGTGACGTTGCCTCCATGTTTGCAAATCCTGGAACTGTGGCTGGCTTCAATACCCTCCCCTTCCAGATTGTTGACATTTCGATCAACCCCACCACAAACAAAGCCACGCTTACCTGGACATCCATCCCAGGTCACTATTACACACTCGAGAGTTCGACCAATCTTCAGCTTCCTTGGTTAGAGATCGACGATGCAATCAAGGCATCGAATGGCGAGACGACAAGCTTCGAGCTCCAACTCGATGCCAACATTACTGAGAATTACTACCGAGTAATCGATCCGCAGTAGCGGCGACCTTACGGATTCTTTGGTTCGATCGATTCTGGCTCACAGACACCTTCGATTGCCCCAGTCTCCACGCAGATTAAGCAGCCCTTTCTAGCGGGGCATGAGATTAACTCTACCGAATTGCCACACGGTGGTACTGGTGGGTAGAGGGGCCAGGAATCTTAAGGTTGCGGTCCCGTCACCGTGGTTGGTTCGGGAAATCAGGTCAGTGGCTGCCGCAGCTGCCCAAGTAGCAAGATCTACCGAGAACATCGCGCTGACCATTGCATCGTCGGCAGTAAGATTTACCCGAACGTTCAGAACAAAAGAGTCGCCAACGGTCTCAAAAGTTGGATTGGTGGCGAGGCTGTAGGCGATCAAGTCGCCGCCTGAGAAGCGCGTGGAATCGCTGCTGCCTGGATTGCCGTCGATGACCGTGCTACTACGCCAATTGAGAGGGGCGGTTTGATCACTGCCGGCGAAGACGAGACTGTAGCCCGTGCCGTCGACGTCGTCCGGCCACGGCGAGCTATCGCCGTAGATGAAGTCGGCAATGGGTGAGGTGTCGGCTGCTTCGAGGCGAACGTTCTCGCCACTGTTACGGAAGTTGCCGGTGTAGGTGCCGACGATCGTCGCGGTCCCTTCACCGTAGCGGAATTCAAAGGCTGCCTGATTGGAGACCACGATCAATTGATTCCCTGACTCGAGTTCGGTGTCGGGCGGGAAGGTGAAAGCAACACCATCGGTGAAGGCGACATTGCTAAAGTCTATCTTGGTCTCTCCGATATTCGTAAGTTCGACGAACTCGAAGAAGTCAGCGTCATTAAAACCAGCATCAACCTCGGCCTGATTTGGTGCGGCAGGATGGTAGTGGAGTTCGCTGATAACGGTGTTGCTGGCATTGGCGAGATCAACCAAGCCTGTGTTGGTCACGGTGATGGTGTCGTTACCGACTTCCTCGCCGTGGTAGTTGAATGCCGTGAGGGTGAGCGGGTTGGCACCAGTGCCGATTGGGATGGTGATTATCCAGCTATTGGCGTCAGTCCAATTGACCGGAGTGGGGATACCGTTGACTTCGATCGTGAAGACATCAACCCAGCCGTCGCCTTCGAGGTCGATGGCGCTGTCGGCCTCGGAGAAATCAATGCCGCCGTTGGTGGTGATAGCGAAGGCGGTGTTGGAAGGTAACCTGCCCAGAGCGAAGTTCCCACGGGTGCGCACGTAGGAGTTATAGCTGCTGAAACTGTTTCCAGAAACCGAGCCGAGGTGGTTCGCCCACGTGGTGCTGTAGGCGGTGTTGAAGGAGGTGTTGACGATGTCTTCGACATGGCCGTCGAAGAGTCTCCGATACTGGGGAATGCGGAACAGTTTTCTGATGTTGTTGCGGGTTGGCAGGATTGAATCGCTCGCACCGAGCCCGAAGGCAGAGTCGAGGTCCCACTGAAGGACGATGACCTTCTGATCGCTTGGTCGGACGTAGTAGCGGAAGTTGTGCTCCCAGACGCGACCGTAAGTATCCCCCGAGCCGGTGAGGGTAGCCATTGCGAAAGTGCGCATCCACTGGTCAGCGTCGATGATTGGGTCGAGGGCGTCTTTGAGTTCGCTCCCGGTTAGGTTTCCGACGGCCTGATTGACGGCGATGATTTGGGAGTAATCGTCACGGCCCCGGGCGCTGCGGATTTGAAAACCGAAGCGGTAGGGTTCCTTATCCGCCCCTCGATCTTCTAGGTCGTAGCGCCCATTAGTGTGGTTGTAGGGGTTACCAACTTTGAGGCCCTCGGCGCCGCCGTTGGTGCCACTCGGGTTGTAGAGGAGCTCTTGGTTGAAAAGAGTGCCGGGGTCGTCTGCGGCTGGGAAGAGCCCATCGAAAAAGTTGTTGGTATGGCGCGCCATTGATAACAATGCAGGGCCGCGATCTCCAGTGGTCGGGGTGATGGCGTAGCTCACGTCATCATAGAATGACCAGTAGCCGCCACCCGCACGGGTGAGAAGGTGTTTGGCAAAAAGTTCGCGGAATGGCCGGGAGCGTTCGACGGAGATACCGGGATGGACGCCCCGGAAGAGTTGGTCCGGTTGGAAACGGACGTTGAAGCCGTAGTGACCGTTTTGGAAGCGACCGAAGGCGCTCGCTTTGAGGCGTAGACCGACGTCATAGTAAGCCGTGCTCTCGTCCTCGATGACGGTGACCGCAAAACGGTCGTTGCTCATGCGATTGGTGGTGTTGAAAAGGAATTGTCGATCGGTCTCGGACATGACCACGCGGAAATTATGACGGGTGCCGGAGGTGTCGGCGAGACCGTCTTGGACTTTGTAGAACGCGCCGCCTTCGGGGCCGGCAGCCGGATAGAAAGTGGTGGCATTGGCGCTGTCGCGAGCGCGGACGTAGAAGCGCATGATACCGCTGGCGGGTTGGCCGGGGATCGCTCCGACGTGGCGGATACCGTCGGGCCCAGCAGCCATCGGGGAGCTTCGGAACGCGCCACCATTGATGGAATAAAAGAGGGTGAGATCATCGATGCCGTCCGGATCGACTGCATCGATAGCGACGTTCACCGCTTGGTTCGCGTCGGGCACGACCGGGGCGTGGGCCAGGGCCTTCAAGGTCGGGCCCGAGTTTCCTAGCGCAGTTGAATTGAGCGTCCCAGGCGTCCCCCAAATCTCAGAAGTTGGAATGGTGGTGGTGCGCTGCAGGTAATTAAAATAGAGGCGCGTATTAACTTGGTTGCTACCGCTGAGGAATTTTGCGCGGAAGCTGATGCGGTAAATCGCGCCAGCGGTGACCCGCTCGCTGTTGTCGAAAGTGGTCTCGAGTTTGTTATGCTTGTCCCCGGTCGGGCCGGTGGCAACGATATGAAGACACTGGTTTCCGGGGGAGTCAGGGTCAGTAACGACGACGGTCCTGCCGTGCGATCCGTGTGTCCCGAGGGCGCGCCACTTGTCAGCACCGGAGCCCAGCGTGTCGCTTTCAAAATCACCGTTCTGGATCATTTCAGTGCTGCCATTTTCGATGACACTGACGTCGTCGAGGAGGAACTCGCCTGAGTCGAGCAGCGCGATGAGGAATTCGTGGTAGATATTGTTGCCGATGCCGTCGCTTACCGCGACGTCTTCGTAGGTGTAGCTGTTCCAACCGCTGCGCGCGGACTCGTCGCTCGGCGCCCAGGCCGTGGCAGTGCTATTGTCAGCGTCCGGATCGAGCAGTTCGAGACTGGATCCGCCGCCGTCGGCTTTGCCATGCCACTTACCACTATCGAAATAGGTGATCTCATCCGCTGGGTTGCCGCGACCGTCCTTGAGGACGAGGTGATCGCCGCCGTTACCCAAGCTTCCTGAGTAATCACCGACGATGGTGATGCCCGGATACTTTTGCGCGAGAGCTGTGGCATCTCTAGCGACAACGAGGTAGTCGCCTGAACCGAGTATCGTGCCAGTAGGAAAGTTGGAACTTATCCCGCCATTGATGCTCCAAGTGCTGAGATCGATAGTGGAAGCTCCGCGGTTGTAGAGTTCGATCCATTCTTCGTCGCGCTCGGCATAGGGCGTGGCTGGTGTGCCGGGGGTCTCGAACTTTCTTAAACTGGTGCGCAGGCCGAGGACGAGGTCGCTGCTGCCGGTGCTGGATTGGTGGACTTCAACCGAGAGAAGGTTGCTGCCCTGGAGGATGTTTGGGTTACTAAAGGAGAGTGTCCCAAGGATTGCGTTGGTGACCGTGGTGCCGGATGTGATGGGAGTGAAGGGTCCCGGGGCCATGTTGTAGCGGCCGATCTCTTCGCCGTTTAGGTAAAAGACGGCGCCGTCGTCGATGTAGTGCTCGAAGGTAATTTGATCGACGGCGGCTGGGTCGTTGTAGGTGAATTCAGTCTCGAAGTAGTAGGAAATTTTTGATTCACGGGTGACGTCTGTTAAGATGGATTCGTCGAGTGTCCCGGTTTCAAAACCGAGAAGACCGGGACC
>JAPKCM010000092.1 GCA_028822935.1 Akkermansiaceae bacterium
CCGGCACCCCACCGGCGGTTTTTTTGCGCCCCAAAATCCCATCGTAGGACATTCCTTCCAGGCTGTCTTCCCGGCCGAGTCAGGAACAGATCTCCGAGTCCCACTAACCCTCTCCTACCCAAATCTTGTAGGGCTTCACGGAAAGCTACTTCGACGCTTCGAACTTCCCCGCGTCACGGTTCTTCCTGACCTCTCCAGCGTTAAAGATCTGTCCGTTCATCGCGAGATAGACACCTTCCTTCTTGCTCTGAAGCGCACCCACGGCGGTGCCGATATTAAAAATCGCATCAGTGACACGAAAACGGGCGGGAGCCATCGCTCCGGTGAGGACGATGACTTTTCCGGGAATATCGGCGAGCGCTTCGGCAGTGTCTGTCATTGTGTCCGTCCCGTGAGTGATGAGGATTTGGCGGTGAGGGGTGCCGGTGCAAACCTCTCGGATTTCTTCGCGATCTTCGGCGGTCATTTCGAGGCTGTCTTTTCGGAAAAGGGAGTTGAGTTCGTAGTCGACATCAGCACCTACGTCTTCGAAAATGTGTGGGACGATGGGGTCGCCGATTTCGAATTTTGAAGAAGCATCGAAGTAGATTTTATCAATAGTACCGCCGGTGGTAAGAATGAGCATGGTCTGTTGGGTGAGAAGATTGAAAGACATACCCTAAAAAGGGAGATCCTTCCAGAGTGAGAGCGCCGAAGTCTTCGACAACCCTAGCATGCCCCCGCATTAAACAGGGGGAGGCTATCGCGTCCATAAGAAGCACATAACGAGCAACGTAAGCTCACAGCTCAAAGTCACTCCCTAACCCTGACTCGAAAAAACCTCAGTGCAGACTCCGCTAGCGTCACCGACCTCATCTTAACCAGCCCCATCAACTCCCCCTCACTCACCGCCCCTCCCGAAACAAACGAGAAGCGAGAAAGATCCGTCGCCCCCTCAAGCGCATAAGTTAAGCCCGCTCCATCACGCATCGGAAAAGTCACCTCGACATTCTCACCCGCCAAAGCCACCGCCACAATCGGAGGAGTCAGCACCGGCATATTCGGATCACGGACAAAGGCATACTCAAGAAAGTTGACCAAGCCATCCTCATCCGGATCAGCCAAAGCTCCCCAAACCGAAGCCTCGGCCGCCGGGTCCAAAGAAGCAAAATTCTCCCCCAACCACGCCTGATAAGGATCCTCCGACAACTCAAAGGTCCGCATCACCGCCATGTGCTGCATCCCTTGCACTCCGCTGTCACCCTGTCTCACCGGAGCCACTGCCGAAAGCGGTGTATAGACCCGACTGTCAAACACGACACCATTTTCATAACTGCGCCCTCCAAGAACGGTAGGCACTTCAAGCGCTCCCAAATCCGGCTCCACCATCACCCAGTCATACGGCTTTGAGCGACCCGCATTGGTATTGCCTCCCCCGTTCTTATCAACCGGCCAGGGCGCGGTCACATCGACCACGGGAGCCAGCCTTGCCAAGAAAGTTTCATTGCGATTCTGAGCATTAAAGTCTCCCCCAATCACCAAGTAGTCCGTTGCCGGGACATTTGCATTGATGTAGGCAGCAAGCTGGGTCGCCTGTCCCGTCCGCCGGGCCTCACTCCCCGAGCTCGCCTTAAAGTGCACACTCACCACCCAAAGATGGGGTTCACCGGGAACATCGATCTGCGCCCAGACAAACTCGCGGTTCGTCATATCCGCATCATCCCAGACCCCGGACTGAAGAATGGGATAACGACTAATCACCCCGTTCTGAAGCTGACCGCTCGACTTCTCCTCCTCCACAAAAGAAAAACCCGCGCCGAAGGAATCCTCCACGAAGGCCTCCAACTGGCTGTCGGTATTCTGCTGATAGTTAAGCTCCTGAATCAGCACGATATCCGGATCCAGCCCCTGAAAAATTCGAATCCCCTCACCCGGATCATAGGACTGAAAATTCCCGCTCGAAATATTCGCAGCCATAATCTTCACTTCCTCGGCCTCACCTTGATGAAAAGGCAGTAAACCAAGAATTGGCAAAAGGTAGAGAGGACGAAATTTCACCCCACACCTCTGCGCCAGGAACCGCAATCGAGCAAACAGAAAAAAGCCTAAGAGCAATAAGCCAGGGATCGCGGAAACGGAATCAAAGCAACTCAGCCCTTTCTTATTGAAAAGCCTTCAGGAGTTCTTCCGGAGTAAAGGTCGTTTCGCGACCGCCGAGCTTTTTGCGAACCGCCTCGATGGTCTCCCCCGTCACGGCTCCCTTCCGATTATTCCAGGCGTGGCGAACAAAAGTCGCGACATCAGCAAGCTCCCCATCACTGATTTCAGGAACCAACTTCAAACCGGGCATGGCGGCAGCCGGAGTGTAGTTTTTTCTATTTACCGTGATTGGCCCCATCAGTCCTTGCAGAAGAATCGCTCCCAAACGTTCGGAAGATTCCAACACCCATTCGGATTGCACCAAAGGCGGACCCAGGTGTTCGAGTCCGTTTCCGTCAGCCCCATGACAAGCTATGCAGTTCGCGATGTAGAATTCCTCTCCTCTTTTAAAGGATGCCAGATGTTTCTTGTTTCCCGGTAATTTAAAGGCTGCCGCCGTCGTTTTTGGAGTCAAACAATGATCGAGATACTTGCGGAATTTGGTGTCCGTAAAGTCATCACCAAGAAGCTCCTGAAACTCGCTCTCACGGCCAAACAAACCATTGATCGCGAGCTCACGAAAATAGGGAGCCTCGATGTTTTTTGTCAGCACGATCTTCAAAAGCTCCAGGGCTTTCTTTGAAGGGATACGCCCAAGGCTGGCCGCCAATTGACGCTGAACCACCATCTCAGGACGCTTTACCAGCTCACTCATCCGACTCGTCATGGCAGCGGCATCTCTCTGCGGAAGCAACTCCGAAAGTCGAATGGCAGATTCCAAAACGTAAGGATCATTTGAAGCAAGCGCCCCTAAAATCGCAGATCGGCTCAAGGCTCCCAGTCCCTCCAACGACCACAGCCCATGGATTTGACCCAGCGGTTTGCTGCCATCCGCCGCAAGTTGATTAAGAGCATCTACGACCGCCAAATCTCCCTGATCAATAATCAACTGCTGCGCGGTATCCCGCCACCAACCATTCGGATGAGCCAGAAACCTCACCAACGCCACTGCCTTTTTCCCGAGCATCTCAGGTTGGGGACCACGGGGACCCGCCTTGTGCTTGATCCGGTAAATTCGACCCAATCGTGGATGGCTCTCAAGATTCCGGTGCTTGATGTGCTCCAACAAGTAACGGGTCAGGTAGTGTTTGTGCTGAATGATTCCGTGGTAGAGATCGACCACGTAGAGAGTTCCGTCGGGCGCATTAAAAAGATTCACCGGACGAAAACGTTCGTCGGTTGAGGCCAAAAATTCTTTCTCCCCCATGCGATGTTCACCCGTCAAAAGGCCGTCTTTTCTTTCGATGTGAACCATCCGGACGAGGTTGGCAGTTGGTTCACAAAAGAGGGCGGTGTTTCGATACCTCGCCGGAAATTGGTCACCACGATAAACCACCGGCCCGGCCGCACCCGTCGCAGCTTTGAGATAACCGTTCTCATCAATATCCCCCTCCCCGCCGCGATTGACACCTGGAGTAATGCGAGCCGGATAAAGTTGATCACGATAGGAAATGTGCTTTGCATGCCCGCCTCCAAGCAGGTAGTTGGGATTGCGCATCAAGGTGTTTGGCAAGAGCTGGTCGGCTTTGATTCCAAACCAATTTTGGTTGTAGTGCAGCCTCCCGTAGTTGTCTTGCGACATTCCCCACTGCCCGCGGAAGGTCGTCTTTTCTTTGACCCAAGTCCCATCGACTTCGCGATACCGCGCATCTGATTTCACGTTGTAGATCCAGTTGTCCAAACCGCGAAGAAGAGCATTGGTCCGGTGCTCGACGTTTCCGTCCTGAGTGTAGTCCTCATCAATCACCGTCATCTTGCCTGCTTTGCCATCGAGATTCTCGACGAAGTAGAGCTTCTCGTGTCCACCGTAAAGGATGCCATTTTTATAAAAAGCGATCGACCGTGGTTGATTCAGCCCATCGAGAAAAACACTGCTCTTATCATAAAAACCGTCTCCATTGGTATCCTCATGGATGGAAATTCGCCCGATCGGATCCGCCTCACCCTCAGCTTTGGCATTCAACATGTAAGCGCGCATTTCCACCACCCACATCCGACCATTGCCATCGAAACGCAAAGCCAACGGACTCTGGACCGCTGGTTCGTGAACCACCGTGCTGATCTCGAATTCCTCGTGAAGCTCGAAAGATTTGAGAGCATCGTCGGGACTGAGAGCCGGTGAAGGTGGGATCTTGTCAAAAGGAACGGCGTAGGTGTAGCCCTTCTTCTTCGGAAGCTCGGGCTTGGCCTTCTCAAGCGAGAGCTTTTGAATCCAGACATTGCGAAATTTCACCGGGTTGTGATGCCCCTGAAACTTAATCGGCATCGGCCCGGGGCCTTCCTTTTTTCCCGCTCCTGTTTTACGGGGAATTTCGTAGTCGTCGTGGATTAACTGACCGTTTTGATAGACAGTGATCCTCGCGTTTTCGGTTTTCTTCTCTCCTTCAAAACGTGCCGCCCGAAAGGCAATCTCATAGGTCTGCCATTCCCCCGCTTTCTTGCAGACCAGTTGATCGGGCTTCTTCAGCCGATAGAGGCTTCCGCAATAACTCGCCTTGTAATCTTCTTCGGCCACTCCAAAGGAATTGAGAATCTGCACCTCGTAGCGCTGCTGAATGTAGATACCCGAATTCCCATCCGCTTCAGCATCCTTGGCGTTCTCTACTCGGTTGACGTTGAACTCAACGTGCATCCGGAAATCCTGATAAGAGTCCTCCGTCAACAAACTGTCCCAAACGGGTGACGCGGTGAGAATTCCATCCTTAAATGCCCACTGCCCCGGCCCCTTTCCCTCAGGAATCAGGATATGCCTCTTTTCGTCAATTAGTTGCACGGCATCCTTCGGCCGCTCAATCTTGTCGGGATCGATGACTCCCTTCGTCGTGATCTGCCCGTTCGCAGGCGAAAAAATACCGAGGGTCAATGAGAGCAGCGCAAACGAAAAAATCAGAGAACGAATCATCTCTCCACCTCTCCACGTCCCAAATCAATGAGCCTTGAAAAAATCCGCTCACCGCCTACCCGGAGTCCGCAGTGCTCGAACTCACTGGTATACCAAGCCTCCATATTAGGAATCGACTCCACCGTCTCGCGCGAAAACTTGGCATTCACAAACATGTCGTTCGCATAAACAGCACAAGCCACCGGCACGGTATTTCGACTCAAAACCTCCGGATCATAAAGGGCCGGCCAATCCTCCTTCGCCGCCAAAATTTCAGCAGCCTCTTTCATTCCCTTCAGTTCGGAAATCTCATCAAACATCCACGGAAAAATCATCTCACCATAGAATAGGAAGTCTTTAAAATTATCGAAGTGCGCATACTTCTCCTTCTGCACCGCATCACAGGCCCAGCCACTCGCTGCCCCCTGCGCATAAATCGCCTCATGGAGAATCGCGAAGATGGGATTCGTATCGAAGCGGATCGCCGACTGTAATCCCACCTTAAAAGCCTGACTCACCATCTCCTGATCTCCCGCCTTCACAAAGGCTTCCTCCAACAAGAAATGAACCTCCTCCGCCGTGTGCGCAAAACCGAACTTCATTCCCAATGTCTGCACCATGCGCGCCGTGATACGATCCCCATTCGGAAAGCGGACATCATTCTCCTCCAGATGCTTTGCTAACTTTGTCAGCCGCGCCTTATCCATCGGGAACTTTTCAAAATACTGTCGATTCCGCTCCTCCACGAAAGGAAAAGTCCCCTCGTAAATCTCCCGCGCCGTCCGCGCTAATCCCGGCACGCCGCCAAAGACAAAGCATTCCTTTAAACCCTCGGGATGGAGACTCAAATAAGTCAACGTGCACCATCCACCGTAGCTCTGACCAATCGTCGACCAAGGCGTATCAGGACTCATCTCCGCCCGAATCAATTCCGCATCGCGGACGATGTTATCCTGTCGAAAATACGTCAAATAATCCGCCTGCGCCTGAGCATCACCTTCCATCGCCAGTGTCTGATAATCCACCGGACTGCTCAGTCCATTCCCTCGGGTATCATACATCAACACGCGAAACTCCGTCAGCGCCCGCTTGAGCCAGCCCTCTTTCCGAATCGGCAAAGGCGCCCGAAAACCCGGACCACCTTGCAGGAAAATCAAGAACGGCTTCTCCTTGCTCTTCGGATCAAGGTCACAGACTTCGCGAACAAAAACCTCGATCTTTCGCCCACCCGGATCGCCATGATCCAGCGGAACCTCGAAAGTGTGGTTGATCAATTCAAGGCCGGGAATTCGATAAGGATTGGATGACTTCATTCTTTAGATTTTTTAGTGACGACGTAAGGCATCTTCGCCCCGGACTCTTTGAGCCAACCGCCCAACTCTTCCCGCATTTCACGCGCTAAATTTGCTTTTGCTTTCGCCAGATTCTTCTTCTCACCTGGATCCGCGACCACATCGTAAAGCTCCACCGAGTCATCGTCGTAGAAGTGAATCAACTTATGATCCCCCTTCCGAATCGCCCCTCCGAGCCGGTTCCTATTGTGGAAGGCATAGTTGGGATAGTGAAAAAAGATCGCCTCCCGCTTCAGTTTCTCAGCCCCCGTCAGAATCGGAACCAGGCTCTCTCCATCAAGCGGCGTTCCCACCTTCGGTTTCAATCCTGCCACCTCCAGCAGAGTCGGAAAAACATCCGTGCTAATGACCGGAGTCTCATTGCGACTTCCTGCCTGAATCTTCCCCGGCCATCGAATCGCCCAAGGCACCCGAATCCCACCTTCGTAAAGATGCCCCTTGTTCGCCCGCAGTGGCCCGTTTCCAAAAAGTGATCCATTGTCCGACGTGAAAATCACGATCGTATTCTCGGTCAGCCCGAGTTCATCGAGCGATTTCAGAACCTTCCCGATCGACCGATCCATTCCTTCGATCATCGCCGCGTAGGGAGCGTTCTCCACCGGGCGTTTCTTGTATTTCTCAATGAGATCCTCCGGAGCTTCGATCGGGTAATGAACCGAGTAATTCCAGAATGTGAGAAAGAAAGGTCCCTTCTTTTGCTCCTTGATGAATGCGATGCACTCATCCGCCAAGCGGTCCGGCAAATACTCCCCCTCTTTTCCTTCCTTGAGTGTTGGAATCTTATAAGGCGCAAAGTAAGTCGGCGGACCTCCCCGGTCATACCCACCGATATTCAAATCAAACCCTTGAAACTCCGGACGCAACCCAGGTTCGAACTTCTTTCCGGCTTCATCCTTCCCCTTCCGGTGCGAAAGATGCCACTTCCCCACAAAGCCCGTCGCATAACCCGCCTCGTCCCGCAATCTCTCCGCCAAGGTCACCTTCTCGATCGGTAAATAAGTGAGCTTCTTCGCTCCTGCCTGCTTCCGTCCCTCCGGCACCATCCCCTCCTTGTGACCCGGCGCATGATTGGTAATGGCCAGTCGGGCCGGCGACATGCCCGTCAGCATCGCCGCCCTCGTCGGAGTGCAAACCGGAGCCGCCGCATAACCATGCGGAAACAACATTCCCTCCGTCACAAACTGATCCAAATGTGGTGTATCCAAGGCCTCATTCCCTTGAAAATGAGCATCAAACCACCCCAGATCATCCGCCATGATCAGCACGATGTTCGGAGGTTCTTTCCCGGAGGCCACCCAGGAAGCGCAAATAAGTGTGAGGAGTGTCGTCTTCATTT
This sequence comes from Akkermansiaceae bacterium, assembly GCA_028822935.1. Classification (GTDB taxonomy): domain Bacteria; phylum Verrucomicrobiota; class Verrucomicrobiia; order Verrucomicrobiales; family Akkermansiaceae; genus SW10. The sequence continues at coordinate 7,748 of JAPKCM010000092.1, forward strand.
TTCGGATTTCTATGAGTTGTTTGAGGTCTCCAAAAGATCACTTCTTTTCGAGATCGAGCATCGCTTCCGCAAGAGCCTTCCCAAAGCGAACAAAGGTCTTCCCGCTCCCCAGGTAGTGATACTCGGCATTCGACGACGATCTGTCCCAGGTTCGTTTTTCTTTCGCAGTAATTTCTCCATCACCAAACTCAAACTTGGCACATTCCTCAAGATACTCCTCTTGCGTCATCTCCTCATTCTTGAGGCGCCGCTTCCATTCACCCGTCATCCTCCGTTTCCAGTAGATCTCGCTGAGAGCCAGCTCGTAAAACGGCCCGCTGTCCACCGCGATCACCTTCCCGCGATACTCTGGCGCGACTTTCGCATCGTATTCCGCGACTGCCGCAAACTGCGTCTTTCGAAAGTCTGTCACCGGTAAACCCTTGTCGAATCTTCGACTGTCGGGATCCGTTCCGTAAACACCGAGCACTCCCACGATGAAGGGAAGCTTCGGCTGCTCCAACTCCCTCCTCACATCTGAAATAAAGTGAATCATATTCCCGGTGTATTGCTCGATGTGATGTCGGTTGCACATGTCATTCCATCCCTGAAACCAGACAAAGCCCGCCAGTTCATATCCCGCCTTATCGTCATAATCGGGAACAACCTTCCTGATGCTTGCGCCGCCTTTTAGAGTCTCTCTAACAAACCCCATCATCTCACGGTAGTAATGGCCCACCACTTTCTCATCGGGAACATTGCCCCCTTCTTTCTCTCTTTTACTCGGGAGATAAGGTCCGGCACTCGGAGGACGAAAATCCACCGCGAGGGATTTTCCGCCCCAAGCCGTCTTGATGATCAACACCGGTTCTTTAAGTGCCCCATCCAGGTGGATCCCGAAGCCAAATTCCGGACCGATTCGCTCGTCATCGAACCCGTATCCCACCTTCACCTTCCCTCGCAATGTCGTGTCAGCTCCCCCCCTCGTCGTTTGATAAGCCACCCAGGAATTTTCGCACACCACCGGCTCCCCGTTCTGATCCAAAATCTCCTTCAAAAGCGGAGCCGACTTCGGATCATCCCCAATCGCCGCGAAAGTGCTCTGATGCGCCGACCCCTGCATGTTGGATTGTCCTGCGAGGATATACACCTTGAGTGGTTTTCCAAAGGCTCCTGTCACCGAAAGTAACGTGCAAAACACGACATATCCTAAAGACTCTTTCTTCATAAGAATCGGACTTTGAACGACCATCCGGAGAAGACCAGAACGTTTAATCAGACCGTTTAATCAGACCGTTTAATCAGACAGAGAAATTAAATGAGTAGGGTAAATTTACAGACAATGATGCCCCTGAATCCATTAGATCTAATATTGCTTTTTACGGTGATAACAACAGAGTTTCGGATCAGGAGGGCATTCTGAGTTCTACAGATGTCACTTTCACAAAACTGAATGACACGGGAGATAATTGCGGAGTGAATCCCGGGGGTGCTGACATCTACGTCTTTCGTGCAGATATTACGCCATTAACTATAAGAAGGGGAGCGCAATTTTGGTTTTCAGTGCTTGGTGATTCGGGGGAAGAAAGTGGTCGCTTCCGCTGGAGGTTTCAACAAGCGGATACGATTTCTTCATGTGATGTACGAGATCTGGATCGAGATATCAGTGAGATGATCTTCGATTGGACAGACGGAGGGAGCGGTGAGGCTTTGAAGAACTGACAAATTTAAATCCAATTTGCTGATATTTTTGGGGCATGGGGCGACAAGTTTTCGAGAGATCACCAAAGGCAGGTAATTGACCGTCAAAAAAATCGATAGACTCATCCACCATTTCACCGTAAATAGATCCAGTTAAAAATAATTATGAAAGCAATTTTTAAGAAGTTCATCGCCCCAATCACTCCCGCCACTTTTGGTCTTTTCCTTGTCGCTTCCACGGCCAGCGCAAGTGCCGATAACAAAATGTGTCCGATCATGATCGAGGATGAGGTTGACATCGAAGAGTTCGTCGAGTTCTCCGGGAAGAAAGTTTATCTCTGCTGCGAGAAGTGTGTGGATATGTGGGAAAAACGAGCCAAGTATTTCATCAAGTCCAGTCCCGAGCTTCTCCCGCAGTTCAAGGGGATGGAGAAAGAGCTGGAGCTCGACAAGGTCGAATTACTTCCTCAGAAGTTTTGCCCGATTTATAAAGGTCACATCATTACGCCTGACTCACCCACCATTGAGGTGAAAGGAAAAAAAGTCTACTTCTGGAATAAGACTGCCATCCGGAGATGGAACAGGAATTCCGGAGGGTCGCTGAAAAAAGCCCTTGCGGCTGGTGTTCTTCCACAGTTCGCCGAGAACAAGAAAGTTGCTGGCAAGGCCAATCCGGTTAAGAAGGCCAAGTAATCATCTCGAGTACTCAGAATATTTTTCAACACTCCAGGCGTTGATTCGTCTGGAGATTTTTTTGGATTAACTCCGGAGAGAAGGCAATCATCGGGTATCGAGTCGGTGTTCACGAGCCGAGAAGAGTTCTCTGGCACGGGAAGGAACTACGAGGTCTCCGTGCTCCGAAAGTGGGCTCCGAGTCGAAGAATTGGCGCTAGTTTTTAAAAGACGTCTTTTGCGGAACTTGCGATGGGCAGCGGTCGTTACTAAAATCGATCTCCGGGACCGGTGTTCCAGAGGAGGTGCATCTCTTCGACGACGGGGACGTGAAGGGGGCGGATGATGCGGAAGCCGACCCATTGGGCGTCGGTGTGGAACCAGATGGATTTGGGCTCCTGTGGGTCTTCGTTTTTCCACCATTGTTCGGAGAATTCACGAGCCGCCGAGCGGAGGTTTTCAGGGGCGACTTCGAAGCTGCCACCGCGGGTCACGCGGGGATAGCGTTTTTTCGAGAGCATGAGAGGAGAGTTCTCGGGGTGTGTTTTGTAGTCCGGGAGGTAGGCGTCGAGGGTCCACTCGCTGACGTTGCCGTGCATGTCATGGAGGCCCCAGGGATTGGGCTTCTTAGTGCCGGCTTTTTGGTAGGAGAAGTCGGAATTATCTCCATGCCAGGCGTATTCGTCGATCTTGGAGGCGTCTTCTCCAAAGGAATATGCGGTAGTAGTGCCGGCGCGGCAGGCGTATTCCCACTCCGCTTCGGTGGGGAGACGGTAGTAGTGGCCGGTTTGAGCGGAGAGCCATTCGCAGAATTTTGAGGCGGCATGTTGGGTCATGGCGAGAGCGGGGTATTCGGGGGCATAGCCAGCATTGTCGGCTAGACCGAAATGCATGGGCGTGTAGGGTGGAGTGGGCTGGGAGATTACGTCGATGAGGGGATCCTTGCCGACCTCGGGTGCCTCGAAAGTGAGGAGATCTGAGTCTCGATTAAGGGAGCCATCTTTGTTCCGGCCTTTTCCATTGTCCATGTAGATGCGATAGAGGGCCCAGGTGGTTTCGGTCTTGGCCATCCAGAAGGGTTTGATTTTGATTTTTTTCTGGGGCGATTCGTCCTCGCCGCGTTCCGCTTCGGATTCCGGAGAGCCCATGGTGAATTGCCCGCCCGGGATGGGGAGCATTTCAAATGTGTTGTTCTCGTAGTCACTGACGGTCTCAGTGTAGGGCTCCATTTTCTTAGGCACTTCCTTTTTGATTTTTTCGTAAATCGCCTTGGTGACGGGAAGGAAGATTGGGTTGCGGCTTTCGAAGCCGGTCGGAACGACGGTGACGCTGGGCTCGGCGAGGAGGCCAGTGGCTAAGAGAGGGAGTAGGGTGAGAGCGAATTTGATCTTCATAAGTAAATGTAGCGTGGGGTTTGGATTACTGCTAGGAATTTGCTTTTGGCGGGAGAGCTTTGAAGCCGTCTTTCGACCGGAGCAAAGGGGGGTGTTCCGGCACGGCCCTCATGCGGATGATGAGCAAGGAGGCGTGACGCTCTGGCGAAGTGATAACATTTTATACGGAAAATCTTCTTCCCGTCTGTAGAATTGGCTGGTGGTTTTGCTAAGAAATTATGGAGATCGCGGAAACGGTACCGTGATATTCCACACCGGGTGTGTATACACAACGTTAGCCTAAAAAATGAACTCCCGGCGTTTAAATAGACAGACAAATTAAATGTCAATATTGATGTTCTTAAACAGGTTCCCGTCCTGATCGCAGATCATTGATTGTCCCGCCTTTGGCCTTGGCCTCCCATCGCGCATGCCTCGGCATTGATCACGCCAAAGTCATCAAGTCCCCAAGCTGATGCCCACAAGCCAAAGTCAAAACACTCAACACTCTAATCTCACGCCCTTCCTGACATTTCTCATATCCGATTCATCACTCCCGACCTTGATTCGCACACTCATTGTTCTTATGAACACTTTTTGTGCCCTCCATCGA
>JAPKCM010000142.1 GCA_028822935.1 Akkermansiaceae bacterium
ACTTCTCCTCTGTTTCTGTTTCTGTTGGTGGCTGGAAAATTTTAGGACCCTCCTCTACGGCGGGGGAGTATTGGCAAGCAACCTCTCATATTCGGGAAAAACCACCGTCATGAGTGTGGGTTTGTATGGGCACTTGGTTCGATAGTTAACTCACCTTACGGCTGCTTTCGGCCAGGAGCGGACGTAAGTTTTTCTATTTCACTCGCTCCCAGACCAAGGCACTTTCTACCAGGTAATTCTATTCCATTCCTCTCCGCGCGAACCGCATGTTTCGGGAACGGGGTTGGGAGACCCGCAGTCCACTCACCCGTCCCTTTCCATCGCGGTCGAATTCCACCGAGCCCATGAACCATACGTCACTGCGGAACTCGTCGTTCCCAACAGGCGTGAGCTCGATGTCGCCGTGGCGCCGGTGATGGGCCACCAGGGATTCATCGCGAAGCCTGACCCAGTAGCTCGTGGCCAATTCCTCGCTGTAATACTCCCCTTCGTAATTCCGCAGATCACCGACCTCTGGGGCCGGGGGCGAAGGTTCTTCTGGCGCAGGTGTCGTGTCGTCTTCGATACTCGGCTCCAACAAGTCACCCAAGTACAGGTCTACCACGTCGTGCGCCGCCAACGACGGATTGTAGGAGCCAAGGTTCGACAGGACCACGACATCGAACCGCTGCTCAGGGAAACGCAGCAGCACCGTGCGATAACCAGCCCAGGAGCCGGTGTGGCTCCACAGTTCTAGGCCTCGGTACTCGCTCTCGGACTGACCAAAGGCGTAGCCGATGAGTTCATCGTTATTCAGGACTCCGCGTTGCTGCATGCGTTCGATGACGGACATGCCACCAACTGCTCCATCGTCGAAGTTCATGACCCACTTGGCGAGGTCATCGATGGTGGTATGCAGGGAGCTCGAGCCCAGGGCGGTGAGCCCGTTGTGATTGTTCTGATATCCATCCGACGTCGGCATGTACCCCAAGGCGCGGTTCGCCACGATCTCGGAATGATCGTTCTGGAAGTGAGTGTCCCTCATGCCTAACGGCTGAAAGATGTTTTCGTCGGTCCACTCCCGGTACGACTGCCCGGAGACCTCAGCCACCGCTGCGGCCAGGATGTTGTAGCCGGTATTGGAGTAGGAATACTCGGCACCGGGTTCGAAATTGAGGTCCTCCTGATTGCGAGCCATGGTGAGGATCTGGTCGAAGGAGATGACGTCATCCATGCGCCAACCTGCGACGGCCAGCGTCCCCGGCCAATCACGAATGCCACTCGTGTGGTGCACCAGATGATCGATTGTGATCGTCGATTCGAAGGAAGGAAGATCCGGGAGATACGTGCGAATGTCGTCCTGCTGATCGATCAGTCCTTGCTCCACGAGCATGGATATGGCCATCCCGTTGAACTGCTTCGAAAGCGAGGCAATATCGAAGACTGTCGAGGGAGTGATGGGAAGCCCATGCTCGAGGTTTGCCTGACCGAACCCCTTCCGGTACAAGACCTTCCCTTCCCGGACGACAAGCACCGCAGCACCGGGCGAGTCGGAGCTGTCGAAGCCGGCGAAGATCTCGTCGACTCGAGCGTCTAGAGGACCGTCAGCCTGCTGTGCAACCACGAATTGAATAGGCCAGGCCAGCAAAACCAAGATCAGCGCAAAGTAAAATTTTGGTTCTTTTTTAATCATCTTAGCCTCCAGTTTGAATTGACATTTTTTTCTATGCTAGGTCCGCTTACGGCCAGTAGCGGACTTTAGCAAAAGGCGGTGGAGAAGCTGAGGACTGAAAATCCTCGCGCCGGTGATTCGATTCCACCCTTGGTCAGCATCTCTGTAAAAGTTCCCCATTCTGTTATGTCAAAAACAAATCTGTTCCTATTTACTACTAACCCTCTGCCTCAGGGCTAACTGGCTGATTTTTTCGATCACCAATTCTGGCTGATCGAATTGGATGACGTGCCCACTGTCCATTGCTAAAAACCTTCTGCCATTGGTTGAGAGCCCTGTGAGCTCCAATTGTAGCTCGTTCCAGATTTGTCGTTCCTCAATGGCTTGCTCTTTGCTTATACCCGCTTCCGGAATGGCCTCAGGTTCTATACCCTGGGATAAAACAATCAAAGGCAAGTCGCCAAGAGATTTAGGCGGTTGTTCATCTTTTACTTCTTCATTGAATGATTGCATCTCCCAATAGATTGAAGAGCAGCTGCTTGATTGGTTCAGATTTGCCAACCAGCTTTGTTTTCCTTCTCCTTCAATGCCGACTTGATCAATGAAGGTTTCAAGCGAACCCATAGCACGAATAAGCCCAAGGGGTTGCAGAAAACGGCAAAAATTAAGGAAAGTCTGAAACGCATCATCTCCATCATTTGCAGGCAGACGGTTTGCCTGTTGTTCGTGAGAAGAATCGATGAGTACCATGCCAACAATTCCTTCTGGGTGATTGTGATAATACTCCCGAACGTAAACTCCACCAGCCGACATGCCGATCAAAATTTTATCGTCATTGATTTCGGCGATTTCTAAAAGTCTATGTAATCGGTCGCTAATTTCTTTGGAATCGGCAGTACGACCAATAGCCTCGCTCCAATCAATACCTGGGCGGTCATAGGCGCAAAAACGGGTCGTTTCGGATATGCCCTGCCACACTTGCAACCAGCTATTAGATCCCGATGTTAATCCCGCTTCCATTACCACAGTAGGTGAGCCTTCACCGCGACAGTCCAAATGGAGATCAATACCATCGACGTCATAGATTATTCCAGGTGTGGGAAACGCAAGGCGATCATTGCGAGCCTGAACGAATTGATACGTAGCTCCCGAGGCTACTGTTACTACGATGACTCCTAAAGCAATTTTTAAAGCGATTTTGGATATTTTCGCCAGCATAACCTGATATCTCCATTTTTATTTCTAATAACGATGTTTAAAAATAGTGCTAGTTCATCACTTTCCATTTGGGCTTTGTATTTTTCTTAGAGTGTCCGCTTTTGGCCAATAGCGGACATTAGACTATCGTATCTTTATTCTGCCCCTTTTCATTTATTCAGAAACTAAAGCGAACCTGACTCCCCGTGTCCTGCCATTCGACAGATAAAATCCAATCACCTGGTCATTGCGATCGCGCTCGAAGGAAAGCGATAGCTGGCCACCCGAGAATTTGTCTTCTTCCGTTGGTGATAATTCAACATCATCCAGTCTGCGTTGACTAAGGGTTAGCTGCTCCTCACCCATCTCCATCACATAAAACGTCTCGATCTCATCGC
>JAPKCM010000093.1 GCA_028822935.1 Akkermansiaceae bacterium
ACCAACAAAACAAAAAAGCCTCTCAGTGTTCCTCTTCCAGCCGGAAAGAAACTCTTCCTGGGCCTTGGACAGTCCGGACAGATCACCCGGAAGGCCGCCGAGAGCCGGGCCGTGGTTAAACTCGTAGAAGCGGGAGACATTAAAATTTCTGAAGAAGGAGCCCAGCGCCAGAGTGGTGGTAGTACCGGTAGCGGCGTTTCCAGTGCCTCACGCCACGGTGGATCCGGGGCCATGCGCCAGTCCGGCGACAAATAAGTCTTTCGCTCTGCTACGAAAACAGAGTCCGCAGGCAGGAGCCAGTTAAGGCGGCATGGATCTCGGGATGCCCTGCGGTGACTTTATTGCTCCCCGAGTCACCCTCTAGCGCGTGTTTCAGCACCTCAATGAGCAGCTTAAACTGCGCCTCGATGGCCACGCCGAGGGACTCAGGAAAGACGGCGTCGAGAAGAGTGATGCCAAAATCAGCCGGTTCAATCAGCTCTTCCGCCCAGCCAAGGATCGTCTCGATCGGTGATTGGTCTGGAAATCGCTCAGTGATGAGAGCGTGGATATCGCTGCGATTCTGGACGTTCATGAGCAACGCGAGGAAAAAGCGATGCTCCGGATTTTCGATGTGATAGCGCATCTGGGAGATGGAATCCCGACGGAGACTTTCGGCCAGGGTCTCGGGAACTCCCTTCGCGAGTTCGCCGTGTCTTTTTTGAAAGGTCGCCAGAATCGATTCCCACTCGTCGAGAACCTGAAGGCGGTCCATGGCGTGAAGTAAAGTGTTGAAGCCCCGCTCGAAATCCAAGCTCTCCACCATTTCCCTCACGCGTGTTGCGTAGCTGGGATGGTCGAGAGTTTCGAGCACGTCGAGGAGTTGCTTGCGACGCATTGTCAGAGCATCCGCATGTATCGGATCGATCGCGATGTGGGGTGGCAGGTAATTATACTGCGGCCCGGTGCCGGGATCGTGATGGGTGCGGACCACCACGGTGACGGAGGGCGTATCGAGATGAAAAAGGGAGTGGATGCATTCCCGGCCAGAGGTAATGGGGACGGTGCGTCCAGTTTCCAGTAGCTCGATCTGCTTCATGCGGAGGTCGCCAATGCGTAAATGTGGAGTGACTGACCGGGCTCCCACGAAGTCGAATTCGGAATGAACACTGGATCCCTGCATGACATGGAACGCGCCGGAGAATTCGTGTTGATGGATCTCGGTGGTTCCCTCCATCCAGAAGAGGATCTGAATATAAAAACGCGGATCATTGAAGGCGACTAGCTCGGGTTGTCCGAACCCCGATTGACTCTGAAAAGGTTGTTCGTCGTTGACAAGGAACTCGTGAATCATCTCCTCGAGGCCCACGTTTTTAGACGGCGGAGCTTCATCGATGGCGATCCGAGCCAGCTCCGGAAACGCTTCAAGCGAGAAATTCTGCTTCCGCCACCGTTCCAGGACAGTGCGACCAAGTTTTTCAAAATAGGAATTCATAGGCGCACATTCTTCGACCAAGCAATAGTGCGCCACAAGGGACGAGAATCAAGGATATCAATTGTCGTAGCATCGGTAAAATCGATGTCTCACGTCGCTGAAGCGCTACAGGCGATCGTTGAGATCCCATTCGCACGCATCGGGGCGACAGCAGCAGTTGAAAAAATTCTCCATCTAGAGCGTGCAGACGAAAAACCTGAGATTCCTGAAAAAAGGTGGTCGTCACCGTTTTATACCGTGGCGGTTCTCTCTGGGTCGGCAAAGGCCACCGATGAAGAGCAGAGGGAGAAAAAGTGCGCTCTAATCATCCTTACCACATTCCACTCCCACATGAAATCAAGCGTTGAATCCTCCCCATGCTGGGCCATTCTCCACTAGTGACCGAACTCGAAACAGCAGTCCACGCCGCGCAAGAAGCGGGCAAACTTCTCAGGGCAAACTTCCACGAAGTTAAAGAAGTCGATGAAACTCTCGCCCACGACCTGAAACTCGCTCTCGACAAAGAGTCCCAAGATCTCATCACCGGGATCATCCTTGAGCAATTCCCCGGCCATGCCATCTATGGCGAAGAGGGACTTGCCGGCGACCAGTCGTCCGAGCATCAGTGGATCGTCGACCCCATCGATGGCACCGTAAACTTTTTCTACGGCATCCCGCATTTTTGCATTTCCATCGCCAAGCGCGTCAGTGAAGAACTCGTCATCGGCGTCATTTACGACCCAATGGTCGGTGAACTTTGGACCGTTGAAAAAGGAGGCCAGCCTCTCCTCAATGGAAATCCAGTCGCCGTCAGCACTCGTGAGACGCTCGAGGAATCGATCCTCTTCGTCGGCTGTGGTAAAAACGAGGAAGCTCTGAAGACCGGCCTAGAGCGATTCCGCCAAGGTTCCCTCCGTGCTCGCAAGATGCGTATGATGGGATCGGCCGCGCTTGGAATGGCCTACATTGCTTGTGGCCGCCTTGATGCCTATGTCGAAGCCCGCATCTCTCTCTGGGACATCGCGGCCGGACAGCTCATGATTGAAGCCACCGGCGGGAAAGTGACCCTCACCCCTCGCGCTGACAATCCGGACGTCTACTCTATTGTCGCGACCAACGGTAAAATCCCCATCGAAGAAATCTTATGATCCGCACCGGAATCGGATACGACGTCCACCAATTTATCGAAGGTCGCCCTTGCATTTTGGGAGGAGTCGAAATCCCGCACACCCACGGACTCCTCGGTCACTCCGATGCCGATGTCCTAAGCCACGCGATCGCCGATGCCATTCTTGGGGCCCTCGGGCTTCCCGACATCGGTCATTATTTCCCGCCCGGCGACCCGAGCTGCAAGGACATTTGCTCGCTCAAAATCCTCGAGAAATGCGCCGCGCTTTGTGCCGAGTCTGACTACATTATTGGCAACATCGATTCTTCCCTCGTCGCCGAAGCACCCAAGGTCCTTCCCCACGCCGCCGCCATGAAATCAAATATGGCTAAAGCACTCGGAATTACCCCGGGTCAAATCGGGATTAAAGCGACCACGAATGAAACGATGGGCTTCGTCGGAAGACACGAAGGGATTGCCGCACTCGCTTCCACACTCATCTACAAAAAAGGCACCTTATCATGAAAGCCTCCCTCTACAACGAATGGCTGAACAAGCTACGCAAGCGCGCCGCTCCCAGCGGCACCATTAGTCAATGGTCCCTCCTGCTCACGAAACAGCAAGGCGGCGCCCCTGAAATCTGGGCAGAACACATCCGCTCGGTTTTAGATGAAGAGGAAAAAGCCTCTCTCGAGCTCATCCTCGACCTCGATCTCATCAGTGCCCCCGCACGCAAATCGCCGTCCTCCGACGATCAAATCTCGCTCTGGTAACCCTGTGTAACATTTGCCACTTCGACATGTTCCAGCTCGCCGCATGGCTCTTTTCAGTGTAAGAAGCCTCACTCAATCGACGTGATCTTCCGATTCGGAGTTGCCTTCACTGTAATCGAAGATGGAGTGCCATCATCTGGGAGACCAGCAGCGTATCTCAGTCCATCACCAACTGACATCACAGCCCCATAGGGGACATTCATCCATAACGGCTCCTTTAAGTTTCTTTGCTCGTGTAGATCGGAAACATCAAAGCCTCGAGCGATTAGCTCCGATCTAGCGACATCAATTGAAGACCCAATCTTCGCTACCGAACGCACCTTCCGAAGGCCTTCCCGATAGGCTCTAGGATTTGATCCAGAACACGAGACTACTGCCCCAAAGCAGTAGGCTATCAGGATCATTTGTAGCCTAAAATTTTTCATCTTCGATCAATATAGAAACTTCTCCCCTAATTGAAACCACTGATATCTCTCACTAAAAAAGGCGACCCCATCACTGGAGCCGCCTTTTGAAAATTGAAGAGTCGTTCGACTACTTGCCCCAGGCATCGAGAAGAGCCTGACCGATTGCCGAAGGAGTCTCGGCGACCACCATTCCTGCATCGGCCATCGCTTCCTTCTTCGCTTCAGCAGTACCTTTTCCGCCGGAAACAATCGCTCCAGCGTGGCCCATGCGACGTCCCGGAGGCGCTGTCGCTCCCGCAATGAATCCCGCAATCGGCTTCTTGCAGAACTCCTTGGCCCACTCCGCTGCCTCTTCTTCCGCAGATCCACCGATCTCACCAATCATGATGATCGCTTCAGTCTCAGGGTCGTCATTGAAAAGTTTCAGTACATCCAAGTGGGAAGTGCCATTGATGGGATCACCACCGATTCCCACACACGTGCTCTGACCGTAACCCAGCTGGGTCACCTGCCAAACAGCCTCATAAGTGAGAGTGCCCGAGCGAGAAAGAACGCCCACGGTTCCCTTCTTGTGAATGTAGCCAGGCGCAATTCCGATCCGACAGCCGCCAGTGGAATCAGGACCCGTTCCAGGTGTCACAATTCCTGGGCAGTTAGGACCGATCAATCGGGTTTTCGAACCCTTCATGATTTCCTTCACCCGCATCATGTCCATGACCGGAATTCCCTCGGTGATCGCAACCACGAGATCAACTCCCGCTTCGACCGCTTCCAAAATGGCGTCAGCCGCAAATGGAGGAGGAACAAAAATCGCCGAAGCCGTTGCTCCCGTTTCTGCCACCGCTTCCGCGACCGTATCATAAACAGGCACCTTGTGGTCTCCGTGTTCAAAATTCTGGCCGCCCTTACCCGGAGTAACTCCAGCAACAAGTGCCGTTCCGTAATCGAGACTGAGTCCGGCGTGGCGTCCGCCAAATCCACCGGTAATTCCTTGCACCAACACTTTGGTGTCTTCGTTGACTAAAATAGACATCGTTTTTAAAAGTGAGTGATTAAATTATACTGCGGCCACAGCCTTCTTGGCCGCGTCTGCGAGATCATCGGCCCCCGTAATTGCGAGGCCCGATGCAGTAAGTGTTTCGCGACCTGCAGCCACATTGTTTCCTTCAAGACGAACGACAAGCGGAAGCTTGAGGCCCGTCTCCTTCACTGCCGCAACCACCCCTTGAGCGATCACATTGCAGTCCATGATTCCTCCGAAAATATTAATCAGGATCGCTTCCACCTTCGGGTCGCTTTGGATGATATTGAAAGCACCCTTCACCTGAGCTTCCGTCGCGCCACCTCCCACATCGAGGAAGTTGGCAGGATCGCCTCCGGAAAATTTGATCGCATCCATCGTCGCCATTGCAAGGCCTGCGCCATTAACGAGACAAGCGATGTTTCCATCGAGCCCGATGTAGCTGAGATCGAACTCAGCTGCAGCCACTTCACGTGGATCTTCTTCTTCAATATCGCGGTAAGCTTCCACCTCAGGGTGACGATAAAGCGCGTTATCATCGAAGCCGAACTTCGCATCAAGCGCGAGGACTTCTCCATCAGGAGTCTCCACCAGCGGGTTGATTTCCACCATGTCACAATCAAGTGAGGTGAAGAGTCTGTAGAGATTCTTAAGAACCTTGCCGAAAGCCTTCGCAGCAGGCCCTTTTAAACCAAGACCCACAATCAGCTTCCGCACCTGGTGCGCCTGAAGCCCTGCAAGAGGGTGAATGAACACCCGCAAAATCTTTTCCGGAGAGCTCTCTGCAACCTCTTCGATGTCCATTCCTCCCTCAGTCGAAGCAACAATCACCGGGCGACTCGTCTCACGATCCATGAGAACCGCGAGATAATACTCATGCTTAATGTCGACCGCATCAGCGACCATCACCTTGCGGACAAGCTTGCCTTCCTCGCCGGTCTGCTTCGTCACCAAAGTTTGACCAATCATCTTTCCGGCAAGAGCGCCGATGTCCTCGGCGCTCTTGGTCAGATGAACTCCTCCTTCGAAGCCATTTTTAAAGGTGCCTTTTCCCCGACCACCTGCGTGCACCTGGGCTTTTACCACCATAAGATCTGAATTAATCTCTTGGGCTATCTTGAGGGCGTCTTCAGCTGTCTCGGCCATCTGCCCCCGTGGACTGGGGACCTCAAATCGGTCGAAAAGCTCCTTGGCTTGATACTCGTGGATGTTCATGCGCTATCTGCGGGCGACGCTAGCGCCCGTTGACTCCCGCGCAATGCTTATTTCATGCCATCTCAAGGGAATGTCGGACAAACTGAAAACACCCCACGCCACCGTCCCCACCCTCTAAAACTCGTCTCTCGCATTCTTGCTCAATTCGTGTAACTACAATATGTGGAAGAAAAAGTTTCCGTGATCTACATTGAGGAGAAAATTGGGAAGCTCAAAACGAAATGCTCCGCACCTTTGGCCATCCGTGCTGCTCCGGAGGAGTCTTTCGATTCAAGACCTCTCTTCCATTTGTCGCGACCTTAATGAGGTCCCCATCCCCTTTGCCTCCCCGAAAATGCTCTATAAAATGAAGAAACGCACCCACCGCGAGAAGGATCGCGCCGATCCTCCAGTTCCTGCGGGAGAACTATGCTGAAGAAATCTTCGGCAAGGAATCTCCCTAGATCGCTTCGCAAGCCTTACAAAAAGGACTCATTTTCCCCTAAAGCCTCCCTTGCCTCCCACGCTGGCAGGGTGTATGGCTTCGCCAGTTGGCGGATGAATCCGCCTCTCATTTTTCATGATTAAGTGGACTCTTCAAAAAATCGTTGGCTCTAAGAACCAGCGCGAGATTAAACGCATGCGCCCCGTTGTGGCCAAAATCAACCAGCTGGAGGAATCCTACCAGCCGCTGAGCGATGATGAATTACGGGCAAAAGTGCTCGAATGGCAGGCCTATCTCCATCGCTTCCTCCCTCTCCAAGTACCCACCAAGCGTCAGCTCGAATTGATGGAACCGGAATCCGTCAGTGAAATTGCTGGAGGTCTCCAGAATCGCTTTCAGTCATTAAAAAGCGATTTTCCGTCGCTTCCCAATGTCGATTCCTCCCTCGACTCCATTAGCGCGGCAAAGCATGCCTTCACCGGAATCGAGGACGACTTTCCTCCTCTTCGCGACAAGTATCTCGATCAAATCCTCCCCGAAGCCTACGCCGCCGTAAAAAGTGCGGCACGCCGCCTCTGTGGTTCCACCATCCCTGTTTGCGATCAGGATCTCGGCTGGGAAATGGTCCACTTTGACGTCCAGCTCATTGGAGGCATCGCCCTTCATCGGGGCATGATTTCAGAAATGATGACCGGTGAGGGAAAGACCCTCGTCGCAACCCTCCCCGTCTTCCTCAATGGACTCACTGGCCTCGGAGTTCATGTCGTCACCGTAAACGACTACCTCGCCCGCCGGGACTCGGAATGGATGGGTGCCGTCTTCAAGTTCCTCGGACTCACCGTCGGAACCATCCAGAACCAGCTTCCTCCCACCCTCCGGAGACAGCAATACGGCTGCGACATCACTTACGGAACGAACGCCGAATTCGGCTTCGACTATCTCCGTGACAATGGCATGGCAAACTCGCGCGACGAACAGGTCCAACGCGGCCACTACTTTGCTATCGTGGATGAGGTCGACTCCATCCTCATCGATGAAGCCCGGACTCCGCTGATTATTTCCGGCCCGGCAGTTGTTTCCAATACCGAGGAATACAAGCGCTACCGTCCCCTCATCGAGCAACTCGTCAAAAAGCAGAACCATCTCTGCAACGATCTCGCCGCGGAGGCCAAGAAGGCTCTCGAAGAAGCCGACGAAGACGTCGCCGGTCGTGCCCTTTTCAAAATCAAGCTCGGCCAACCGCGCAACCGCCAGTTCTTGCGCTTCATGGAGAGCCCGGACACGCGCCGCCTCATCGAGAAGACCGAACTCGCCTTCTATCAAGACGCCCAGAAGAAAGAACTCTACGCCATCAAGGAAGAGCTCTACTTCACCATCGATGACAAAGGACGTGATGCCGACCTCATGGAGCTCGGCCGCGAGTTCCTCTCTCCCGATGAGCCAGAGGCTTTTACCATCCCCGACCTTGCTTCAGCCTTTGCTGAGATTGATGCCAACCTCGACACCAGCGATAAAGAACGCGTCGAGCAAAAGGAAAAAGTTCAAACCCGCATGGACAGCCAAGGCACACGCGTCCACGCCATCTCCCAGCTCCTCAAAGCCTACTGTATCTATGAAAAGGACATCGAATACGTGGTTAAGGACGCCAAAGTCATCATCGTTGACGAGAACACCGGTCGTGAAATGGCCGGGCGCCGTTGGTCCGACGGCCTCCACCAAGCCGTCGAAGCTAAGGAGCATGTCGAGGTTGAGCGTGAGACGCAGACCTATGCCACCATCACCATTCAGAACTACTTCCGTCTTTACGAAAAGCTGGGCGGAATGACGGGAACAGCCGAAACAGAAGCTGCGGAATTCCACGACATCTACAAGCTCGACGTCCTCCCGATCCCGACTCATCGCCCGAACCAGCGAATCGATGGAAACGACCAGGTCTTCAAGACGCGTCGCGAAAAGTTCTCCGCCGTCATCACTCGAATTTCCGAGGCTCACGCCAAAGGACAGCCGATCCTTGTCGGAACCGCTTCGGTGGAAGCCTCTGAAACCCTCGCCCGCATGCTCAAGATGGCGAAGGTTCCCCACTCGGTTCTCAACGCGAAGTATCACCGTCAGGAAGCCGAGATTGTCCAAAACGCCGGACAACTTGGCTCCGTCACCGTCTCTACCAACATGGCAGGCCGTGGAACCGACATTAAGTTGGGCGAAGGGGTTGCTGAAGCAGGCGGACTATTCGTCATCGGCACCGAGCGTCACCAATCACGCCGTATCGACCGTCAGCTCCGCGGACGTTGCGCACGTCAGGGCGATCCCGGTGAATCCCAGTTCTTCCTCTCATTCGAGGACGACCTCATGCGCAACTTCGCCGCCGCCGACCGCATGACCAGCATGATGGAACGCTTCGGCATGGAAGATGGCGAAGCCCTCGAACACAAGTGGCTCAACCGCTCCGTCGAAACCGCGCAGAAGCGCGTCGAGCAAATGCACTATCGCGGCCGGAAATACGTTCTCGATTTCGATGACGTCATGAACCAGCAGCGTGAAGTCGTTTACGGCTACCGTAATGAAGCTCTCAGCTCGGAAGATCCCCGCGAGATGCTCATGGAGCTCATCGACAAGACAGTTCCGGCTCACGTCGCCCACTACACCGAAGAGCGGGACGACGGACAGCCCGACTACAAGGAAATGCTCAACTGGGTCAACCAGACCTTCCCTCTCCATCTCACCCAGGAAACCGCAAAATTCGAAACCCGTGACCTCGATGGCAATTCCGAGTTCCTCCTGGAACTGGTTCGCGAAGCCTATCAACGCAAGGTTGACGCCGAAGATCCAGCCCACCTCGATTCACTGGAGCGGCACATCATTCTCCAGGCGATCGATAAGAAATGGCAAGAGCACCTCTACGCCATGGACTCTCTCCGCGAAGGCGTCCAGCTCCGCGCTCAGGGTCAAAAGGATCCACTCGTTGAGTATAAAAACGAAGCCTACAAACTCTTCGTCACGCTCATGGACACCATCGATGATGCGGCTCTTTCGAACCTCTTCCGCTTCACCACCGTCGCTCCCATGGAATCCGTCCTCAGCGGACGTGAACAGCGAACTTCCGGAGGCACCGAGTCCAACGTCACGCAAGACAACATGGCCGTTTCTGGATCTTCCGGTAACGCCCCAGCAGCAGCCCCCAACGAAGGCTCGCTAAAGCTGAACCTGCCAAAACGGCGTCCAAATGTCGTCAAAGCCGGCCGCAATGAACCTTGCCCCTGTGGATCAGGTAAAAAGTTCAAGCAATGCTGCGGCCGCATGTCTGACTAATCCTCAATTCAGAGCTACCAACTTCCAACCCCGGGTGAGAACCCCGGGGTTTTTTGTGACCCCCCGTGGCCGCGACCTCTGGTCGCGTCGCCAAATCCCAAAGTTCTTAATCATGCCTCATCAAGGGAAAACCTGTCCAAAAAATCTTCCACTCCCTCATCCACTAAACCCCTCCTTGCGCCCCCTCCCCAAATTCGCTTCACTAAGGGATGAAGATTCATCTGATTCTCGCCGTCCTCTGCTCTTTCCCCACACTCTTAGCCCAAACAGCCGCCCCCGTAAAAGCGGCCTCTCACTCGGCCCTCAAGGCCGAACCCCGTGGAGGCGGCTGGATGAAGCGCCACGAGAGCATGAATAAAAATGCCGCCGCAAAACAATACGACATCCTCTTCATCGGCGACTCCATCACCCAAGGCTGGGAAGGATCCGGAAAAGGCGTCTGGGAAAAGCACTACGCCGACAAAAACGCCCTCAACCTCGGCATCTCCGGCGACCGCACCGAGCACGTCATCTGGCGTCTCCAAAACGGCAACCTCAAGAATCAGGAAAACGCCAAGCTCGCCATCATCATGATCGGCACCAACAATACCGGCCACAGTCGGCAAAGCCCCAAGGAAACAGCCGAAGGCGTCGCCAAAATCGTCTCCCTCGTCCGCAAGGGCAGCCCCAAAGCAAAAATTCTTCTCCTCGGCGTCTTCCCCCGCGGCCAAAAGCCCGATGACAAACTTCGGCAACTCAACGTCGATATCAATAAGCGTATCGCCAAGCTCCACGATGGCGAAACGGTCCACTACCTGAACCTCGACTCCATCTTCCTAAACGACGACGGCATCCTCACCAAAGAAGTCATGCCCGACGCCCTCCATCCCAGGGAAAAAGGCTACAACATGTGGGCTGACGCCATGGCACCCAAAATTAAGGAGCTAGGCCTCTAATCTCTCACTGATTTTCGCCCCAACGGGGCCAAACTAACTTAGCGAAGGGCAGAGTGAGGGACGAGCGCCGCCCTGGTGTTTTTACGGTCCCGGTATCACAGCCCTGACCGGGCGATCTAATCTTACGACCCCACATTAGAGGCCCCTTTAAAATGGATTCAAAATCCCATTGAATAAATCCCCCTCCGGGTGCATCTTACTTCCGTAACAAGTGGGGGCGTTCCGGTTTCGACTGAATATTGGACACGCTGGCTGCATGTAGAGGTTGATCGGTTGGCCTCTTAAAAAAGCCGTTCAAAACAAATAATTGCAGACTCTAACGAGCTCGCACTTGCTGCTTAATTGACAGCAACGTTCCAATCCTGATGTCTGTTAGGGTGCGGGGCGACTACTTAGCAGACTGGCGCATCGAGTCGGGCATCCGGGCAAGATCGTAAGAATCCACAGGATGATCGGAACAATGAACGGGCTGAGTGAGGCTCATCGTTCTTAAAGCAGTAAACGCTCGGCTACACATGTAGACGCCTTTGTAAAAAGTATTTAGGACAGGGGTTCGACTCCCCTCGCCTCCACCACTACTCTTTATCAAAGGGTTACGGGGAATAACCGTTCCTCGTAACCCTTTTTTATACCCTGAGTTATACTTCACTCTGTTCTAGAGATCCCTCGCTCCTCAACCGCTGCCTAGCCACCACGATTCAAAGTCTGTTACATTGCGAGATCTCGACACGATGATCAGATGAGGCAGAGAAGGTGAAGCGTGATTGAAGACTCCCACCAGCACGCCATCAACTTCAGTCCTCTAGGTCTCCAGCATAATGGCTCAACCTTGTTAGAGAGTTTATCCCACACACAACTGGCCCATACGGGGCCGTAGCTCGGCGTTTTGAATCCGTCGTCCCATTCAAAATTTCCAATGACTGACCGAGGTTCGTCCTGAACCCTCCGTCGAGGATGGACGGGATGAATGAACAACTCGGGCAGTTCTGTCCGCTTTTCGGAGTGCCTAAGTAGGATGGGAAGGATGCTGCTGCCCATCCACCTGGCACCCTTTGCTTCCATGATTCTCACCAGCGTTCAGGATTTGAAATTGGATCGGGGGGTATGCCCCCAAACACGCAGGAAGGTCATTGTGGTATTATATTAGGGCTATCGTCGCCTGAATGTCAGAGTCCGTCAAATACTGGAGCATAAGCTCACCAGCGATCCCGGATATGATCTCCTCGATGAGCCAAAGGATTGAAGTGGTCCCGTTATTGTAGCCAGTAAATTCTGGAGTTTGTTGATGATCCAG
>JAPKCM010000094.1 GCA_028822935.1 Akkermansiaceae bacterium
TCTTTACCGTATTTACGGAGGCGGGCATTGAATTCCTCGAGACTCACACCTTCGTTATCGTCTTGATCCAGGCGGGCAAAGATCGAAAGTAAGCGTTCCTCTGAAGCTCCCGAGAGAGGAGGGAGAAGGATAAACTCTTCATAGGAAAGAAGGCCGTCCTCGCCGACGATCTCTGCAAACTTTTCCGCGCGCTTCTCAGCGATCTTTTCACGGATGGCATCACGGGCGGCTTCGCCCTCTTCGCTGGTGATTTCGCCATCGCCATCGCTATCGATTTCAGCACGGCTCTCTTCGCGGGCGGCCTTGCGAGCTTCCTTGATGGCCTGGCGCTCTTCTTCGTCGATGCGACCGTCTTTGAGTATATCAAACTGCCGAAGGAACTCGGGGAGAGTGCCGTCACCAAACGTACGTTCGTCTCCTTGAGTGAGAGAATTACCTCCAAGGAGGGTCCCTGCGATCAGTATAGTTTTTATTTTCATGTCTGTTTGTTAATTATTTGGGGGGATCAACAGTTTAAGCTGCTTTCAATTGGAGAGACGCGGTCGGTCACAACTTGGTTACAAAAATGAAAACTTTTCTGCGAGACCCTCGATAGGGCCCGATTCTACAAACCGAAAAGGTCAAAGAGGTTCCCGCCGGAATGGTCGGAGGCCATGCCACTGCCTACAGTTGGCTCGTCGGGAACGGTGTTACCGAGCTCCTGTGAGTCTTTGTCGGCCAAGATCATTTCGCCATTATCGATGGTGGTATCGAGATCAACTTTGAGCTGCCCGACGACGTCCTCCCACCAGAGATCGTGATCGACGGAGGCTTCGACAAGTTCATCTCGCTGAGTGGAGTCGAAAACGAAAGAGAGGCCGTCGCTCAGGGTGGTTCCCGGAATGACGAAGGGGAGAGGTTGTCCGCCTACGGTCATGGCGGGCTGGGCCTGATCATGGTGAGCTAAGGTGAAGAGGAAGACTTCGCGCCGTTGTTCCTTGGTGAGTTTCTATTGGCGGGAAAGCTTATCGAGTCGCTTGCGCGAATCAAGCTGGGTGCGGGAAAGGATGGGATTGACGCGGACGAGTTGGGCAGCATTGAGCTGAGAGGTCGCGGACTTGGGAGGGGCAGGCTGGTGGCACCAACCCTCTTTCTCACCCCTCCGCTCCAAAGGCGGCTTCAACTCCCTCCCGCCAAAAGCAAATTCTTCACAGCCAATACGCCAAAACTCATAACTTGAGTTCATACGCAATCCTCTCCATTCTCTCATATCATGGCTGAAGCACTCGATTGGATTATTATCGCCCTATCCCTCGCCATCAGCCTTGGCATCGGCTGGTGGGCGGCCCGCTCGACGAAAAACAACCCGGAGAGTTTCTTCCTCGCCGGGCGCTCGATGCCTTGGTGGCTCCTCGGTATTTCAATGGTGGCCACCACCTTCGCCGCCGATACCCCCACGCTCATCGCCGACCTGGTCCGCCAGGACGGCGTCGCCGCGAACTGGCTATGGTGGGGCTTCATTTTCTCGGGCATGTTGACGACCTTCATGTTCGCCCGAAGATGGCGACGCTCGGGCCTCCTTACCGATGTCGAATTTTACGAACTCCGCTACGGCGGGAAACGAGGCGAGTTTTTGAGGGGCTTCCGCGCCCTCTATCTCGGTCTCGTCTTCAACGTGATCGTCATCGCGTGGGTCTCGCTGGCCGCCATTAAGATCTTCGCAATCATGCTCGGTCTCGAACCGTGGCAGACCGTCCTCATTGGCGCTGGAGTCACGATGGTCTACTCGGCTATCGGGGGCCTGCGCTCCGTTCTCCTCGTGGACCTTTTTCAATTCTCTCTTGCGATGATTGGCTCGGTCGCCGCGACCTACTACGTCCTCAACATGGACGCCATTGGGGGCTTGGACGGCCTCTTTTCACATGAAGCGGTGAAGGAAAAAATGAACATTTTTCCCAAGGACAGGAAGACTTGGATCACTCTCTTCATCATCCCCTTTGCCCTACAATGGTGGTCCGCATACTATCCCGGATCCGAACAGGGAGGCGGCGGCTACGTGGCCCAGCGCATGATGGCCGCCAAGGATGAAAAGAACGCCGGTTGGGCGAGCCTCCTGTTTAACGTGGCCCACTATGCCCTGCGTCCGTGGCCCTGGATTCTCATCGCTCTCGCCTCAATCATCGTCTTCCCCACGGTGGAATCGATCGGAGAAGCCTTCCCGAACTTTGATAAAAGTAAATTGGGTCACGACGTCGCCTATCCCGCCATGATCGCCCAGCTTCCAACCGGGCTCAAAGGAGTGGTTCTCGCATCGCTCATCGCCGCCTACATTTCCACCCTCTCTACCCAAGTCAATGTTGGGGCCTCCTATCTCAGTCAGGATTTTTGGCATCGTTTCATCCAGCCAAATTCGTCGCAAAAATCTCAAGTGATGACCGGACGTTTTGCCACCGTCATCGTCCTCGCCGCCGGGAGCCTGCTCGCCCTCACTTTAACCAATGCGAAGCAGATTTTCGAGATCACCCTATCGATCGGGGCGGGCACCGGACTGGTCTACCTCCTGCGCTGGCTCTGGTGGCGCGTGAATGCCTGGAGTGAAATTGCGGCCATGATTGGAGCTTTCGTTGCGACTTACCTCTTTGGCAGCAAAGGACTTCTCCCTTTCCTTGATCCCTTCGGATGGAATGCGGCCGTGGGAGACTGGGGTTACGCCGCCATTGTCGCCACCACCACTGCAATCTGGCTCGTCGCGACATTCCTCACACAAGCCGAAAGCGAAGAGACGCTCACCCGTTTTGCCAAACGCACTTCTCCTCCCGGCGAGAGTTGGAATCGTTTTTACCCAAGCGAGGATCAAGGCCCGTCCATGGGCTGCGAGCTTCTCCAGGTCTTTCTCGGCAGCATCGCCATCATCTCCGCGCTCCTGACCACCGGTTACACCCTCTATGGTGAAGCCGTCCCGGCAGTTGGACTTTTGCTTCTGACCCTTGTTTCCGGGTTTGCCACCTTCAAGGTTTCCCGAATGAGCGGGGATCATCCCAAGTAGCGAACCTGAGAAAAGACGGGACAATCGCGCGCGCAAGGAGCAGAACATCCCCATGAAGAAAATTTTCCCCACGAGCGCCGGCAAGCACGCGCCCGCCCGCGTCATCGAGTCGATCAAGGGCGAGATCCGAAAATACCTCAAACGCGAACGCGCAAAGAAGCTCCCTGAAGGAGTCGATTTCTGGGACTTCGATTGTCGCGTCGGGCTCTCAGCGGAAGCGGCCAAAGCCGTCCATGTGAAGGAACTTAGTAGCGCAATCGATGAGACGGTAAAAGGCGAACCCGAGGCGATCTACATCGAAGTCCTCTCGAAACAGGGTATCCGGACGAAGCGACCCTAGTCGTTTTACTCTTTCTGGCAAAGCGTGCGCACACTGCGTGCCGGAATCGCGGTATGCAGCGTAATCAAGGTTGGTTTATCCTTTCCCTTACCCCGGGTGTCGATGAGGGCGACGTGGCCGATGACATTAGCACACTGATCGAGAACGGGAGATCCGCTACTTCCGGGAGCCCAGCGTGAGCTAACATTCATTTTTAAAAATGCCAGTGAAGCCAGTGAACGATCGTCCTCTTTTTTACTGCCTCCGTTCCAAAAGAAGCGGTTGATGATACCCTTCGAAAAATACTTCCCCTGACTGAGCGGACGACTGAGACAAAAGGCCGAATCACCCGGACGAACATCGTCGTTGAACGCAAGAGGAGTCGTCTTGGCATCGATCTTCACCACCGCCGCATCCATTTTCCGATGGTAACGATGCACATGCGTCACAGGATAGACCTTGCCCTCGTGATCCACTGCAACAAGAGCCCCTTTTCGCATCCCGATATCACCGGGGTCGACGACGTGGGCGCAAGTGGCGATGAAACCGTCATCAGAAATAGCATAGCCCCCTCCCATGTTGGAATGCCAGCGGTCGCAATTTTCACAGAGATAGGACCACCCGATACGGTAGCTTCCTTTGCGCGCCTTTTCCATAATTTCTGCTCCTGTGAGAAATCGCGTGGACGGCTCCGCCAATGAAACCTTGCCCGGAACCGGCTCCTCCATTTCCTTCTGAACACTCTCGTTGGAAAGAACCTCCCCTGCCTCAAGAAACTTCTCCGACTGCTGCCCGATCAATTCGGATTCCGAATTCAGACCCTTGCGGCTTTGATCAAAAATGGGGACGCCAGGAGCTTGCCCAAAAGCGTGAAGAGCCAGAGTATATGTGAGGAAAAAAATGTGCTTCATCGTGTCAAAGTGGCCGGTGGCCTTCGTGATCATTTTCGCATTCAGATTGAATTAATCGATCTTTTTCATCATATTAGAGAACTATTAGCGAAAAACGATAAAAACGAATATAAGTATTTTCCCATTAACCATCAACCAAAAGCTGCCAGTTTTCTGCTTGTGTGAAAGAGGCGGTCAAAGATGACCGCTTTTTTCTTTTAAGCAACATCAACTCGATCTCTGATTATTTTGCCTTCGTGACGCATTCCGTAATCAGCTTTTCTAGCTGGATTCGGAAGGGCTTAATATCGCGACCCCGGGTCTGGGTGAGCATGATCCCGATAAGATCGTTCTCCCCATCAATCCAGCAATTGGTGCCCGAGGATCCGGTATGCCCCCAAACCAAAACCTTCCCCTCTTCGTTCTTCTTTCGAATAAAAAGTCCTCCTTTGGCATTCCTGCTCTTCGTCTGACCGGACAACATTTTGACAACGGTCCCAGGAGCTAGGAACTCGCCGCCCTCATGCCGCCCCTGATTCCGAAACATCTTTAGCCAGCGGGCAAGATCTGGTGCTGTCGAAATGATCGTACCTCCGGACGAACTGTAGGTATTGGTGGGCGGAACTTTCCTTTTCTTGGACTTGAGGAGTCCCCCATCCTTTGCCCGATAATAGCGACTCGGCATGGTCCCAACCATCTCCAGCCCCCGCGCATCGCGAAAGGTGGTGCGCATCATCCCAAGAGGCTTCGCCACCTCAGCAAGGAAAAGCTCGTTCCGCGGCTTCTTGCTGACGACTTCGAGAACGCGCGCGGCAATGTCCGTTCCCACCCCGCTGTAAGCATAACGGGTTCCGGGCGGTGCTTTAAAAGGAAGATCTTTTGCAAAACGTCCAATCGCCTCCTCGAGTGACTTTCCGGCAATCCAACGGGAAAACCAAGGACGTCCTCCCGGGGAGTCGTCGGCTCGCAATCCCGCAGTGTGGGTGAAGAGTTCCTCCAGCGTCGGAGCCCGCTCCAACAATTTTCCGGATTCTAAAGTGGGAGTCTTAAATTCGGGAAGAGAGAGCGAAACGGGTTCCTGAAGATGCACCTTCCCCCGCTCCGCCAGTCGAAAGGCGGCCGTTCCCATGAGCGGCTTGCTGATGGAAGCGACGATCACCGGGGTGCCTAAACGAAAGGGCTTCTTCGTCTCGATGTCCGCAAAGCCAAAGCCTTCCCCGTAGACGACCTTCCCTTGGTGGATCAGAAGAAGACTTCCTCCAGCGACCGTTTCCTTGGCCACAGCTTCCTTCAAAAATATCTTCACCAGCGACAAATCGGGAGCGCTTTGAGCTGAAGCCGCCGCAATCGAAACGATCGGCACTAAGATCCCGAGAGTCCGATTCACAGAATGACGCATCACCATGATACGGCCAATTCCGTAATCATCTTCAGCCAATCTCAATTCCCAGAAAATCTAAAACCAGAAATACGATCAAAAGAAAGATGATCGCGCTCGCAATGAGAATGCCCCACTGCGCCACCACGGCACTGATCCCTAAAACAATCGCTCCGGCACCGAGTCCTCGCGGCTCTGATTTTAAAAGACTCACAATCCCCAAGCCCGCCGCCAGCATTCCAAACCCAATCACAGTGGGCACCAAGAAGCGGGATGGCTTCGGCTCTTCCAAGGTGATCGGAACGTAATCTTCACCTTTTATTTTTGCCTTCGCCGCTGCCGCAAGTCGCCCCGCAAAACCTACCGCAATTTCCTCGATGGGTTTTGGCGGAGGATCGATCGCCTCTTGAATCCAAGGCGACAGAAAAGCCGATGCCAAAGCAAGAAAGCCCACCGCGATTCCAATGAGCCCAATCCTTCGCTTTTTCGGTGATTTCGTTTCCTGCTCCATGAGAAAAATACAGGGCTCTCAAAATGAAAGTTTCACGATAATTCCAGCGCGATCGCCTCTAGCCGGGAAAAGGTTTCCGATCCCGTGCTTCTCGACGAATGCACTAATCTCAGGTTGAGGGTCGAGCATGCTCACAGGGAACTGCAGCACATCGAGAAGATCGTTTTCCCGCAGCGCTTTAATCAAGCCAAGAATGATTCGCTTTATGACACCACAACGAGATGTTCGTCTTGGTGA
Organism: Akkermansiaceae bacterium; assembly: GCA_028822935.1. Lineage (GTDB taxonomy): Bacteria > Verrucomicrobiota > Verrucomicrobiia > Verrucomicrobiales > Akkermansiaceae > SW10. Next base: position 6,361 of record JAPKCM010000094.1, read on the forward strand.
GTGACCACTCCAATGTCGGCCACGATTGCTGACCCTTTTGCGAAAAGGAGATCCTGCGCTTCCTGATAATGCTCAGGGGAAACGGCCAAGAGAAGGCCGCCCGAGGTCTGGGCATCCGCGAGGAGAATCTTCAGTTCATCCGGAACGGAACTACCAAATAGGGTGAACTCTTCGGCCAGCTCGAGATTCTTTCGAGACCCGCCGGGCACACAACCAGCCTTAATGAATTCTATCACTGCCGGGTCAAAAACAGGGACCTGTGATGCCGCGATGCGCGCCGTCACTCCCGATTCCCGACAAACGTGGGAAAGGTGTCCGAGTAAACCGAAGCCCGTGACATCCGTCCCCGCTTTCGTCAACCCGGCTTCCGCCATCGCCGTTCCCTGAGTATTGAGCGACGCCATATGCTCGGACACTTTTTGAATAAGTTCAGGAGAAGCGAGGCCCTTTTTAATGGCGGTGGAGACGATTCCAGTTCCAATCGGCTTCGTCAGCAAAAGATGGTCTCCCGGCTGAGCTCCCGCATTTGAAATAACGCGATGAGGATTCACCAGCCCGGTCACCGAAAGCCCGTAGAGGGGCTCAGGGTTCTGCACGGTGTGACCGCCCGCAAGAGCACAGCCCGCTTCGGCCACCTTGTCGGCCCCTCCTTTTAAAATCTCATTAATGGTATCGAGCGAAATTTCGTCCGTCGGCATCGCCACGATATTCATCGCCGTGATTGGCTTTCCACCCATGGCATAGATATCAGAAAGCGAATTCGCGGCGGCAATCTGCCCGAAGAGATACGGGTCATCGACGATCGGAGTGAAGAAATCGAGCGTCTGCACCAGCGCCAGGTCATCGCTAATGCGATAAACGGCGGCATCATCAGAACTCGCGGAACCGATCAGAAGATTCGGGTCGGAGAGGGTCTTTAATCCACGCAGCACGTGCGTGAGTTCGGCTTGGCCGAGCTTCGAGGCTCATCCACCACAGGAGGCGAGTTCAGTGAGGCGTTTCCGTTCTGTTTGCGACATGCTCAGACCATAGCGTAGGTCGTCGCTTTGCCTAGAAATAAGAAAAGCACGGTCTCATATATCATAAAAAGGTCGTTGAGTCGGTCATTACTGCCGTTTATGAGTTCTTCCGATGGCTAGTGACGTTCCTTCCCGCTGCCTCTCCGTCGTGGTGCCCATGTATAATGAAGCAGCCACCCTCGCAGAGGTTCTTCAAAAAATCCTTCTCCAGGAAATGGTCGGAGAGGTGATCCTCGTCGATGACGGCTCATCCGATGACACCGCCAAGGTGGCGAAAGATTGGGAGGCAAAGGAAGAGCGCGTCCGATTCATCGCGCATTCCCACAACCAAGGCAAGGGCGCCGCGCTACGGACCGGCTTTAAAAACGCCCAGCTTCCCTACGTCATCGTGCAGGATGCCGACTTGGAATACGACCCCGCCGAGTTTGTCAAAATCATCACACCCCTTGCCTCCGATCGCGCCGATGTGGTCTATGGCTCCCGGTATTTGAAAAAGGACACCCGCAATGTCCTCCGCTTCTGGCACACCATGGGAAACCGTTTCCTCACCCTTCTTTCCAACATGACCAGTGACCTCCACGTCACCGATATGGAAACCTGCTACAAGGGCTTCCGTCGCGAAATCATCCAAGCGATCCCCATCGAGGAGAACCGCTTCGGCTTCGAACCCGAGGTCACCGCCAAGCTCGCCAAGATGAATCTCCGCGTCATGGAGACCTCGGTGTGCTACTATCCACGGAGCTTCGATGAAGGAAAAAAAATCGGTTGGAAGGACGGAGTGCGCGCCATCTTCTGCATTCTGAAATACAATCTCATCGACCGGGAAGCGATCGAATGGCAGAAAAGCGCTGATGTGTAACGACGGACTCGGAAAGTATTTCTGGCTCAGCTTTGCCCTGGCCATCGCCTGGTCGCTTTATCGACTCCTTACCAATCAGGCGTGGATCCTCGATGACGAGATCGCCCATTTCCTGATCTCCGCCGACGTCTGGGACAATCCCAAGGAACTTTGGCATTCGTGGAGCCGCCCGGGGCGCAATCTTCTTCACTTCATCCCCGCCCATTTCGGCCTCACTTCGGCGCGACTCTGGACGCTCTTTCTCGCAGGTGTGGCGATGTGGCTCACCGGCCGCGAGGGAAAACGACTCGGCCTCGCCAACCTCTGGGTCCTCCCCCTTCTCGTCGGATTTCAGTGGTGGTTCCCCGAACTCAGTTATCCGGTCCTGACCCAGACGCCCTTTATGATCGCCTGGATCGCGGGTGTCTTTTTCGCGATGCGCAAGCATCTCGTGCCTGCCGCGATCTGCTTCGGCTACCTTGGGCTCGTGCGCCACGAAGGCATCGCGCTCAGCGGCCTCTTTGGGCTTTGGGTCATCTTTGCCCCCGGCGGCTTCGCCCGTTTTCTAGCCCGCGGCGATTGGAAAAAATCGCTCTCCGCCTTTCCCCATGCCGTCTGGATCGGCGCTTGGACTATTCTCCCGATGGTCCTCATGAATATTGCCACTCACCTAACGCGTGGCGAAGTTCCCTTCCTGATGTTCTTTGAGTCAAAACCCACCGAGATGTATGGCTCGGGGCCGCTCTGGCTTTACTGTCAGCACCTCGCGACCGGAGCGGGCTTTCCCATCGTCATCCTCTTTCTCATTGGAGCATTTAGAAAATGGGGTTCGGTAAAATGGGACCTCCTTCTTTACACTACTTATCCCGCCTACTTCGCCCTCCAAAGCATCATCTACTGGAAGGGCCTCTTCGCTTCGGGCGGTTACTACCACTTCATCATGCCGATGGCTCCCTTTGTCGGACTCGTCGCGCTGAGAGGATTCAATCTCGTCAAACCGAAGCTCCCCACTTGGGGCGTCGCGCTTGTACTCGGGGCCGTTGTTTACACCGGCCTCCTCATGCCGCAGCAGCAGTTTATCGTGGGCGACACCCATATTGCAGGCATGCCCCACGAGGGCAAATCGCTCAAAATTATCGCCCCTCCGATGACCCAAAGCCGCTACGGTCAAGGTCTCAAAGATGCCGCTGCTTGGGCCAAAGAAAACATCCCCGCCGATCAGCCTTGGATCACCCACCACACCGCCCTCACCTACTGGAATCACGGAAAAATCATCGGTCAAAAACTCGGAGCCTGGGACAGCCTCACCCCCAAAAACCTCCCCTCGGGAACCCTCCTCATCTGGGACGCCCAATACTCCACTCAAGAGAGCTTCGGTTTCACTTTAGAAGCGCTGGAAGCAAACGGCTGGCAGGAAGAAAAAAGCTGGGCCCACGGAACGGTGCGAGTCTTTCGCAAAAAGTAGGATCTCAAGCGATTCCATGAAGATCGATCAGGGTCTCTTCCGGGCTTTCTTTTCTTCCGTGATTGATGAGCACCCCCTTGATCGGAAGATCAGCCGCCAGCTTAAGACTTGCTTGCGCGTCTTGATGATCGTCATTCAAAATGCGCGGTGGTGCGTTCGTCCCTCCAAACTGGTTCGCGAAAAGATCACCCGCAAAAAGAAGACCTCCCTCACGGTGGAAAAAACCGCAATGCCCCACGGTGTGCCCGGGAAGATGAATCACTTCGAGGCCGCCCCAGACATCGATCACCTCGCCGCCTTCGAACCAGTGATCAATCTTGGGAACCCGATATCGGAGAATCGTTCGCCCAACCCATTCCATCGCTTGCACGACCTTGGCCCAACCGCGATTCCGATAACGACCTGCGATGTGCTCGCGATCCAGCAGAGGCGCGTAAACCCTGCAGCCCGAAAGTTCCTGAAGACACGCGACATTGAGGGTATGATCAAGATGCCCGTGCGTCAGGAGAATACTCTTGATGTCCTCGAACCCCAAACCGCGCTCATTCAGCACCTTCCCAATCGCGGACACGCCACCGATGAACCCGCCATCGATCAAGTGAACACCGTCATCATCAATGAGCAGATGATGGTGAACGATGACCCCGCGGATTTGGACAAAATCACTCACGCTCTATTTCTGAATCGGATCTCCGTAAGTATCAACCCAATGTCATCCGCCATGATCAGCACGCTGTTTTTAGGACGCTCGGCTCCGCTGAGCGGAAGCAGAAAAACGCAAATCAGAGAGCAGAGAAAATAGAGGAGGATCATCATTTCAAAGAGTGTATCAGGTGGAAATGTAAGGAGGCCCGACTTCTGTGCAATCATTCCTCCGCTAATTTAGTGAACGATGATCCGATTCTGCCGCTTTTGGTATTGATCCCCCGCTTCCCTTGTCAATGATGGCGCTGGTTTATCGCTCACATGGAAACGGAGGAACGCTACGAAATTCGAGCAAAGATCGGCCAAGGTGGGGTCGGTGCCGTTTTTCGTGCCTTCGATAGTCACCTTAATCGCGAAGTGGCGATCAAGCGCGTCCTCGCTGGAGGCGGATACGTGAATCAAGAAGAGGCCACCAAGGCCATGCTCCAGGAGGCCACCTCCCTCTGCTCGATCCAGCATCCTCACATTGTCACTGTCTTTGATGCCGGAGTGGACCAAGACGGACCCTACGTGGTGATGGAACTCCTTTCCGGCCGCACTATTGATGAAATGATCGAACGGGGCACGCTGACTTACGACGATTTCCGCGAAGTCGCCCTCCAAACCCAGGAAGCGCTCATTGCCGCCCAAGACCTCGATCTCGTCCACCGCGACATCAAACCCACCAATATCATGGTGACTTGGCTCCCCAGTGGTCGCTTCCAGGTGAAGCTCGTCGACTTCGGTCTCGCCAAATTTTCCCCCAAACCCTCACTCCAGACCATCGATCATGGCGACGCCGTCTTCGGCTCGATCCATTTCATGGCTCCGGAACAATTCGAGCGCACCCCGCTCGACAAGCGCACCGACATGTATTCCATCGGTTGCGTCTACTACTATACCCTTGCTGGTGTTTTTCCCTTCGATGCTGAAAACGCACCGCAGGTGATGAATGCCCATCTCCAAAACGCCGTCACACCCCTCAGCGAACACCGTCCCGATCTTCCGGGCTGGCTTTGTGACTGGGTCATGTGGCATCTTGCGCGCCAGATGGACGACCGTCCGATGAACGCCCGCGAATCTCTCACCAAATTCCTCATGAGCGAAGACCCAAACAGCCAAGTCCCCGGAACTCCGGAACCCCCGAAACAACGCAAGCTGCTCATTCCAGGAGCCGCCCCGGCCCCTGAGCAGCCTGCCGCTCCTGCGGCCCAACCGGAAACTGCTCCGCAATCGATAGCTCCACCTGTAGGTGCCATGCCCGCGGTTCACACCCAGCCCCAACCTTTACAAGCGGCCGTGCCAGCTCCCGTGGAACAAATCCCCGCCGCGCCGGTGGCCCCTGCTTCGGTAGAGCCAGCTCCCGCTCCTCCAGAGCCTCTCGCTCCTGTGCAAATGCCAGCCGCTCCTGTGCAAATGCCAGCCGCTCCTGTGCAAA
>JAPKCM010000095.1 GCA_028822935.1 Akkermansiaceae bacterium
TACTCGATTTCGCGTACGCGGTAGAAGACGTTTCCTGATCCACCCCGGAGGTCTTCATCGGTGAAGCTGAGAGTTTCCCCGGTGGCTTCTTCCTCTTCCAGGACTTCCAGCCAGAGAATGAGGTCCGCTGAATGGTCGAGACTGTACTTTTTCCCAAGAGTGGTGTTCCAAGTGACGGTGCTACTGGGGGTGTCGGGATCGAATACGATGTTCGTGATTGCTAACTCGGCTTCGGGGACGGTAACCGCTTGCAGGAACTGAAAGGACTGAAGGACTTCACCGGAGTAACGAACTTCGTCGAGGAGAAGAGCGTAGTCGGCATTGGCGAGCTTTCCAAACAAGATGGCGCCATTCGGGTGGGTGTAGCCGTCCATGAGGCTATCGGAAAGATTGCGGGATTGGACGAGCTCGTAGTCGAAGTAAAAATTGATCGCTCCCGTTTCTTCGTCGAAGGTGATGGCGGCATGGTGCCAGACGTTGTTGTCATTGGTGCTATCACCATCGTCGAACCAGTCGGCGCCAGTGTAGCTGCTAGCCATGCCATCGCCGGTGGGGGTATCAAGCCAGAGACGGAGGGCATCGGGGATGCTAGCACCGCCCTGAGGTCCGAGGACGAAATTGATGTTTTCATCGACGCCGGCTTCATTCACTCCATCCGGACCATCAGGTCCCGGAGTGTCGAAGCGGGTGCGGAGACGACCGAAACCGGATTTGGAACCATGGTCGAAGTCAATCTGCCATCGGAGGTCGTTCATTTCAGAGCGACGGAAGAACGCGTGGTAGCCGTTGGGTTCTCCGGGGAGCTTCATGAAGAACTCGAGAGAGAAACTGGTGTTGAGGGCGTCATCTGCCGGAACGCTGAGGCGCGATTTAGGGTCGCTCGCGTCCATGGAGAAGCTGTTCGGATAGGTCGTATCTGAAACGGGGTCGAAAATGTTCGAGGCGGGAACATCCGCTGAGTATTTTGGGGTGCCGTTGTTGGTGAGCGCCGAGTGGAGGGCCGAGATCTCATTGCTGACCTCGAAGATGTCGCCACCGTCTGCGGCGTCATCGTCTTCCATGCGCCAGTATCCGATGGTGTTGCCACCGCCCGTGGCGGGTGCGCGGAGAAAGCTGCTGTTGGAGAGGACTTCGTCAGAGAAGCGGACTTCGTCCATCAGGAGACCGTAGGGTGTGCCGGATAATTTTCCAAAGCGGAGGTCGGCAGAAGGGTGGGTGTAGCCATTGTTCTCGGTGTCGGCGAGGATGCGGGTCTGGGTAAGAGCGTAATCGAAGTAGAAACGAATTTCGCCGGTGTCTTCATTGAAGGTCAACGCGACATGGTGCCATTCGAGAACATCGTTGGTGCCATCACCTTGCAGGGCGACATCGAGCTCATTGGGGTTGAGGCTTGCGGCGTCGTAGAGGTAGTCATTCGGGTTCCCGGTATTTTGCGGGCCGACATCGGCTCCGAATTCGTCCTTTGCTCCGGTATCGATAAAAATCTTAGGGGCGGCGGCTTTGCCCAGTGGTCCGAGGACGAAATTCCAGTTTTCATCGATGTCCCGCTCGGCGACGCCATCGGATACTCCTCCGGCGGGGGTGTCCCAGCGGGTGCGGATACGACCGAAGCCCGTGGCAGCGGCGTGATCAAAGTCGATTTTCCAGGAAAGGTCCGAGGCTTCCAGGCGGTCGAAGATGGATTCATAGCTGGAGGGCTCTCCGATGATTTTGACGAAGAACTCGAGGGTGAATGAGCTGTCGAAGCTGGCCGAGTTGGGAACGAGGAGCTGGCTTTGTGCGGCAGATGCCTCGAACGAGAACGCGTTGGTGTAGGTTTCTCCGCTGACAGGGTCGAAGACTTCCGCAAAGGGGACGTCATCGGAGTAAAGGGTTTCACCTCCATTGGGGGCGGCATCGTGGGTGCCGGGGCTGGCGAAGTTCTCTGCGGTGACGATGGATGCGCCTGCGGTTGCGGAGTCTTCATCGAAGCGCCAGTGGCTCAAGGTCTCGGCTTGGGCCGAGAGTGAGAGAATCAATAAGGAGAGGGTTGTGCGTCTGGTCATTGAGCAAAGAAGTTCTTGAGATAAAAACTGGCAAGGAACGGTTTCTTAACGGTAGTATTTTACTCTTCTAAGTAATGGGCGCAAGAAAACGTTTAGAGCCTTGCTAGATGGCAATAGTCGATTTTTCTTAAAAGTTTTAAATATAGTGGTTTAGGTTTTTTGTTTTTTCTAATTCTTTTGTGTTAATCTCCGAGCTTGCGACACTCATTGTGTTGACCGAAGAGATACCCAGCCAAGCGGTGACGGCGGAATGAACTGGAAGGGTCAAAAGGCTGGATGTGGCGATGCTGTATCTGAGTGTTTTGTTCATGAGAAACTGAGACCAATCAAAGAATACGAAAGTGGTTACCGTGCGAGTGATGGGCAGTCTTTATTCCGAGGATTCAGGATAGCCCCCGGGGGGCAATTGCCCTCGATCGGCGAGTTTGCGTTGGATGCTTCTTCGTTCGCCTGAGGGCCTACTTTACGATGTATTTGAGATCCGAGGTGATGGTGGGATAGGCCCACATGAAGTTTGCGAGATCGTGCGCCTTTATATTAAATTTCATGGCGAGAGCGAAAGTGTTGATTACTTCGGAGGCATTGTGCCGGGCGATGTGGGCTCCGAAAATCTCTTGTGAGTCTTCATCGATGAGAACTTTATAGCCGGAATATTTTTCTCCAATGCGTTTGGATGATGGCCAGCCGGTAGTTGTTCCTTGATTGACCCGGAAGTTGAGTCCTTTTTTGCGCGCTTGATCTTCATTGCGTCCTACAGTGCCGATGCTAGGTCTTGTGAAGACGGTGCTGGGAATGACGGAGTAGTCCACTGGATGTTGATTACCTTCGAGGATGTTTAGGGCTGCTTTTTTGCTTCTTCATCAGCGACGGTGGCGAGCATGAAGGAAGTGGTAGCGCAGTCGCCGATGGCGTAGAGGTGTGAGTCACGTTTCCGGCATTTCCTTCTAGGACACTCAGGTAGGGAACCCGACCGGTGGCTTCGATGATGAGGTCGGTGTTGTACTTGGTTCCTGACGATCCAGTGAGGCAGTAGTCTTCATCAGTTTTTTGGACCGAGGCGGGAGATTCATTGAGGACGACCTTGATCCCTGCGTGGGCGCTTGCTTCGAGGATGACTTTGACGATATCGGAGTCGAAGGCTTTGAGGGGCTGATCCGAGCGATGGATAATGGTGACTTCTTCTGCTCCGGCACGGATGGCAACGTGGGCGAATTCGAAGGAGATGTATCCGCCACCGATGAAGGTGATGCGCTTGGGCAGTTCGGGGAGATCGAGAAAATCATCGCTGACCTTGATGTGTTCCATTCCCGAGATCTCGGTGCGGCGGGGCGAGGTACCGGTGGCTAGAACGATGTGTTTTGCCTTGATGCGTTGATCGCCGATGGTGAGTTCATCTTCGCCGCTCATGACGGCGCGCTCATGGGAGGTGGTGACGCCTGCCTTCTGCCAGTCTTTGACCTCTCCATCGGAGTGGCCTTCGAGGAATTCGTTTTTGAGTTTCTGAAGAGCGGGCCAGTCGGTTTCTGGAGCGGACTTGATGCCCCGACCGCCGAGATGGCTCGCCATGGCGACGGTTTCGGCATTGCAGACGAGATACTTTTCAGGCTGGCAACCACGCAGAGCGCAAGTGCCTCCATGGGGACGTTCATCGACGACTCCGGCCCAGAGAGCGGTTTTTCCGTCGGTGGAGTGGATGAGGTGGGAGTTGTCCTTGGGGGCGTCTTTTTCAGATGCCGGACATGACCATGAGACCGCGGTAGCTGCAGTAGTCGCCGATGCGGAGGTTGTGGGTGACGGTGCTTCGGGGTAGGGACTATTTTTTTGAAGAGTTGGAGGAGAGTTGGCGGATGAGTTCCGCTTCGGGGGCGGGGAGGCCGGCGGTGAAGGTGAGGGTTTTTGGGTCAGCTTTAAAGAGGGTTTGGTAGAAGACGCAGGCGGCGAGGTAGGCTCCTTTTTTGGAGGGGTGGCTGCCGTCTTTGGCGTAGAGTTCCTGACCGAGTTTGGGGTTCTTTTTTCGGAGGGCGCTCCAGGTGTCGCCGACGGGGGCGAGGGTGGCTTGGCAGGCTTTGGCGGTGGCGGCGTAGCTCTGGCTGAGAGCTTTTTGCATTGCTTCGTAAGTGGGGAACTTTTTGGAGTTCTTTTTGTCGCCATCGCGGCGGCCCCAGGTTTGGTAAAAAACGGTTTGGGCGCCGGAGGCATCGATGATTTTATCGAGGCCGAGGGCTGCTTTTTTGAAGCGGTCAGGATAGAGGGCGGGGGTTTGGCTTTGGTCCTGGAGGACGACGAAATCGAAGTTGCCCTTTTTAATTTTTTCGATGGTGACCTGACTGGCGAGGTGGAACGCAAGGGTTTTTCCGCCGGGGTTGATGAAGGTGAGTTGGGTGTCGGCGTGAGGGGAGGATTTGATGAGCTCGGTGATGATTTTGCGAATGCCGCCGGTGTAGCTGTTGCCGATGAAGAGGATTTTTTTTGGTGGCGGGGGAGGTGGGTTTTTGGGGGTGGATTGCGCGAAGAGTGAGGTGAGACTGAGGAAGGTGAGGAGGAGGGCTGAAGGGTGAAATTTGATCATGATATTTGAGGAGAGAGGAGAGAATTAAATGATCTGTCGAAGGTTGTCCTAGGGACGGGGCAGAAATGGGGGGAGGATTTTCTCAGGGAAGGTTTTGAGAGTGGTGCCCATGCCTTTGTGGTGAGCGGTGACGATGGTGACGAGATTGAGTTTGGGGACGATGAGAATGAATTGACCGCCGGCACCGCGGCCGGAGTGGCAGGTGAAGGATTGATTGTTGATAGTGATTTGGTGCTGCCACCAGAAGTAGCCGTAGGAGGTTTTTGCGGGGTTGGTGTGGATTGGGCTGAGGGCTTTATCGACGAAGGAGGCGGGGATGAGCTGTTGTTTGTTCCAGCAGCCTTTGTTGAGGGCGAGGAGGCCCCATTTGAGCATGTCACGTGAGCGCATGCTTGAGCCGGCGGCGGACTTGGGGAGGCCGGAAATGTCGGATTTCCAGCCGAAGTTGGTGATGCCCATTTTTGCGAGGACTTCGTGTTGGATGAAGTCTTTCGCGGAGCCGGGGACGACGGCCTCGAGGACTTGCATGGTGAGGGAAGGGTCGGAGCCCTGATATTTGAAGTCGCGTGGGGCAGGCGGGATGGGGGAACTGTGTTGGAGGTAGACCTGGATTTGTCCTTGGCCTGCTAGAAGGTTCGGTTGGCGCATGAGTTTGCGGGCCTTGTCTTTCTCGATGCGAATGCCGGAGCGCATGTTCATGGCTTCGTGGAGTGTGATTTTTTCGGCGCCGGGAACGAGCTTAGAGCGATCAACGTTTTTGAGGAAGGAGAGGGCGGATTTGTTGAGGTCGTCGCTGGTGAGGTGTCCCAGTTGGATGGCGCGTCCTAGGGCGAAGGCGGTGTAGGACTTGGTGATGGACATCTGGTAGTGCGGGAAGTTGACGCGGCCGCGGCGGTAGTAGGATTCGAAGATGAGCTTCCCCTGGTGGCAGACAAGGAGGCTGTCGATGTCACCGTGGTCGCCTTTTGAAATTTCGTTGGCGTAGGTGAGGAGGGCTTCTTTTTGGGCCGTTGTCGGGGTGCCGACGGAGATGCCGTCCTTGCGATCGCGAGGGGCTGCGTTGATGAAGGGAGTTTTAAGGTCGGGGAGGTTTTTCTCGGCGTTGTAGGAAACGTCGGAGGCGTCGAGGTCGGTGACCTCGGGCGCGAGACCGGTGGTGGGTTCGGCGGGAAGGGGGAGGATGAGAAGGGCGAAGAGGGAGAGGAGTTTCATGGCTTCTTGTGATGGTGTTTTGTTTGCCAAAGGCGATTGAGATCGCCTGAGAGAATCTGTTACTGAAGGGACTGGCTCACGGAGTTTCTTCAGCGAAGACCCGTTTGCCCTCTTTCGCGGAGTAGAGGCGAGAGATGGAGCTGTTTTGCTGGAATATCTTTTTTCTGTTGCTGGTGTTGATCCCGTTTTCGAAACAGAACGAGAGGAAGATGGTGCCTTGATCCCGGGGCTCGGTGATCTTGAGCTTGAAGTTTCCCTCGGCATCGATGGCTGCGGTGTAGGGACGTTCCCAGTAGTCGCCGAACTTTCCTCGCTCGGAGTCGAGAGCGACGACGGAGTGCGCTTTTAGGTCAGAGTTCAGTTTTCCGGTGATGATGATTGTTTTCTGATCGTCCGAGGATGAGAAGGTGAGGTCTTTGATTTGGACCTTGGCTGGCATCCCGGGGTTGGGGGTGGCTTCTTTTTTAAAGACGGGGTGCTTCCACAGAGCGGCCGCGGATACTTCGCTCAGGAAGACGCGGGGCTCTTCGGATTCTGTGCGACGCCGGTAGACCTTGTTGATGGGGCCCATGAGGGTGTTGCCGAGCTTTCGTCCGGGGCGTGGTCCAATGTGGGGGAGTCCAAGGGCATGGCCGAATTCGTGAATGGTTCCTTTGATGGCAGTTTCGTTGAGGGCAGGGGAGGCGAGGTCTGCTTTGATGTCGATGAGATGCTCGCTGGCGGGGTATTTGTTCACGGCAACGCCGCCCGATTGTCGGGCGCCTCCCCGGAAGCCTTTGACTCCCGGGTAATCGTAGAAGATCCAAAAAAGGACGGGTGGTCCGCTCTTTTTAAGACCGAGCTGTTTGGCCGCTCCATTGATGGCCATGGTATTGAGTTCGGGGAGCGCTGCCCGGCCTGCCGAATTGGAGAGCTTGCCCTTGACGACGGAGATTCGGACGTTGCCTTTTTCGTCGCGAGTAAAGATTTGGGTTCGTTCGACGGGGCGTTTCCAACGTTTGAGTTCGGAGGAGAAGAAGGCTTCGGTTCGGAGTGCCAGTGAGTTGAGGCGTTCCTGGTAGTTCTTCGCAGGTTCGGCTCCTTCTTCGAGAAAGAGGATGATTTGCGCGAAGCGATCATTTGGCACGGCGGATGAAAGAGCCGTGGTGACCAGAAGAGTGAGGAAAATGAAGGGTCGGATCATGGTTCGTGGGATTGAGATTCTTTGGCTTTCTTTTTTGCTTCGAGCCGGGTCTTTGGTGCGGGGGTGCCGGATTTGACCATCTTAGGGTAGTCGAGGATCGCTTGGGCGAGTTTTTTGGGATCCTTGCGGACGTCGAAAGCAGCGAGATTGTGGTCCTTGGTTTCGAGCATCCACTTGCGAAGTCTTTCCTGGAAGTTTTGAATCTCCTCTTGGTGGTAGGGGGAACCGATAAGGTTTTTGGTGGAACCTGGATCGTTTTTGAGGTCGTAGAATTCTTCGACGACACGATGGCGGAACAGATCGACGCGAGCTTGAATGGCGGGGTCGGATTTTCCGGCGGCCTGCATTGCTTTGAAGGTGTTGCCTTCGTTGTTATTTTTGTAGCGAAATTTGCCATCGGAAAAGGCGTTGAAGATGTAGCCGTATTTTTCGTTTTGAATACAGCGCATCGGTTTTGGCGGTCCGCCGATGGTATAGTCGATCTGCGTGAAGACGAATTCGCGGCGCTCTTGTGGTTCGCCTTTTAAAAGAGGAACCAATGAGCGTCCATCGAGTCCCGCGGGAGTGTCGACCCCGGTGGCCTCAGTGAAGGTGGGGAAGAAGTCGACTTCAGAGACGAAGTGTTTGTTGTCGATGCTTCCGGGCTTGGTGACTCCGGGCCAGCGGATGAGGAGGGGAGTGCGGGTGCTGGCGAGGTAGGTGTTGGCTTTGGCAAAGGGGAAGGCGGAGCCGTTGTCGGTGATGAAGAGGACGAGGGTGTTCTCGGCTTGGCCGGATTTCTTGAGGGCATCGAGGACCCGACCTACGGTGTCATCGAGTCTGCGAATGGAATTGTAGTAGTGCGAGAGCTCGAGTCGGACTCCGGGGAGATCGGGAAGGTAAGGTGGGACGGGAATTTCCTCGGGGCTGAAAAGTCGGGAAGGCTCTTCGCTGTTCTTCTTCGGTTTTTTAGGGTCGTGAAAAGGGCGATGCGGATCGTGGGAGTTGACCATGAAGTAGAAGGGCTTTCCTTCTTTCTTACAGCGGGTGAGGAATTCGACGGTGTAGTGGTGGTATTTTTTCGGCGAGCGGCCGGAGCCCAGGTCTTCATAATCGTGAGCGAAGTCCCAGGTGAAGCGTGTGTCGCAGGTCGAGTGGTTGAGCTTTCCTAGAATGCCGGTGAGGTAGCCGTTTTTTTGGAAGGTTGTGAAAACGGTGGGGATGTCCTTGGGGAGTTTGTTGAAGCCGTAGCATCCGGAATTGTGACCGTAGCGGCCGGTGGCGATGATGGCCCGGCTGGGAGCGCAGATTGCGATGTTCACGTGGGCGCGCTGAAAGCTTAGGCTTTCTTTTGCGAGCTGGCTCAAATTTGGGGTGACCTTGGCGAGGCTTCCTCCTAGGAAATCCATCGCTTCATAGCCAAGGTCGTCCGCGGTGATAAGAAGGATGTTGAGTGGTTTTTCCCGGGTCCAGGCGGTGGACAGGGAGAGCACGAAGATGGCGAGGAGAGATTTCATTTTCCTGGAGGGGGCTTAACTGGTTTTTCTAAACTTGAGGTCTCTTTTGCCATACTTGTGCTGTCGGATATCGACGACGAGGGCGCTTTTTCCCGGGATGACATGTTGCCAGGCCTCGGGCTGCATGTCGGAAATGATGATCAAGGCATCTTCCCCGGGTGCTTCGTGGATGGCGGCGATTAAGTCGTGTGCCTCGGTGTCACCGGTGCGCTCGGCTCGGGCCAAGGTGGTGAGTGCTTCCCGCCAGGCGTGTGACTGAAAAGTAGGGATGGTTTTCCAAGCGATCAAGTCGGAGCTCAAAGAAGTGGGGATTCCGATGCCGCGAAGATGTCTCAGGGTGCCGCAAAGAAGGGAGAGGGCGCGCTCGAAGTAGTCGGTGCGGATGAGGGTGCCATCGGTGCCGAAGGAATGAAAAATCACGGTGGCGCGTCGAGGGCGCAGTCCTGGTGGGTCCATTTCGCGGACGCGAGGGGCACGGCCGCGGGCGAGGGCGCGCATGGTCGCGGGCCAGTGGATATTTTTGGCGGGATCGCCGGGTCGGGCGGGGCGCAGTCCCCGGGGTTCGCCCGGGGAGTCACCGGCTTGGAGTCCTTCGCCGTGCCAGGCGTCATCGAATTCGCCACTGGAGAAGAATTCTTTGGGAAGGATCGCCTTTGGAAAGACGAGCATTTCCTGGCGCACGATCGTTTGATGTCGATGTTCGAGAATCCCCAGGGGGAAGGTGGAACTGAGTCGACAAGGATGTTTTGAAACGGCGCCACGTGATGAGATGGAGCCACGGAGTTTCGAGGTGGCCGATGATCGCGCGGCGGTCCAGCGCGAGTGACTGTTGATTTGGGCTCGGCCTGAAAGGGCGAGACGCATGTTGATGCCGTGTGCGTCCAGGAGTGCTCGCTGGTTCACGAGTGTGAGGCGGAAATCAAAGTTGGTGTCGGCAAAGACCCGCGCCGGGGCTTGAATGACAATCTTGAGGTTGGAGAGGTTCCATCGGCCCACGACGAGGGCGACCAGGAAAAGGAGCAGCCCGGCTGCTCCGATGGAGATGAGGGCCCCATCGATTTTTAAAATGCCGACCACCAATAGCGCGATGGCTCCTCCTAGAAGAGCTGCGCCGCGTGGGGTGAGGGACATGAGTGAACTCTGAACGTTGAACAGTGATCAGTGAACTCTGAAATGGGGGAGCTCGAACTAAGTTGAGGTTAGAGGATATTGTCATAAAAGGCATGGGCGATGGCGCCAGGGATACAAGCGAGGGTGAATTTGATGGGATTCTGCATCATTGATGACGAGGTCGTATTACGAGAAGGGCGAGGAATCCGGTCCGGATGGTCCAGGCGATGGTGCGGATCCAATTGGAGGCGACGAGGGCGGGGACGGTTGCGAGGGTGAGGGCTTCGTGCCGGGGGACTTGGATGAAGGCGGTTGAGAGCCAGGCAATTCCCAGGAGGGCGGAGGGGAGGAAAAGTTCTCGCTTGTTTCCCAAGAAAAAGGAGGCGGCACAGCTTGCTGCTTCGATGAGCATGATCGGGGCAATGACAAGGGCCACGCGGTCTATGTAGCGTGCGTGGTAGGCGTCGAAGTTCTCCGGGGCGAGCGATCCAAAGAGGGGGTAGATCGCGATTTGCACGATCCAGATGATTCCCATCATCAGGGCGCTGGCGATAAGTTGGATGAGGAGGAGGGTGGCAATCTGAGGTTTGAGAGCTGAGACTTGAAAGTTGAGAGGCATGGTTCTGGAGTTTGGCTAAAGCAGCCATAGGGCATTTTACCTACACGGCGGATTGGAGAGCTGGGCGTGAAAAAGGCGGCTGGTGAGGCCGCCTTGATGTTGGATGAGTATGACGGGGCGGGACGCCCCGGTTCCTTTACTTGTAGACCTTCAAGAAGGCGACTAGGTCGGCGACGTCCTGGGCGGTGAGGCCGAGTTGGTCGGCAGAGAGCATGAGGGAGTAATTCAGTTTGAAGGGTCTTTTACTCTTGATGCGATCGCGTGGGATCATTTGGGTGATGCCGCCGGTGGAGGTCAGGATGAGGGGGTCGCCGTCGTTGGAGGCGATGCCGTGGACGTGGCCACCTTTTTTGAGGGCGACGCCGGTGCCGGAATATCCCTGGGAGATGTCAGCTGTGGGTTCGACGATGGATCGTGCGATGACGTCGAGGGTTTGTCCTTCTCCCCAGCCTCTGAGGTTGGGGCCGTAGTTGACGCCGGCACCGTTGAACTCGTGACACATGATGCAGCGCATTGAGGTCACTTTTCCTTTTTCAGGGTCGCCTTTGAGCTTCAGGACATCCTCGACGGAGAACTTGGGCGGGTCCGCCTTGGGAGCGGTGATAGCGGCGACGACGATTTTGGAGGGGTCGTAGATGCCCCGCTTTTTGAGTTCACCGGCGATGTCGTATTTTTTCCATTCACCATTTCCATTGCGAAGGAGCCAGTTGGCAGCTTCGGCTTTCGCCGGACCTTTGGTGGCGAGGCGCAGGGTGGCTTCGGCGGAGGATTTGTGATCGATGAATCCGAGGGACTCGACCGCGAAGGCACGTTGCTCGGGAGTGAGCGAGGGGTGACTGGCGCGCGCCTCGAGATCGGCGACTGCGGCGGCAGGCCAGAGACGCCAGGTGAGCTTGGCGAATTGCTCGGACCATTCGTGGGGAGCGCCGGGTTGCATGGCCTCTTTGATGGCGGTCCAGATCTCGGATTCCTGATTGGCGGCACCGAGGCCGATCGCTTCGACGGCGTTTTTATCGGTGTGATCGACCTTGGCGGCGAGCTTGGCGAAGATGCTCTTTGTCTTGGCTGCGGGGAGATCGCGGAGGGAGAGGGCAACGTCGCGGAGGATGGCGGGGTTGCTGTGGTTCGCAATTGCTTCGGCGAAGGGGATGATATCGACTCCGGCGCGGCGGAGGGCGCGGTAGGCGGTGAGCTGGACGTTGGGGTCGGTGTGGTTCAGCAATTGCGAGCACTCGGTGAGTCCCTTTCCTCCGAGGTGGGGGAGGAGCCAGATGGCGCGGGCTGCGACGTGTTTATTGGAGTCTCTGAGGACTTTTTTAAGAGCGGGGATTGCTTTTTCGCCCATTTCCTTGAGGGCAGTGAAGCCGAGGAAGCGGGTGTTGACGGCTGGGCTTTTCAGCGCGGTGATGGCTCCTTCGACTGTTTTGAGATCGAATTGTGGGACGCTTGGCTTGAAGCCTTTGGGGGCGATGCGGTAGATGGTGCCGGAGCAGGAGTCATCGCGGTCGCCGTGGCCACCGACGCGGGCGTCATACCAATCGGAGATGTAAA
>JAPKCM010000143.1 GCA_028822935.1 Akkermansiaceae bacterium
TTGTCGACGTCTCCTTAAGAGGATGCTGGCTCCGATGAGGGAAAGGGCTGCTGATTGTCATTTATTAACAGTGGCGTGGGAGGAGAGGATTTTGGAGATTGGGAGGTTCCGTAAAAAGCGGGGCCTAAGCCGAAAAAGGTCACTCCCCAAAAAGCTTCGGCGAAGAAAGCGGTTTCTGAAAAGCAACGAATCGCCAAGAATACCTTGGGGGCAGACGATGATTTCCTACTGCTCTCTCCCATTTACCTTTAGGCTGACAGGAAGCTGATCTGTCGTGTTGGAACAGGGTCTTGCTTTCAAGGGGGACTCGGTCCAATTAGGGGAGTGTCCAAAGCTGTCTGGTTCCTTTACCTCATTCGTTGTGGGGATGGGTCCCTTTATACCGGGATCGCGGTAGATGTGGATCGGCGCTTTGAGGAGCATGAATCCCAGGGACCGAAGGGGGCAAAGTATACGCGGGGGAGGCTTCCGCTGGAGCTTGTTTATCGGCGGGAGATCGGCAATCGCTCGGAGGCGACGAAGGAGGAGATGCGGGTGAAGGCGCTGAGCCGAAAGCAAAAGCTCGCTCTCATCGCCTCGGCATGATTCTTCTTCTTCGCAAGAAGTCACCGTTTTCCGATGAATAAATTTGAAAAGAAAATAAGCCGAATCCTAAGTCTGGTGCTGCGGCATGATCCCAAGTCGATCGGGTTGACCCTTGATGAGGATGGCTGGGCAGTGCTTGATGACTTGGTTGCGGGTCTCAAGAAGGACGGGAAGAAGGTGGATCGGGCGCTTGTGGAAACGGTGGTGGCGAATAGCGATCTGCAGCGCTTTACCATTTCGGAGGACGGTCTCAAGATCCGCGCGAATGAAGGTCATTCCGTCGAGGTGAAGCTTGAGCTGGAAGAAAAGGCGCCTCCCACGTGGCTCTTCCATGGCACTTCACTGGCAGCGCTGCATAAGATCGAAGGCGAAGGACTTCTCCGGAAAGAGCGTGATTATGTCCATCTCTGGGCCGACCAAGCGAGCGCGCGCAAAGCTGCGCAGCGGAAGGGGAAGCCGGTGGTGGTCGAGGTCGCAAGCCGCATGATGGAAAAGCATGGGCATGTCTTTTACCAAGCTGACAATGGGGTGTGGATGACTGATCACGTGCCACCCGATTACTTGAACAAGCGGACCAAGCTTTACTAGAATCTAGAGGCACTTCTCAATCGAGGGATCGAGAGGCGCTTCGATGAGGATTTCTTCGCCCGTAGTGGGATGCGTGAGGCTAAGGCTCTTCGCTTGCAAGAGCATGCGCGTTCCGGTGCCCAGTTGTTTGCCTAGAATGTCGCAGCGCTCGACGCCCGCGTAGCGGTAATCGCCCACGATGGGATGACCGGCGTGGAGCAAATGGCGACGGATCTGATGGAAACGGCCCGTTTTTGGAATGGCTTCAACGAGGCTGACTCCATTTTTGAGCTTTTCGCGGAGGTGAAAATCAGTGTGTCCTTCACGCATGGGCGCTCCGTCTTTTTTCTGGATGGGCTCCTTGCAGGTCCATGAATCCGTGAAGGGATGTTCGACGACAATTGCGAGGTATTTTTTTTCGATACGATGCTGCTCAAAGGCGAGATGGAGTTCGCGCGCGATGTCTTGATCGGTGGAGAAGATGAGGACGCCTGAGGTAGGGCGGTCGAGTCGATGGATTGGGTGCACGCGCTTGCCAATCTGATCGCGGAGGATCTTCATCGTGACCTCATCATCGGGCTGAGGGTTATCCGAAGGGATGACCATCTGCCCGGCGGGTTTGTCGACGGCGACGATGGCGTCGTCTTGGTAGAGGATGTTGAGAATCACTTGTTGAGAAGGTTTTAGAGAGTTCGTAAATCGATTCAAAATTATTCTTTTTGTTAGAGAAGAGCGACTCCGCTTGACTGCTAGGAATTTGCTTTTGGCGGGAAGGTCGCGGAAACCCGGGTTTGGCGGAATACATGGGGGAGAAAGGGGGGGGTGTCTTTTTCCTCATCTTCGCTATAGATAGGGAGAGAGAGGGGACGGATAGAAAATCGCGTGACTTCAGCCTGAGTGATTTGGTCGGCTACATAGTCGGCCAGTCATTGATTGATGGATGTTGAGCTGCTTGAGGCTCCAATGAATAAGATATTCATGATAGATGTTATTGGTTGAAAAATATAAGGGTCGGTTCCTTCGGCGGGTCAGCTTTCGTCTCCGGCTGTGGTATCGCAATCGGAATCCAGCAGAAGCTCCTGGCCAACCTGATCGACCGACAACTTTTTGTGTTTGCCATCGCAAAACGGCAGGTTGCCGGATTGTTTGCATTGGCACAAGTAGGCATCTCCGTCTTGCTCAGCTGTGAAGGCCTGTGGCGCAAATCCGCTGCCCTTGTGTTTGCCATCACAGAAGGGTTGATTGGTGGATTTTCCACAGGTGCAGAAGAAGTATTTCTCGCCCTTGGTGAGGTTGACGGCGGAGGGTTTGATGTCGGCGACAGTTGGTTTTTTCATGGTGGGTGGCAGTTTATGTTAGCTGGCTGTGATTTCGGTCTTGGCGGCTTTGGCTTTAAGATCAAACTTGATTACAACTTCCTTGCGGATCAGGTCGTCGGTCTTTCCTGGGTATTTGATGTTGAAGTCAAATCGATTGATAAAGAAATCAGCGGTAACGTTGATAGCTTGATCTGTACTGCTTACAGTAACGGGAATGCTAATCGACTTTGTTACACCATGAAACTCGAAGTTGCCGGTCAGAAGGTGAGTTTCGCCTTTGGCTCCAGATTGTTCCGTGATGTCAGTGACGGTGAAGGTGCTTTCCGGATAGCCAACCACGTCGAAGAAGTCAGGACTTGTGAGGTGTCCAGTTAGCTTTTCGGCATCAGAATAGGTTGAACTCATATCGATTACGATTTGATGGCCGCTGGGGGCTAGTGTGTCGCCGTCGACATAGAAATGCCCACTGAATTTCTTGAATCCACCTGCGTGGCTTCCTGTGACTTTGGAGCCGACAAAGGTAATGGCCGAGCTGTCCTCGAAGCTCCATTTGACTCCTGAGCTAGCTTCGGTAGAGACAGCCTTGGCTTCTGAAACGCTCGCTTTAGTGGATGATTCAGCCGGGTTTTTACAAGATACAAAAAGGAGTGAGGAGATGGCGGCGGTGATAATAATGTTGTTTTTCATAATAATGAGTTCGGTTGTTGGTTGTGTTGTTGG
>JAPKCM010000144.1 GCA_028822935.1 Akkermansiaceae bacterium
TTCGGCATGGAAAACTTCGATGCCGCTGGAAAATGGCGGACGACGGAGCGGTACGTGGCCACGGGCAAAAAGGCAAAGAAGGCAAAGAAAGGCAACAAAAAGACGGTGTGGGAAATCGACCCCTCCGGCGCATTCCATAAAGGGCCAGCCTTCGCCGATTTTTTAGAAATGCGCCAGCTGATCGCGAAGTGGAAAGAGGATAAGTTCGCACGGGGATTCACCGAGCACCTGATCGAATACGCCCTAGGCCGCCCGTTCGGATTCACCGATGAAGACCTAGCCAATGGCATTCTGACCTCCGCAAAAAGTAAAGACTACAGCGTCAGCGAGTTTTTTCAGGCCTTAGTAGCCACCAAAGAATTTCAATCCAAATGATAAAAAATAGGTCCAAACAAGCATTACTATTCGCCATGTTCATGATGAGCGTGATCCCAGTGACTCATGCCAAAGAGCCTGAGTTCAAGTCGGAGCTCTTTAAAAAGGGAACCCTAGTTTACTCCGATGATTTTGACGGAGAGCTTAATATAAACTACTGGGGCAAACCCGGAAAAATCGCAGTCATCAAGGATGGTGTATTGACCTTCTCTCCGAAATTCAAAAGCAAAGAAGAAGCGATGAAGAAACTGAAACGGGATCATCATCTTGGTTTAGGTGTCGTCGCTCACATGAAAAAAATCCCAGAAAAGTTTGTCCTTCACATGCGCTATAAATTTGTGACGGATGCCATTGTCCCAGGACGACCATCTTTTCAGATCGGTCATCATATGATGAACCTTTCATATCTTAAAGGTGGAGGCCATAGGCTTGGCTTGAGTGGAGGCCCGGGTTTTAACCATCCTGAATCTGGCATGAAAATCAATGAGTGGGTTGATCTGGTGATTGAATACGAAAAGGGCAGAATGCTCTTAAGTATCAATGGCGTCAAAAAAATCTATGAACACGAGAATGTGACCATGGATAATACAAAAGATAAGCATGGCCCGAGATTCTCTTTCAAAAGTCACGAAGGAATAGACGAGCGCATCGTCTTTGATTATGTTAGGCTGTGGAAGGTTGATTAAACAACTCGTCACTACTAGGACAAGAAGCGCCAAATACCGAGCCCTTTCTCCCCCACACCGTGGCGGTGGCTTCCAGCCGCCTAGCCCAACAATACCCACCTCCTCATCCCTGAATCCACAAATCTCTAACAACTTAGGACACTTGTCATCGGTAAGAATGATCACCTATCACCTGGCCCACCTTTTTAGCCATTCCCCCACAACTTACGATGATACATCGTGTTTACACCCCAACAATATGCCCTCAACCACCTCACTCAAAAAGCAAATCCCTAGAAGCATCATCTTCCTAATGCTGCTATTCTCGAGCAGCCAACTTTATGCTGCAGCCTTTCTATTGGGACCGATGCTTGGGCATGTGGATGATCATAGCGCAAAGATTTGGTGTGCCCTGGATGAGAAAGGGGAAATTGAATTAAAGATCAGTGAGGATCCTGAGTTCAAAAATGCTCGTATCATTTCTCAGAAAGATTTTGAACTGGGCAGTATTTCAATTGATGGGCTGAAAGCAGATACGCTGTATGAGGTGGACCCGAAAGTCCGGCCACTTAGGAGCTAAGTTAAGCTATGGCAACTGGGTGCGTGAGATTGGTAGCTGATCATAGGTCCTTGTTCAAGGAGGGAGTCGGAGAGTAGAACGAAATTGGAAAGCTGGTGTCCCGGAAGGAGCGTAGCGACTTGAGGGCTCCAGCTTTCCAATTTCGCCGCGCCGGGGGGGCAGGGCGCGGCGATTTCGATGAGTTCTCGTTTCGTGTCAGGCTGTCCTTTTTAAGGTGTCATTGATCGACTTGATGACGATGCGTCTTGGCTCTTCGGGGTCGTAGATCATGGCGGGTGTTTCTCCGGCATTGGCCTCATGGGGACGCCAGTGATTGTAGCGCTCAAACCACTCTTCCAACCCGGCACACAGTTCGATGATGGTGGGGTGTTCAAAGAGGTAGATGTGCTCATATTTTACGCTGCGCCAGAGTCGCTCGATGAAGACGTTGTCCATCCAGCGGCCTTTGCCGTCCATGCTAATTTTGATCCCCAAATCCTTCAGTCGACCGGTCCACTCTGCCGAGGTGAACTGGCAACCCTGATCCGTATTGAAGATCTCGGGAACCTTGCCGGTGTTGGTCAAAGCTTTGTCGAGAGCCTCCAGGCACAGGCCTGTTTCCATGGTGTTGGAGACGGCCCAGCCAAGCACTTTCTTCGAATACCAATCCATCACGGCGCAGAGATATGAACTCCCTCCGGGCATGGGGACGTAGGTGATATCGGTGCACCAGACTTGGTTCGGGCGGGTCACCGCGAGGTCTCGCAAGAGGTAGGGATACTTGCGATGCCCATCGTCCGGGATCGAAGTCCGAGGCTTGCAGTAAATCGTTTCAAGACCCATCTCACGACGAAGACGCTGGACCCGTTTTCGATTCACCACGAGGCCGTAGTCGCGTCTTAAAAGAGTCACTAGGGAGCGACTTCCTCGACACGGGTCGATGAGATAGAGTTCATCCATCAATCTCTTGATGCGCAGGTTTTGCGCACTCTCGGGGACGGGTTCATAATCTGCCGTAGAGCGGGCGAGATCAAGGAGTTTACACTGTCTTCTCACGCTCAAATCAGGATGCTTTTTTTCAACCAACTCGAAACGATCCCTCACAGACCGAGTTGTTTTGACTTTTTTCGCAGAAAGTCGATTTCGATGGCCTGCTGTCCGATTTTGGCGTGGAGATTGTCCTTTTGCGCCTCAAGGTCTTCCTCGGCGGATTTCTTTTTCCCGGCCCCAAAGAGGTCGCTGGCGCCGTCGAGCATCTGCTTCTTCCAGTCAGAAACCTGAGCAGGATGGATCTGGAATTCCTTGGCGATTTCGGAGGCGGTCCTGATATTTTTCAGAGCCTCAATGGCGACCCGGGCCTTAAACTCGGGATCGTGTCTTCTTCTTTTACCTTTCATTATTAGTGGTTTTGGTTCGGTTTTTTAGCCGCCCCTGTCCACCATAATCTTAGCTTAGCTTCTGGCCCGAATTTCGGGGTCCACCTCACTGAGTGGCGCTCTCGGCAGCCAGTGCCACACCTCGACGTTAGACCAAGAAAATG
>JAPKCM010000007.1 GCA_028822935.1 Akkermansiaceae bacterium
ATTTCTGCCCCTGCTGCTTCTAGGAAGGTGGGCGCGTCGTCAAGATTTTGAACCATGTTCTCATCGATTGATCCGGGCTTGGTGACGCCGGGCCATTTGACGATGAGAGGCATCTTAAGAGATTCTTCGTACATCCAGCGCTTGTCGAACCAGCCGTGGTCGCCGATGTAGAATCCTTGGTCGGAGGAGTAAATGACGATGGTGTTCTCAGCGAGTCCCAGGTCTTCGAGATTTTCCATGATGGTGCCGACAGACTCGTCGACTCCTTTGACGCACCGGAGGTAGTTCTTGGCGTAACGTTGATACTTCCAACGCACGAGATCCTTGCCCTGATGGTTCGCTTTGGTGGCTGCTTCGTTTTTTGGGATCCCAGTGGGAGTTCCAAATGGAAAGCTGGGTCGGGATCATGCGGTGGAGGTTTCTTGCTGCCGAGCGATCAGAATTCTCTTTTCCCGCGAGAGGAGTCTTCACCGAGAAGTTGTAAAAGAGGTCGTAGTTGAGGTGCATGTGGCCATCGATTTCCAGTTCCTGCCAACGCGCGGGTGAGGCATTATCCTCCCATTTGTCGAAAAGGGTGGCGGGTTCGGGGATGGTGATGTCGTCGTAGAGATAGAGATGGCACATGGCGGGCATCCAGTTGCGGTGAGGTGCTTTGTGTTGGCACATTAGAAGAAAAGGTTCCCCGTCCTTGGCCTGCTGTTTGATAAAGTTGACGGAGAGGTCGGTGACGACGTCGGTGCAGTGTCCTTCAAGGCGCTCTTTGCCATTCGCGGTGAGGACATCGGGATTGTAATATTGCCCTTGGCCGGGAAGGACTTTCCATTGATTGAAACCTTGGGGGCTGGATTTGAGATGCCATTTCCCGAAGAGCGCAGTGCGGTAGCCGTTCTTCTGAAGAATTTTGGGGAAAGTTTGCTGGTCGCCATCGAATTTATTCCCATTGTTCATGAAGCCGTTTTGGTGGCTGTGCTTTCCGGTGAGGATGACGGCCCGGCTGGGTCCACAGATCGAATTATTACAAAAGCTGTTTTTGAAAAGCATTCCCTGAGCCGCGAGCCGATCGGTGTTGGGCGTGGGATTAACGCTTTTGAGCCATCCTTCGTAGGCTCCGATGGCATGAGAAGCGTGATCGTCGGAGAAAATGAAGACGATATTGGGCTTTTTCGCCGCAAATAAAGGGAGGGTTAAAAGGAGAGAGAGCAATATTCGATTCATCCCTCATCAAAGCGAATCCCATCGGGGAAGGCAAATTCTAAGACCTTTGATTTTGGTCGAGGTGCCAAATTTCCTCTGAGTTCTCATTTTGCCATGAGTGTGATCTGGCGAGGGCGCGATGCGTGAAAGCATGGGCCAAGGCAGCGGATTCGGAAAGGGATTGGCCTTTGGCGAGTCCTGCGGTGAGGGCCGCCGAGAGAGTGCAACCGGTTCCGTGGGTGCTGGGTAGGTCGATGTGGGGAGCGGTGAAGGTCTCCATTCCCGTCTCGTGAATGAGGAGGTCCCGATGTTCGGGGGTGCCTTCAAGGTGTCCACCTTTGAGGTAGCAGGCACAGGAGAATTTCTCTGCTAATTCGTGAGCTGCTTTTTCCTGCTCGGCGAGAGAAAGGACGGGGCGTCCGAGAAGGATTCCGGCTTCCGGAAGATTCGGGGTGATCACGCTCGCGATCGAGAGGAGCCGATTGGTGATGGCGTCCAGTGCCGATTCTTCAAGAAGGGGATCTCCAGTGGAAGCAACCATGACGGGATCGACGACGATGGGGATTTCGCTATCTTCGAGAAGCTCGCTAACAGCCACGATGTGCGCCTTTGAGTAAAGCATCCCGGTTTTGAGCGCTCCGACAGGATAGGAATTTAGAAGGAGAGTGAGTTGGCGCTGGAGAATGACGGGAGGAAGTGGGTAAATCTCGCTGACGACTTTCGGGGTTTCGGCAACGATGCAGGTCACGACATTTAGGCCGTAAGTGCCATTGGCTGCGAAGGTCTTGAGATCAGCCTGCAGTCCAGCTCCAGCTGAAGAATCCGAACCTGCGATGGTGAGTGCGATGGGATGGATCACGTCGAAAGTGTAGTAGCAGGTGGCAATATTACGAGATCGACTTGCACGATGGCGGCCTCCTTCTATGGTCGGGGGCGTGTCAGGTGGCTTTTTCGAAATACCGGGATTGGAAGTAGAGTTGGAAGAGGTGGTCCATATGCCTCATCTGGACGCTCCGAAGGATCGCCCATTTCCCTTCGTCTATTTTATTTCGATCATCAACAACTCTGCGGAAAAGGTGACGATTTTCGGAAGAAAGTGGATTCTTAAGGAGGAGGGAGGCGAGACACTCGTGTTCGAAGGAGAAGGGGTTGTGGGAGAGTTTCCGGTTCTGAATCCAGGAGAGAGATTTTCTTATAACAGCTATCACGTGATCAAAACGCGCACTGTGGTGACGGGCTCATTTTTCGGGAAGGATTCCGATGGAGGGAAAGTAGTGGTTCACATTCCAGGCTTCGATTTGGAGCCGCCTGGCGATCAGGAGTGAATCACCTGTGAAACTTGGCAGTCATGAGCCTCGGTGGGGAGATGCGGCACCACCTGGATCTCGAAACATGCACCATAAACGATCGCCTGGGGACAACGTTTCAAAAAGCGATCGTAGAACCCGCCGCCTTGACCGAGTCGATCTCCCTTTTTTGTGAAGGCAAGCCCGGGGCAGATGATGGTGTCGATTTCAAGTGGTATGATCGGCGAACCTGCCGTGGGCTCCATGATATCGAATGTGCCCGGAGTAAGTTCGTCAGGTGAGGAGACCCGAAAAAACTCCATCGTGTCTTTTTCCGTCACTTTTGGGAGCAACCAGATAGTTGAAGAAGGAGAGTCAAGAAGAGGGAGCAAACTTGGCTCATTTGGCGTGTTGGCGAAAATGGCACAGACCTTGGGCTGCCGGGAGAGAATTTGGGAGCAAATGTCTTCCGAGGCGGTTTTTTTCTCGGAAAAAGACAGGCTTTGAAGACGGTATCGCATCATTCGGCGAATGATCACCTTATTGTCTCTTGCGTCCGTCCACATGGTGGGGAGAATAAGCGCGATGAGATTGTTTTTGCAAGTCTGCCTCGGGTTCCTATTCGCGATGGGCTGGTTGTCGTCCGCACAGGAGGCCCCTTTGTTCAAGTATTCCGGGCCTGACGTTCGGGTGAGTGTTTTTACCGACGTTCTTGGGATGCTGAACCGTGAACGAACCGAGTATGCCACCAATATCGTGATTATCGCGGGCAATCGTGTCGTCGAGAAAAAGGCAAATCCTGAATCACTAGCAATGGCAATGAGGGCGACCGGGCTTGCGCTTCATCTTTCTCCAAAGAATCGAAGAGCGCTGATTCTTAATGGCCAGTTGAAAAAGGGAGTTCTCCCGAAAATGGCGAAAACTGAATACAGTCGTTCGACTTTGGCAGCGCTCTTGATGCAGCGGGCTAAAGTTCTCTTTGAGCAAAAAGGAGACGAAAATCGATTATTAGCGAGGGCTATGGTCGATTTGGCTGCGAGTTTCGACCCAGGCAACGAGGATGCCATCTATGCCTTTGAGCTTCAGAAAATCGACCACGGAGAAGTTTCCTGGGATCGTTTTACTAAGATTCAATCTTCTAAATAGGAGGAGAGGATCTCGCGCAAGGCCGCGCGAGCCCGGAAGAGTTGGCTTTTGACGGCCGGCACGGAAAGCTCAAGCACGGGCGCCATTTCCTCATAAGGCATTTTTTCGTGGCGGCGGAGGATCACGGCGAGACGTTGTTTCTCGGGAAGTTGGGCGATCGCTTGATCGACGATCGACTGAAGTTCGGCATGCTCCAATGATTCGTCAGGTTGATTCCCGGGAGTGGTGTCGCTCAGTTGTTGATGCCAGCCGTCGGTTTGTTCTTCGAGCGAGTGTTCCTTCTGTCGCGATTTTTTGCGCGTGTAATTGAAGACAAGGTTCCGCGTGATGGTGAAGAGGTAGGTCGTGAACTTTGCGGTCGGCTGGTATTTTTTGGCCGACTTCCAAACGCGCACGAAAACTTGTTGAGCCAGGTCTTCAGAGTCCGGGGAGAAATTGGTCATTTTCCCGATCGTGCCAATCACGGCACGTTGATGCTTTTCAACGAGATGTCGGAAGGCCGTTTCGTCACCGGAAGCGATGAGGCGCATCCACGCCACATCTTCTTGGTTTGTTTCCTCGTCGCCCGCTTGTCCCATCTACTGCAGTATAAAACTCTTCCAAAGGGAAAGTGTTTCAGAAAAGTTGAGGGGAAGGTATTTTTTAAATCTCCTCGGGGGAAATGAGCTCTTTGAGAGTCTGTCGCTTGCGAACCACCCGGCTTTCCGAGCCATCGACGAGAATCTCGGCAGGCAGAGGGTGCGTATTGTAGGTGGAAGCCATGGTGAAGCCGTAGGCTCCGGCGCTCATCATGGCGATGACGTCTCCTGGCTGGAAGCTGGGAACTTCCCGGTCTTGGCAGAAAAAGTCACCCGTTTCGCAAATTGGCCCAACCACGTCGACGACCTCAGTCTCGCCAGTGGGCTCCTTGACAGGATTGATCTCGTGATAGCCCTCATACAAAGCCGGGCGGATGAGCTGGTGCATTCCAGAATCGATGATCTTGAAGGTCTTGGCGGCACCCTTCTTCTCGTAAAGGCACTTTGTCAGAAGGACTCCAGCATTCCCGGCAATAAAGCGACCCGGTTCGAGGAGGATCTTCAGGTCGAGAGGTTTAAGGACCGGGACAACGTTTGCGGCATACTCGGTCGGAGTGAGTGGGCGCGATTCAGGATCTTGGGATTCCCACCAAGCCGGATCTCCTGATTTCAAGGCGGGATCGTAGACGATGCCGATTCCTCCACCGATGGAGAAGAATTCGATCTGGTAGGTTTCCTTGAGCTTGGCAGCGAGGGGGGCGACCTTTTCGACCGCCTCAAGGAATGGGTCTACCGTGGTGAGTTGGGATCCGATATGCATTTGCAGCCCTTTGAGGGTGACATTTTTCAGCTTTGCTGCTCGTGCGTAGGCGTCTTCGATCGACTCAAAATCGATTCCAAACTTGTTCTCGGACTTACCAGTAGAAATATATTTGTGCGTTTTGGCGTCGACATTGGGATTCACTCGGAACGCGATAGGGGCCTTTACGCCCATTTCACCCGCGATTTGATCGATGAACGTCGCCTCTTCCTCTGACTCTACATTGAGTGAGTAGATTCCATGTTGCAGGGCAAATTCTATTTCAGCACGGGTTTTTCCGACACCCGCAAAGGTGCACTTTGCAGGATCGCCTCCGGCCTTGATGACGCGGAGAAGTTCTCCTCCCGAAACGATATCGAACCCACTCCCGAGCTCGGCTAGAAGCCGGAGGATCGAGAGATTAGAGTTTGCTTTCACGGCGTAGGCAACTTCATGGGGAAGGTCGCTAAGAGCCTTGTCGAGCTTACTGAAATGATCTCGAAAGGTGCCGGCAGAATAGACGTAGAGCGGGGTGCCGTGCTCTTTGGCGAGAGTGTTTAAAGAAACGTCTTCGCAGTGGAGGGAACCAGAAATATAGCGGAATGAATGCATAGCGTCAGTGCGCGGTATGGTCGATGGGATCGTCTTTCTGTCAAGAATGACGAGAAAAATTGAGCAGTTTTATCTTTCGGTTGTCTTATGGTAGACGTGGAACAGTTGAGTGCGATTCATCATCAGATAGTGAACAAAAAAAGGGGGGTTCTGTTAATCACCCCGGGGTTCAATGTGCCCACCATGGGTTGCTTGCTCCTGGTTGTGATCCACGCTTGGGTCTTTTTTACGGGGGGAACTCATCTTACTCCGAGTCTCCTCCGGCCACTCTATGAGAGTGTTGCCGTCTCATGGTCTGGTATTCAAGAGGGAGGGGTGGCTGCCCTTATTACCCATAGCTTGTTTCACGGCGATTGGACGCACGTCCTTGTGAATGCTTTGCTCTTTTTCTACGCATCCGCGAGACTGGGGCACGTTCTTAGGCCTTCTAGAATCTTGTTTCTTTTTGTGAGCTGTAGCCTTGGCGCGGCATTAGTGTATGTAATCTCTCAAGCACTCTTGTCGGGGATTTCTCCAAATCCGCTAGTCGGGGCATCCGGAGGGGTGATGGGAATGCTTTTAGCTCAAACAGTGATCTATCCTGATTCCAAAATGCTCCTTCTTCCGATCTCCGGACGCAACATGGGGAAGGGTTTGTTGGTTGCCAGCTTGCTCCTTTTTTTGATGACGCCGGGATTAGGGATCCCTCTTTTTAGTGATTTTGGGCAATGGATGGTGGAGGGGTTTGGGAAAGAGCTGTTTGAGTTTGGACATCTCTACCATTTTGCCGGAGGCCTTATGGGAATGACGACGGTGGGTTTTCTGCTGCCGCGATTGGTGAGCCTAGAGGAGCTCAAATCCCAGCGCTCACAACGAGAAGGCGAGATGGAAACCACGCGATAGTTGACGGCGCAGAATGGGCCTGATTGAATTTGCTTCGGATGCCTAAGAGGATGATTTTAGTAACAGGTGGAGCGGGCTACATTGGCTCTCACACTGTCAGGAGACTTCATGGGGAGGGGTATCAAGTGGTGGTGCTGGATAACCTTTGTTATGGGCATCGCGATGCGATCATCGATTCAGATGTGGAACTGGTTGTTGGTGCCGTTGGAGATCGGGATTTACTGGTCGATCTCTTCAAGAAGCACAACTTTGACGCCGTTATTCATTTTGCGGCGTTCACCTATGTGGGTGAGTCAGTCACTAGTCCACTGAAGTTTTATCGAAACAATACGGCAGAACCAGTGATATTGCTGGAGGTTATGGAGGAATTTGGATGTAAATCTTTCGTGTTTTCTTCGACTTGTGCGACATACGGGGAGCCTCAAAATCTTCCTCTGACGGAAGATCACCCACAAAATCCAGTAAGCCCCTATGGAAGGAGCAAGTTGATGGTGGAGTGGATCCTTAAGGATTGTGAAGTCGCCTTTGGATTGAAGAGCGCTGCCCTTCGGTATTTCAATGCAAGCGGTTCTTCGTCAGATGGTAAGATCGGAGAAGATCACGATCCGGAATCTCATCTAATCCCTTTAGTTTTGATGTCTCTGACCGGGGAACTCGAGAAGGTTACCGTGTTCGGGACAGATTATTCGACTCCCGATGGGACATGTATTCGCGACTACATTCACGTTGAGGATCTTGCCGGGGCTCATCTTGCCGCCGTTAATCATCTGATCAACGGCGGTGAGAGCTTTCAGTGCAATCTGGGGACTGGCGTGGGTGTTTCGGTAAAGGAAATCATCGATGTTTCTGAAGAAGTTACTGGGAAAAAGGTTCCTGTTGTCTATGGCGAACGTCGTCCTGGTGATCCTGCCCGTCTCGTGGCAGATCCTAAGATGGCTAAGGATCTTCTGGGCTGGGAGGCCGAGCAAAAAGATGTCAAGGCGATGATCGAATCGGCGTGGAAATGGCTTTCAGGGCCGAGTAGGGGACGTTTCGATGAATGACCTAAGCTCATATTTACAGTGTAACTACAATTTTATTCTTGCTGATTGCCCGAAAAGGCGCAATTTTGATTCTTAGACATGGTGGACAACAGAAATTTGAAAACTGAAAGCGCATGTGGCTTCAGTCTCGTGGAGCTTCTCACAGTGATGGCCATCATTTCGGTCCTGCTTTCGGTGGCTTCCGTAGGAATTAGCCGCATGGGTCAGGCCCAAGGTGTGACCTCGGGAGTTTCTGTTGCAGAGGGACTTTTCACCCAAGCTCAACGTTTAGCACGTAGTCGAGGCACGACCGCCCGAGTGATTATCCACGATCAAATGATGGATGAGGATACCGAATCTCGCCGTCGATTTCGTAGATTGATGCTTGTAGTATACAAGGAAGTAGATCCCAAGACGGGAGCGGAAGCTGGAGATTGGTCGATTTCAGGGGCACCTACCTTGCTGCCTGATCAAGTTTATTACAGTCCTGAGTTGAGCCGGGATCAGGTTGAAGACGGAAACGAAGTTCCCACCGCAATTCATCAACTTACGAGCAATGCGGAAGATACCGCGGAGTGTCACTACTATGAATTCAATTCTCAGGGTCTTTGCACCATCCCTGGCGCTACCTTCGTTATCGAAGGTGGTCCCAGACCGCCTAACTCAGAAAGGCCGCGGCTCGGAAAAACGAAAAACATGGGTGGCTTTGTGATTTGGAGAAATGGTGGAACTTCTCGAATCACGGACGTGGCACGCATTGAAGATTCAACCAGTAACTAGGAATTCATGACGATTTCACGAAAAACATCACATAAAAGAGGGTTTACTCTGGCTGAATCTGTAATCGCTTTGGGTATATTAGTAGTATTGATCACCGGGTTTCTCGCCGTTTTCGGGCCTGCAGCCACTGCAATTAGGAAGACTCTTTCTGCCGAAGATGCCAGCCGTCTCAAGGCAGCGTTGGAGTTGGAAATGTCAACCCTAAGAGAAGGGCGTGATCAGCAGCAGTATGCGAGTTCGATGGGCAAAGCATTCGACTGGATCGTGCGCTCTCATGAGAGAGGGAGCACGGTGTTTGTTTATCTCTATCGGGCTAGTATCGTCGAGTTACGTTCGGATGGCAGTTTAGCTCCATTCCCCGATGTTGATGGAGTTGCGGGAAGAGATTATTTGATCCAACCGATGGTGAGAAGGATCGACGATCCTCTTTTAGAAGAAGATTTCGAAGCCTTAGAAGGGCGCGTGTTTTTTGTTAAGATGACCCAATTGATCTTTGACGATGCGGGGTTGAAAATCTCTGAAGAAGTCGGGAAGATTGTTGATCCGCACGCTGAGGAGGATGATTTCTCGAACAAGGCAGATGAGTTCCCGGAAGCGGTAGTTCTTTTTGAAGCTGAATTTTACCGTCTTCCAACTCGGTCCATTGACTATGTGGAGGGAGCATTTGATCCTGTTGATTTCACACGACCATCTTTCCGTCGGAATCTCGGAGTTGCACGCTAAACTATTTATTCTTCATTTTTATGACTTTTTCGAAAACAAGGATCGTTAAAAAAGGCTTCACTCTTGTCGAGCTTCTCGTGGCCATGGCGATTACAGTCATTTTGGTCTCTCTGGTGGTCGTAATCACTGGGAATGCGCTGGATGCTTGGCGTGGAGCGAGGAATGAGATTAGAGCGGCACGTCAGGCCAAAATCATGCTTGATTCTCTCGGGCGAGATCTTGAATCCTTGGTGATTCGTTCGAACAATAATTTTGAATGGCTCAATGTAAAAAGCGAAACCAGGGATATTGGACCGGAAGGAAAGCCAAGCCCGAATGCTGCGAGCTTTATATTTTTGACGGGTGCGTCTGATCGATACGACGGAAACGTCGGGGATTCTCTCGAGGACAAAGGGGGAGATATTTCTGCAGTGGGCTACAAGCTGGAATTTTTGGATCCGATCTTTTCAAATCCAGATGAACGCTATTCCACATTTGTTCTCTACCGAAATTTGGTTAATCCAGACCAAACCTTTCAGGGGCTTTTAGCCGTCGAAGATCTCGATGAGGCATACTCGGGATCGGCAGGAGGTTCCGCCCAGGGTAAAAATTTCATGTGCGAAAACATCTACGAGATCAGCGTGGTATTTTCGGTGGAATTTGTTGACACCTCTGGAGATCTTCAATCAGTGAAAGTGCCTGTTTTGGGTGCTTCCGGGGGCGTAAATGCCGTTAGTGAATTCAGCATCAAGGGAGATATTATCAAGGCAGACGGACAGGACGCACGTTACTCTAAAGGAAGGGTTGTATCAGTCGATCTAAGTATCACCGTTCTTTCTGATACCGGAATGCGACTCATTCGCCAAGTTCCTCTGGATGATCCTCAAAAACAGGCCAAGTTTCTCTCGGAAAATTCCTATAATTATTCGAAAACGGTGCTTCTTCCTCAGCCCTAATTTTTTTTTAAACAAGTCTTGCCAAACATCGAAGGGAGAACTAAATCCTCCCTCGTCAGATCGTAAGCGCGGGTGGCGGAATTGGTAGACGCGCTAGACTAAGGATCTAGTGTCCGCAAGGACGTGGGGGTTCGATTCCCCCCTCGCGCACCATCTGATGTGGTTCTCTCTCAAGGCCCCCGCCAAGGGGGCTTCTGAGTTACCAGAGATCACCTCTGGATAGGGTCGATTAGCTCAGTGGTAGAGCGCTTGCTTCACACGCAAGATGTCACTGGTTCAAGTCCAGTATCGACCACCATTCATGCACCTTCTCTGATGATCTTTCATTTCTGGAAGGGTATTTCATCTTTTAGGAGACAAATCTTCGTCAATAAGGCATTTTCTTCACTGAAAGCTAATGTCGAAGAGAAACCAACGCGGCCCTGAGTGGAAAGAGTGGGTGAGCGAAAACGCTCCGCGCCTTCTGGCGTATGCCCGCCAGCGGTGCCAGAGTATGACTGAGGCCGAGGATATCCTACAGGATACTCTGATTAAGCTTTGGCATTACCAAGAGGAACGTGATTTCTGTGCTCCCGATTTGCCTCTCGCGTTTTCCGTGATGCGTTACATTGGTCTGGACCGGGGGCGCAGCAAGGGTCGACAAGAGCGCCGTAATCAGAAGATTGTGCAGTTTCAGTCTGGGAATGATCTCTGGTTGGATACACCAGCTGAAGACAACGAAGAAGCGAAACTGCTTCGAGGTGCGGTCGGTAAGCTGCCGGAAAAGCTTCGCGAGGTTTTGACTTTGAAAATTTGGGGAGGACTGACCTTTGCTGAAATTGGGAAGGTGTTATCGCTCTCCAATAACACCGCGGCATCAAGGTATCGTTATGCCTTGGAGCAGCTTCAAAAGAAACTTGTATACTTAAAAGACTCTCGACATGGATAAATCACTAAAAGAACTAGAAGCCCAACTGGAAGCGCTGACCCTGGTGGGGATGAGTGATCAGGCGGAAGCTCGTTGTGACGAACTCATCGATGAATTGTCTTTAAATTTAGGCAACCAATCTGCCCTCGGCTTGTCTTGGCAGGTGACTTCGATTGCTGCTGCGATCGTCTTGCTAATCGGGCTCAGTTCTGGTTGGTGGTTGGGCCGAAGCGAGGCGAAGACTCCCATTACGGGGCTCGAGACAGCTCCCGAGGTTTACGCCTCCGCTTTTGATCTCATTGATGAGCGATCGTGGATGCAGATTGAGGGAGATCCGGTTTTGTATCTCTCCAAGAATGGTGAAGTTCGGGAGCGGAGGACGGAAGTCGATGTTTTTGAAGAGACGGTATTACACCGCGACTCGGGAAAGATGGTAACGGTGAGGATTACCACTCGCCAGCCTGTCAACGAGATTACGAATCAATTTTAGGGTATGCGCCTTTTATTAATCTCTTTTTTCTCGGCCCTGTTCACTCTGGGACTCTTTGCGTGTGAAGAGAAGCAGGGGATGCCTTGGATGGGGGTCATCTTGGATACGCCGAGATCACAGGTTGATCGACCTTCAGAAATGGGTGATGGCACCGGACTTCTGGTGGAAGCAATCGTTAAGGACGGGCCACTGGCGCTTGCCGGAGGGCTGAAGGGGGATCTTTGGTGGAAATTCGATGATCAAATCCTCGTA
The DNA here is from genome assembly GCA_028822935.1 of Akkermansiaceae bacterium. Classification (GTDB taxonomy): domain Bacteria; phylum Verrucomicrobiota; class Verrucomicrobiia; order Verrucomicrobiales; family Akkermansiaceae; genus SW10. Next base: position 11,547 of record JAPKCM010000007.1, read on the forward strand.
AATATGCGGCAACTCCTAGTTCTCCTTCGAATGAAAAAGGTAGGGGACTCGGTTCAGTTGAAATTCTTTCGCGATGGAAAACTTGTTTCAAAAGAAGCAATTTTTGGTGAACGGCCAGCCACGAAAAGGGAAAATAGGGAGTTTATGCCGAATGCGGTGAGGCCGAAGGGCCAAGAATCCGAAACTGAGGAAGCCGCCGAAATGAAAGACGGTGAATTGACCTACAAGCTCACTGAGAAGGGTGACTCCCTTAACCTGTTGATTAGCAGAGAGGGCGAGGTGATATTTAACGGCCTAGTCAACACTGACGAAGAGATCGAGAAGATGGAGGTTAGATGGAAGTCGAGCCTACTGATTCTCCGTCAAGCGCTTGTAATACATGCCAAGCCAAAGTCAAAAAAGGGGGGGCCACGTGTCCGCTATTTGCCTCTAAAGGCTAAGGAATGAAATTGACTCCGCGTCTTAGATCATTAGAATATCGGGTTTAAGTCATCAGTTCTTGCCTTTCCTAGACGAAACACGCAGGCTTTCGCCATGCATCCAGATGTAGCGAAGTTAGTGGAAGCGGGCCGAATCAATGCGGCCGTTGGGGAAAGGCTCTCAGGAATTGCACCCGGAAAGTATCGGCTGCATCGAGGATACGGCGGGGGAGTCGTGAAGGAATGGGACCTTTTCAATGGGAAGGTGGTCATCGACTTCGAAAAAGCTGCAGGAAAAGAAATGGGGCTCAAGCTCGCCTTGGAAAAGACTGAAGCTCTGGAAGATGACGACCTACGGGCGCAAAAGGTCAGTCAGATTGATGAGCTGAAGACTCTTGCGGTTGATAATCCGGTAGAGCTCATTTGTCGGACTTTGCAGTCTCGTGAGGGAAAGATGACTCTCGATCAAATGGACGCAGAACTCATGGGGAGTATCATCGAGGAACCTATTTACAAAAAGTGGTGGGAGAAGACCAAAAAGACACTTCGTGAGAGCAAGCGTGTTTCGGTTCCTACTAAAAGGACCGATTATTTGGTCCTTCGCGACGAATCTGCCAGCCCTGGTGAGGCTATGGTTGAAGATTTGGAGCAGGCAAGGAGTCCGAAAGCCCGCGTTAAAGCACTTGAGGCGATTCAGCGGGAGGCGCCCCTTATTGCTGCAGGAGACGGCCTGCTTGCGCAAGTTTACGGCATTGTAAACGATTCAATTCTTAAGCTAGTGAAGCTTTCGCCAGCTCAGTCACTCGAACTCGCAGCGCTTCGCGACGAAATCGTAGACGAAACAAAATCTGAAGATGTGGTTGGTGAAGGTGCTCCCTCGATTGCGGAGGTCCTCCAAGTCGCCGAAAGCACACTTTCCGATGATTTGGGACAGGTGGCAGCCGCACGTCTTAAGCGCATTCTGGAAGCATTCCCGGCGGCCTTCAACAACGATTGGGTAGGGCATATCCTCAAGGTTTTTGATCGCATTTCTTCACGTGGAGTTTCTGAGATCGCCAAGCTTCTTGTCGAAAAGGAAGAAACCAAAAGATTCTATGAGCACATCCGAGTGGCGCTTTCCCGTCACGCTTTGGGTGCTGATGCGCTTGCTTGGATTAGTCGCGAGAGAAAGAAGGCATCCGAGCCCGTCTTCGATGGTTCGGTGGGATCGGTGATTCTCACGGTGCTCGAGCAGGATTCTCTCGATGATGGCCCGCGCAAGGCCGGTCGTTTGGCGAATCTCCTCCTTGATGACAAAGAACTTGTGGCTGACTTGCTCTCAACGATGGAGATGAATGATGTGCGGAACTTCGGAAGAAAGCTTCTCGCAAGCCCGGCATTTCCAGATCTCGATCGGAAGTCACTGATGGCACGAGTCATCAAAGCTGTTCCTGAGACACAGGATATGGTCACCGGAAATACCTCAAGTAAGAAGGATGATACTCTGTTGGTTTCATGGGAGAGTCTCGATCGCCGGAAAGCGGAATACGAGGATCTCGTCAACAAGCGGATCCCCGAGAACATTAAGGAAATCGCCGTTGCGCGTTCCTACGGAGACCTTCGTGAGAACTTCGAATACAAGGCTGCCAAGCAGATGCAGCAAGTGCTCAACCGACGCAAGGTGGAGCTTCAAAAGGATCTTGAGAGGGCTCGTCCCACCGATTTTAAAGGGGCAGATCCATCCGCTGTGAACATTGGAACCAAGTTCATGCTCGATGTAGCCGGTCGCGGCGACAAAGAGTATCGTATGCTTGGAGCCTGGGATGCGAGTCCTGATGAGCAAATTCTTTCTTACCTCTCAGTAATGGGCCAGGCCTTACTTGGTAAGGCTACCGGAGACTCTGCCGAGATCCCAGATCCCGATACTGAAGAGCTGATGACCGTCACCATTAAGGAGATTACCGCCATCGCTTAATTACTTTTTCAACACATCATGTTAGACACCAACATCCAGTCCGTCCACGGACGTGAAATTATTGATTCGCGCGGAAATCCCACTGTCGAAGTCGACGTCACCCTTGCTGGTGGCGCCTTTGGACGTGCAGCAGTCCCCAGCGGTGCCTCCACTGGAGAGCACGAAGCATGGGAAATGCGGGACGGAGATAAGTCTCGCTACCTTGGGAAGGGCGTTTTGGGCGCTGTTTCCAACATCAACGAGAAAATCGCCCCGGCGCTTTTCGCAATGGACGCAACCAATCAGGCTACTGTCGATGGTGCGATGCTTGCACTCGATGGAACTAAGAACAAGAAAGAGCTTGGTGCGAATTCCATTCTTGGTGTCTCCATGGCGGTTGCTCGCGCAGCCGCATCTGCGGTCAACCTTCCTCTTTACAAGTATCTCGGTGGACCAAACTCAAAGGTCCTCCCGCTTCCAATGATGAACATCATTAATGGTGGTTCTCACTCGGATGCCCCCATTGATTTCCAGGAATTCATGATCATGCCGGTGGGCGCTCCTACTTTTAAGGAGTCCCTTCGTTATGGCGCTGAGGTCTTCCATTCACTCAAAGCGGTTCTTCATGACCGTGGTCTTTCGACTGCTGTGGGTGATGAGGGTGGCTTTGCTCCAAAATTGGACAGCACGGAGGACGCTCTCGATACAATCTGTCTTGCGATCGAAAAGGCGGGATACAAGGTTGGTGAAGACATCGCCTTCGCTCTCGATGTCGCATCCTCTGAATTTTACGACCGTGAAAAAGGAGCTTACATTTTCCATAAGTCAGATGGTTCTGTTCGCAGTTCGGATGATATGGTGGCGTTCTACAGCGAACTTCGCGGCAAGTATCCCATCCTCTCCATCGAGGATGGTTGTGATGAGAACGATTGGGATGGCTGGAAAGCGCTCACCGATGCGATTGGTGGCAACACCCAGCTAGTTGGTGACGATCTCTTTGTGACTAATGTGGATTTCCTTCGAAAGGGAATCGATCTTGGGGTTGCGAATTCAATTCTCGTAAAGGTGAATCAGATTGGTTCCCTTACCGAGACTTTTGATGCTGTTGAACTGGCCAAGGAAAACTCCTACACGGCAGTGATCTCGCATCGTTCCGGTGAGACCGAAGATAGCACGATTGCTCACCTCGCAGTAGCCACGAACGCAGGTCAGATCAAAACGGGCTCAATGAGTCGTTCGGACCGGGTTGCGAAGTACAATCAACTTCTCCGCATTGAAGAAGCTCTCGGAGACGAGGCTGTCTTCGGTGGCAAGATGAAGGTGGGCGTATAATCATCGGTATTTTTAGATCAAAAACCGCTAGGGGATTTTCTCTTAGCGGATTTTTCTTTGTTGGTAGTTAGGATTTCCTAAATTTTCTTTCGAGTTTTAGGCAACTTCTTGGTATTACTTTCCTCGAAATGGCGCGCCGACAAAAACAGAGTGCAAAAGCTTCTCGTGATCCAGAGTTTTCCAGAGAGTCTCACCGCAAGGGGCTTTTCGGAAAAACGACCGGAGTCGTTTTGGGGGTTTTTGTAATTGTCTTGGCTATGGCAGTGATTGTTCCAATCGCGCCAGAGTATCAAAAGCTGCGCGCCATCGAGGCAGAGCATACAAATGCCGTGGAAGAGGAAGACGCGCTCAAACGGAAGCGCCGGCAGTATGAGCTAGAGGTCGAGGCTCTCGCAAGCAATCAGGACTATCTGGAAGCTCGCGCTCGTGACCGGGGACCCTATTACCGCCCCGGTGAAAGCGTCATTAAAATCTCCGAGTGAAGCTTAAAAACGAAAGTCGCTGCCAAAGTAGAGTCGGCGGGCCCGTTCGTCGTTGACCAATTCTTCGGACGAACCTTCGAGCATGACTTTTCCGTCCACCAGAAGAGAGGCCCGGTCCACGATGTCGAGAGTCTCTCTGACTTGGTGGTCTGTGATCAGAATGGACAAGCCATCCTGATCGCGAAGTTCACGGATGATTTTGTGGATTTCCTGAACCGCAATGGGATCGATGCCCACGAAAGGCTCGTCGAGCATCAGGAGCTTGGGCTCGGTGCAGAGGCAACGAGCGAGTGAGAGTCGTCGTTTTTCTCCTCCAGAAAGGGCCATCGCCATTGATTTACGAACATGACTGATCCCGAATCGGTCAAGAAGCATGTCGGCGCGTTCTTTTCGAGCTTTTCGGGAGAGCTTTTTGCGGGTTTCGAGAACTGCCAAAAGATTGTCCTCAACACTGAGTTTTCGAAAAATTGACTCTTCCTGGGGGAGATATCCCATTCCCTGACGAGCTCGTTTGTGCATCGGGAGTCTCGTGATTTCCTTGCCGTAGAGGCTGACGCGTCCGTGATCGGGAGGAATCAGGCCGGCAATCATGTAGAACGTGGTCGTCTTACCCGCGCCATTGGGACCGAGGAGTCCTACAATTTCACCTGGTTGGACCCGCAGGCGTACTTCATCGACGACCTTGCGGCCTCCGTAGCTTTTTTGAAGGCCTTCAACTTCAAGGAGGGGGGAGGTAGAATCTTCGCTCATGGCTACTTCTTGATTTTATCGGGAAGGCTAGTTTCCCAACCAGTAGGTGAAGTTTGGGCTCGAATGTTTTCATCGCCGATTAGGGAAATGACAACGTAACCATCTTTGTTGCGTGTTCGGAGGGCGAAGCCAGCAACGCGAAAAGAAAGATCGGCGCCGCGAATGGTGACTTTTTCGCTCTTAGCATCATAGACGGCCCTGCCACCGCGGACTTCGATCGGACGGCCTTTTTCATCGTTCCCTTTAATGAGGATGCCCCCTGCTACCGTAAACTGCTTTATCTCGCCGATGCCCTTAATGCCAGCAAATGGACTGTCATCTTTCTCCGCATCGTCGTCTTCTTTGGGCTTTGCGGAAGGAGGATCAAAGAGCACCTTCATTCCTTCCTTGGCGGTCATGATCATTCCTTTTCCTTTGAGCTCCACATTCCCCAAGTAGCTCATCTCTGAATTGACCCCATCAAAATAGAAGCCTTTGCTGGACTTGATGATGATTCTTTTTTTGTTGGGTTTGAAGAGATCTTCGAATGGGATCTCGGGCTCAACCGGAGCCTTTATTTGAGCGAGAATGTTTGCTTGTTCGACCACTGCTAGAAAACGTGCAAGACGCTGAACGAGACCGGCTTCATTTTCGGCGGCTTCTTCGAAGTTTTTGCGAGGATCAATGGTCGGAAGGACACGCGGAGCGACCTGTTTTTCAAACTCGACCAACTCATCGGCTGTGATCAATGGAGGAACCGCGGTGAGCATTTGAAGGCCAGCGAGAAAGGGGAGGATCGGAGAACGGAGATTCATGGTCGTGTTTTCTGTTTTCTTGTCTTGTTCCAAAATCATGGTCTCGGCGGGACCGAGAAGAATTCCTTGCCGGGACTTCAATATCAGGATCCCACCTTGTCCTCTGGCTAGAAAATGATCGTTGGCAGATTGAAGAAGGAGTTCGCCACTTGCGACCACTTGCTCCTTTTTCACCTTGTAGGTAGCAGCCTCCATTTTAGCGGTGCTACTGATCTTTTGATCTTTGTCGAAAAGGTAGATTACGAGTCCTTCCCCGTTGAGCCGATCCTTACTCTCGACGATCATCTTGTTGGCGGTCAGCAGGGAAGCTCGCCTCTTTTTTGCGTCAAATCGCGGGAGGGAGACTCCGGTGAGTGTTGCCCCAATCGGGAGACGCGACATCGTGCCTTCCTCTTCGTCGTCTGATTCCTCGACAATCTGTCCAACCAGTGTTGAACACAGAAGGACGAGTGGGAGAGAGGAAAATTTCATAACCACTAAGATCTAATGCGCGGCCTGATGAACGGCAACGAGTTTTTCCAGGACTCCTTCGATCTGGTCTAAGGGAATCTGATTAGGGCCGTCCGAGAGTGCTTTTTCAGGATTCTCATGCACTTCCATGAAAACGCCGTCGACTCCAGCCGCCACGGCACAGCGAGCAAGGACAGGGGCTAGGACTCCGTCTCCACCTGTGGTGCCGCCCAGTCCTCCGGGTCGTTGGACAGAGTGAGTGGCATCAAAGATAACCGGAACTCCCTGTTCCCGCATCCAAGGCAGGGAACGCATATCCGCAACGAGGTTATTGTAACCAAAGGTGGTGCCACGTTCGGTGATGGAGTAGCGTTCGCATCCGAAAGCTTTTAATTTTCCGATGATGGGCTCGATATCCCAGGGAGCGAGAAATTGTCCTTTCTTCACATTGACCGCACGTCCGGTTTTAGCGGCGGCCTCAAGAAGATCGGTCTGTCGGCATAGGAACGCGGGGATCTGCAAAAAGTCGATATTCTCGCCCGCGATGGTCGCTTCTTCCGGAGTGTGAATGTCCGTGGTGACCGGGACTCCGAGTTCCTTTCCGATTTCGCCTAAAATTCGGGTGCCTTCTTTTACTCCGGGTCCCCGATAGGAATCTACGGATGTCCGGTTGGCTTTGTCGTAGGAAGCTTTGAAGATAAATGGGACTCCGACACGCGAGGTGATTTCTTTGAGCGCGCACGCCATGCGCCATGCGAACTCTTCATTTTCCAGACCACAGGGGCCAAGAATAAAGAAGAGTTCGCCAGAGCCGACGGAAATGTCCGAGATCTTAAAGGTATTCATTCTTGAGAGGTGTTGACAAAGAGTTCCCGCATTTTTTCGATCGCGACTCCCAGCAGTTTTTCTTCGGAAGGATTGAGGTTTCCTTTGGATTTCTCGCGTAGCATTTCAAGGTTATCGATGACGTTTCCAGCTTTTTTGAGATCCACTGCGGTCTCGTCGTTTGTCGGGTTGGCCACCTTTCCGAGAAACATCACTCCGGCTTGCGTTTGGTAGTAGACGAAAGCGGAGAAACGGGGATCGGGTGCTTCAAATTCGGGGTCGCTCATGTGAATTGAGGTTAGGGGAGGAAATGAAGTGGCTCAAGGGGAGACCGTGACAATTGTTGCCTTTCCGTCAGCGAAGAGTCGGGCTGCCAGGGATTTGATCGCCTCGGGAGTGACCTCGTCCATGAGGGCATCTTGTTGCAGATGGTGATCGGCGGAATGTCCCAGGAGGACGTCTAGTGCTGCCATGCTAGCGCGATTTTTGGGACTCTGATTTTGCAGGGCTTGGGCAGCACGGGCATTGGCCTTTACGTTCACCAGGGTATTGGGATCGATCCCCTCGTTTGCGAGCCTTTCGATCTGTCCCATAAGTTCCTTTCGGGCCAGCTCCATCTGTTCGGGGGAGGTGCCGAGATAAAAGGCCATGAGTCCGTCATTGAGTCCAAGAAACATTGTGGAACTCACAAAATAAGCGAGCCCTAGCTCTTCTCGAATCCTTGTGAATAAGGGGCCGGCCATATCGCTGCAGTAGCTGTGGATAAGCTCCAGAGCAAAGCGTTCAGGATCTGCTGCCGAAAGACCCGGGTAGCCGATCGCAAGAACGGCCTGCTCCTTGTCGAGTTTCAGGCTGTGCTCTCCAGCGAAGGCAGGAACTGGTTGAGCCATTTCGAGTGGGATTCCCGAAGGAATGTTCCCCAACGTTTGCTCAAGAATCGCTAGGGTTTCGTCGACATCGAGATCACCAAAAAAGGCGCAGACCATGTTCTCGGCGCAGAAGGCTTCCTTGTGATGACTCACCAGTAGTTCGCGGGTTAAGGATGGGAGTGATTCAAGCGAGCCTGAGGAGGGTGAGCCATAGCCTTGTCCATCCCAGAGTCGTTGGCGAAGTTCGCGGAAGGCTCTGCTGGCAGGATCCTCAAGGCTCTCTTTAACCTGATTCAAAAGCGCGGCTCTCTCGCGTTCCAAGGCGTCCCCGGGAAACACAGGGTGAATGAGGAGATCCTCAAGAAGTTCGAGCACTGGCGTGAAATCGTCCCGAAGGCAATAGGTCGAAACCATAAGGGTGTTGTTGCCTGCGCCCGGTCGAACTGAAGCTCCCATATCTTCCATGAACTCAGCAATTTCCACCGCTGATCGGGAAGTTGTTCCTTTGAGAAGGAGGGAGGAAAGAAGCACGTTGAGGCCGGCGGTCTCTTGTGATTCAGAAAGGCATCCCGCAAGCATGGCAACGTTCCCATAGACCACAGGAACGCGGGGAGCTCTCTGGAGAATGACGCGGACACCATTGGAGAGGGTCTTCTCCACGAGTGCCCCGGGGGGAGCAATCGCTCTATCCTTGGACGCTTCATTTTCCTGAGATTTGGGGGTCAAAGAGGTGACGCTCAGTAGCTTGGGAGTTAGCCAGGATTGAATGACGCGATGCAAATCTTCGGTGGTGACACTCTCAAGGTCGGCTAGGAAATCACGAGTGTAATCGAGGTTACGAGTCTGGTGCCAATTCGAGGCTAGATCCGATGCCCGACCTGATGCGCTTGCGAGAATTTTAAACTGCTGGGATGCAATTTGACGTCGGGCGCGCTTAATCTCAACGCTGAGATCTCGTGATGAAAGGAGAGTGATCTGAGTGATAATCTCCTTTTCTAACTGTGGGATCTTTTCTGGATCAGCTTCAGCATAAACAGAGAAAAGACCAGGCCCTTCTGGCGAGATCCAGGCGTAGGATCCGATGGAGTGAGCCAGATCCTTTTCTTCTCTGATTACTCGATAAAGTGGGCTCGAACGACCACCACCCAATACAGTGCCAAGAAGTTCCAGCGCAGGAGTATCAGGGTGAGCGAGATCGCCCACTTGCCAGCTCATGCTGAATCGAGTTGAGGGAACGGCGAAGGACTCGGAAGCACGGCGGGTTCCAATTTGAGTCGATTCAATTGGGACAGAAACAGGAAACTGAGCGAAGGGGCGTAGTCCTTTCTTAAGCTCTCTGGCGATGATCTCTTTCGCCCTACGAGGGTCAAATCCACCGGACAGAACGATAAAGGTGTTGTCTGGTCGGTAGCGTGCATGGTGGTAGGCCACCATCTGTTCGTGGGTGATCGAATCAAAGAGATCAAGGTGTCCGATGATGGGCTGTCGACGGTGATCTTTCTGATAGATTGTGCGGAAGAGGAGCTGGTGTGCGACTGAATCTGGATCATCCAAACCCATCGCAATCTCGCGGCGAATGACATCTTTCTCCTTTTCAAATTCCTCTTCGGGAAAGGCCGGACGAAAAACCATCTCCATAAGTGCGGAGAGAAAGAGGTCTAGGGATTCTGCTGGTCCATCGATGTAGTAGACCGTGCGGTCAAAGGTGGTATAGGCGTTCCACTGTCCGCCTGCGGCTTGCACTTCCTGGGAGAGGGCTTCGCCTGAGAAGCGGTCGGTTCCCTTGAAGACCATGTGCTCAAGAAGATGTGAAACTCCCGCGCCCGCAAGAGCGCTCTCGTGCACAGAACCGGTCGCGACCCAGATTTGGGCGCTGAGCACAGGCGAATCAGAGGAAGGATCAAGAATTGCGTCCAGTGAAGAGCCAATCGTCTCAACAGAAGCAGTCGTTTTCGGAAAATTCATTTCGGTGAAGCATTGAGGCTAAGCTGACGGGGGGCAAGGAGTTTAAAGGAACTAAAATTGTTCGTGCGCCCGAATTTTGACCTGCTACAAATTGGATATGAACAGTCGCATGCTCGCCGCTGGTGCTATTGTCCTCATGCTCCTTCTAGGAGGCGCAGGATTTGCATTCTATAATTCGAAAATGAATACCGAGATTGAGCGGCTGGTTCGTTTTTCTGTTGATGGGATGTCGGAAGCGGGGCGAATCGAGTGGGTGGAAGAGTGGAGTCGTCTGAGTGATGATGAGACGGTTCTCTTGAACGTCGTTAAAGAAAAAAAACTAGCTGCCGCTTGGGGTAGTGGAGATGAAGCAACCGCAGTCAAGGAGCTTCTAAAACGTAAATCAATTATTCTCTCGCCCGACGGAAAATCAATGCATGTGGCAATAAAAGGAATCCGAAAGGAAATCGATCTCCTGAATTCTACTTCAGCCACTCTCTTTAAGGAGGTGAGGGAAAAGTTCATGGAAATTCACCCGGAATTTGCTCCTCAGCTACAGCCGTGAGATGAGTTCACTCTTTTCGTAGCGAACTTTAGGAAGCTCGGCATATTTATCTGCAGTGCTGCGATACCCGAGGGCGCAGGCGACCGATGCACTAAGGCCCTTCTCCTCTAATCCGAGGATTCGATCATATTCAGCAGAAACAAAGCCCTCCATGGGGCAGGCATCAACGCCCAAGACGCTCGCAGATGCCATGAGCTGTCCGAGGGCTATGTAGGTTTGTAGTTTCGCCCAATTAAGAAGTTCTTCTGGATTCATCTGAGCCATGAAACCGGACATCATTTGCCGGTAGCCGTCGAGAGTGGCAGTTTCCACTTTTCTTAAGGTGCTGGTACGATCCATTAATTGTGAGATCTCCACATCGCCGACATTTTTTTGAGCAGCGAGAACGACAAAGTGCGAGCATTCGGTCACTTGAGCTTGGTTCCAGGAATGGGGTAGGAGCTCAGCTTTGATCTCAGGATTGGTGATGACAAAGAAATGCCAGGGCTGAAGCCCAAAGGAGGAAGGTGTTAGAATGAGGCTATCTTCCAGTGATGACCAAATTGATTCAGGAATTTGTCGCTCCGAATCAAAAGCCTTCGTTGCATAGCGCCATTGAAGACTCTTGAGGAGATTTTCAGGTGAGATCACTTCCATTGGGCGGATTATTCCGTCCCAATTCGAACTGGCAAGGATAGCTTTGGAATTTCCTTGAGGCCGAAACTTAGGAGTAAGCCATAGTCGTCTTCTATGCTGTTGTCTCGATGGAAGAAGCCAACTGATCCAACCCAAGAATCGAAATCATAGTAGAGGCTGTAAGCTTGTAGTTCGAGGGTGCCGTCCTCGATCTCCCATCGATGCTCTGTTCCGATTCCCCATTTTTCGCTGAGACGGCTATAGAGCTCCAATTCAATACGATTCGAGTCTCGAAGAATGGGATGGTCGTTGAGATAGCGATAACGAAGTGACATCTCAATATTTTCCGTAGGCATCACCGTTGCGGTTGTCGCTACCTCAAGGAAATTGGAATCTTCAAAAAGTGGGATCTGAGTGTCAAACTCGAGATCGAACCAAGGCAGGGGACTCCAACTAATTTCATTGTAGAGGTTCGAAAAATTCCGAGAGAATTCAGGGTCATCGAAAAAGACATTGAGATAAGTATTAACGGACAGCCAGTCCTGGCTACCACCGTCCTGATGGGTCATGATTCGATTGCGCGCGCCCAAGCGAAGAATCGACCAATTTTGCAAATCGTCGATGGCTGAGAAGCGGCCGACATTCAGGGGCCGGGATCGTGTGGAGGGAGTAAGCCGGTCGATGCCATAGAAGGACTGGTCCAGCTCATTCGTCGAAACAAAGGAAAATGAAGCATAGGGCTCCAAGACATGGAGGGCCCCATTGAGTCTCCATTTTTCGTTAATCCACTCGGGATAGGCCTTTGTGAATTTAAGGGAAGTGTCGATGCCCGCGTAGATTAAGGAACGACTTTGTGAATCATCAGGTCCTTTGACCGAGCTGTAGTTGGTGAAGCTGCCCCCGACCTTGGGGGTGATGTTAAGAAAGCCCACTTTGATTGACCTGGAGAGTTCGTGGTAGGAATAAAAGCGATTAAATCCGTGGGGGGAAAGAAGGCGATTGATCTCAGTAAGGCGAGAGTCGCCAGGCACGAGCCCCAAAGATTCTGTGCGCAGCCTAACACTATTTAAATCGGCAAGGTGCTCCCGATAAATCCCGAGAGAGGTCTGGCTCTCATAGAGGAAGGGGGTGTCGAGGAGTGGTTGCCTGATCCAGTCGAAGGTAAATTCGGGGAGACGCGCGTCGCTTTGATAGAAATCATTGATGCGCATACGTGCGCCAAACGTTGCCAAACCCTGATCATTTCGGCGTGTGACCGCGAGGGTGTTGTCGGGCTCTGGATTGGTGTTGTAGAGACTTGTGTCAAAGTCCTCCAAGTAAAAGGCATCACTAAGCCAAGTGAGATCGGCTTCGACGGAATAAGTCGCCCTTTGGGTCTTCCAGAGATCGCGACGATGAGCCAGCTCCACCCGGTAACGATCTTCATTGAGGTAACTACGAGGAATTCCTGACCGTTCTACTGAAGGGGCGAGATCGTTAATGTAGTAAAATTTAAAATGACCAAAGTCGTCTTCATCATCGACTCTCGTGTCGAAGAGACTGATTCCGGTTCCGAGCCCCCTGCGGGAATAAAGATCCACATGCCACTGGGAGAGGATCCAGGCGGAGTCATTCGCTCCTGTGATGGGGTCTCGTTCTCCACCAATCATCACCCCGTAGCTATTTTTCAGGAAGAACCCGAGATTGGATCGGGCCCCGGGCACGACGTGGTAACCTAATTCGGCATCAAGCGGCTGGGATAAATAAGGGAGCCAAAAGATAGGCGTGTCACCGGCATAGAGTTTTAGATTTTTAAAAACGACGCGGTCACCGGGAAAGATGCTTGTTCGATCGGCGCGAAGCCACCAGTGGGGATTCTCGACGTCGTGAGTCGTGATCCCTGAATCTTCTCCCACGTATGCAACTCCATTGGGAGTTTGCATGGATCGGAATCGGCCCGCCTCAAGGAGGATCGGAGCCATGCCAGCGCGGAGGCCTTTGGTGTCGAATTTTTTCTGATCGAGTCGGTAAATGGCGGAGTCTCCCCGGAAGATGAGGCCATCTTGGTAGATGCTAATATCTCCAGTGATCGTGATCACCCGATCCTTCTCGTTGAGCACTGCGTGATCAGCAAATGCTTGAGATCCATCTTTCCCATCCATTACGACATTCCCTGAATAGACGAGAGTCAAATTACCTTCGATGTAGTCGAAATCGACCTGCGTTGATCTTACAAACTTTGGCAGAGTGAAGGAAGGCGCTGCTTGATCGCTGAAAAGTCCTTCCCCTGGAGTCACCTCAGGCTCCGGAAGCGCGCCAGTCGGGGGAAGGGAGGCTCCGGCTATGGCGTCATCTTGTGCCGCGAGCGGCACAAGATTGAGGAGAAAAAAAATTAGAGAAAGGCGCATCAGTTCGCGATAAATTTAAGAATTGCGCAAATTCTTGTTCATTGGATTTTATCTGGCTCCCACTGGCAAAGTAAAGGAAATGGTTTATAATCTTAAACGATATGGCAAGAACGATAGGAATCATCGGTGCCTCGGGCTGGCTGGGCCGCCACCTTTCGAATGCGCTTTTGGGGAAGGGATACCGCGTTGTGGGTTTTTCTCGCTCTGAGAAAAGGAGGCAGGAGATGGATTGGCGGACCTGGAGTGGGGAGGGCGAAGTCGATTTATCGGGTATTGATGTCGTCATCAATCTGGCCGGAGAATCGATCGATCAACGATGGACGGAGGCCAAAAAGAAGCAGTTTCACGAGAGTCGGATCGGAGTGACGGAAGAGATCGTCCGGGGCATGAAAAAGTGCGGAGTGCCTCGACTCCTCAATGCTTCTGCCGTTGGGATTTATGGCGATCAAGGGGAGCGCTCTTTGTCCGAAATGGTAGAGCCGGGAAACAACTATCTCGCGGGGCTCTGTCTCGCTTGGGAAAAGGCGGCCAATGGTGCCCCTGAGTCGACGTTCTTAAGAACGGGAGTCGTTCTCGGGAAAGATGGAGGTGCGTGGCAAAAGATGAGGAAGGTCTTCAAGCTCGGTATCGGCGGGAACCTTGGATCAGGAAAACAGTGGATGCCCTGGATTCATTTGGAAGACGAAGTCGCTGCCATTGCCTTTTGTCTCGAAGAGGAAATCACAGGACCGGTGAATCTGGTGGCTCCGGAAAGTGTCACCAATTCCGAGTTCACCAAAATGGCGGGTTCTGCTCTCAGTCGTCCGACCTTTTTCACCGCTCCCGCATTTGCTCTCAAAGCCGCCTTAGGTGATTTTGCAGAAGAGGGGCTTCTTGCGAGTCAACGGGTGATCCCCAAGATCCTCCAGGATCGAGGCTTCGAATTCCGTTTCCCGGATTTGAGATCGGCACTGAAAGATCTGGCTTAAACACCCGCGTGTTTCGCGTGCCAGTCGTGGTAGATCTCCGGCGAAATTTCAGATGGTTTAATTTCCGAGCGTCCACCCCAAAAGACGTTGGTGTAGGAAACCGGGATTCCAACAGATTCGAGATGACGGTCGATGGCCGCCTTATGCTCCAACACTTTGTCTTTCTCGGTGCCGTGGACCACTCCCATGACGTTGACGTTTCCAAACTGAGGGCCGCCTTCCCGCCAGTAGGCGTGGGTCATGCAGTGATGACGACCGACTTCGCTGCCGGCTTCTACTTCGCGACCTTTCGGGACGGCCCAGTGGAAGAGTCCATTGAAACGGGTGACACGCTTGCCGGTGTCCGAAGGCTTGACGTGCTCCAGGAAGGTAGAGAAACGGCCGATGACTTTTTTTAAGTTCAGCTGCTCTGCGACTTCACAAAATCTCTCCAAGCTCACACCTGCGATCTTTGCCCGTGTGTCCCAGCAGTTTTGAATAATTTCCTCTGGGGCGAGTTCTTCCTTCAGCGCCAGCAAGATGCGCCATTCCTCCTCATTGAGTTCCACCACCGTAGTGGTCATCATCTCAGCAGCGACATCCAGTTTCGCTCCCGGTTCAAGTCCTTTTCGGCGAACGTGACCGACGCCAAGAGTGAAGACTCCATTGGCAGGCATGAGGATGAATTCAGTGGCGCCTACGATTTTCTTGAGGACATTCCCGTGTTCTTCGAGAGATTCGCCCTGAGGAACTTTTAAGGTCGTCCAGAGGCGGTAGCCCGATCCTGAGATTTGACCGTCGGTTGAGCGGATGACGACGTGGCCGGAGAAGGGATCTTCCTTTGACATGAAGTCAAAGGCATCATTCAGCTTCTCTTCGGGAAGCTTCCAAGCGACAAGAGCTCCGTGGGCCAATTTAGTGGCGAGAAGAGTCTGCCGAACTCGGCGAATGACCCCTGCTTCAACCATCGCGCGAATACGTTCGAGAACGACTTCAAGTTCGACGCCTGATTCTTTTGCAATGGTGGAGAAAGGATCTCGTTGAAATCCGGAGACTAAGTCTTCAGAAATGCTTAAGATTTGGATGTTGATGGGGTCGTCGTGTTCCGTGGGAATGCTCATAGTTATTTTGCTAAAGTTTTTACGAAGGTGAGGGCCTGCTCTCTGTCATGAAGTCGGCCTTCGAGTTGTTCGGTTTGCACCGCTTTGAGAATTTCCCCCAGGTGTGGCCCGGGCGAGAGTTCGAGTTCATCCATCAGATCGCGGCCATTTAAAAGAGGCTTCGGGATGAGGGGTTCGCTGGCGAACTCCTCTTGCTTGAGGTGGAGGAAGTCGTAGTTATCGCGGAAGCCGTTGCTGCTATCGCAATCCACTCGGTGGAGTTCAAGCTCCAATGGGAAGACGTCGGACGACATAAAGCGCTTCAGTTTTGCGGTGCGCATTTCCTGAACATGCATGAAGCGCATGTGGCGAGAAACCATGAATGAGACTTCATCGATGATTTTATTAGAGTAGCGGAGACGACGAAGAATGACTTCGGCCATCTCGGCGCCCACGCGATCATGTCCGTTAAAACGGTGTCTCTTTGCTTCTTCGTCCCAGGTCTGCGTGGCCGGTTTTCCAATGTCGTGGAGAAGAACCGCAAGACAGAGGTGAAGCGGGGCATCGCCCAAGAGGGAGAGCGCGATGCGAGTGTGCACATAAACATCTCCTTCAGGGTGCCATTGCGGTGGCTGCTCGCAACCGATAAGATCGAGAAGTTCTGGGAAAAAGACCTTGGCCATTCCGGTATCGACCAGAAGGTCGAGGCCACGGGCGCGATCTTTGGCCGCGATGATACGAGAGAACTCATCGCGGATGCGCTCGGGGGAAATCCTTTCTAAGAGCTGTGCGTTTTCCTTCATCGCAGCGAGCGTGCCTTCTTCGATTTCGAAACCGGTGCGCGTGGCAAAACGGACGGCCCGCAGGAGACGGAGGGCGTCTTCTTGAAATCGCTTACCGGGATCGCCGATGGCACGCAAAAGTCCGGCTTCGAGGTCGGCACGGCCGTTGACGAAATCAATAATCTCGCCGCTGAAGGGATCTTGAAAAAGTCCATTGATGGTGAAGTCGCGTCGGCTAGCGTCTTCCTCTGGGGTCGAAAAGGTGACTGACTCGGGGCTGCGTCCGTTTTCATAGACGCCATCGGTTCGGAAAGTTGCGACTTCGACCGCTTCGCCTCCCTGCTTCACCAGGATGACGCCGAAGTGCTCACCGATCGCATCGCTTTTAGAAAAGAGGGACTGAACCTCTTTCGGAGTCGCAGAAGTCGCGATATCGTAGTCCTTTGGCTCTTGTCCGAGGAGTTGGTCTCGCACGGCACCGCCGGCATAGAACACGGTGTGACCCGCATCCTTTAGGACGCGAGCCGTGCTCAGGGCTAAATTCGCTTGTGCGCTCACGCGCGGAGGCTTGCTCCACATTCGACGAGAGGCAATCGAGAAGTCGTCTTTTCAGTCGATTTTCTAACTTTGCCCGATACCTTTAAGGCGTGCTTCAAATCTGGCAAAGCGACGTCATTGGCATCGGGATCCTTTTTATCGGCCTCTGTGTGGGCTCATTTCTCAATGTCGCCATTTATCGAATTCCGCTCGGTCTCTCAGTGAACGACCCCAAGCGTTCGTTTTGTCCGCACTGCAAGACGCAGCTCCCGGCGTGGCAAAACATCCCGGTTTTGACTTGGCTCCTTCAGCGGGGGAAGTGCCGGAAGTGCCGAGCTCCGATTGCGGTGCGCTACCTCATTGTCGAGATTCTCACGGGGGTGCTTTATTTGATCTGCTGGAAGATGTTCCCAATGACGGCGGCGATTCTTGCGATCATTTTTCTGACCATTCTCATTACGATTTCGTTCATTGATGCGGAACATCAGATCATTCCGATTTGGTGGACCACTGCCGGGAGTGTGATGGCACTTCTGGGGGCTTTCTTTTTCTCCGGGCACCTTTTAAATTTTGCCACCTATCCTGCCGGTGGTCTCAAGGATGCTGCTCTGGGGTGGATCGCCGGTTTTTTGGCGCTTTGGGCCGTTCTGCACCTGGGTAAATTGCTCTTTGGTCGGAAAAAGCACCGCTTTGAGGAGGCGCTTCCGTGGAAGGTGGTGGAAGGTCATGAGGAGAATCCGCAAATTCACTTCCTTCTCGATGGTGAGGCCTACTCTTGGGACGATCTCTTTTTTCGGACGAGTGATGAACTCCTGCTCACTGGCCACTCGTTTAAGGTCGATGGTGAACGGGTTTCAGGAAAGGAACTGATTCTGCAGCGGGAGTCTTTCGCGATCGGTGATCAGAAGTGGGAGGTTGAGAAACTCAAATCGCTCTCAGGGAAAACGACCGAAGTAATCATTCCACGGGAGGCGATGGGCGATGGGGATCCTCATCTACTAGGGATGGTCGGTGCTTTTCTCGGCTGGCACGCAGTCGTTTTTGTGATCTTCGCGAGTTCCCTTTATGGACTCATCGCCGGATTGATTGCCCGGGTGGGATTTGGAAAGCCACTTCCGTTTGGTCCCTTCCTTGCGCTCGGTGCGGTGACCTGGCTTTTCGGAGGATGGAAGCTCTGGATCAAGTATTTCGAGATGCTTCAGCTGAGCCTCTGAGGTGGCTTAGTGGAAGTCATGAGATCGGGGCGCGAGACCTCCTTCGATTCCGCTCAGTGGCTCCACGCGTGCGGTGTAGATGGTCGGCTGCTTGCCTTCGCTGATCTGGACGTGCCCCGAAACCATGAGGAAGGGCTCGGTGGTGATGGTGAGACGTTGGGCGTGGAAGGTTTTCCGGGGAACGAAGAGGTTGGCGATGCCATATTCGTCTTCGAGCGAGATGAAACAGTGACCTTTGGCGGTGCCTGGACGCTGACGGCAGATCACGAGGCCGGCAATCTTGACCGGAGTTCCGTGGCTCAGGTGATGTAAGTCCGCGGAATTCACGCAAATGTCGCCATTCTTCTGTCGCCACAGCCTCATCGGGTGCGGCCCCACGCTATGTCCCTGAATCGCCAAATCGGTGCTGAGTCGCTCGACGGGAGACATCTGCGCAAGCGGAGCTGGATCCTCGTTCAGCACCGCTCGCGCAAAAAGATCATCCTCGGGGAGCCGCTCAGCCTGCCACAGGGCGTCCCGGCGGTGTCCCACTTCCGGCAGCGCATTCAGCGCGCCTGCTGCGGCGAGAAGGCGACGTTCTTTTTTGTTGGGGCGCACGCGATTCAGAAAGTCAGGTAGCGAATCAAACTTGCGCATTACCCGAGTTTCTTCGAGTCGGTCAATCGTCCGCTGCTGCAGTCCTTTAATTCGATTTAAGCCCAAGCGCAGAGTTCCATCGTCAATCACCGTAGTTTGTCCCTGCGAATTCACCACGCAGCCCGGTTTGCTGCGCACTCCGTGACGTTTTGCATCCTGCATGAGAGTGTTCACCGAGTAGAATCCCATCGGCTGGTTGTTGATGAGTCCGCAGTAGAATTCCACTGCGCGGTGCACCTTCAGCCAGCAGGAGGCGTAAGCGATAAGGGCAAAGGAGATCGCGTGAGATTCGGGGAAACCATAGAGGGCGAAGGATCCGATGGAGTGAATAATCTTTTCCTGCACTTCCTTGGCAATCCCGCGCGCGCTCATGCGCGCCTCCAATTTTCCGGTGATCGCCACCATGAGTTCATCGGCTCGCTTGCAAGCCATCGCGCGCCGGAGTTCATCGGCTTCAGTTCCAGTGAAGTCGGCAATCTCCATCGCCATCCGGAGCACCTGCTCTTGGAAGAGAGGAACCCCGAGGGTGCGCTTCAGGATGGGTTCGAATGACGGATGGATGTAATCAATCGCTTCTCGGCCGGTGCGGCGATTGAGATAGGGGTGCACCAGATCGCCGACGATCGGCCCGGGGCGGATGATGGCCACTTCGATGGCGATGTCGTAGAATTTCCGGGGCTCCATAATCGGGAGCGTCGCCATCTGTGCCCGGGATTCGACTTGGAAGGTGCCCACGGTGTCGGCACGACAAAGAAGATCGTAAGTGGCCGAATCGTCCTTCGGGATCTTTGCGAGATCGATCGGACGACCTCTTTGCTGGCAGATGTAAATGGCGTCCTCCATCGCGGCGAGCATCCCGAGACCGAGGAGGTCGACCTTCACGATTCCAAGATCTTCACAGTCATTCTTATCCCACTGCAGGATGGTGCGACCCGGCATGGTCGCGGGTTGGAGGGGGACGATGTGATCGAGCCCATCATCGCAGATCACCATGCCTCCCGAATGCTGGCCGAGGTGCCTCGGGGAATGTAGAATAGCGTGATAAAGATGGAGGAGGGACTTGAAACGAGGGTGCAAATAACTCACTCCCGAGCGCTCCACGGTGGCCGCGAATTCCATCACTTGGTCCCGAGGGTAGTAATTCGACATCGAGAGCTCCTGGGAGGGGGCGGGAGAATCCGCTTTTTCGTCGTGCACCTTCGGTGAAGCACACAATTCTGAAAAGCGATTGGCGATCGACTCCGGGAACCCCAGCACTTTGGACATTTCCCGGAAGGCTGATCTCGGGCGATAGGTGATCACGTTCGCCGTCATCGCAGCGCCCCTTGGAGCATACTTTTGGTAGACGTATTGGATGACCGCTTCCCGTCGTTCTCCGGAGGGGAAGTCGATGTCGATGTCTGGCCAGGACCGTCGGTTCTCAGAGAGGAAGCGTTCGAAAAGGAGGCCTCCCGCGACAGGATCGACATTGGTAATTCCCAGCGCGTAGCACACGAGCGAGTTCGCGGCCGAGCCGCGACCCTGGCAGAGGATCCCCTGAGAGCGGGCAAATTGGACCAAATCCCAGACGATGAGGAAATAGCCAGAAAACCTCAGTTTAAAAATTACAGACAATTCATTTTCAATTTGTTGAGTATGTTTTTTACTTTTTTCTAAATTAAGTAATTTAAGGCCTTTTTCAGTAGTTGTTCGCAGTAATTCACATTCCTGCTCCGATGTGAGTAACTCCTTATTCACCGGATCTTGATAGGAGGGGAAATGGTAGCCGAGATTTTCGAGCGTGAATTCACAGCGCTCAGCAAGCCGATAAGCGTGGTCGACAGCATGTGAATAACCTGTAAATAACTTGTGAATCGCGGTGGATGATTTCAGATGGCGCTCAGCGTTGCATTCAAGGCGGCGGCCCGCGTCATCGAGGGTGCAGTGTTCACGTAAACAAGTGAAGGAATCAGCTAAAAGGCGATCAGGGCGCTGGGCATAAAGGGGGGCATTGGTGGCCAAAAGAGGGATTTTTAGGTGGGCGGCCAGATCGGCAAGAATGCTATTCATGCGTTCCTCTCCTCGGCGCTGATGTCGGTAGAGGGCGATGGAGACATTGTGGGCCCCGAAGGTCCTTTTGAGTGATTCTGCCGCTTCGAGGAGTTGTTTTTTTGTCGGATTCCGGAGACTTTCAGGAGTGAGGATAACCTGTAAATAGGTGAGAATATCTGGGGGCGGGAGTTCCGGGGCGCAATGTCGGGCGGTGAGGAGTTGGGAGAGTTGCTGATAGCCTTTTCGCTGCTCCACGAGGACGGGAAGTTGGGAAAATTGAGGGCCGTCTTGAGGAGACCAATCGGTCAGAGTGGCTCCTACGATGGCTCGGATTCCGAGTTTCTGAGCGGTTTGATGGGCTCGGGCGGAGCCGTAGAATCCGAGGTGATCGGGGATCGCGATGACCTCATGACCCAGCTCTGCTGCGCGGGTGACAAGGGCCTCAGGGGTGCTCGCTCCGTGGAGAAAGGAAAAGGAAGATTTTGCGAGGAGTTCCATCGTTTTATCCATAAATCCCGGTCAGATGCCAATCGTGCGGCGGGGTGTGAGTGACTTGTAAAAGGAGATTTTTGGGAAGAGCGACATCCCATTCACTTTGCTGCCAGGGCGATTCCCACCAAGAGCCAGAGAGTGGGAAGGGGCCTCGGAAGTCTTGGATCGTGCCTTGATGAGGACCGCTGAGAAGGGCGAGGGGCTGGAGGTGACGGCCTCGTTTCTCCGAAGCAACGCGGACCACAAGTGGCGGGCGTTGTCGTTTGAGCGGGAGTCGGGAATAGGCAGGGATCGGCTCTGGCGGGGTTGGGATATTGAGATCTGCTTCCAGTGGGTGGAGGTCGAACTCTCCGGGGCGATGATTTCCCGCAGGCTGAGGAATTCCGAGTTGGGCGATGCCCACGACGCCGCTGAGTCGTTTTAAGGTGTCGGCGAATTTGTGGGGATCGCTGAGCCCACGCTGAAAGAGTTGGTGCTGGGCCTGATGCGGGAGGGTTGGGAGGAGGCGGAGGTGAAACTCAGAGATGGGCGCGGGCGCGTGAAAACTGTCGAGGTGGGTGTGGAGCGAGCGCAGGAGGATATCGGGATCGAGAGTGGGCTCGGATTGGCGGAGTTGGCGGGAATGCGCGGCGCCGTTTTCGAAGGAAAGAACGAGATGAAGAGCTTCTGCGGCCCGTTGCTGGCTCGCGAGCCGTTGGCAGAGGGCCTGGAGGATACGTCGAGCCATGAAGAGAAGTGGATCGACGCCTTCCACGGGAGGTTCGAAATGATGTGAGGTCTGATAGTCCTGTCGGGGCCGCGAGAGTTTGAGGAGGCGGTGATGCTTGCCCGTTAAAACATCGTGGAGCCAGGCGAGCTCGGGACCTAAGCGCTCGCCGAGGCCTTGTCGGGGGAGGTCGATAAGATCGCCCAAGGTCCTGAGCCCCCAGAGCTGTAAAAGATCGGCCTGCGGCAACGGGAAGGCGCGGTTTCGCCTCAGGAGATCGAGTGGAAGGTCGTAAATCGATGGTGGCTCGCTGAGGACGGAGAGGCTCGCTTTGGGTTGGTAGCGCAGCGAGGAGGAGGTTTGGCAGGAGAGCGCGGCCAAGTGCGCGAGGTCGGGCGTGTCGGCGAGACTGAGATTGAGCGGGAGTCCCAGTTGGCGAGAGATTTCGAGTGCTTGATGGAGCCATTCCTCGCGGGAAGCGAAGAGGACGGTGGAGAGATCGAGGAGGAAGGTGTCGGCTCCGGTGTCTTCGTAATCCGGGGTGAAAGTATCGAGGAGTGCAAGCGCTTCGGCCCGAGCTTGTGTTTCCAGCTTGGAATCGGCGTCGTAGAGCGTGAGCTCGGGACAGCGGGCAAGGGCACGGGTCGTGTTCATTCCGATGCTGAGCTGGAAGCTGTTGGCGATTTCATTGAGGTGGAGCAGCGAGGACTTTTCCCGCTTCCCTGAGGAAAGAAGGGCGGCCGGCAGACTGGAATCGATCTGCTCACGTGCCAGCAGGCAGGTGAGCGGGAGTCCGGGGAGATGGAGCGCAGCGTAGTAAGACATTTTATCTTAGGAATGGACGACCTCGCGGGCCTCTTCGGAGTTTCTTGTTCTCAGCTGGGGGTTTTCCAGTTCGAGGTTTTGGAGAGTAAAAGTAGAACTCAGAGTGAAGCGACTGTGCGGCGAGGGGAGGCAAGGTCGGGGCGTGAGCGCGAGGAGGGAGGCTCCAGAAGCGCGGGCTTCGGTCCGGAAACGGTGCCAGATCGCGTTGGGAATCCGCTTCAGTTCACGGGCGGAAGTTAGATGGAGATCGAGGAGGACGAGCGGTAGATTGCCATCGCGGAGGAGGAGGTCGGTGCACTGGATCGCCTGCATCGCTTTCCGGCAACGGATCCAGAAGAGGCGTTGGCATTTTTCCGAGCCGTAGGATGCCGGATCAAAGGAATCGTGGCCATCGATGAGCGCGAGGGGGAGATCTCGTGAGCACTCCAAGAGTTGGGAGATCATCAAGGAAACTCCTGAGCAAAGCCCAGGCGCGACGAGTTCGTGCAAGGTCCCGGCAGGAAAAGAAAGCGAGAGCGGATCCAAGTCGGCATCCTCAGGCACGGCGACTCCACGATGCGCTCCAGGAAATTGTTCCTGGAGCTGCTTACGGAGATCGGTAATTTGCGAGATCCTCAAAACATGTTCATTAGAACACTTTTAAAGAATCTGTCAAGATGGACTTGCTGCTGAGAAAGTTACTCTAGTTACGCCAGAAATTCCTCCCACTCCTGTTGAATCCAGCCAGCTTCCGGGCCGAGGGAGGTCAGTTTTTGAAAAGCCTCTTGAGAATGGAGCTGATCTCCGAAGGGTCCAAGAGATGCTTGGCCACGCCAATATCACAACGACGAAAATCTACGACGACCAAGAGAAGAAGTGATTTTTCTTGGGTTGTGAGGGAGATTTTTGGATACGAAAAAACGGCCTCCGGGTTGAACCAGAGACCGTTTTGAAAGTTTGAGTCGTGAGGGACCTAGCCGACTTCTTGGATCGTTTTAAGGATCCGGGAAGCGATGGCGTATGGGTCGCCCTGAGAGTTTGGACGGCGATCTTCGAGGTAACCTTTCCAATCGTTCTTGGCGAATCCGTGAGGAACGCGGACGGAAGCACCACGGTCGGCGATTCCCCATGAGAACTTGTCGATTGACTGGGTCTCGTGGAGGCCGGTGAGGCGCATGTCGTTATCGGGTCCGTAGACCGCGATGTGCTCCATGGTGTTCTTTTCGAACTGGGCCATGAGCTTGTCGAAGTATTCCTTACCGCCTTCGTCACGAAGTTTATCGGTGGAGAAGTTTGCATGCATTCCGGAACCATTCCAGTCGCCCTTAAGCGGCTTGCAGTGGTAGTTCACATCGACAGCATACTCTTCGCAGAGACGCTCAAGAAGGAAGCGAGCAACCCAGATCTGGTCTGCGGCGCGCTTGGAACCTTTTCCGAAGACCTGGAATTCCCACTGGCCCATCGCCACTTCAGCATTGATGCCCTCGTGGTTGATGCCGGCGTAGAGGCAGAGGTCGAGGTGCTCGTCAACAATCGCGCGGCCGATGTCGCCCACGTTCTTGTAGCCCACACCGCAGTAGTAACCGCCTTGTGGCTCAGGATAGCCGCCCTTCGGGAAGCCGAGGATCCTTCCGCCTTTTTCGAGGAAATATTCCTGCTCGAAGCCGAACCATGCGCCCTCGTCATCAAGGATATCGGCGCGGGCGTTGGATGGGTGAGCGGAGCCGTCTGGAAGCATGACTTCGCACATGACGAGGAAGCCATTCTCACGGGTGCCGTCTGGATAGAGAGCAACAGGCTTGAGGACGCAGTCAGAGTCACCACCTTCAGCTTGCTGAGTGGAGGAACCATCGAAGCCCCATTCAGGGAGCTGCTCGAGAGTGGGTGCGTCATCAAATTCCTTGATGCAGCATTTGGTGCGGAGATTTGGAACGGGCGTGTAGCCGTCCAGCCAGATGTAATCGAGTCGGTATTTAGCCATTGGTCTAATTGATAACGTGGAATGTAATGTCCCGCGATTGAGTTGTGAGACTCGACAAGAATCGAGTCTCTGGCAACACCATATTTAGGGACTTTCCACCAATCTGCAGCAGACTTCGTGCCAGTTCTAGATCCTTGAGAGATCAGCGACAACGAGGGTGGTGTCATCTCTGTGCGCGTTGTCCAGTGATCGCTTTAAAAGTGCTTGGGTAATCTCTTGAGCGGAGCCTTCTTGCGAGAGTTCGTCGACAATCACTTTATCCCAGAGTCCATCGACGAGGCCATCCGAGCAAAGCATGAGTCGGGCTCCGTCTCCCAAGGTCTCTGATCCGGTTTTCGGGAAAATAGTGCGGCCGCTTCCACCAAGAACTTCGGTGAGAACAGAGCGACGCGGGTGCTGGCGATAAGCGTATTCGCTGAGCTGGCCTTGCTGATATTGATGCCAGGCGATGCAGTCGTCCTTGGTGAGCTGGTTGACCTCTTCATTCTGGAGGAGGAAGAGGCGGGAATCGCCCACATGAGCCCAGTGGAGAGTTTCAGGAGTGATCCAGGCGAGAGTGAGGGTGGCACCCATGCCGGTGGCGTTATCATTATTGGCCATCATCTCGATAAGACCCTGATGAGCATTCACGAGAAGATCGCCAAGGAGTTTGTCGACATCTCCACCAGAGGTGAGGCCATGATAGAGGGCATCCGCTTCATGACGGACGTAGTTGGTGATGAGACGAGAGGCGAACTCTCCAGCCTGACGACCGCCCATGCCATCGGACACGGCAAGGACAAGATGCTCGGGATCGAGAAGTGCTTCTCCGCTGTCCGCGAGCACACGGACACCCTTCGGGCAAACGGCGAGGACGATGGAAGAGTCGTCATTTCCATCGTGACCGGTGCCTTGCTCAGTGAGCACCTGCCAGTTCGTGCGCCAAACATTAGTTCGATGCGTTTCTTCTGTTGGGAGCGGTAGGATTTCGGCGAGTTCGAAGTCGATGAGGCAAAATCGGCCCAGTTTTGCCGAGTAGGTGACGTTTCGAGGCTCGGGGTCGTCGTGGCGAATGCCGTAGCACTCTTCGAGTTCATTAAAGAGAGCGGTGGCCTTTTCCTTCGTTAAGAGGGGAGCCGGGGCTCCGCAGTTTGTCGTGATGATGGTGAGGGTGGATTCATCGGACCCGAGAAGTCGGGGGACATTGGGACAGTCGCGTTC
The DNA here is from genome assembly GCA_028822935.1 of Akkermansiaceae bacterium. Lineage (GTDB taxonomy): Bacteria > Verrucomicrobiota > Verrucomicrobiia > Verrucomicrobiales > Akkermansiaceae > SW10. The sequence goes on from JAPKCM010000007.1 coordinate 37,342, forward strand.
TTCGAGGGCTTGCAGGACTTTGATCTCGTTGGCAAAACGGAGATCGGAATCGGTTCCACGGAACTGCTTGTGGACATTTCCTTGAAAATCGATGCGGACAAGGGCGCGGATTCCGTCTTTCAATTCCTTCACGACGGAAAAATCGCAGATCGAGAGAGAAAGACAAGGCGAGGGTCTGGTATTTAAGTATCCTTAAGGGTTCCTTGACAGATGGCTCTGCGGGCTGGATTGTCAGCACGTGGGAAAGGATAAAATTCCAGGAAAGACGATCTATCGTTTGTCGATTTATCATCGCTGTTTGAGACGTCTCGAAGATGCTGAAAAATCGACCATTTCTTCTTCCGCTCTCGCGAAAGCTGCCGGGGTGAATCCTGCCCAGCTTCGACGAGACCTGACTTATCTGGGAACCTTCGGAACTCGAGGCTTGGGGTATTCTGTTTTAGAACTGACGACTGCCATCGCTGAGATCTTGGGAAGGGCCCATTTGCAGCCTGTGGTTTTGATGGGTGCTGGAAATTTGGGAGCGGCGCTTCTCCGTTATGAGGGATTCCACAAGGAGGGATTTGAAGTAGTGGCAGCATTTGATGCAGCTCCTGACAAAGTGGCTCGCCGTGGAATTTCCATCCCGGTGTTTGATGTGAAAGAGATGCCGCAAATGGTCAAAAAACAGAGCATCCGGCTCGCGATTCTTTCAGTTCCGGTTGAGCACGCTCAGTCGGTGACAAATGACTTAGTAAAAGCAGGAATCCAGGGAATTCTGAGTTTTTCGCCAACCGTTTTGCAGGTTCCTAAAGAGGTCACAGTGAACAGCGTGGACCTCGCTCTGGAACTCGAGCAGGTTAGTTTGTTTGTGAAGTCGGCAGATCAAGCAGTTCCCGACCTGCGATCGGAGCTACCTCTTTCCGAGAAACCCAGCCCTTAGAGCCACCCGGAAGTTCGATGAAACTCCAGTCACCGCTAATACCCTCGATTTTTCCGATACTTCCGAGAGGGATTATTCTTCCTGTTCCGGCTCCCTCAAAGGGCGCGTCGCGAAGAGCTTGTTCTGTCGTCACGATAGAAAGTTCCTTGAGAGGTTCAAAACTGATATCCCGAGGGTAGTAAAACTCGGCGAGCAGCCAGAGGGCTCCGGTGGCCAAGGTGATCGGAATTAGAAAAAAAGCCCACCGTCGGACTCTCATCACCAGAACGAAGAGCGACATTCCCAGCCCCCATAAAAAGGCGATGCCACAGTGGTGGAATAACGAGCGAGGGAGGAGGGTGATCATTTCCATGCCTCTGGGCTCCGCCAGACGAATCGAACCAGCGCTGTGGAGGAGAGGGGTCAGAGGTTCACTTTTATCGCCGTAGGCTTGATAGCGGTAGTAGTAGAGAATGGCGGCTGCGGTATTTCCGCGATCTTCCTCTTCGAGGGCCAAATTGTAAAAAGCCTCGGGGGTTGGGTTTGCGGTGATCTGCTCGATTAGTTCACCTCGTGTTTCGGATGCGTTGAGAAGCGATGGACTCAGGATGAGAGCGAGCAAGACGAGGGGAGCGAGCTGCCGGAGAACGGCAACGAGGGAACTTTTTTCCTTAGGAAGAATCAGCTCCGCTTTGGAGTCGGGATTGAAGCAGATTTTGTCTCGAGTTTTGATGATTTCGCTCGCGCCTTCGGGAAGTTGTTTTTTGTCACTCCAGCGATCCAGAAATCGGGAGGCACGGCGGAAGACTTCGGTTCGATCTTTCGAGGAGGTCACGTCATTTAGTTCCCTTGCGAACTCTCTTTGGGAGAGCGACTGTTTTTGTTTTTGCGCAAATTTGGGGCGAAGTGCCTTGATCAGCAGGTAGAGCGAAAGGAGTGCGGGGAAGATTTGCCAGAACCAAAGTGGTTGTGAAACGGCGACCGCCGGGATGACGTAGGAGCCGGAAGTGAGAGGCGCGCTTTTACTCCCTTTCTCCGTGGGTGAAGCGGTGACAGGGTTGGGATTTTTAGAAGCGGATACGGTGAGCGGAATTCCCGGAGTTAGGGAACTGCTATATTGGGAAAGGATGGGATCGAAGTAAACGAGCTCATAAGGAGGGAGCCGATCGGTGACTTGATTAGGTCGAACCACTTGGGAGAACTCCACTGTGCCGGAGAGAGTGCGGCGGTCGGTTCCCTGGGGTTTCTTGGTGATATCGAATTGTTTAAAGTGGCTCGCTTCATCGAGGAACCTCGGAGGTCCGAGTTGGTCAAGGTTTCCTGATCCGGTGATTTGAAGTTCTACCGTGAGAGGGTCGCCGACTTCGATTTCGCGGCCGGCGACACTCGCTGAGAGCCGGAAGTTACCGATCGCTCCTGCGAATCCTGGAGGGGAGGGGCTGGGGAGTTCTTTGACATTAAGGAGAATCTCATCAAAGAGGCATTTTATTTGATATCGTTCCCATGAAATATTTCCCCGGCCCGAAGAGCTGCGGGTGACCAATGGTTCTACGGTGCCGGGCCCAATTTTCACCGGGCCGGTCTTCAGTGGAGTGACGGCGCTGCGATAGGTGACGGCGGAAAAAGATTGACCATTTTGCTGAAGTCCTCCGGCGCTCTTGACGGGATCAAAACGCCACATCACCGCTTCATTTTTCTCAATTTCGGCATAACGCGCATTTACGAGCTGGAGGCGATCGGACAAGTAGAGGCGCGCTTCGATGGTCTGCGTCTCACCGAGATAGGGAGTGAGGTTGTTGATGAAAATGGTCGAGTAGTAAGGGTAGTTCTGCCCTCCAATTGAGATTGAATTCTTTTTGAGTTGATTCCTCGATGCGACGGTAAGAGTGAGGGGATTGCTGACAATCTGCCCTATCCTGAAAGGAAGGATGGTGAAAGTTCCACTCTTGATGGAGGAAACGGCATAAGTAAATTTGACCGAGACATCTCTGTTCACAATGTGGCGGCTGTATCTTTCCTGCCGAAGAGTGAGTGGGCTGACGTTAGGCTGGGTGGGCCATCCGGTGACGTTGATGTTTCGCACCGTAATGGTGACGAGTGCCACCTCTCCTTCAACGACAAAAGAGCTACTCAGCTCGGCTTGAAGCGAGGGAGTCTGGCCCCAAAGAGATTGGGCCAGGAGCAAAAAAAGAAGGGCGCGTAACATGCTAATCAATGAAAGAGGGGCTGATTACCAATCCTTTTTAGGACGGCGAAGAACACGACGCTGAGAGCTTGGGGGACGTTTGCCGAAGTCAGCTTGTTGATTAAGGATACGGCGGGCCCGCTCTTCAGCGGTCTCTTCCTTGGGAGGTTTTTCTTCCGGTTGAAGGTTCGCCATTTCTTCCTCCTCGCCCTTTTCTTGATCGGATTCAGATGCCTCGGACTCTTGGGGATCTGATTCCTTCTGGCCGTCCTTCTTTTCTGATTTGTCAGGCTGACCTTCTTTGCCCTCTTCTTTTTTAGGGTCACCCGCCTCTCCATCTTTTGGATCCCCGTCTTCGGGCTTGGGATCTCCTTTCTCCTTGGGGTCATCGGACTGTTCCTCCTTGGGTTTGCCTTCTTGATCCTTCGGATCGTCTGCGGCTTTCTCGGAGTCTTCTTGATCGTCCTTTTTTGACTCCTCTTCGTCCGATGATTCTTCTTTGTCGTCTTTTTCTTCCGACTCGTCTTTGTCTTCCTGCTCCTCGGATTGATCTTTCTTGAGGAGAGATTTGACGAAGGAGAGATTTTCCTCGGCCTCTTTAGTGGGCTCTATTTTGAGACTTTCCTCATAGTGCTTCACTGCACCTCCCCAAGCTTTCTGCCGTTCGGCTTGATCCTCATGAGAAGAGCCGAGGTAGAAGAGAGAGTTCGCCAACCCGTAGTGAGCATCTTGTCGGATCTCGGTATTGCTTGCTAGGAGCGCTTGGCTGTAGGACGAGACGGCTGACCCCCAGAGCTTGGCTTTGGAGGCGGAGGCGCCGGAAGCGAGGTGGAGTTGGGCACTTCTTTCACCGGTGGCCGATTCCGCCGCTTCGTAGAAATGTTCGTGAGCTGCTTCATGATCACCGCGTTCGTTCGCGGCTTTTCCTTGGTAGATTTCCCTGAGTTCTCCAGCCTGCGCTTGGTCCACCGAAGAAAAGAAGACCATGATCGCGAGACAGGCTGCGATCGGGGCTGAAGGGAGACGACTGACAATGACTGAACTCATAAGAAATAGGAGGCCTGGAAGAAGAAACCATTGATAGACCGGTTTCGCAATCCGTTGGTGATTTCCTTCTTGCTGAAAAACATCCATGCGATCAACGGCGGCGTTGAGGGTTTGAAGAAAATCACCGCCTGCGCCCTTTGAATAAACACCTCCTGTCTTCGCCGCAATGGTGCGGAGGGATTCTTCTTTGAGCTGGCTGACGACCCGATTGTTTCGTCGATCAACGAAGAAGCCGTCGCGCATCCGAGGATCCCTAATGAAGTCACCTTTTTCAGACCCAAAACCGAGTGAGTAAATGAAGACCCCTTGGCCCTTCGCGCGCCGTGCCGCGGACTCAATTCCGGATGAATGATCTTCGCCGTCGCTAAAGACGACCATGACATTATTGCGTTGCTTCGTTTCGACGAGAACCTCGACGGCATCCTTGAGTGCCTGAGAGAGATCGGATCCACCCAGAGGAAGGTCGAGCGGATTGAGTTGGCTGATAGTCTGGGTGAGGAAGGTATGATCGATGGTGAGCGGAACGGTGATCTGAGTTTCACCGGAGAAGATAAGGAGACCGATCCGGTCATTGGGGAAACGGTCCACGATTTCAAGGGCAGCAGCTTTCGCGGCATCAAGCCGACTCCCTGAGCCGACATCTTCGGTGAGCATGCTTTGAGAAATGTCCATGCAGAGCAATAGGTTACGGCCTTCATTGCGGGTCTCGATCCATTCTTCTCCCGCTTCCGGCATCGCCAGTGAAGTCACCAAGAGCAGGAGGCCTAGCATCGCCAAAGCAAGTCCAACAAAGTGCTTCGTTACCGAACGTGGGTGACTGAGGCGCTTTCTGAGTCTTTCTGCAATGAGTTGTTTCCAAGCTTTACCACGTCGCTTCCAGATAAATATCTGAAGAACGATCACCAGGGGGATCGCGATCAGCAAAAGAAACCAGAGAGGCACGGCGAAACTCATGGACTAGGGGAAAGGCGGGGGATTGAAGGCCATCATAAGGAAGTATCCCACGAGTGCGATGACGCTGGGAGCGAGGAACCACGGGTAATATTCTTTCACTTGAATCCAGCTGGAGCGCACAACTTCAGTTTTCTCCAAGTCATCGATACTTTTAAAAGCGTCACGGAGATCAGAAATATCTTTGGCCCGGAAGAATTCTCCACCGGTGGTGGATGCAATTTTGATCAAGGTATCTTCATCGTATTCCTGCCGGGCCACTCCCTGAAGCCGGCCTTCTTCGCTTCCGATGGCGATGGTGTAGATTTTGATTCCGAGATCGTTTGCCAACTCGGCAGCTTGTTCGGGAGAAATCTTTCCGGAGTTATTGGCGCCGTCGGTGACGAGGACGACAATTTTACTCTTCGATTCTTTTTGGTTGTCGAGTCGGATGCTGGCGGCATTGATAGCACTTCCGATGGCGGTTCCACCTTCTTCAGGGCGACCATTGAAGAGGATGATGTCGCCGATCTTGCTCTTCAAAATTTCGTGCTCAAGTGTCAAAGGAGCAACGGTGTAAGGACGACCGGAAAAAGAGACGAGGCCGATTCGATCATCGGCACGTTGCTTGATGAAGGTTAGAATGACGTCGCGAGCCGCATCAATCCTTCGCTGAGGGCGCATGAAGCGTGGATCGGAGGACTGAAAATCCCGCGTGTTCATGGATTGGGAAATATCGAGGGCAACCAGGATATCGATTCCGCTAGCCGTTCGTGAGCTCCTTTCGTTTTGCCACTGTGGTCGAGCGAGAGCAAAGATCGCGGGGATCAGGATGAAAGGTAGAATGAGGGGTGCAAGTTTGAAGGGACGATCCTTCGACTTATATCCCAAGGTTCCCAGAACACGAAGAGTAGGATAGATGACCCAGCTTTGAGCCCCTTGCTTGTATCCAAACCAGATGAGAGCCGGAAGGGCCAGAAGGAGCAAGAGCCACCAAGGTTGCGCAAAGACAAAGTGATCGGAAGCGCTCATGCTGGGGTCTCCGAAGATTGGGATTGGCGGATCTCGTTTAGCACAGTGGACGCTTGTTCGAGGAATTGAAGTGCGCGCTGGTCATCGACCTGGGATCGAGCGTATTTCGCGGAACTGAGATCGAGGAGAAAGGAGCGCACGGAAGAAGGGACGCGATTCAGGCTTTCCAGACGCACGGCCATTTCTTCATCAGTTTCGTAGAGAGCTGGATCGTGGAGGACGTGTGAGAGGCATTCTCGCATGATGAGTGAAACCGCGGATGCGAATCGGCCGATGGGGAGTGAGGTAACCTGATCCGTCAAGTTACCCAAGCACTGTTGAGCGAGGATATATTGATCAGGACCAAATGCCACTGGCTGGGCCTTCTTGGTGCAGAGACGGCGGATTAGGCAGACGATAATCGCGATAATCGCGAGCGACACCACGGCGATAGCGACCCAGACCCATAAAGGAGTGCCCGGGAGGTAATCCTCCGGGGCTCCGATATCGTGGGGAAGCGCGGGCAGTTCTTCGTCTGGCATTGTTTAGTTTTTTCGCCGGGCGCGGCGCTGGAAAAGTTGATGGAGTGAGGGGAGGTAGTCTTCAGTGGTAGAAATCTCCACGTGATCGATGCCTTGCTTGTTGAAGAAAGCGGTAAGTCCCTCCCGATATCTTCGCGAAAGTTTCGAAAGTCCCATTTGGGCATTCGGATTCGAGGTGTTTACGACCGTGGAAAAGCCCGATTCGGGATCTTTGAACTGAACTTTCCCAACTGCAGGGATATTCTGCTCTAGCGGATCGATGAGAGAGAGGGCGACCACGTCATGCTGCCGGGCCAGCGACCCCAGCGTTTTTTCGAAGCCCCAGTCAATGAAGTCGGAGATGAAGAAGATCAGCGATTTTCTCTTGAGTGACTGATGGAGGAATTCGCACGCGGAAGAGATCGAGGTTGTCGGATCTTTGGGTTTCGTGGTGAGAACTTCTCTAATCGCTCTGATCACGTTTTTGCCACCCTTTCTGGGAGGGAGGTAGATGTCGGGCCCCTTGGAAAAGAGGAGAAGTCCTACTTTGTCTCCATTGTAGCGCGCGCTAAATCCCATGAGAGCAGTAAGTTCAGCGGCTCGTTCGCGCTTAGAGAGTCCTTCACTTCCGAAATCAGTTGAACCAGAGATATCGACGACGATGATTACTGAGAGTTCACGCTCTTCCTTAAATTTGCGAATGTAGGTTTCATGCATCCTTGCCGTGACATTCCAATCAATGAAGCGGATTTCATCACCTGGCTGATATTCCCGGAATTCATCGAAATCGAGTCCCGCACCCTTGAAAGAAGAGTGATATTCACCCGAAAAGGTCTCACTTGCTAAGCGGCGGGCACGAATCTCCAGCCGGCGCACTTGCCGCATCATCTCTTCGATGCTTTCCTCGTCTGTCATCCTCCGTGGGATCTTCTCTTCTTTGGAAGGGCTTTTCGAGCTGAAATACCATCATTTTAAAGGAACATTAATCTAGGTTTCGTTTCTGAACTTGTGGAGTTTTCGGTAATTACTGAAAATTAGTGGCTTTTTTCTAGCGGAAGTGGGAATTAGCACTATTCTGACTTCATACCCAATCACAAGGTTCTTAATCCCATGACAAAAAGCTCAGAAAACAGCAGCACGAGTGTCTACATGCGTGAAATCATGAAGACTGATCTAATCACTCCTGAAAAGGAGATCGAACTGGCAGATCGTATTTCCAAGGGTGATGGAAAGGCAAGAGAGCACCTCATCAAGGCAAATCTTCGCTTGGTCGTGAAAATTGCCCGCGACTACTCAGATTACGGACTTCCTCTTGCTGACCTTATTTCGGAAGGGAACATTGGCCTGATGAAAGCGGTTGATAAATTTGATCCTGAAAAGGGAGGGAAACTCTCGACCTACGCCGCTTGGTGGATCAAGCAGTCGATCAAGCGCGCCCTTTCGAACCAGAGCAAGACGATTCGTCTGCCGGTCCACATGATCGACAAGTTGGCCAAGGTGCGTCGGATTTCCGCGATTCTTTCGGAGGATCTGGGTCGTCTTTCGACAAACGAGGAGTTGAGTGAAGAGCTTGGTATTCCCCTCAAGAAACTAGTCCTCTTGAAGCAGTATGCCATGCGCCCGGTCTCGCTTGACGCGCCTCTTGGCGATGATGACGGAACTCAGCTTGGAGAAATAGTTCAAGACGAGAAGGCGGCTGATCCCTCGATGACTTTGGAAAACAGCAATCTCCACGGGGAACTCGATGAACTCCTCGGTAGTCTGGATGAGCGGGAAGCGCACATCATTGATCACCGTTTCGGACTCAACGGAAAGAAGCCTCTGACGCTTGAAGAAATTAGCCGAGACTTCGGTGTGAGCCGGGAACGGATTCGCCAGGTGCAGAATATTGCCCTTGCGAAGATGAAGAAGATCCTTGGCAAAAAAGACGAGCCTACAGCCTCGTCGATGGAACCTCATCGCGCTTGATTTTAGATCGCTTTCTTAAATTTGATTCCGGGACCTTCTTCAGAAGGTCCCGTTTAGTTTACGGCCCATCCAAAAGAGGGCGAGGAGGACAATGAGTAAGGTGGGGGCTAGCCAATGGGCCCATAGTTTACCCGAGTTGACTAAAGGTTGCGGCTCGGGCAGGGCGTTGATTTCATTCACGAGGTCGGCCAACTGAGATGGTGTTACGAGACGTCCCTTGGACACTCGGGACATTTCATCGAGGACATCAAAACGCGCGGGGAGTCCCGCTTTTTCAATGGGGTCGGCTTGAGCGATGATTTTGGTTTCAACCGAGGCGTTTTCATCTCCGGCAACAAAGGCTCGCAAGGACCAAGTGCCCGGCTGGTTGATCTCGAACTTCCCACTGAAAGCACCCCATGCTGAATCTCCTTGTGAAAGCTCCAAGCGACGGGAAGTGCCATCGGGAGCAGTAAGATCGACTTGCACTGCACCATCAATGAGTGGAGCTCCTTCAACCGAAAAGGCATTGGCAGAAATGAAAACCGATTCGCCGGGTTTGGGGCGTTCTGGCGAGAAGAAGACACGGACACGCTCACCAGCAGCCATGTTCCGTTGATAGGACATCCAGCGCGCCACTTGTCCCCAGAAGCGATAGTGATAAAGGTCTTCGACTCCCCGACGCCAACGCCAAGCTGAATCGATTGCCATGTAGAGAACCTTTCCAGATCCCGCACGTGAGGTCACGAGAATGGGAATGCGGCCTGAAGAGTTTCGACGATTGTCATTTACCGCGAGAACCTGGGTTCCGGCTTTGGCTTTTACGACAGGAGCATGCCAGTAGAATCCAGGGAGACTCTGCCAGATGGATTCATTCTCTCTTTCGTCGTCGCCAAGCATGGTAAGGAGACTCTTTTCGCCCTCTGAAGTAAGCCGCATGGGCGAGGCGGTGCTATCGCTGTAACCTTCCTTTTTCGCCTCTTCCAAGACGACAGGAATGAGATCGGCGAGTTCGGACTTAGCGAGCTCAAATTGATTTCCTTGAGGGCCCGGGATAAAGACGACTCCAGAAGCTTGGTTCTCAACGAGACCTTTGATGAGGTTCGCCTGATCCACAGTCAAGCCGCCTTCGCCGATGCCGACGTCCCCAACAAAAACGACATCGTATTTCTGCAAGTCTTCAAGTTTCTCAGGAAAGGCCTCGATGTAGTCGGGGCCATCACCACTTCCAAGCTGTGGATGGAGAAGGAGGCAATCAACATCGACTCCGGGATCGCGGGAGAGGGCATTGCGAATGAAGCGATATTCCCAGCGGGGGAGGGTTTCGATCACGAGGACTTTGATGGACTCGGGCTTGCCTGCAATTACGAATTCGCGGGAGTTGTTGCTCTCGACTAATTCGTCGTTGGCGTAAGGAATCGAGAGTTCAAGTTTGCTAGCACCTTCCTTTTCAATCCGCCATAGCATGGAGTCGTAAAAGGTGCTGTTGGCGGGAATGACAATATCCTTGGTCCGTTCTTTTCCACTATCGCTCCGGAGTCTTACGATGGTGCGCACATCCCGAGAGAGGGACGACTCGATGGTGAAGGGGATCTGCACGTTCTCGCCGACGATTCCGTAGGTAGGCGCATTGACCGATTCAAGATCGAGATCGGGAAGTCGATTGGCTGCTCCGGTCCCGAGGCTGTAGATAGGGACTCCACGGATGCGCATTTGCTGAGCGGCATCAACAGGGGGCTTGCCGATATTCCAAGATCCATCGCTCAGAAGAACAACGGCGCGGAGGTTTCGACCTGTTTCGAGAGTGTCCTTGAGTGCTTGATTGAGATCCGAGCCAGACATTGCGATCAAGGCAGGATCTCCATCGATGGGAGGTGTTCCGAAGCTGGAAAATGTGACTCGATTTTTGTCATCCGCTTCAAAAGGTTTCCAAAACTCGCTTTCTCGAATTTTTTCTACGAGATCCTGTCGAGCCACGACCTTTTCATCTACGGAGAGGGATTTAGGGAGGCGTGCATCTTCGGTCGACATCGAGCGGGACTCGTCCCAAATGATCGCGATTTCGGGTTGTAGATCCGACGATTCCACCGTGCGCCACTCCGGTCCAAGGAGCATGATGGCGACAATGAGGACACAGAGAAAACGAAGCCCTTCAAGAATTCCGGTGCGCTTTGGTCGAAGGGACCTTTTAACAGCCATGAAGCACAAGATTGCGGTGGCAACCAGAGCCAAGACAACCAGCACTAGGATAAAGGTGCTTGCTTGAAAGTGGAGGTTACCGAAATTGAAATGTCTCACGGGGTAGAAACGGGCTTGGTGACACCCTTGATCGGGGTTTGTCCGGGCTTGGGCTGAAGGCAGAGGAGGGCTTCCGTGATGAGAAATACGAGGACCGCAATGAGGAAGGCGCGCCAAGCTTCTTTGACGAAATCGTCCTTGCTGTTTTCGTCGCTGAAGAGCGAGTAGGAAGTGTCTCCCAAGAGATCTTTGAGCCCTTCCTTCGTGACTTCCTCGGGTGAGGATTCGGCAGGTTTTCGATTCACCGCGATGACGCGTTCGCCAAGCCGATAAATGCCGGCCCGGTAGTGCTCTTGTGAAGGGTCGTGCTCCTCGAAAGTGTCGAGTCGCTCACGGACTTCATCATTTTTCGTCTCCGCTTTTTCACTTCCAGCGACGGCGCGAAAGCCAGAGTGAAGACGATCAGTTCCTTTTTGAATGAGGCGCTGGGCGGCGACAAGATGAAGGGCGGTGAACTCAAGATTGGACCACCGGTCATCCGGAAGAGTTCCCATAAAGATGACGGTTCCTTTTCCGGTGAGGTAGCGGACCAAGAGAGGGGACTTGTCGTCCCATTCGGCGAGAATAGCAGCTTCGCCATCAATTTTTCGGCGTTTCACAGCCCGCAATTCCTTCAGGGGAAGAGGGATTCCATTGGTTCCATGCGCCCAGGGGCCATCGTCGGGAACCCACGGTCCGGTAATGAAGAATTGGTCATCGGGTGCGGTCTGTTCTTCTCCCCAAGAGAGTCCAAAGATGGACTCGGTTGACTCGACTTCAGGAGGGGCAAAAAGAAGTGAACCTCCGGCCTCGACAAACTGGAGAATCTCGGAGGCTACCGCGCCCTTAGGAATGGCAGTTTGCCAAATGATGAGGGACGCTCTTGACCAATCAATTTTGCTCGTTTCTACCGGCGTGAGAACCTGGCATTCCTGTCGGGTGAAACCCAAAGGGGCGGCGGCCCGATGGAGGAACCGTGCGGCCTCGCTCGTGGGAGCATCAGACACCAAATAACTCAGGACGTTAGAGCGTGGACCATAAGCAAAGAAGACCGCATTATCGCGCGGGTTGTTGTCAGAAGTTAATCCGACCCAGCCATGACCATTTTTATTGCCTTCGCCGAGCGGGAGGCGTTTTTGAAAACGGGAGTCCTGTCCAGTAATCGTGACACGTTCTGAAGTGCGGGCCCCATTGAGAGAAAAGGTCAGTGCCGCCGAGGCATCACCCGTCGTCTCAGCCCGGGAGAGTTTCAAATCAAGAAAGAGGTCGCTATCGATTCTCCTGGAGGAGACCAATTCGAGTGAGAAATTCTGTCGTTTTTTGGTGTCCGCGGCCAAGATGCGAAGCATGGTTTTTGTCGGAAGGGTATCGATCCCGCTTTGCACCGCTTGCCAGCGAGTGTCGGTCGTTTTCCAATCCCCACGCTGGAGGTCGGAGGCGAGCCAAATCTCAGCTTTCCCGGGATTCGTTTCCTGAAGGTAGTCAACCGCAGTAATGAGGAGTCCGGGAATGTCAGCTTGCGTGTCGGTTGACTGAGTGCTCGAGAGTTCAGGGAGAACTTCGGGGGAGGCCACATCTTGCACTTCCCCGGTGGCGCTGTCGATGAGGACGAGACGAGGTTCCCCCATGCTCTTGAGCGAGGCCGCGATGCGCTCGAGAACCGCTTCGCGTTGACTCGGTTGTCCATCCGCTCCCCGTATTTCCATGCTGGGCGAACGATCGAGAACGAGAACGACTGTTTCCACGGAGCCGCTTCCCCAACCTAGAAAACTTCCGACGAGTGGACGGGCGACGGCAAAGATGAGCGCGGCGATGGCCAGGGTACGGCAGGCCAAAATAAGAATATGCTTGAGCCGCTTTTTTCCACGAGATTCCCGCGAGGCCTTTAAAAGAAAGGTCGTGGCAGCCCACTTCACCGTGCGGAAGCGGCGCCGGTTCAAGAGGTGAATGATCACCGGAATGGCTGCTGCAAGGAGCCCCCAAAGGAGCGCTGGTACGAGGAAGTTCAAGAGTGAGAATTATCTTCTTTTTCTGAGTCGTCCGGTGATGAAGTTCGAGACAATTTCTTCGGTATTCGCATCGGTTTGGAGGAGCTGGTAGTCGGCGTTCACGTTGTGGCAATTCTTCTCAATCGTCGCGAGGAACTCGTTGAGCGCGGCGTGGTATTCATCGACGATGAGATTGGGCTCTGCCACCACGGTGGTCCCGTCTTCAAGATCGATAAAACGGTGAGGTCTTTCGAAATGAAACGCGATCTCTTGGGGATCGAGTAAGTGAAACATGGCAATGTCGTGCTTGCGGAAGCGAAGGTGCTGGAGGGCGTCAGCCAATTCATCGGTTTCCACGAAAAAATCCGAGAGAACCACAACAAGCGCACGTTGCTGGATTTTTTCGGCGATCGTGTGGAGAGCTTGGACGAGGCCTGTTTCCCCTTTGGGTTTGACCGTTTGAAGCGATTCAAAAATGTGCTGCAGCTGGGCAGGGCGACGGCTTGGAGGGATCTCCAGATGGAGTTTTTCGTTACAACAAGAGAGGCCCACGGAATCACCTTGGTTGACGATGAGATAACTCAAGGTGGCGGCAATGCGTCGGGCGAATTCAATCTTGGGAGGATTTTCACCCGAGGAAAAATTCATCGAGCCCGAGGAATCAACGACGAAGTATGCGCGGAGATTGGTATCGGCTTCGAACTCCTTGATGTAGTAGCGGTCGGAACGGGCAAAGGCTTTCCAATCAAGGCGGCGGGTGTCATCGCCGGGGACATACTTTCGGTATTCCGCAAACTCAACGGACGATCCACGGTGTGGGGATCGGTGACGGCCCGCGACATTTCCGATCATCGGAAAACGCGACTCCATCGGGATCGCCTTAAGTCGGGCGAGCACGTCAGTATCGAGGAAATCGTATTTCATGTGCCTCTAGTAGAGATCACTTAAGCATCATCCCGCATCTCCTCAATCAACCGAGCAACGATCTTTTTAGAGGTCATGCCCTGCGATTCAGCAGCGAAATTGGTGAGAACTCGGTGGCCTAGGACGGGCTGGGCGACCGCTTCGATGTCATCAAGCGAGGCCATATAAGTCCCACGAAGTGCGGCACGGGCCTTACATCCGAGAATGAGATACTGTACCGCACGAGGACCTGCGCCCCAGCCCACGAATTCTTTGATCCATTCGGGCGCTGCGTCGGAATCTGGACGGGTGCGTCGGACGATCTCCACGGCGTAATCGTAAATATGATCGGGGACAGGAACCTTGCGAACGAGATTCTGGTAGTTGATGACTTCCTCGCCGCTGAGAAGGGCGTTGAGAGGGGGCTTGTCGGCTCCAGTGGTCTCACGGGCGATCCGGCGCTCCTCCTCCTCTGTTGGATATTCTACTTCGATGAGGAACATGAAGCGGTCAAGCTGAGCCTCGGGCAAGGGGTAGGTTCCTTCTTGCTCGACGGGGTTTTGAGTCGCGAGAACGAAGAAGGGCGGCGCAAGAGGGTAGGTTCTGCCGAGAACAGTGACTTTTCGCTCACCCATGGCCTCAAGCATTGCCGACTGGGTCTTGGCGGGTGCGCGGTTAATCTCGTCGGCGAGCACGATATTGGCGAAGACGGGCCCTTTGACGAACTCGAATTCACGGCGGCCTTCTTCATTTTCCTGAATGATGTCGGTTCCTGTGATATCAGATGGCATCAAGTCGGGCGTGAACTGGATGCGCTTGAAATCCAGATTAAGAGTCTCTGCGACCGAGGAAACGAGAAGAGTTTTTGCTAAGCCAGGAACTCCCATGAGGAGACCATGACCACGGGAGAAGAGGCAAATGGCGAGCTGCTCGATGACCTCTTCTTGGCCGATGATGACCTTGGAGAGTTCACTCTTAAAGGCCTGGTATTTCTGACCGAGCTGATTGATCGCAGCAACGTCATCAGCCGGGAGACTTCCGTTGTCCGATGGAAGGGTGATCTCCGGGACTTCGTTTGCAGAGGCTTGAGTCGCTGGGCTATCCGCCACGGTAGCTGACTCCTCGCCTGACGAATAGCGGACGTTACCAGTAATCTTAACGGGAGAGGGAGGGACGATGCGTTTTTGGACCTCGTCACTGCTACAATAAACGACTTTTCCCGTAATCCTCGCTGGGGAAGGAGGGATGATACGGAGTGTTCCAGGAGGTTCGGCGAAGGGTGAGATCGAGCTGTCTTTCATCTATTGGAATAGAACGTTAAGGTGGTAGCGAATGTTGCGCGCTAGTTTGTCTGTCGGAAATTACTTTCTAAGGCCTGTCTCATCTGTCGATCATCTTTTGACGCTTTTTCTGAGATGTCATTGCAGAGTGAATGAAGGAAAAAGAGACCTCGCTTTTTGGTCGAGAGTTTTTTAGCTCTCACGCACGGCGATGAATTCCCCCTACGAGGTTCTTCTTTATTACAAGTATTCCCGCATTTCGGATCCCGAAGACTATGCGGCGAATCACCGTATTCTCTGCGAAAGACTCAAGCTCAAGGGCAGGATTCTCATCGCCCGGGAAGGGATCAATGGCACGGTTTCTGGCTCAATCAGCGATACCGCTGAATACCGATGTGCAATGGACGAGGATCCAATAACTGCTGGGATTTCCTGGAAAATCGACCATTCCGATACTCATGTTTTCCCAAAACTCTCACTCAAGGTCCGTGACGAAGTGGTGTCCCTTAATTTAGGAGGCGACGATTTCTCTCCCGAAGATCTTACCGCAACTCATTTAAAGCCAGAGGAATGGCGGGAGATGATGAATGGCGATGACGTCGTCATCATTGACGCTCGAAATGACTATGAGTGGGAAATTGGCCGTTTTGAAGGAGCGCTCCTCCCAGACGTTCCAAGCTTCAGAGATCTCCCGGGATGGGTTCGAGAACACCGTAAAGAACTGGAGGGTAAGAAAATCCTAACCTACTGTACCGGCGGCATTCGCTGCGAAAAGTTTAGCGGTTTTCTATTAAAAGAAGGGCTTTTCGACGTCTATCAACTCGATGGCGGAATCGTAACCTACGGAAAGGACGAATCGGTGAAAGGAGAAGGTTTCGAGGGCGAGTGCTACGTCTTTGACGAACGTCTGAGTGTTCCGATCAATAGGACTGAAGGTTCGTCGATCATTTCCCATTGCGCCATCTGTAATGAGCCCTCCATTCGTTATCGTAATTGCAGCTGGAAGCCCTGCAATGCCCAGTTCTTCTGCTGTGAACGTTGCGAAACGGAAGTGGGCCGATTCTGTTTCCCGGTGTGCAAAGAAGCAGCGACGATGAGCCCCGTGGCTGTGGAGGGGCGATAATCCCGCTCGTTTTTTCACTCCAAGCAATCTAGGAGGGATCCGTGCTAATTGAACTCGATGACGAACATCAGCTCCGACTGGAATACGAGACACCGCGTTTTCTTCAATCGCTTTTTGGGCATGATGAAAAAGTCCTGAAGTATTTGGAGCAAAAGGCAGGCGTAAGAATTGTCACTAGAGAAGGGTGGATCACTGCCACGGGGAATGAAGAAGGGTGCAATCTTGTAGAGAGAATTTTTGAAGATTTGGAGGGCGCTCGTCGCAATGGCACTGAAATTGCGGAACGGGAATTCAAAACAGCGGTCGACTTTGCAAATGGCATGGGTGACAGCTCCGGAATATCGGACCTCGTTCGAGTCCAGCTTGTCGGCGCTAGGGGGCGAAAGCCGGTGGTTGCTCGAACCACCCACCAACTGGAATATTTGAACGCGATGCTCGAAAATGAAGTCGTCTTTGGACTCGGCCCTGCGGGAACCGGAAAAACCTACCTCGCGGTCGCTATGGGTTTGCATATGCTGAGAAAGAAAGAGGTCCAGCGGGTGGTTCTCACTCGACCAGCGGTGGAAGCAGGAGAAGCCCTGGGGTTTTTACCTGGTGATATGCGCGACAAAGTAGCGCCTTATCTTCGACCGCTTTATGATGCGATCGATGACATGCTGGGCTTCGAGGATGGCCAGCGCAGGCTCGAGGATGGAAGTATCGAAATTGCGCCCCTCGCCTATATGCGAGGCCGCACTCTTTCTAAGAGTTTCGTGATTCTCGATGAGGCGCAAAATACCACGCGGGAGCAAATGTTTATGGCTCTCACGCGATTAGGAGAAGGTTCTCGTTGTGTGATTACCGGCGATGGCTCGCAGGTCGACTTAAAGCGCCAATCCGATTCCGGGCTTTTGGAGGCAGAAAATGCGCTACGTGGAGTTCAAGGAGTGTTCTTCAATCATTTCGACACCAGTGACGTTTTGCGTCATCCGGTTGTCGGAAGAATCATTGGTGCCTACGAGAAACACCGCGATCACTCGTAGACGATTTTCCTTCGCGAAAAGCCTCAAGAGGGCGACAATACGAGAAGCAGAATATTATGAATATCATCATCGTGGGAGCAGGGGAAATCGGTCGTCATTTGGCCATCGAGCTTTCCCGTCGGGGCCACACTATTTCCGTCATCGAGAGTGATGGGCCTCGAGCGGCCGAACTCGAACGAAAAATTGAAGCTAAAGTGATCGTCGGAGATGGTTGCAGCCTCAATCTCCTTGCCGAGGCGCGCATTGGTGATTGCGAATTGTTCCTCGCATTGACGAGCGAAAACACAGTAAACCTCATGAGCGCGAGCATTGCGAAATCGCTTGGGGTCGAACGTGTTATTAGCCGTGTCCACCCAGGTTTGCAGCGGGAAGAGTGGCTCTTTGACTTCCGGGGGCATTTCAATATCGATCACATTTTCAGCTCCGAAAGATTATCAGCGATTGAATTAGCAAAATTTATCCGGAATCCGGATTCCTTGGTTGTCGAGGAGATTGCGCGTGGAAAAATTGAACTTCAGCAGGTTAAAGTAAGTCCAAAAAGTGACGTTCTTGGCAAGCCGCTTCGGGAAATTAATTTTCCTGGCCGCACGCGGATTGCGTTGGTGAGTCGCGGCGATGTCCATGAAGTTCCTAATGCGGAAACCATCCTTGAGGCAGGGGACATCATTACCATCTTTGGAGAACCAAGAAAGCTGCGCCAATTGGTAGAGAGCCTTCAAAAGGAAGTCAGCAAGAAGGAAGGTCCCAGTGTCGTCATCTTCGGTGGTGGCGAGTATGGCTTTGCGCTCGCACAAATGTTAGAAAGCTGGAATTGTCGGGTGAGAATCTTTGAGCGTGACGTGGATCTTGCGAGTGATCTGGCGGATAGGCTCTCAAACACCACCGTGATTAATGCGGATGCGACGTCACTTTCTGAGCTCGAGGAAGAGCAAGTTGGTGACGCCGATTTCTTCGTGGCGACAAGCAGCAGTGATGAGGACAATGTCATGACCTGCCTGCAGGCAAATAGTCTGGGTGCACAAAACTGTCTTACTTTAATTCACCGTGCTGATTATGCAAAAGCGATCAGTGGCTCTGGTCGGCACTTTGGGGTGGTCGCGGCCGTCAGTCCGCGAGAAGCCTCGAGGAAGGAAATTTCACGGTTCCTCACAACAGAGAACTTTCATGTGGTCCGTAAATTGGGACATGGCATGGTGATTGAGACCCAGATTAATGAAGGAGCTAAAGCCGACGGGAAAAAAGTGGGTGAGATGAAGTGGCCCGAAGGCTGTGTTCTTGTGGGACTCCTTAAAGGTCTTCAAGCAATTGTCCCAAGCGCCGATGACGTCCTCAGTAAAGGTGATCAGGTTTTCGCGGTGGTCGCCAATAAGGCCGAGAAGAAATTCCTTAAGCTCGTTCATTAGGTGATTTTTCTAAAGGCCCTGAGAATCGCATATTTGAATACGAACTGCACGTGGGGTCGGTCTGGGCAATTTGCCATTTTCCTCGTCAGCTGTCGTTCCGCGGCCAACCCGCGAGACCAAAGAGAAATCTGGGGAGGTTGCCTTTGGGGAAAGCCGGTACCAAAATCTTAGATGCGGCCGAAGGGAAGAGAGATTATCCGAAAGTTTGCCGGGATTAGGAGTTGGCACCGATTCTGGAAGGAACCACAGGAGTGGTCGCTCTTTTATAACTTCACACAATATATGTAATGCTTAATTAGTGACTGGTTTATATCCCCTAGGGTAAAGCACTTAGCCTCCTGGATTAACTGGTTCGACTCGTTCTCGAATCACCCGGGTTCCGCCCATGTCGTCATGTAGGCAGTTATGCTCAGATCGGAAGATCATGAGGACGTTGATCAAATCAAAAAGATTTCCAAGTTTTGGAATATTTGAAATGACAGTGGGCAAAACACTCCCGCTTCCAGAAAATGGTGCTCCAAGTTGCACCCGAACCGTCTAGCATCACAATGCGTGTTCCGCGTCGCAATTTTTCCGATGCTCTCCTCTTGTGTGCCAGAAAAAACTCTGGACCCCAAAATAAGCTCCCATCATCGCAACCGTCGCTAGAATAGAATCGGACCAATCTGATTCGCGTTCAAGCCACTCATCGCATGAATCTACCGTTAAGCCATCACCGATTATGATGACTGGGAGTGCTACGACAAGTAAGACAATCGCGTCGATGATTGCACCACCCAAGCGCGCCCAACGACTCGCGTAATTAGAGGCACTGGGGATTTCAAAATTACGTGAATCTGAACCCTCGGCGACAACTTCACTCGTTGGCGGCGGCGTAAGGATTTTCTTCGGTAACCATCTACATTTCGAGCATGAGACGCGTCGGGTTCTCAATGCTATTCTTAACGCTGATTAGAAATGTCACCGCTTCCCTTCCGTCGACGAGTCGGTGATCATAGCTCATTGCCAAATACATCATCGGGAGAATCTTCACCTCTCCATTCACCGCCATCGGGCGTTGTTGGATGGTGTGCATTCCTAGAATACCGCTTTGTGGAGGATTTAGGATTGGCGTGCTCAGGAGTGAGCCATAAACGCCGCCATTCGAGACTGTAAAAACGCCGCCAGAGAGATCAGTGAATTCGATCTTTCCGTCGCGAGCCTTCATCGCGTAATCCAAAATATCCTGCTCAATCTGCGCGAAACTCTTTTGATCGCAGTCCCGGAGGACGGGAACCACAAGCCCTTTTTCTGTTCCGATCGCGACTCCGATGTCAAAAAAATGATTCTCGATGATGTCGTTTTCTTCAATGCGGGCGTTGATCGAAGGCACCTCTTTGAGCGCTTGAACCACGGCTTTAATGAAAAAGGACATGAAGCCAAGTTTCACGCTATGTCTTGCGACGAAGTCTTCCTGAACTTGTCTGCGGAGCTTCATCACGGCCGACATATCGGCCTCGTTAAAGGTGCTCAGAATGGCCGCAGTTTGCTGGGCGGTGACGAGGTGCTGGGAAATTTTGCGACGTAGCGGCGTCATCTTTTTCCTGGTGAAGCGGCCTTCCTCAGCTGACGGCGTAATTTTCTTCTTTTGAGTCGAAGCTGGAGTCGCTTGAGCGGGCGCTTTTTCCTGCAGTGTTTTTTGCACGGGGGAAGTCCCCTTCTCTTCCTCTACTCCCCCACGAACTGGTCCTGTGGTGAGCGTTCCGAGAGTGGCTCCGATATCGATTTCTGATCCCTCGGAAACCTCGATTTTGATCGTTCCCGCGACTTCGGCTTCAAGTTCGGATGAGACCTTATCGGTGTCGAGAGTCACCATGACTTCTCCTTTTTTGACATAAGACCCATCGACTACCGACCATGCCGCGACCGTGGCAGAAGTGATCGAATCTCCGGCCGCTGGGACTTTGATTGGGACGACTTCGGCTTGGTTTTCCTGGGCAGGAGATTTCTTTGGCTCCTCTGTCTTCTTCTCCGGTGTTTGCGTTGGAGGGCCCGCGGTGACTGCTCCTTCGGCAATCATTCCAACGACAGTTCCAATAGCGACTTCTTCACCTTCTGGAACGGTGATGGAAAGAGTGCCAGATACCTCTGCTTCAAGTTCGTTCGACACTTTGTCTGTTTCGAGGGTGACGAGAGTTTCCCCTTTTTGGACGGCGTCACCCTCTCCTTTATGCCATTGAGCAACGAGAGCAGAGGTGACTGATTCACCGACTGGTGGAATTTTAATTTCGTGAGACATCGAAGTAAGAAAAAAATGTAAAAAATTAGACGGAAAAGGCCTTCTTTACGAGCATTTTCTGCTCGCGTTTATGAACGGCTTTGGAGCCAGTTGAGGGGCTGGATGCACGGTCTCGGCCGGCATAGCGGACACGGGATTTTGTAATGCGCTCGAGTCGCGGTTGGATGAATGACCAAGCACCCATGTTGAGAGGTTCTTCCTGGCACCAAATGAATTTTTTTGCCGAGGCATAGGGGCTCGTTGCCATTTTAATCCCGTCGGCATCAAGAGGATAGAGTTGCTCAACTCGGACAATCGCAGCGTGTTTGATGTTATTTTCCTCCCGGTGAGCAAGGAGATCATAGTAGACTTTTCCACTACAAAAGATGACTCGATTCACTCGCTCCGGATTATCAAATTCGTGATGATCGGGGATGATTTCCTGGAACGCTGTTTCATCGAGGAAATCCTCAAGATGGGAAACTGCTTGAGGATGATTCAGGAGACTCTTGGGCGTCATCAGAATCAGCGGCTTCCGGGTCGGTGAATGCTTTTGTCGACGCAGAGCGTGGAAGTATTGCGCTGGTGTCGAAAAGTTCCCCACGATCATGTTCTTCTCTGCGCAAAGCTGGAGAAAACGCTCCAGTCGGGCGCTGGAGTGCTCGGGCCCCATGCCCTCGTATCCGTGAGGAAGAAGCATCACCATCGAGCTAGGGGTTTGCCATTTGGATTCCGCAGAGGAAATGAACTGATCAATAATGACCTGAGCCCCATTGGCAAAGTCGCCGAATTGAGCTTCCCAAAGGATGAGCATGTTGGGGCAACCTAGAGAATAGCCGTAGTCGAAACCGAGCACCGCCGTTTCAGAAAGAAGCGAATTATAAACGCAGAATCTCTCCTGTTTTTCACTTAGATTCCGCAGGGGAATATAGCGCTCACGAGTGTCATAATCGTAGAACACCGCATGACGCTGCGAGAAGGTACCGCGTCGACAATCCTGCCCCGAGAGACGAACTGGATATCCCGCAATCAAGAGAGCTCCAAACGCCAATGATTCAGCGAATGCCCAATCAAAGGGCCCCCCGTTTTCAAGCGCCTCAATTCTTCGTGGGATGAAACGTTTCGCGAGAGTCGGATGCAGAGAGAAAGTTTCAGGAATTGTCGTGAGTGTCTTCCCGATGTGCTGGAGCTGTTCGACTGAAATTCCGGTTGTGACATTGTCAAAACTAAACTCCGGCTGAACCTCAGCAGTTGAACCCGTGAAGACCGTCCTGTCACCTTCATCGCTGTGTTTCCGCATCTTGCTCAACCCCTCCTCAAGCTCCTCCCAAATCTTGTCGTGGATCGCTTGGCCTTCAGATTCCGAAATCACCCCTGCTCCGATGAGCTCGTTTCGATAGAGCTGTCCTGCTGTCTTGCGACCCATTATCTTGCGATAAATGTGTGGCTGAGTGAATGCCGCCTGATCGTTTTCGTTGTGCCCTTGGCGACGGTAGCAATACATGTCGATCACGACATCGCGGCTGAACTCCTGTCGGAAATCGAGTGCAAATTGCGCGGCCCAGATGAGTTCCTCGGGACGTTCGCCATTCACATGAAGAATGGGTGCTTCGATCATTTTGGCCACATCGGTCGCGTAGGGCGAAGAGCGCGCGTCCTCCGGCATCGTGGTGAATCCGATCTGATTATTAATAATCAGATGGATTGTTCCCCCGGTACGATAACCCTCTAGCTGTGAAAGATTGAGGACTTCGGCTACCGGACCTTGTCCTGCAAAAGCGGCATCGCCATGGATGAGGAGCGGAAGGACCACGGTGCGGTCCGTTTGAGCGCCGTCATCACCAATGAGGCGTTGCCTGGCTCGTGCCTTCCCCTCAACCACCGGATTCACCGCTTCAAGGTGGCTCGGGTTGGCTGCCAGACTGATGCGGACTTCGCCATCCGGAAGTTTGCGAACCTTTTCGTATCCGAGATGGTATTTCACATCACCATCCCCTGCCACCAGATCTGGGACATAGTTCGGGGTGAATTCGTAAAGGAGAGTCGATAGTGATTTTTTGACGAAATGCGCCAAGACGTTCAACCGGCCCCGGTGAGCCATGCCCATTTCAATTTCGCTCACTCCCGCACTGGGACACGCTTCAAGGATTCGATTGAGGAGGACGATCAAGCCTTCTCCTCCTTCGAGGGAGAATCGCTTCTCCCCCAGAAACTTTTTACCAAGGAAGCTTTCGAAAAGCTCTCCTTCGAGGAGCCATTGCAGTGCTTTTTTCTTATCCTCTGTCGTGATATCAGGCCGGGCCACCCGGTTTTCGATACGCTGTCTGATCCAATGGCGCACCTCCGTCTGGTGGATGTGCATGAATTCGAAGCCGATTTTCCCAGAATAGGTTTCGTGAAGAGCTTCGATCAGTGATCCAAGAGGAATCGCTTCCCCTTTTCGAAAAAATTGGGTGCTCGCTTCTTTGGCGAGATCACTCCTCTTGAGTCCAAATGCCGTCAATTCAAGTCTGGGATTCTGCTTTGGAGCATCATCGAGCGGATTGATGTGAGCTTGAGTATGACCCAGTGTGCGGTAGTTGTAGACAAGGCTCACGACCTTCCCCCGGAACATCAGCTGTTCCTCAGAGAGAGCTACTGAGCTTGTAGTTGCGGGATTACTGCCATTAGGACCGCCCTTTTTCGGTTCGGTCGAGCCCAACTCAAATCCCTCGAAGAACGCTGACCAGACAGGCTCCACTGATTGAGGGTCGTTCTCCCACTCCGCATACTTTTCATCTAGAAGTGACGCATTGAGGCGTGATGAAATGTGCGAGGACATGGTAATAAGTTGGTAAGGAGGTTGAGATTCGAGCTTGGAATCGTACGACCTGTGTCGTTAGTTAGTTCCCACACCTTCGCGAGTCAATCGCTCAGCTCCTAATCCCACCTCTATTTTCACCATCGCATGATCGAGATTGTAAATCTCAGTAAGCGCTATGGCCGCCATTTGGCGGTCGATGAGATTTCTTTTGAAGTCCAGCGCGGAGAAATCGTAGGATTTCTGGGGCCTAATGGCGCCGGAAAGACCACCACCCTAAGAATGCTCACCGGTTACCTCCCACCTAGTTCCGGGGCAGCACGCATCGCCGGACTCGATATTTTTCGAGAGTCACTCGAGGTGCGAAAGAAGATCGGCTACATGCCGGAAAATGTTCCTCTTTATATCGAGATGCGCGTTAAGGAGTATTTGCGCTTCCGTGGGGCACTGAAAGGACTTTCCGGAGGGAAGCTCCGCACCCGGCTTGGCGACGTGATGGAAACGTGCGGGCTCACTCATGTGCGGCGCAAAATGATCAAGACCCTCTCCAAAGGCTACCGGCAACGGGTTGGCTTGGCGGATGCCCTCATCCACGAACCTGAACTCCTCATTCTCGATGAACCCACAAACGGTCTCGATCCCAATCAGATTCGGGCGATCAGACGATTGATCCAAAATTTGGGCCAAGAGCACACCATTCTCCTTTCGACCCACATTTTGAGCGAAGTCGAAATGACCTGTAGCAAGGTCGTGATTATCGATGAGGGGAAGGTGAAGGCAGCGGACTCTCCGTCGAACCTCATATCTTCGATGAGGCGGGCTGGTAGAGTGACAATGGAACTCAAGATTGCTCCAGAAGTTGGAGAGACTGTTCTCCCGACCTTAGACAATGTCACAAAGGTCACGAGTGAACCTCTGCAAGATGGATGGACAAGATTCTCGGTCTTTGTCGCTCCAAACACCGACACCCGGATTCGTCTGGCCGCTTTGGCTGCCGAAAAAGGGTGGCCTCTTCGTTCCCTCGCTCGTCGAAACGCGAACTTGGAAGAGGTTTTCGTAGAACTCACGAGAAAAGACTAGTTAGATGCGCACCTTCCGAATTCTCTTTTTCAAAGAGCTGAAATCCTACTTTCTCTCGCCTTTTGGCTGGTTGATCTGTGGGTTTGCAGCACTCATGCAGGCTCTCTCGCTCTCGACGACGATGAAAGGCTTTTTGGACTCTCCCCGGTCTGAAAGCCTCGTCTTCGCGACCTTTCAGGCGCCCACCTTTTGGTTCTATTTCCTGTTCCTCTTCCCTGTTCTTACCATGCGCCTCTTTTCGGAAGAGAGCCGGGCGGGAACTCTTGAAGGACTCCTAACCGCCCCGGTGAAGACCTGGCACGTGGTGCTTTCCAAGTATTTCGCGTCGTATGTTACTTATCTGATTCTGTGGATACCTGCCTTTTTTCACTTTAAACTCTTCACCATTATCACTGATGTTCCCCCTCCCTTTTCAAGCGGAGAGCTAGTTGGGGTATTCTCGATTCTAGCCCTCATGGGAGCGCTGTTTATCGCCTTCGGCTGTTTGGCATCGTGTCTCACTTCGAGCCAAATTATTGCCGGAGTCGTTTGTGTGGGAATCCTCTTCGTCCACTTTCTCCTTGGGCTGATCACCTTCTTCTATGGAGATCAGATCGATGCAGCTCCCTTCTTTAGCTTCATCTCATCTCGAGAACATCTCGCAACCTTCTCCCGTGGCCTGATCGATACTCGACCCATTGTCTACTATCTTACCGCCACCAGCTTTACTCTTTTCATTACTCATCACTTGCTGGACTACCGCCGTTGGAAGCCATGAATGACGATCCTAAAACAAATCTCTCCGAGATGGCTCCCCCACCCACCCCCATTACCAGGATGGGAACGGGCTCGCGTGTTGCCATTCAACTTCTCCTTGCTGTTGTGATTCTAATGAGCGCCTTTTATATAGGGATTCTCCATCATGACCGGATGGATCTGACCAAAACTTCGCAATTCACCCTTTCAGAACAGACTACGAGCCTTTTAAAGTCATCACAGCTTCAGGATCGCGAAGAGCCAGTTAAAGTCATTGCGGCGTTGCGGAAAAACTCCACGCATTATGCGCGCTTGCGCACTTTGATCGAGGAGTATGAACGATTGGCCAAAGGGAAGCTCGATGTTGATTACCTTGATCCCATTCGAGATCAAGATCGTTCCTTGGAGGTCGCTAATAATTACAGCGACTTGCTGGCTGATCAGCTATTCAGCGATGACATCTTCATCATCGACGGTCGCTTGAGTCCACCGCTTGATCCCACATCACCGAATGCTGGCCTGAGTTTTGTCAGAGTTGAAGACATGCTGGTGATGCGCTCCGATGAGAATAAGCAACGCCGGGTGATCGGTTACCAAGACGAGGAAATGCTCACCTCCTATCTGCAGGCGGCAATCGAACCACGTCCACGAGTCATGTACTTAATTTCCGATAAGAATGACCTCGATGCCAGCGCCTCAGCAAGCCCCAGTCAAGTTTTGTCCGAAACGATGGGACGTCTCAACGTTTTTCTTGCGCCCATCAGAATTTCAGAAATTGATAAGATTCCCGAGAATGCGGAAGGAGTCGTTTTTGCAGCTCCGCAGTATGATCTCACCGATAAGGAACTCGCTGTCGTTGAAGAATATTGGAAGAGACCAAGCTCGTCGATTTTAGCCTTTCTCGATCCCTCTGCAGACCTCACTAATCTCCGCTCTTTCTTTCGAAAACATGGAGTCACCCGCCGTGATGATCGTGTCTTGAAAGTCACGAACGGTCGCACCGACAGTCAAGTTCAAGCACTCTTCTCGGTGAACGCTCCGGTGAACAGTGTCACGGTCTCTCTCGAAGGAAAGGCCACACGTTTTGAAGGTCGTGTTTCTAGTTTGGAAATCCGGGAAGGCGCGGAGGATCTTGTGACACAGGGAATCCGCTGCTTCGCAGTGATTGAGACCGCGCCAGGTTTTTGGGGCGAAGTTGACTATAAGCAGCCTGATCCAAGTTTTGATGATTCCTCGGACCACCCCGGACCTCTCTTTATCGGCGCGGGAGTCATCAAAGGAAATGCCAACCTTGATAAGATCGAGGAAACGGTTTCGAAAATGATGATCCTTTCCACGAGCGATTTCCTGGACCCCGAACGGATGAATAGCGAGCAATTGGATTTCGTGAAGAACTCGACGCATTGGCTGCTCGGTCGCGAGGAACTAATGGGAATTGGTCCCCGTGGATTAGAGCGAAGAAAACTCAATCTCATTCACAGCGAAATCAGCTGGCTCCAAAACATCATTATTTTCTTCATCCCAATTGGCTTTTTGCTGATCTCTCTCTTTGTCTGGAGCACCCGCCGTGCGTAACCCTGAAAAGTGATGCGCTACCTCTCTTCTATCCTGCTCGCAATATTGGCCCTTTTCCTGGGAGGCCTGGTGATGATGCAAACCTATGACGGGAATCTCTATCGCTTTTTCGGCGCTCCCCCACTTGGTCAGGATGATCGGGTTTATCAATTCGATCCTAATGAGGTAGGGCGAATCGAAATCTTGAGTCACGATGGAACCCAAGCGGTCGTTGAAAAAATTGGAGGCGCATGGGTTGTCCAAAAACCTTGGGCAGATATCGCAGATCCGCTGGTAGCACAGGCCATCATTAACTTCGCAAGCAACCTTGTGATTGAGGATGTCATCGAGCGCGATGAGGTCCATGATCTCGCTGAATTTGGGCTCAGCGGATCCAAAATTGAACTCCAGCTTTACGACAAAGGTGGTCGACCACTCTGCCATTTCAACCTAGGTCGAAATACCGCATGGCGGAGCATCGTGATCGACGATGATCAAGGGCCTGAGCTTTACGGGAAGACGCAAAAGGAGAAGACGAGCAGCTTCCCGACCGTGATTATCTGGCCCGCAGAGAGAGAACAGCGGGACTATCTCTATGTCTGTGGTGATCAGGCCAACCCCGCAATTCGCCGCGTAGGAATCCGCAGCCTTTTTGATGACAAGTTGAAGTCCTTGAGGAATCATGGAGTCTTTTACCGCCCGCCCGCTTTTGCGGCAGAGATTAGCCTCAATGATGGCACTTCTGAGCTTACTCTTGCCCGCTCGAATCCGAGCAAGGACACGCCTTGGCGCGTGACCAAACCTTACGAGTTGGCAGCAAATCCGGAGACGGTGAACGCACTCATTGGTGAACTCTCCACCCTCCGGGCAGTGGCTGTCCACGACGAATCAAGCGAGACCCTGGCTGAACCCACTCCGGAAAATCTCGCTCAGATTGTCAGGGTTAAATTTTTCCTTCCGGACGGTAGCGTTTCTTCGCCCACGACCGTTTATGTCTACCCCCCGGAAAAGGCGGGAGACCTCATCACTTCTGCCATTATCGGCACTGGCCCCAACCAAAAACGACCTGCTATTCTGAAGCTCCCAGTAGCCGCCTTAGCGAAGCTCCCAACCAATGTCAATCAGCTCAGAAGTAAGACCCTGACATCACTTGGAGTTGCTCAGATTGATGCGCTTCGGATTAAGGATCACGAAGGGCGGGACCTGCAGCTCACGCTGGAGTTTGATCCTCATGAACGTGCTAAACGTTGGCATGCCAATCTTAGGGGATACGAAGGCCCAGCGAACGAGGAACAAGTTGGCGTTCTCTTTAAAGCACTCTTTGGTGATGAGATCTTAAGTTTTAGCGATGATGCGGCAACGGATCTTTCTCTCTATGGCCTTGATCAACCGATGCGGACAATCGAAGTCCAACTCAAAGACGACTCGACGCTTGAATTCGCTATCGGCCAAAGAGAACAAGAACACTACTATGTGAGGCATTTGAAATCAGGGCGGATTGCCGAAATTTCAAAGGAAGCCCACGAGGCGTTAAAAAAGGGGCAAAGTGCTCCCGAGCTGGCACCACTCCTTCGTGCGGAAACGCCCGCTCCAAACCAACCTGATGATCTCAGTGTTTTGGGAATCACGGAGACAAAGAAGATCACCATCGGGAGCGGATCAGACGCGAGCACTCTAGAATTTGGGGGAGGTAAACGCACTCACTTTTTCAGTAGTCGTATTGGGACATCCCGGGTCGCAGAGGTTTCCCCCCAGATTCTCACGAAGATTGCGATGACGGGCTATCGTTGGCGGGCAAAGCGTCTCTGGAATATCGATCCCTTCGAAATTAAAGGTCTCTTGATTCAACGTTCGGGGCAGCCTCTCCTCCAATTAAGTTACAATTTTTTCAGTCAGAACTGGAAAGCGAAGCTCGACGGCAAGGATGTCACAGCCAGTCTCAACACCAATAAGGCAAACCGACTTCTGGAAAAATTGGCTAATATTAAAACTCACCGATGGCTGGGGCCCCTCGCCGAGAACGCTAAGTTTCAACTCAATGATCCAAATTTGAGCATCACGGTGATTGTTGAGGAGGTGAACGATGCGGGGATATCGGTCGCGTTGACACCAAAGGAACTAAGAATTGCTCAAGTGATGCCCGGTGCAGAGAATCGCTTTTTCTACGGAAGCCTATCAACAGACCCTGATTTCTTCCTCATCGATGTTGCCAGCGTGAAGGGCTTAGCCATCGATCTTATCGACTAAGAATTTAATCGAGCATCTTTTGAACGACGAGAGAGCCCCGGCTGCTTTCCCCCAGCCTAACCTGCCGACTCTCAGGGATTTCTGAAACATCGATCTGCTGATAGCCGAGCTGTTTTGTAAAGTAGTCAACGGCCCTCGTGCTCAACGCAAAAACCGAAGCGAGACCAAGTTTTTTTGCGCGTATTTCTGCCGCTTGCACAAGAAGTCTCCCGTATCCCTCTGTGCCATGGCTTTGTTTTACATAGAGACAGGCTACTTCACCGCAGCCTTCCGGATATTGATGCAAAGCGATACAACCCACGACGTTATCATCGATCGTAAGGACGAGGAATTCATCGAGCGAACTTTCGATTTCTTCGTAAGACCTGGGAACGAGGAAAGCGTCTCGAATCGAGCGTCCAATCATCGCCAAGAGCTCAGGAATATCCTCCGAAGTAATAGGGCGAATGCTCAAATAATCGTC
Source organism: Akkermansiaceae bacterium (assembly GCA_028822935.1). GTDB lineage: Bacteria > Verrucomicrobiota > Verrucomicrobiia > Verrucomicrobiales > Akkermansiaceae > SW10. The sequence continues at coordinate 67,016 of JAPKCM010000007.1, forward strand.
CGAGTGAATCATCACCCCCACTCCTTCGTTTGAGAAAAGCTCGTCCATGAGGACACCCTGCCGGGTAGCGTCCAAGAGATGGATTCTCGGAATTCCTCGATCGCAAGCCCCGGCGGCCGCGGCGAAAAGTGCCTTCCTGTCTCCTTCCCAATTCCTTGCAGTCTCTCTGGAGATCGCGTGCAGGCTCATCCCTTCGCTGTGAATGGGTTGATCCAAAAGTGAGATCAATTTCGACGCACCGAGTTCTCTTCCAAAGGAAACAATGCGATCATCAAGTGGTTCCGCTCCTGCAACGTCGATCAGCACTAGCTGCCCTCGATTTAGGACTTCCAGGGTGTGCTCTGGCGTATCCATCGACGAGAATCCCCATTTCAGCTCTCCATCGACCAAGCGTTGCGAAATTTCCGCCTCGCCATTCCCTGTCGAAATAACCACAACTCGAACACCAATCTGAAGAAGAGCACTCAAATCAAGGAGTGCCTCAGCGAGAGCTAGCTCCGTCATTTGCCCTCCATTCAGAACAACGACGAAAATATTCCCCCTGAAAGAGGGAATATACTGAAGGACTGCTCTGACGTCACTCTGCACGGAGAGAACTTGGCAGATTACGCCTCATTCGGCAAGCGGTGCGAAGGCACGAACTCAGCGAATTGCGAAACGGAGCGTAAGGCTCCAAAGGAATCCGATAACAAGTCCTGTCACAGCAAACCAATCGCCCCAACGTGAATAGAGAGTCACGGCGGCGTTAGCAGGAAGATAGACGTTTGCAAGAAGTGCTCCCCGGTGAAAATGACCCCCCTCTCCGTTGACCAAACGCCGATCCTCGGCAGTGACAGGATCGAAGGTTGAGCCCACCATGGAAATCACAGAAGTAACGCCTTGGTTCGCGCAGCGGAGCATGGGCCTTCTGAGTTCAATGCTCCGGAAAAGAGAGTTTTGAAAGTGCTGCGCTGCTCCTTCGCTTTCCTGAAACCAGCCATCATTAGTGATATTCACAATCAATTGAGGCTCCGGACGGACGAACTTTCGAGCAAGACGCGGGACGGTATCCTCGAAGCAAACAGAAGGAATGAGCCCGATATCAACGCCGCCCAGTTTGAGGTCCAGAGGATCGAAGTCTTGTCCCGGTGTGAGTCCTCCTCCGAAGGGAACGCCAGTGGTTTCTTCGTAGAGATCTCTGAGGAACTGAATATCAGGGATGGCTTCACCAAAGTAGACAAGATGATGTTTCTTGAAGGACTGTCTTGTTCCATCCGAATCAAGCGCGAGAAGAGAATTGTAGATTCGAGCAGAGGGGTCTTCAGGATTTCCTTCAACTTCGTTGATCCCAGTGATTAGAGTGAAGTCGCCGATGGAAACGATGTATTTAAGGATGCTCTCAATCGCTGGTCCCCCGACGGGCCGCCCTTCCTCATCCAGATAAAACCACTCCGGGAGACAGGCTTCGGGCCAAAGCACTAAATCGGGGCGTTGGCCCGAGACGATCACTTCTTCTTCCGCGTTTTTGAGGTCTTCGATGGTTTGATTGTCGATCTCCTCAAGTGTGTCTTCCGTAAGTTCAATAAAGCCATCCACGATGTCTTGCGCAGACCACTGTATCTGCCCCGCTTTCTGGGGAATATTCTGCTGAATCAGAAGAACTTTGGCCGTGATCTTTTCACTCCCAATAACCGTCGTAAAACGGAAGGTCCCGAGCGTAAAGGCTGCCATAATGACGAGCATCGCAGTGGCAAAATCCCAGTGAAGCATCTTCACCCCGCCAAGAATGCTTTGCTGGTAAAAGCGTCTTCCGACCTGCACCACGACGGCGCTGAAAAACACTGGGAGAAACGATAAACCAATTACGCCGACGAACTCAGCATTCTGGGCCAGCATGAGACTGTTTGAAAAGGCGACTCCCAAGCCATTCCAGCCAAAGCCAGTGAGCATCCAGCCGCGAATCCACTCCAGACCACACCACAAGCCACCGAGAACGGCAGCGTAAGCCAAGCTTCGCGACATTTCTTGAAAGCGCTGGGGAACGGTCTTCGCAAGCTTTGTTTCTTTTCGCCACGGGTTTCCTGAAACCGTAGCAAATGCCCCAAAAGCTCCAAAATAGAGTGCAAGATAGAGCGCTATCGTGACCGAACCCAATCCGGTGACAGTCCAAATCCACTTCATGTTGATCAACCAGAAAGAGAGACCGCTCAGGTAACCATAGCCGAAGCCTTTAAGGCGGCGCCACTTTCCTTTTGTCGTCCACAAGATCGGGAACAGGATCCAAAGCCAGCCCCAAACGAGCCAGCCTTCTTGAAAAGGCTCGAAGCAAAGAGAGAGCGCGCATCCACTCGCAAGCGCTCCGAGTATTTTCAAAAAACGTTGCATTATTGGCCCATGCGCGCGTAGGCGTCTTTTTCGGCGGCGGCCCATAGAGAGTCCAGGGCAGCGGTGACTTGAGCCTTGCCGGTGGCGACATCTCCAGGCGCGGATTCTCCAAAGAGGTAGTATTTGATCTTTGGCTCGGTTCCAGAGGGACGCACGGCGAAACGACGGCCGTCATCGAGTTCGACAAAGAGCATATCTGCGGCAGGAAGCTCATCGCCCTCCTCGTCGTAAAACCCGCCCTCTGCGTAATTTTTAACGTCGACGCACTTAGCTCCATCAATCTCCTCGGGAGGATTCGAACTGTAAGATTCGACCAGCGCTGCGATTTTTTGAGCGCCGGCACTTCCTTCCATCACGATCGATTTGCCCTGCTCAAGGTGCACGCCATACTCTTTCCAAATTCGATCACGAAGTCCGCTAATCGTGGTGCCCTCGCTCATGGCATACGCCGCGAGTTCGGCGAACATTACTGCCGAGGCATTACCATCCTTGTCCCTCACGAAATCAGAACCAAGGTAACCGTAGCTTTCTTCCCCGCCGAAGACGAAGAACTTGGAATATTCGAGGCGAATCTTGCGACTCTCCTCTTCGGATAAGCTGCGGTAATTGCCCTTTTTGTCCGTGGGGATGGCAGCTTCATACTTCGCGAGCTTTTCGCCGATGAACTTGAAGCCCGTGAGAGTGTTCACGACGCTGATGCCGAATTTGCTGGCAATCTTGGACTGCAGATCAGTCGTTACGAGCGTTTTGATGAGCACAGCACGACTACGATTACTCTCCGTGAGCCAACCGAGATCGAACATCGTCTTGATGCGATACCATCCGATTAGAGAGCCAATCTGATTACCGGTCAGCAGCTCCATTTCACCCGCGCCATTTCTCACCGCGACGCCCATGCGATCGCAGTCAGGATCAGTACCGATGACCGCATCAGCTCCTTCTTTTTCAGCAAGGGCGATTCCCATGGCGAGCGCGGGAGCGTTTTCAGGATTGGGTGATTCGACCGTCGGGAAACGGCCATCGGGCCCATCTTGTTCGGGCACGGTAAGAACCTCGAAGCCCATTTCGCGGAGCATGGGCACGATAATCACGCCTCCGGTTCCATGAAGATTGGTATAGACAATCTTCGCCTTCTTCCCATCAAGCAAGGAAGGTTTAAGGAGAACGCTTCTAAGGCGACCCATGTAAGTGCGGTCCATTTCCTCGCCTAGCACGATCAACTTCCCCTGCTCGCTCTCCGGCTTCGGCTCGTATTTGTCACTGGTGAGCGCGTTCACCTCGGAAATGATTCCGGTCGCGGCTGGTTCGACGATCTGGGAGCCCAGCGAGAAGTAGGCTTTAAAGCCATTATCGTGAGCCGGATTGTGACTCGCGGTGAGGCAGACACCCGCGTCTGCCCGGAGCTCGCGAATGGCAAAGGAGATTTCGGGCGTCGCTCGTTCCGCTTCGAAAAGGTAAGCATCCACACCGAGGTCAGTGCAGACCTTGGCGCAGGTCTCGGCGAAGTCGCGAGAGAAATGGCGGGAATCATGACCGATCACGATGGATGGTCGCTCTTCCCCGCTCCAGGTTTTCAAAAGATAGGTCACCATCCCCAGCATTGCCCGTTTGAGGTTGAAGAAATTCATTGTCGCCGTCCCCACGCAAGGATGTTCAGGACGCTCAAGCGGCCCGCCATTTCCTTCTTCAGCCTTGGTGACGATACGACCAATCGTCCGGCCGCGGAGCCCTCCCGTACCAAAGGCAAGAGTCTTAAAAAAACGGTCGTCAAGCTCCTGCCATGCTGATTGCGCAACCAGCTCAATAATTGCGGCTTCTCCTACTGGAGAGCTTGTGCCAGCAAGGTAGAGCTCGATATTTTCACAGGAGGTTGAAGAAAGGTCACCATCAGTGACTGCCTGATCGAGTAAGGATTTCCATTCGCTCATTAGTGAAGGGATGCTAAGAGATGCGCGCCAGATGTCCACCCCTCGCCTCAGCCAATTACTCGATTCCGCCTTTGCAAAGCGCCAGTCTTTGCTCTCTCCGAATAACGATCTCGTTAGATTGATCGATGGTGAAGGTGACGATTTCCCCGGCCTTTATCTTGAAACACTCGGTGGGCATTGGCTTATCTCGTCTCAGGGGCCTTCATTGTCACAAGAACTCAAAGTCGAATTACTTGATCGAGCGCCAGGATCGCTCTATTGGAAACGACTGGATCAGCACCAGAAAGAGCCCCCCGTTCACCTTGGGGGCGAGGAGGCGCCTGAATATTTCGCGGGCCTAGAAAACGGGCTCAAGATGCGGCTATCTTTCCAAGCGGGATACTCCCAAGGGATCTTCCTTGATCAGCGAGATAATCGAGCTGCTCTTCGGGAATTAATGGCGCCCGGAAAAACTCTCTTAAACACCTTTGCCTATACCGGCTTCTTTTCAATCGTCGCAGCAGCAGCAGGCGCAACCACGAGCACTCTCGATCTTTCGCAAGTTTATCTCGATTGGGCCCGTGAGAACTTCCGCCTCAACAAGATGAATCCAGCTGAGCACTATTTCTGCAAGGGCGACACCTTTCACTGGCTCCGTCGTTTCGCGAAACAGGGACGTCGTTTCGATGCCATCGTCCTCGATCCACCGACCTTTTCTCGCGACAACAAAGGAAATATCTTCCGGGTCGAGAAGGACTACCCGGCGCTCTTTGAGCTCGCTCTTGCCTGCCTAACTCCAGGCGGAACGATTCTCGCCTGCCACAACTACCGAGGCATGACGGCTCAAGAATTCGAAGATCAACTCCGTAAATCGGCTCCGTCGGAATCTCAAATTAGATCCACAAAAATGCCTCCAGACTTCATTGAGTCTCCCTACCTAAAATCGGTCTGGCTCACTGTTTAGATTGTCATCGATCACATCCGGAAAAGCCCCCCTTTTTTGCCACCAAGGACAACCGCTCCAATAATTGCAATCGAGAGGAAGGCCATCGCCCAGACTCCGAGAGCCGCCGCAAGTTCATAGCCGTTTCCAAGCATTCCCAAGAGAGAGTAAATTGCTTTCGTGATTGGGAAGTGCTCCGCTTGTTGTGCGAGAATAAGACTATCGCTCACCTCCAGCATCGCGAAGGCAAAGGCCAATATGGAGCCCGCAATCAGGTTTGCGCTGAGCAAGGGTAACGCCACTCTTCGGAGGGTTCGTGCCGGGGTTGCTCCCAGAGACTGCGCTGCTTCCTCGAGCGCGATATTACTTTGCTGAAGTCCAGCCACGGCAGAGCGCACGACGTAAGGAAGCCGTCGGACGGCATAGGCAATGATAATCAAATAGGTCGGATCTTCAGTTGCTCCCACCAGCCAGTGGAATCCCTGACCCTCCCGAGAAAGAGCTAGGTATCCAAACGCTAAGACCAATCCAGGAACCGCCAATGGCAACATCACGAGCGCATCAAGAATGGCGCGTCCTCTGATATTACTCCGCACAATGACCCAAGCGATCGCGATCCCGAGCACCACATCAATCAAGGTGGATCCAGTTGCATAGAGCAGGCTGTTTTGAATCGAGGGCACCACAAGTGGATGACCCAAGGCTTCGCGATAGTGATCAGCGGTCCAAGCCTCCGGGAGCACGGTGGCATACCAATCCTGAGCCATCGAAAGAAAGACCACTCCCAGGTGAGGCAGCGAGGAGATGAAGAAGATCGCGAAGAAAAAGGCCGCCACCGCGAATGATGCGACTCCTTTAAGAGGAATTTCATTGGCGCGACCTTTCGGCCTTGGAGCTGTCCCTAATTTTGATCGACCGAGGACCGCCTTGGAGATGAGAAATACCGTGGTGGAAATGACCAGCATGATTGCAACCAAGGCATAGGGAAACGGGTTCGCCCCCAGATCTTTGATGCCATTAAAAACCTGCACCGGTGCGACACGCGTGTAATCGAATACCAGCGGAACTCCGAGTTCGGTGAACGACCAAATGAAGACGATCGCCCCTCCCGCAAAGATCCCCGGCATGCACAGAGGCAAGGTGATCCGCAAAAGTCGACGCCACGGCGGGCAGCCGAGATTTTGTGCCGCTTGTTCCATCGCCGGATCGATATTCGAAAGCGAGGCCGCGATGTTCATATAGAGGATCGGGTAAAGGTGGAGCGCGTTCATGATGACGATCCCCATAAAGCGGTTCTCCCCCAACCAATCAACGGGCGAGCCTGCATCGATAATCCCAACATTTGCCAAAAGAGCGTTAAGAGCTCCCTGGCTTCCCAAGATTTGCTTCACTCCAACCGCTCCCACAAAAGGCGGCAGTACTAGAGGAATCAGGATCAGGGCCGAGAGTGATTTCTTGAAAGCAAAGAGATATCGGTGCCCCAAGAGCGCCAAAGGAAAGGCAATCAACAAGCTTCCCAAGGTGCTTGTGATTCCGAGAGCAAAGGCGTTCCAAAGCCCTTCAACATAAACCGGGTTCGCGAAAACCTCACGGATGAATCCAAAGGTCAGCCCCTCCCCTTTAACATAGAAAGCCTCTTTCAGGACGATGACCGCCGGGTAGAGAAAAAAGATTGCGAAGAAACCAGTGACGATTGCCGTCAGCGAGTAGGCGAGTCCACGATTCATCGGCACATCCTTTCCACCTTTTCGTAATTCTCACGAAAGTGTTTTCCGAGTCGGTTCGTCATGCGCACCGCTTCGACTTTATCCCTTGATTTAAAAGTGCTCCGAATCTCGGTTCCTGTGATCTCGTAAGACACCGGACTCACATCGAAAAATATCTTGCTAGCCTCTTCCGGAAACCCTTTTTTCTCAAGAGCCTTCCACGCTGATTTCATTTCCTCATGGCTGTCGATGCTCATCACCCGGATGATGTTTCGGAGCGGAGTGAAAAGGTGACCGGTTAGCTTCGAGTCGTAAAAGAAACGATCGGCAACTTCGTAGGGCATGGCATCAGGATCGGTCATCATGGAAAGATAAGGCTCTTGGTAAAGGTCTCTTCGAATGGGGAGTCGCCGTAGCGCTCGAAACCGGGGTCCCATTTCTTCGCCCGGTCGGGCATTCCAAATCATCTGACCTTCTTTACTGAGGAGGAAACGAACGAACTCTTGCGCTAGCTCCATGTTGGGTGCTCCTTTTAAAACAGCAACCGGATCAACGCTCACGGAAGTCCCGCCCTTTGGTGCCACAAAATGAACTCGCGAAGTTCCATCGTCCTTCTTGAGAATCTCATTGTAAGTCCTCCCGTAGAAGTCAATCGACATTCCCGCAACCGCATTTCCCTGGCCGACATCTCGAGGTGGCTTTGAAGAACTATCGGTGAAATATTTCGCGTTTGCAGTGACCCGTTGGATCAAGTTAAGTCCTCTTGTCCACCCTCGTGAGACCGCTTCATCGCGATCTCCGCCTTTGGCAATCTCTTCATGGATCTGCTGCTGAATGAGCATTTCAAACGCCTTGGCTACCGAGCCACTTTTCGTCGGATCCGCAAGCGCAACTCCCTTGATGTAAGCGGGGTCACCGAGATCCATCCACGATGTTGGCGGTTCCAACCCCCGCCTCTTCAAGCTGTCGGTATTGTAACAGATCCCAAACGATGAGAGGCAGCACCCGATCCAAGTTTTATTGGAGTCGTAATAGGTCTCCCCGCTGACGGTGGGTGGAATGATGTCGTTTTCGAAAAGCTCTGCCTGATTCTTAAAAATAGCCAGCTCCACAAAACGCCCCTTTTTTGCTTGTCCGGAAAAGTCATACTCACCTCCGCCAAAAAACAAATCGATCCCGATCCCCTCGCTCCCCCGCTCTTCTGCGGCCTGGAAGGCACCATCGAGCACGCGCTTAATTTCGCTCGTTCCTCCTGGAGTGCGCCAATTGACGTAGACGCTCTTGCCCTTTTCCTTCTCATACCATTCGGAAAAGGCGTCCCCAAATTCGCGGCGAATGGCCTCGTTATGCGGCGTGATGATTTCAAGACGCAACTCGGCATTGGCGGCCGACTCACTCACGGTGTCCCGCATAATGAGAGGTGTCGCCACGACAATTGCGAGCGGGACAAAGACGCCAAGATACTTTTTCCAGGATCCTTTCATCTTAGTCTTTTAAAAGAGTGATGTCGTCTGGAGCTACGTGAAGACCCACTTCGGTTTCTCCGGCTTCCCGAATTTGGCGCGGATTCATTTCTGTGATTTGGATTTTGCTGCCGTCTCTCAGCTCCACCGCATATTGGACCAGGTTGCCCAGATAAGTTCTCTCGCGAACTCTTCCGATTAAGGTGGTTCCGTTGGGATCCCCCAGGGTGATGGCCTCAGGTCGCATCGAAAGCAGCGCCTCCGCACCCTCGCTGGGCGTCCAATCATTAACCGTAATCCTCCCCTTGATATTCCCGTTGGGAGTGCTCAGATGGTCGCCATTGATGGTTCCTCGCAACAGGTTGGTCTCACCAATGAATCCCGCCACGTAGGAGCAGCATGGATTTCGATAAATCTCCTCGGGTGGTCCGACTTGCACCACGTGCCCCGAATCCATCACGGCCATGCGATCCGCCATCGAAAGCGCCTCTGACTGATCATGCGTCACATAAACTCCGGTGAGCTCATTCTCCTTGGTGATCCGGCGGATCTCCGAGCGCATCTCGAGCCGCAGCTGGGCATCAAGATTCGAGAGCGGCTCATCCAAAAGAAGACACTTGGGCTTCACCACCAAGGCTCGTGCTAATGAAACTCGCTGCTGCTGGCCTCCTGACATTTGATCGATTCCCCTCGGCCCATAGCCCTCGAGCTTCACCATCGAGAGAGCCTCCTCGACCCTCCTCTTGATCTCGTCTTTGGGAACCTTCCGTTCCTCGAGTCCGAAGGCGATGTTTTGCCCGACCGTCATATGCGGCCAGAGCGCGTAGCTTTGAAAGACCATTGCGGCCTCTCGTTTGTGCGGTGGAAGATGAGTCACATCACGTTCACCAAAGTGAATCGTGCCCGCGGTGGGCTTTTCCAACCCGGCGATACATCGCAATAAAGTCGTCTTTCCACAGCCACTCCCACCAAGAAGGAAGAAGAGTTCTCCCGGAGCAATTTCCAGCGTCACCTTATCGAGTGCCGTAACCTCCCCAAATCGTTTTGTAATCTCCTGAGCCCTGATTGCCTCCATTGGGGTGGATGCTTCCAATTTTGAAGCAAAAGGCAAGCTCACGAATGCAAGTTTTCCATTCGCATTCCCTTAGAATCTATGAATAACTTCTCTCAGCCAACTTTCTTATTCCATGCCTCGCGTCAGCATCACGATCCCCGAAAAAAACCCTCAGCCCTATCGTTTTAAACTCGATCGTAACAAGGTCACGATTGGACGTAGCGCCGATAACGACATCGTTATCGACGACCCTTCGGTTTCGAGCGCTCATTGCACAATGGAGCGGATCGACGGAGGTTACATTCTTCGTGATCGAAACTCCACCAATGGAATCAGTCTCCACGACGACCAAATGGAGGTCATCGATCTTCGGAATGGAGACGACGTAAAGGTCGGAGATGTCCAATTTGAGTATAGTTTAGCCGATGAGGAGCTCGATACTCTCGATGAGGAGGACTTCAAACCGAACGAGAAACAGAAGAAGGCGAAAGATGACCCAGCCGCGCCCAAGAAGATCACTCGCAACTCAGCTGCTCAATCGCCAAGCTTTCCTCCTCAGCAGATGCTCGCCTCGAGTGAGGCGGGTGGCGGAATGATCTCCTTTGCTACCTTTGTTTTAGGAATCTTTGCCCTCATTGCTGGCCTCAATAACGGCTACGTCAAGAAACAGGAGAAGCTGGAACGCACCGGCGATATCACTCTTCATGGCGACGTTTTAAACGGTCGCCCTGCCCTTGAGGAAAAGAAGGTCGAGGATGAATAGCGGCTTTCGCTTTCTAAGCTTCCTATAACTTCGTCTGTCCGTTTCCACGGACGCGATATTGGTAGGAAGTCAGCTCGCGTAGACCCATTGGTCCCCTCGCGTGCAATTTGTCGGTGGATATACCAATCTCAGCACCGAACCCAAATTCCTCCCCGTCGCTAAAGCGGGTTGAAACATTGTGGAAGACACAGGCGGAATCGTTTTCTGTTAAGAAGCGCTCCGCGATGTCAACGTTTTCAGTCACAATCGTCTCGGTGTGCTGTGAGCTGTGCGCATTGATGTGGGCAATTGCTTCATCAATAGATGCGACGACTTTAACCGAGAGGATGTAATCCAGGTATTCGCGATCCCAATCTTCTTCCAAGGCAGGAACCACCGGGATTACAGCCTGAGTTACTTCATCCCCCCGGAGCTCGACATTCTTAGCACCTAAAGCGGCGGCAACCTTCGGTAGAAATTCATCGGCGATCGCAGCATCGACCAAAAGCGTTTCAAGAGCGTTGCAGACACTGGGTTTCTGGGTTTTAGAATCGACGACGATTTTGACTGCCATTTCCTGGTCGGCCTTGCTGTGAATGTAGGCGTGGCAAATTCCATCATAGTGCTTGATGACAGGCATCCGTGCGTGCGAGACGACCGCTTCGATCAGGCCCTTTCCTCCCCGAGGAATGATGAGGTCGAGATATTGATCCATCCCTGCCATTATGGCGACACTTTCACGATCAGTGAAAGGGATGAGTTGGACCGCTCCTTCCGGAAGTCCCGCTGCTTCGCCTCCTTTTTGTAAAGCGTCAGCGAGAGCTCTGTTCGAATGAATGGCCTCGGATCCACCACGTAAAATGGTGGCATTTCCTGATTTTAGGCAAAGGACGGCTGCGTCGCTCGTGACGTTGGGCCGGCTTTCGTAAATGATTCCAATCACTCCAATAGGAACGCGAATCTGCTGAATGCGTAATCCATTGGGTCGATCCCATTCTTCGAGAATCTCCCCGACGGGATCAGGCAGAGTTGCCACCTTTTCTACTCCAGCGGCAACTGCTTCAAGACGAACCTCATCAAGGCGAAGTCGATCCAGCATCGCACTGGTGAGACCGCGTCCTTCTCCAGCAGTGAGATCCTTGGCATTGGCAGCGAGGATGCTGGCTGAGGCAGATCGGATTCCTTGTGCCATCGCGCCAAGGATCCCGTTTTTTTGATCGGCGGAAAGAATGGCGAGGGCGCGAGCTGCGGAGCGCGCTTTTTCGCCCATCGCGTAGATCTCTGATTTAATTTGCTCGCTCGTCACTTGGGCGGAGTCATAACCGAGATTGATCCGGGATGAAAGTGATTCTGCGGGGAGAATTTATTGAGACTGCGCAAGGAATCTTGTCCCCATACCGGAACCAGAGACCAATTGGCTCAATTGTTCGGGATTTCTCCCGTTGGCGATCAGCACTTCTATTCCATTTTGAGTGGCGAAGGCGACCGATTGAAGCTTAGAGGCCATTCCCCCAATGGAAAACTTACCGCTCTCATCACGTGCGAGATTAAGGACCGCGCCGACCTCGGGAACTTCAGGGATCAGCGTGCCCTCCTCGTCCAAGAGCCCATCAACCGTCGTAAATAGGATCAGCTTGTTAGCTCCGACCAACTCGGCGACACGGGCACTGAGCATGTCATTATCGCCCACGCGCAGTTCCTCAACCGCTACCGAGTCATTTTCGTTAATGATTGGAACAATAGATCCGTGAGTGAGGAGGCGCTCCAAAGTTGCCAAGACTCGCTCCTTATTTCCCTCAAGATCACTTCCTGTAAGAAGAAGTTGCGCTGCATGAAGATCAAAGTCCTGAAAAAGAGTGTCATACTTCCGCATCAACCGGGCTTGTCCAACCGCTGCTGCCGCTTGGCGACCCTCGACATCCTCGGGGTAAGAAGTCAATCCAAGCGCAGAAACCCCTGCCCCAACTGCGCCCGAAGAGACCAAAATGCAAGGCTGCCCGCTGCCATGTAAGGCGGATACCGCCGTCACGAGCTTTACCAGAGAAGAGCCGTCCAATGTACCATTCTCACGAGTGAGAACGCCAGTGCCGACTTTAATGACAATGGGGGTAATCATGATTACATTCTTTCAGGGACCTGAATCCCCAGGAGGTTCAGACCATCTTTAATAACTCGCGAAGTGAGGTCACAAAGGATGAGTCGGCTTTCCCGCGTCTCCCCTTCTGCTTTCAACACCGGGCAGGCCTCGAAAAATGAGTGGAAAGAACGGGCAAGTTCCAAAAGGTAGGTTGCAAGAAGGTTCGGACGAAAATCATCCAAAACAACGCTCACATTATCGCCAAAGCGAGTGAGCATCCGAACGAGGTGAATTTCTGCTGGTTCCGTGATCGTCAGTTTTTCGGCATCAAGAGTGTTCACTGCACCTTCCTCCAGCTTCCGGAAAATCGAGCGCGCACGAACGTAACTATAGAAAAGGTAAGGTGCGGTGTCCCCTTCAAGAGCCACCATTTTATCGAGATCGAACACGTAGTCGGACATGCGGTGATGCGATAGCTCGGTGAATTTTACCGAATTAACTCCGATCAGCTCAGCAAGCTCATCCTTCTCTTCTTCAGTATCAAGATGGCTCTTATTTCCAATCACCTCACGGGCCGCTTTGACCGCGTCGTTCAGGACATCGGCGAGCTGGGGCAGATCCCCCGCACGCGTCTTAAGCGGTTTACCGTCCTTTCCAAGGATCGTACCGAAGGCAACATGCACGAGATCGATTTGCTCGTAACCAAGACGACGAGAAACTTCGAAGAGCTGTTTAAAATGTCCACCCTGGCGGAAGTCGACGACATACCAAACTTTGTCGGCATTCCACTCGTCAGCTCGGAAGGCAACGGTGGCAATGTCGGTCGTCGCATAATTATAAGCACCATCCTTCTTGCGAACGATCATCGGGTAATGCTGCCATTCGCCATCTCGATTGACCTTAAAAGGATCATTCTTGGACTTGCCGGACTCGTTAGAAAAGACACAGAGCGCTCCGTCACTATCACGCGCCAAATTTCGGGACTTAAGTTTCTCAACCAGCGGAGCAAGCGCATCATTGTAGGCGCTCTCGCCTAACCAGTGGTCAAAAGAAACGTCGAGACGCGTGTAGATTTCATTCAGCCCTTTTTTAGAAAGTTCCAAACAGCGATTCCAGATCGCAAGATTCTCTGGGTTACCATCTTGAAGAGCCACCAACTCTTGGCGACAGGCGTCCTTGATTGACTGGTCTTCTTTGCATGCGTCAGTCGCTGAACGATACAGCCGCAGTAATTCCTGAAGTGGCTCGATTCCAAGCTGCTCTTCATTGACTTCCTTCTTCCAGGCCCAGGTCACCATTCCAAACTGAGTTCCCCAGTCTCCGATATGGTTGTCCTTAATGACCCTGTGTCCAAGGCGGGAAGCAATACGACCCAAGCATTCGCCGATAATGGTCGAGCGAATATGCCCGATATGCATTGGCTTGGCGACATTTGGAGCTGAGAAATCGATGACGACTATTTCGGGCCGGGAAACTACTTGGACCGCATGACTGGGATCTTGCCACTGCTCTTTTGCCAAGGCGCTCCAAGTTTCTGCAGTGAGAGTGAAATTTAAAAAACCGGGACCAGCGATGCTGACCTCTGCGAGAGCCGCCGCATCGAGATGCTCCATGAGCTCGGAAGCAAGATCACGAGGGTTCTTACCGGCTGGCTTCGCGAGAGCCATCGCGACTGTGCTCTGGTAGTCACCATAACGAAGATCATCAGCCGGCTTCACCTGAATGCGTGAAGGATCAGGAACTTCGAGGCCGATCTCGGCAAGAGCGGCGAGGAGTTTTTCAGTGAGCAGCTTCGGAATGTTCATGAAGATATGGAAGTTAGGAGACTCCAGAAGAGAAGATGGCAGAGATTTCAGAGGCACTTGAAGCGGCTTTTAATTCCTCACGGCATTCGCATTGAGAAAACACTTTCGCCAGTTCCGCTAAAGTCAGGAGATGTTGTGCCGTTTGTCCCTCAGGTGCAAGGAGGAGCACAATGGTGTGAGAGGGGGCGTTGTCAGGAGATTCAAAATCAACCCCAATCTCTGAACGCGCAAATACCGCGAGAATCTCTTCGAGTCCCTCGACCCGGGCATGAGGAATGGCGACCCCTGAACCGAGCCCGGTTCCCACTTGAATCTCCCGATCAATCACGGCTTCACCAAAGCGCTCACAATCCTCGGGAGAAATACGCCCAATCTTTGCAAGATGGCCAATCATTTCCCCGATGACGTCTTCATGCTCGACGCTGGCGAGTTCAAGAATGACGCACTCGGGCGGAATCAATTGACGAAGGTTCATGAAACAAACTCCTCCCAGGTGAGTCAGAGGAAAGCTCGTGCTAGTTCGCATCTCCTAAAGATTCAAGACCAATTCCAATCACAGTCTCGAGGCTTGACCCCGCTTTGCCATCTCGTCGACACTCCCTCAATGCGAATTCTCCCCTGTCTTCTGATCGCCCTCCTATTGGCTTCCTGCTCCATTACTCCGATGGGAAGAGGGAATCTGGGCGATCATCCCGATCCTGCGACCAGAAGAGCAAATATCTTAGCTGAGCCAAGAGGAAATTTTTTCTATGGTAGACGTTACTTCGTCCAAAAAACTCGTTTTTGGGGATATCTCCGCAAGCCTGGCCAATCAGCGACCTCCGCGAAGCTCGTTATCTTTAATGAGTCCAAAATGAAAAATCCTGATCGCCTTCCCGAATCTGGCCCTGCGGGACGTCGTTACGGCTTCGACCAAAACTACGATTACCGTATTTACGGAAACTATACCGGTCGGACACTCTACGAGCCTAACAGCAATCAATTCCTTCCTGAGTTTCTCCTGACGCGTTACGAACTGCTCAACAAGGATCCAGGTTGGCTCTTTTCGCCAGCTGACGTCTACTCACCGATCAGAGTGACACTCCTCCCTCGCTGGTAGGTGGTCGACTTTGTGAAATATTTCACAAACTCCTTGCGAGACCCGTAATATAGGGGTTTTATCCCAACGCGCACCATGAGCGAGACCACTACTTACGAGGCTCCCGACACCGCTGCTGTCGCAGCAAAAGCAGCCGATGACTACCGTTCTGAAACGGATGATGTTCTCGGCGAAAAGATGGTCCTGAATATGGGGCCTTCCCACCCTGCGACCCATGGCGTGCTTCGACTTGTGCTGGAACTCGATGGAGAGATCATTGAAAAGGCAGAACCTCACATCGGCTATCTTCACCGTGGTGACGAAAAGATTGCCGAAAACATGCACTACAATCAATTCGTTCCCTACACGGACCGACTCGATTACTTGGCCCCTCTTGCGAACAATGTCGCTTATGCCTGTGCTGTTGAGAAGCTGATGGGCTGGGAACTTCCTCCCCGGGGGCAAGCGCTCAGGGTTCTTTGCTGTGAGCTGGCTCGCCTTTCCTCCCATATGCTGGGTGTTGGAGTCTGTGCCATGGACGTAGGCGCGATGACCGTGTTCCTCTACACTTTTGCCGAGCGCGAAAAGATCTACAATTTCTGTGAGCAGCTCACCGGCGCTCGCTTCACTACCTCATACACGCGAGTTGGCGGGCAAATTCGCGATCTTCCAGATGGCTTGGTCGGCGACATTCGTAAATTTCTAGACGAGTGCAGCAAAAGCATCGATGATATTTCCTCTCTTCTCGATAAGAATAAGATCTACCTCGAGCGGATGTGTGATGTCGGCACAATCTCCAAGGAAGATGCCATCAGCTATGGCATGACTGGCCCAAATCTTCGTGCTTGTGGAGTTGATCGCGATCTCCGCAAGGATAGCCCCTACTTGGGCTACGAACAGTATGAATTCGATGTCCCTATCGGAGAAAATGGCGATTGTTATGACCGCTACCTCGTTCGCATGGAGGAAATGCGCCAGTCCATTCGTATTCTTCGTCAGGTAATGGACACAATGCCCGAGGGTGACATCAACATCGTTGACCCTAAGTCTGTCCTCCCAAATAAAGAGCGCGTTATGATGAGCATGGAAGAGCTCATTCATCACTTTATCGTCTCCACTCAAGGCATTGATGCGCCGGAGGGAGAAGTATACTTTGCCGCTGAGAACCCCAAAGGGGAACTTGGCTTTTATATCAACTCCAAAGGCGGAGGAGTCCCCTATCGCCTTAAAATTCGCGCACCATCCTTTGTGAACCTTGGCATCTGTGCCGATCTTCTAAAAGGGCACATGGTTTCCGATATTCCTGCGATCCTTGGCTCACTCGACTTTGTCATGGGTGAGTGTGATCGTTAAGTGCTCATTCTAATTACCTACTTCCCTTTTTTCCGGTGAACTCAAGACTTTCAGTCCCCCAGCCTCGAAAGATTGATCGAGATCAGCTCAGCTATCTCTCAGACTCGTCGATAGTGGTCCCTCTTCCAAAGAGCGTTGATCGCGCTCAACTAGAATTTCTTTCTGGAAATGGAAACATCAATCCCCCTTCAACAGCTTTAATTGATCGTAGCCTGATCCGCTATCACTCGAATGATGGGATCATTCGAGTGCCCAAAGCGCAAAGCACCTCTCGCGATGATATTGAGCGGCTTCGTCCTAAACTCACGGTCTTGGAAGAGAATATTGCGTCACCAGTGACTCCTGGATCGCGGTTCTTTCCTCCTTTCGAAATCACTCCGGAGCTCGAAAAGAAAGCGGCAAGCCGCATCGCCCAGTATCCTGCAGAGGAGAGTCGTTCGGCGGTTCTCCCGCTTCTCCACGAAGTGCAGCACACGTTTGGTTTCATCAGCCCTGAATCGATTGATTGGGTTGCCCAACAACTCAGCATCGAGCCCATCAAAGTGGTCGAAGTAGTAACCTTCTATCCTGGATTCCGACAAAAGGCTCCAGGTAGGCTCCACGTTAGAGTGTGTCGCACCCTTTCCTGTGCCATGGGTGGCTCTCAGAAGCTCATGGACAAGCTTTGCGCAATTACCGGAATCGATCGGGCCGAAGCTGATGGTCACAAAGACCCCATCTCGGTCTCCCCTTGTGGAAACTTTTCAGTCGAGTATGCGGAATGCCTCGCCTCTTGCGGAACTGCTCCCGTTTGTCTTGTGAATGATGATTTTCACGAGGGAATCACCGCCCACAAAGCCGCTAACCTCTTGGACAGCTACGAAAACGCCTAATTTACTGAGCATATGAGTGACGTCACCTACATCTCCGGCAAAGAACCTCACGAGAAAGAGTATCGCCTAATCTTTAAGAATATTGATCGTGAAGGTTGGGATACCTCCATCGATCGCTATCTTCAAGAAGGTGGATATGAAATGCTCAAAAAAAGCCTCGGAATGGAGCCGAAGGCGGTTATCGCAGAGGTCAAAACTTCGGGCCTTCGTGGACGAGGCGGCGCGGGATTCCCGACGGGTGTAAAATGGGGGTTCATTCCACCCACAAACACCAAGCCGGTCTACCTGATCTGCAATGGTGATGAGTCTGAACCCGGCACCTTCAAGGATCGTTACGTCTTACACCAAGATCCTCATCAGTTGATTGAGGGAATGGCAATCTCCTCTTTTGCTGTCGGCGCTCATATCGCCTACGTCTACATCCGGGAAGAGTTTCCCGAGGCGGCGATCATTCTTGAAAAGGCGATTGCAGAAGCTCGTGAGAAAGGATTTCTGGGCCAGAACATTCAAGGATCAGGCTTTGATCTCGAAATCTATGTCCATCGTGGAGCGGCTGCCTATATCTGCGGTGAGGAAACCGGACTCATCGAGTCCCTGGAGGGAAAGCGTCCATATCCTCGGATTAAACCTCCCTACTTTCCTGCTGCGATGGGTCTCTACATGTGCCCCACTATCGTCAATAACGTGGAATCACTTTGCCATGTCGTTC
This sequence comes from Akkermansiaceae bacterium, assembly GCA_028822935.1. Classification (GTDB taxonomy): domain Bacteria; phylum Verrucomicrobiota; class Verrucomicrobiia; order Verrucomicrobiales; family Akkermansiaceae; genus SW10. The sequence continues at coordinate 85,089 of JAPKCM010000007.1, forward strand.
ATATCCTCAAGATGGGTGGCGAAGAATATGTGAAGCTTGGAACCCCGAGGAACTCCGGGACTCGTATTCTTTGTGTTTCCGGAGACGTTAAAAATTCTGGATACTTTGAGGTCGAGGTCGGCAAGGTCACCTTCCGCGAATTACTTTACGATATGTGTGGAGGACCCAAGGATGGCCGTGAGTTTAAGGCGGTCATTCCCGGCGGCTCTTCTTCCAAGATTCTTCGATGCAACGAGTCCTTTAAGATTGGCCGTGGCGACGACGCCAAAGATCTTGAATTTTGGGATCTCCCCCTCGATTTCGACACTCTCGCAGCCGCGGGTTCAATGGCTGGCTCTGGTGGTGTTATCGTGATGGATGACTCCCGCAAGATGTCCTGGGTCCTCAACAATATTACCCATTTCTACGCCCATGAATCCTGTGGTCAGTGCACACCTTGTCGTGAAGGATCGACCTGGATGCGCAAGATCTCTGATCGTCTCGCTAATGGCACGGCCACACCAGACGACGTGGACACCCTTGAAGAAGTCGCCTACCAAATCGACGGAAAAACCATCTGCGCCTTTGGTGAAGCATCAGCTTGGCCCGTTGAAGCGATGATCGATAAATACCGGGAGGAGCTCATCGCCGACACCTCAGAAGAGAATCGCTTTCGATCCGAAGAGCGGGTTGAGCAGGAAAAATTCCTCTCCAAATCCTAAAATCAGGCTAAGGCGTTTAGTATTAGGCAAGGGACAGGGCTATCCAGCGCATTCCTGTAGTCGCACAAGTCTTTCAAGAGCCTCTCCCTCGTCAATGAGCGAACTGGCTTTCCGGATTGCGGCCTCCATGTTGTCTTCAAGGCCTGCACACGCAATCGCGGCCGCGGCGTTGAGGACAACGATATCCCGTTTAGGTCCCTTGTCTTTTCCTGAAAGAATATCCTTTAGGATCACGGCATTCTCAGAGGAGTTTCCTCCCTTGAGATCTTGGATGTCAGCAATCTCCAGATCAAAATCCAATGGATGAATTTCCTCATCAACGAGCCCCTGGAACCTTCCAGATTTATAGATCCTTGAAGGCCCCATGAGGCTGACTTCATCGACAGCACGTCCGTCTGCGGTAGAACCGTTGACGACCCAAGCACTATCACGGCCCATGCGCTGCAGGATATCGGCAAAGACCGGACAAAGAGCTTCGTCCATCACGCCCACGAGTTGGCATTCTGGTTGTGCGGGATTGAGCAGAGGTCCAATGAGATTGAAGATTGTCCTCACCCCTTCCTTCGCGAGCTCAGCACGGACAGGAGCGACCGCCTTGAATGCGGGGTGATAGAGAGGTGCAAAAAGGAATCCAACTCCCGCTTTTCCAAGGCATTCGCCTACCTTTTCCGAAGAGAGATCCAAAGGGATTCCAAGTTCACTCAGGACATCCGAACTCCCACTCTTCGATGTGACTCCACGGTTCCCGTGCTTGATCACCGTGGCCCCTGCTGCTGCGACAACAAACATGCTGGTGGTAGAGATATTGAAGAGATTCAATTTATCTCCACCTGTGCCACATACATCGATGGTTGGTCCCTCGAAAGTCTGGCCCAAGAAGTCAGGCTTCACGGCTTTCTCTAGGAAGACGGCGACGAATTCCGCGATCTCAGCAGCAGTTTCACCTTTGGTAGCAAGAGCTTTCAAGAGGCGCTTTTTTTTTGGAAGACCTGCGGCTTCATCCAGCAGGAATTCTGCCGCAACCGTGATCTCGCGCGGCTCCAGATCTTCTCTGTTCTCGAGGTGGTGAATCAATGCGTCCATGGACCCAACCTATCACAAAATGAAGTGCCCTGAATAGCATTTTCAGAGCCGTGGTGATTCGAAATATGAGATCGCCTTCCCTTTTGAAAAAAGTTACGATAGTGATTTCACCCGTCATGAAGATATTCACGCTTTTATCTCTTGGTCTGACAGCAATTATTGCCGCCCACCCCATTGAGTTTCACAAAGATCCCTTCCGTCAATTGGAGGAGCTTTGGCCCACCCCTACCGAAACACGCATTGCCTCCGGTGCTCCCGGACCGAAATATTGGCAACAACAAGCCGACTACGACATTCAGATCGAACTTGAGGAGAAAAAAAACATTCTCACGGGGGCGGCTCGTACGACTTACCACAATAAGTCTCCCCATACCCTACGCTATCTCTGGATCCAAATGGACCGGAACCGCTTCATGCCAAAATCTCTGGGACACCAAAGCTCAGAAGCTCCTACCCTTTCTGGAACAGATCTTCGCGGTCTCGACCGGATCCTTCAGATGGAGCGATTCGACGGCGGGTTTAAAATCGATAGCATCGTTGATGATCGTGGCGCCGTTCTCAAGAACCGCGTCGTTGATACCATGATGAAGGTAATCCTCCCTTCGCCCTTAAAGCCGGGCCAAAGATTCACCTATCGGATCGCTTGGCATTACCGACTCAACGACAGTGAGCGCCAGCGGGGGCGTTCCGGATTCGAGAAATACAAAGACGGGAATAAGATTTTTGAAATCGCCCAATGGTTTCCAAGGGTCGCGGCCTACACCGATATGCGGGGATGGCAGAACAAGGCCTTTCTTGGACGCGGCGAATTCGCTTTGGAATTCGGTAATTACCGAGTCGCGATCACCGTGCCTGACGACCATGTCGTAAGTGCTACAGGAGTCTTAAAGAACCCCGAACAGTGCCTTAAGAAGAGCTGGAGAGATCGGCTCAAGACAGCAGGGAATGCGTCGAAACCGATGTTCATTATCACCCCGGAAGAAGCAAAGAAGAACGAGTCTTCACGTCCTAATGGAACCAAGACTTGGGTATTTGAAGCTAAGAATGTGCGCGACTTTGCTTGGGCAAGCTCTCGTAAATTCATCTGGGATGCGGTGAAGCACAAACTCAGCACCAGTGGTAAGCCGGTTTGGGCCATGTCATTTTATCCCAACGAGGGTGAGCCGCTCTGGAGCAAATATTCGACACACGCGATCATCCACACCCTCAATATCTACTCGAAATTCACCTTCGATTACCCCTACCCTGTCGCCATTTCTGTAAATGGCCCGGTTTACGGAATGGAGTATCCCATGATCTGCTTCAACGGCCCCCAGCCGGAAGAAGACGGAACCTATACCGAGAAAACCAAACACAGTCTTATTTCTGTGATCATCCACGAGGTCGGTCACAACTGGTTTCCCATGATCGTGAATTCCGATGAGCGCCAGTGGAGTTGGATGGATGAAGGTCTCAACAGCTTCCTTCAAACACTCACAGAGGCTGAGTGGCAGAAATATTACCCCTCTCGCGCAGATCCTCGGAAAATTGGAACCTACATGCGCAGCAGTAATCAAGTACCCATCATGACGAACTCCGAGTCGATTCTTCAATTCGGACCAAACGCCTACGCCAAACCTGCCGTGGGACTCGCCATTCTTCGGGAAACCATTATGGGGCGGGAGATTTTCGACGAAGCGTTCCAAGAGTTTAGCCAGCGGTGGATGTTCAAGCGCCCGGAACCATCCGATTTCTTTCGCACGATGGAAGATGCTGCCGGGATTGACCTCGACTGGTTTTGGCGGAGCTGGTTCTACACCACAGACCATGTGGATCTAGCGGTGACAGGAATCACCCGCTACGTGATTGATGACGGTGACCCAGAAGATAAGTCGAAACGCGAGAAAACGGAGGACAAGGAATACAAGAAGAAGAGCCTGACCGACCAACGGAACAGCAAACTCCCAAAGTATGTTAATGAAACCAAAGGGCTTCACGATTTTTACGATAAACTGAAGCGCTTCAAGATCAGCGACGAGGATCGTAAATCGTTTGCGGATTCCCTCGCCGACTTGACTCCTGAGCAACGTAAACTTCTCAAGACAAAGCAGGATTTTCAGGTGGTTTCCTTTGAAAACAAAGGAGGCGTCATCATGCCGATTCTAGTCGAACTTCACTTCGAGGAAGGCAAACCTCAGAAAATTAATCTTCCGGCCGAAATGTGGAAAAAGAACAGTCGAAACGTCAAGCGCCTCTTTGTCACCAAGAGGCCAATCGTTAAAGTGGTCCTCGATTCCGGACAGCAGACAGCGGACACCAATCTTACCAATAACGTCTGGCCTCCGGAAATCGAAGAAGATCGATTTAAACCTGGTCCGAAAAAAGAGAGCAGCAACCCGATGCGCGCGAATCGCGAGAAAAAGGAGAAGGAGCAAAAAGAGCAGGAAGAGGCCAAAACAAAGAAGAAATCAGCCAAAGTCACGCAAAAGTAGAAATCTATCGTGCTTCTTGATTGATTGACTTGCCAAGTGGGCGGGCGTCACTCCAAACTAGATCATCATGAACGAAGCTTTTGCCGACAACGAACCGACGACTCCCTTTTCTGAAGTGCCTGCTGCTAAGGCAGCCGCTAACGACCTGCGCGCTGCTGCTGGCGGGACGGAAGCAAAAACAATCTCTCCAACCGAAGAGAAGGCTCGGCAATTAAAGGAAGCTGCCATCGAGAAAACAACCCAACTCCGCGACTTCGCAGGAGAAAAGGCATCCGACCTCAAGGAGGCCGCTAGCGAAAAGGCAAATTACTTTCGCGACTCTGCTGAAGAGACCGCCCACCAACTCCGCGGAGCCGCCAGCGAGCAATGGCAGGATACCCGCGTGAAGGCGCGCGAATTCCACGCTTCTATGGAAGATTCCGTGCGCGCGAACCCGACCAAGGCTGTTCTTATTGCCGTGGGAGTAGGTTTTGTTGCGGGGCTGATCATTCGCCGATAGCCCATCCATCAAGACGCAATGCTTTCAAATTCCTCAACCTCTTCAAAGGAGGGCCACGATTCATCGGGCTTGAAGGAAGAAGTCGTTTCTTTCTCTAAGAGCACCGGCGCCTATCTTTCGGCACGATCCGAACTCCTTGGGATTGAGGCTCGTGAGGCAGGAGTGGTCTACAGAGGTAAAATCATCTCTCTCGTTATTGCGGGACTTACTCTCGCTCTAGGTTACGTAATGCTCCTCGTGGTCGCAGTCGCCTTGCTTGGTGACTTTTTTGTTCAAAAATTCACCGGCCCATTGGCTGGATGGGTTGGGTCCGCCCTTGCTTTTGGCGGGCTCCACTTTCTCATCGGGGTGATTTTCTTCATAAAGTCCCGTAAGGGCTCAAGCGTCTCACTTTTTGAATCCACACGTGCCGAGTGGCACAAAGACCAACAATGGCTCAGTCAAAATTCCAAAAGAGAAAGTTAGAGTTGGTCACAGTGCTCGCTGCTCAGCGAACTGGAGTTTCATCCGCGCTCGCAGGATTGGAGCGCGAGCTGAGTGTGTCTCGACAACTCAAGAAGTCAGTCAAGGACCATCCGCTCCCCTGGTTTGCGGGTGCTTTTGGCTCAGCAGCTTTTCTGGGGTTACTGCTCCGTAGCTCCAAGAGAAACGGAAGCGTAAAAAGAAGCCGAATCGGCATCCTGCTGGGGCTTTGCTTTAGTCTCGCAAAGCCCGCCATTACAGCCTGGGTCATCGATAAGGCAAAAGAGGAAGCGTCTCGACGATTTCTCCCGCAAAATCGAAACTCCATGCTTGGCGAACCGCGTTAAGTAATGTTCCTTTACCGGACACTACTTCCCTGCCAAAAATCTTACACCCATCGCAATCTAATTTATGTCTGAGCACACAGTCCTCGCGCACGTCGACGAATATTTGAAAGTCGGAATCGAATATGATTGTTCCGATATCCACCTTCCCGCTGGCTACCCTCCCGCGTGGCGCCGATTTGGAAACCTCTCTCCCATCTGGGACTCTCATGCGCCCCTGGAAGCCGCAGACACCGAACGATTAGCTCGTTCGTTTCTCGATGATAAACGTTGGGAACACCTTCAGAGACTAGGGGATATCGACTTTGCCTACGCCAGTGAATTTGGACGTTTCCGCGCTTCGGTTATTAAACAGCGCTTGGGCTATGAGATCGTTTTCCGAATCATTACTACCAATATCCGAACCATGGAAGACTTGGAGCTTCCTATCGAAAGCCTCAGGCCCCTCACGCGTTACCAAAATGGTCTCATTTTGATTACCGGATCTGTTGGTTCGGGTAAGTCCACCACGATGGCGTCCTTGGTCGACTTCATCAATATGGACCGTGAGGATCACATTCTCACTCTGGAGGATCCCATCGAATACGTATTCGAATCGAAGGGCTGCCACGTGAATCAGCGAGAAGTCCACACGCACACGGAATCATTCCCAAAGGCACTCCGTGGCGCTCTGCGAGAAGACCCCGATATCATCATGGTGGGAGAGATGCGAGATCTCGAGACCATTTCACTAGCGCTCACTGCAGCGGAAACGGGACACCTTGTTCTCGCCACCCTTCATACTGGAAACGCCCCGCGGACCCTTGATCGGGTATTGGACGTTTTCCCTACCGATCAGCGCGCTCAAATTCGAGTCATGGTTTCGGAATCTCTTCGAGGAATCGTTTCTCAGCAACTCGTCCCCAAGGCAGATGGATCGGGGCGCGCACTTGCTCTCGAACTTCTTGTCAATACCCCTGCTGTGGGTGCCACCATCCGGGACGGTAAAACCTTCATGCTTCCCGGGATCATGCAGACCGGAAAAAATGTCGGCATGATTACCATGGATGAGTCCCTTCGAAATCTCTATATTAAGGGTGATATCACCCAAGAGGAAACTCTCTACCGATGCGAGGATAAGGCGCAAATGAAGTCCTTTTTCCAGTCCTGATTCACTCACTCTCTTTTCTCTTAACACACCTACATTTTCCCAGCCATGGCTGAAATCGATCGTCTTTTCCAATATCTCGTCTCTTCCGGGGGCTCCGATCTTCATCTCGCACAAGGACAGCCTCCTAAGGTCCGTGTTCACGGCGCGGTTACACCTATCGAGGGCGAGCCCGTCCTCGAAGGAGAAATCATCATGAAGCTCCTCGGAGAAATCTGTGAACCTAAAGCTTTTGAAAATTATCTCGAAACGGGAGATCTCGACTTTGCTTACGAAATGGACGAGGAGTCTCGTTTCCGCTGCAACTACTTGAAGCAGCAAAATGGCTTAGGTGCAGTTTTCCGCCTGATTCCCACCGAGATTGCAAGCCTAGAGGATCTCAATCTACCTCTTGTGATCAAGGAATTCGGTCACATGAGATCCGGCTTGGTTCTTGTCACCGGCCCGACCGGGTCCGGGAAATCCACCTCTCTTGCGGCCCTTCTTGATTACATCAACGTTAATTTCAACCGTCACATCATCACGATCGAAGAACCGATCGAATTTGTGCACCGGAGTAAAAAATCTATCGTCAGCCAACGCGAAGTCCCTATTCAGACGCCAAGTTTTGCCGACGGGCTCCGCGCCAGTCTTCGTGAGGATGCTGACATCGTTCTGGTGGGAGAAATGCGTGACCTTGAGACGATTTCCCTCGCTTTGACTGCTGCTGAAACAGGACTGCTGGTCTTTGGCACTCTTCATACTAATAATGCACGCAAAACGGTTGACCGGATTATTGACGTGTTCCCGGCAGATCAGCAGTCTCAGGTCCGCACGATGCTCGCAGCTTCTCTTAAGGGAGTTGTCGCTCAGCTATTGTGCAAGCGCTCGGATAAGCCTGGCCGAACTGCCGTAAACGAAATCATGTTTGCCACTCCGGCGGTTTCCGCCATTATTCGTGAAGGAGCGACCCAGAAACTTTTCGATGTCATCATCGGCGGGAAGTCGGAAGGAATGCAGTTCATGGACGAAGCGATTTGGGATAAGCTCCAACAGGGCATGATTTCCCCTCAAGAAGCCTACATGAAGGCTATCGACAAAACTCGTTTTAAAGCTTACCTTCCAGAAGAGCTAAAATCTCTTGGAGTTGCATCGGGCGAAAATCCGATGGAACACTAAGTGATTTTCTCCAAATCAGACCCTTAGGTATTCTTCGGAATTCCGGACTATTTACTGATCCATATTGTCTTATAGATCAGTGATCGGTAGTTTCCTTTCAACCCTCCACTGAGAAGAGAATGTCTCAAAAGATTGAATTTTCCTGCCCGTCTTGTCATACGTCATTGAGGGTTCCTGCCGAAATGGCGGGAGTAAATGGCCCTTGCCCAACATGTCACAATACGATTGCCGCTCCGCATCCCCAACCGGTTGTAAAGCAGCCGATGGCAACACCTACCTTAATCACTACGCCTCCTCTCCAACAAAAAAGTGCTCCTCAGCAAAAAGCCCCAGCCCCACAGACTTCTCCAGCGATTGCTCCTGTTCAGCAAGGGGTCAACCGAACCCGACCCAACAGCCAACCAACGCAAAGTTATCAGTCAGCGCAGAGTTCCCTCCAACCTGGCGTCATACCCGCTAGTCGACCGTTAGGAGCAACCCCGCACCAACAGCGTAACGAGAGTTCCGTTAACCCTAGGGCATTTAATGCAGCCTGTGATTCCGGATTAGGGCGTGAGAATAATGAAGCAACGACGACCCCCGTTCGGACCAAGCGTCGGA
>JAPKCM010000039.1 GCA_028822935.1 Akkermansiaceae bacterium
CCTCCGCCGTTTTCGCACAGGACGTTTCACCCAAACTCTCGCTTCCAGAGATGCCCAAGCCGCAACATGGAGCGGACTCCAAGGAAAAAGCAGGTGTCCCGAAAGGCGAAATCATCAAATTAAAGTTCTCCGATTCCAAAGTGTTTCCCGGCACGAAACGCAATCTTCACCTCTACCTCCCTGCGAACCACGACCCGAAAAAGGAAGCGGCAGTGATGGTCTTCCAGGACGGTCATACCTACGTGAATCCCAAGGGTGATTTCCGCATCCCGACGGTTTTCGACAACCTCATCGCCTCGAAAGAAATTCCCCCTGTGATCGGAATCTTCATCGATCCGGGGCACAAGGGAAATTCCGTGCCCCCCGCTCCCTGGAAAAACAACAACCGCAGCTTCGAATACGACACCCTTTCCGCCGACTACGCCACTTTTCTCATCGATGAGATCCTGCCCTTCGTCGGCAAGGACTACAAACTCACCACCGACCCCGAAATGCGCGCGATCTGTGGCACCAGCTCCGGCGGGATCTGCGCGTGGACGGTCGCATGGGAAAGGCCGGACCAGTTCCGGAAAGTCGTTTCATCCATCGGCTCATTTACGAACATCCGGGGCGGCGACGCCTACCCGGGCATGATCCGCAAGACCGAGAAAAAGCCGATCCGGGGATTTTTCGAGGAGGGGATCGACGATCTCGACAACAGCCACGGCAACTGGCCGCTTGGTAACATGGCGATGGAGGCCGCTCTGAAATTCAAAGGCTACGATTACAAATACGTATGGGGCCACCACGGCCACAGCGGCAAAAAAATGGGTACGCTTTTCCCGGATGCCTTGAGGTGGCTATGGCGGAAATAATACCAAGTAGCAGAACAAAAAAGAGGCTGTCGCTTCGGCTGTTCAAGTCCCTCGATACGCCGTTAGATCTGGCTCACCGAGCGGAGGATTTCCGAAGTGATCGACCAAACCAATCTTCACGACCCAAAATCAGCGCTGAATTGAACGACTCCACTTCGCAAATCGTCAAAATAATGTAACCAGCATGGTAAGTCCGGAGTCATAACAAGTATCGATCCTCAGACGAGGCAACCAACACACGCACTGGCCTCTCAACTTGACCGCGAGCTTTCCAGCGCGCTTTCGATCAAACTCGATTCCGAAACGACCATTTGCGATAATCTCCACACCATGGATCAGGCGGGTATTTGGAAAGGCTACTTTCTTGATCTCCAAGCCACCCAACACTAACGCAAGCGGGGCGGCGGATCCCTAATTTTACTCAATTAAAACCCTCCCCCCCAACCCACATGAACCGACGTAGCTACCTCAAAAAATCCTCTCTCGCAGGCATTGCCCTGACTTCTGGCTTCAATATCGAAAATGGCTATGGTTATCGAGGATCCACTGATGGCGCTTTGAGCGACTCACTCGAAATCCTCAACCTTTGGAACAAACAATCCCCGGAGGATGCGAAACTCTTTTCGGCCATCTACAAAGCCCTGGACACAAACCCGGCGGCGAACTTCGCCACTGTAGCGGGCGACAAAACGGTGCAAGCGATCTGCCAGGCACAAGGAACAACTCATTTCGGAGGCCCCATGCTCGGCTGCTTGGCAGAAGACGGAGTCAAGGTCTGGCTCCGCACCACAAAACCAGCCAGCGTCGAAGTGAAGCTCAAACTTAGTGACGAGGAAAAGACCTACGGTCCCGTCCAAAGCACTTTGGAATCTGATCTCACTGCGATCATTGACATTACCGGACTGGAGCCAGGCAGCGTCACACCCTACCAGGTGCTGATCGACGGGCATCCAATCAAAATCCCGGAACACGCCGCGATCACGACGCCTCAATCAGAAACCGATGGCAAAACCTGCATCACTTTTGGTACCTGCCAGCATCGCTGGGGACTCGGCCACCGCGAACTGTCAGACACCATCATCAAGCACAAGCCTCTCGCCATGCTCATGTATGGCGATGTGGCAGTGCAGGACCGGCGCAATCATTTCGGAATGCATCGCGCCGACTACGCAATGCGTGACTTCCATCCCGCTTGGCAAAACATCGTCTGCTCGACTCCTGTTTACACCTCGTGGGATGACCACGATTATTTCGACAACGACCTCTCGGGAATTCCCCGTAAGTATACCGACAAAGATCGGCGCGGCGTTCGCAAGGTCTTTACCCAGGCTTGGAACAATCCCTACTACGGTCTTGGAGACGAAGGCGGTGGGGTTTTTCAACACACCCGGATCGGCCCCTGCGACGTCATCATGACGGACAACCGCTACTTTCGCAAAAAGAACGGAAAGCACGCCTTCCTCGGCCCCGAGCAAATGGCATGGCTCAAGAAAACCCTCCTCGCCTGCAAAGGCCCATTTATTATTATCACCTGTGGCACGATGTGGGATGACCAGGTATCGAATGGTAAGGACTCATGGGGAACGTTCGATCCCGAAGGCCGCGAAGAAATCTTCAACTTGATTGAGAAGCACCGTATCCCCGGAGTCTTACTCCTTTCCGGCGATCGCCATGGCGCCCGTGGATTTAAAATTCCTCGCCCTTCAGGGTTTGAATTCTATGAATTCGAACCCGCCAGCCTTGGCGGTCGGAGCGGCCCGCCTCCAAAAAAATCAAGCTGGAAAAACCAACTCTACGGCTTCAGTGACAAATTTGCGTTCGGTGAATTCACCTTTGATCTGTCTGCCGATGACCCCACCGTCACCTTCCGACTTGTCGAAGCAAGCGGAGAAATTCTCTATGCATTGACCCTGAAACGTAGCCAACTGACACCCTCCTAATCGGAGGCGAAAACGGTATCTTTCTGAAAAGCATCGTAGAAAAAGACCCCGTATGAAAAATCTCGGCTACCTCACTAACCCGATCTAGTAGCATCGCCGAAAAAATCTACCGCTCCCTCGGCTTCCAGGAACACTGCTCTCAATTCGGACTCTGCCGACAACGGGAATTATCACCCTTGAACAACCTGACGATCGAACTGATCTGCCACGCCTGCTCACTTTACCTGCATCTCAACATATTTCATCCACGATCAGTCAAGCTTCAACCGGTATGCCTCGGCGGCATTCTTCCAAAAATAACGCTCGCAAGCCTCCTGTCCTTTGGCAGAAAAATACTCGTTTACGAGCTTCACAAGACTGGGGTAGTCGCCGCTGTTTCTGGTGCACGGCCAGTTGCTGCCGAAGATGAGTCGTTCTTCCCCAAGGTTTTTCCAGAGGACATCAAGGACACTGCGATAGTGGTTGATGTCATGAGGCGCGGGCTGTGGGATGCTGCGCTGATACAAGCCAGAAATTTTGCACCACACGTTCTTGTTCTTCGCGAGCTTCTCAACCGCCGCGGCCCACTCGGGATTCGCTTCCTTACCATCAAAATTATACCCAATCACATGGTTGATCACGATGTGCAGATCCGGAAGAGTTCGCGCTAACTGATCGATTTTCTTGACCGCGGCTACCCCTCCTCCATTCACGAGAATATCAACGCTCAGGTCACTCTTTGCGAGTTCCCGCAAACTGGTGAGGAACTTCGGGTCGGTATAATTGATCTTCTTCTTGCCTTTGCCATTGCGCGCCCGAATGCCAACCAAACGTTTATCCTTTTTCAGCTCCCTCAACTGCTTCGTAAAGTCATTGGTATAGGGATCAATATTGCCCACCAGTCCAACGAAGTAATCGTCTCCCTTCACGAGATCGAGGACCCACCGGTTATCCACAAGGCGGTCACTCGCTTCAACAATGATCACCCCCGTGAGGCCCGCAGGCTTCGAGACCTTTTTGAACTCCGCCGGCAAGTGCGGTCGGTAGAGCACCTCGTCGTCTTTCGGGGGCCAGGGAATACCATCTTCGCGCGTCGGGTCATAAAGATGGATGTGGGTATCGATCATGTGCTTCACCTTGGGAAGTGGACGCTCGTCGGCTGACGCAATCGTGATCAGCAGTAAAAAGGAGAACAGGAATTTCATAGCAATGCCGACGACCCTAGGAGACAGCGGTAGCGCGACCAGAAAAATGTAGTATCCCTTCCCCATCTTTCTCCCGCGCCCTCCTGTTCAGAGTAAAAACTTGATCGTCACACGAGTTTCAAGTGGCTGGCACGCTTCTCGCTTGAGTGGATGCAACAAATTCTCATTTTTTCTCATGCCAGTGATGGCCAAGGAGTTTCTGGCGACACTATCACCAACCGCTCTTGCGCTGGCATCACCGTTTACATTACCTGGCAGCACTAATTTTACTGATGATCGGCGCAACGATGACGCCATCGGGTCCCCTTCCAGAATCGACGATTCAGCTTCCGAAAGAAGCGCAACTCACAGTCAAAAATTCGGGAGACGTGGGAGCGCACAACTCCGAAAGAATCGTAGAAGGATTTCTCCTTTTGAGAGATCCGGTCACGAACCGGATTGCCATGGGGCACTCTAGTTCGAGGTCCGAATCGAGTTTTATCTCATCCGCGAAGAGTTGGTCGGCGTGCATGTGAGAACAATCGAATACCTGATCACGGAATAGTGGAGGACTTCCATCAAAGGCAAAAGGCCCGGGGCTGATTCCCGCCTCAAGCTCTCCAAGTGCCCAATCCCCAAAAACAATGACCCGCTCAAAATCTCCATGAATGCAGTTACTGGGATCAAAGAGAATCCGATCCTTGTCGTGAAGGATTTCAGAGGTGTAAGCTTTCCTCATGTTCAAAGCGCTTTGGCTCCTTGCCCTGCCTCTGCCGGTCGTCCATGCCGCGCTTGATGAGCAGGTCGGAGATTTTTTGGAGCAGCACTGTTACGACTGCCACGAGGATGGGGCCACCAAGGGCGGACTGCGTTTGGATAATCTCGCGGCGGATTTCACGGAGGTCGGGAGTATCGATATCTGGCAAGAAGTCCTCGAGAAACTGGAGACGGAGGAGATGCCTCCGAAGAAGAAGGAGAAACCTGCCACCAAGGATCGCAAGCAGCTCATGGAGTGGATTCGGGCACGATTTGTGGAGCACGACATCGACCCGGTCATTGATCACAAACGTCGTTCCCCGGAATTTGGAAATCATCTCGATCACAAAGCACTCTTCGATGGATCCCATCTTGGCCCCGCCTATTCACCGCCGCGCTTGTGGAGATTCGGACCACACGCGTATGATCGATTCGTCGAGGATGTGAAAGGATTACGCCGCGCCGCGACCATTCATCAGCCATTCACGATTGATGAAAGTAAGGGGGTAATCGCCGATTACGCAGCCAAGCACTTTGCCGATTCGGCAACCCTCCAGCTCCTCATGATGAACTGCCAGTCCATCGCAGAGTATCAGACCACCGGGATCCTCAAGCGGGAGCATGATGGAAAAATACACCGACATCAAAACACCCCCGATCCCTTCCGGGTGATTCTTGAGAACGATGAGTCGCCGGACCAAGAGCAATTAGAGGCAGCCATCGCCTGGGAATATCAGCTCGTTTTGGAACGAGAGCCTTCCGAAGCAGAAATGATCTCCTCTTTGGCATTCTGTAAAAACGCCATGCGCACGGCGGGAAAGAAGCGAGGTCTCCAGGCGACCTTGGTTTCCATCATGCTCAAACCGGATGCAGTCTATCGCATGGAGATCGGATTGGGAGAAACGGACGTCCACGGGCGACGCCGACTCTCCGCGATCGAACTGGCATTCGCTCTTTCTTTTGCGCTCATGGACCGAGGCCCCAGCAAGGTGCTCGTCGGCGGGGAATCTCTCCTCGATCTGGCCCGGGACGGGAAGCTTGAGAGTCCTGAGCAGATCCGATCCGTGGTGAAACGCATCCTCGATGAGAACGACATGTCGACAGCCGATTTTACGATGTTTGCCCAAGATCATAAAATTCGAAACACCCGGGTGCTTCGCTTCTTCCGTGATTTCTTCGGCTATCACCACGCGCCGCGCGTCTTTAAAGATGAGAACCGGATTAGCATCGATAGTGGTTTCGATACCAGGAAGATCGTGGATGACTGCGATCAGTTCGTCATGAACATCTTTGATCAGGACAAGGACGTGCTTCGACGATTGCTCACGAGCAATGAATATTTCGTGGCATACCCCGGGTCCTTCGAGAAGTTCGAGAAAGATCTGGGCTACATTCGTAACAACAAGGACGATCAAAATTTCAAGGTCAACAAGAGATACATTGAACGCACCGAAGCAGCTGGGCGCACTCCCATCCCCATCGAGGGACCGTCGAGCCGGAGCTATGTGGGCTTCTACAACATTGATCACGAGGCGTGGGATTTCCCCACGGAGCAACCGTTCCCCCTTCCCAAAGAAGAACGTGCCGGCATCCTGATGCACCCCGCATGGCTCATCGCCTGGTCGGGGAACTTCGACACCGACCCCATCCGCCGGGGCAAGTGGATCCGTGAACATCTCCTCGCCGGAACGGTTCCTGAAATTCCCATCACCGTTGATGCCGTCATCCCGGAGGATCGGCACCAGACACTCCGCGAACGACTCACCGCGACCACCGCCAGGTCGTGCTGGAACTGCCACGAGAAAATGAACCCCCTCGGCCTTCCCTTCGAGAACTTCGATGACTTTGGCCGATTCCGTAAGCGTGAAATGTTAGGAGAAGTTCTCAGCATCTTTCCCGACCGTCACCGGGAAGCGACAAGCGTTCCGGTTGACACAAGCGGCGCCATCACCGGGAGCGGAGAGCGAGCGATAGAAGGAAAGGTGACGAACGCTTTCGAATTGGTCCACAAGCTCGCTGATTCCGATTTAGTGAGACAATCTTTCGTCCGTCATACCTTCCGCTATTGGCTGGGGCGCAATGAAACCTTCCATGATTCGCCCACCCTCATCGCGGCGGATCGCGCTTACACCGAGAATAGTGGAAGCATGAAAACACTCATCGCCTCGCTCCTCGCTTCAGATTCCTTTCTCTACCGCAAATCCCAGCCATGAACCCCACTCGCCGACATCTTCTCAAAGGACTTTCGCTAGGTGCAGTCTCACCTCTCCTCATGCCATTCGTTAGTCGACTCCGGGCTGAGGGAACTGCAGCGGGCGCGCCCAAGCGATTCCTCTTCGTCGTAAAATCGAGCGGACTCACCCCTGCAGAACTTGTCCCAACCAAACTCATTTCAACGATGGTGAGGCCAGGCGAGAAAGAGGGTTGGCCTATGGAATTAGAGCGCACCGACAAGTTGCTCGACCTGCCGCTCGCGGACTATGAACTCCCGGGTTCGCTCGGCGCCCTCAAGCCGTTCAAAGATCAATTGACCATCTTACAAGGACTCTCCGGCAAGATGTGCCGCGGGGGTCACTCGGCCTGGTATGGCGCTCTGGGGTGCTATCACACCGGTGATGAAGGCAACCCGGGACGCCCCGTCTCCGCAACCATTGACGGTTTACTGGCTCGCGCCCTTCCGGCCATCTTTCCTCACATTGGCCTCACGCTGGGAGGCAAGGTTCTTTCGGGAGTCAAAGACTCCGTCGTCTACCCGGGCATCTCGGCGCTCGATATCGACCGACCACTCCCCTATCAGGCAAATCCCGCCATCGCCTTTCAGAGTCTCTTCGGCGTGGCCGCCACGGGGAAAGACGCGGCGGCGGAACAAGAAGTTCAGGCCATGTTGCTTGATCACATGGTGGGCGACATCAAGCGCGTCCAAGGCGCGATTGGAAACGAGGATCGGGAGAAACTGGATCATTACCTCGGAGCATTCGAGGGCCTGCAGGATCGCAATCGACGATTGAAGGGAATGGAAGCCAGGATTAGAAAGCACACACCCGAGGTCTCTGACAAATACACTTCAGAGGTAGAGACCGATCGATTGGAAGCCCACTTCGACATGGCAGGCGCCGCGCTCATCTCAGGCATCTCGAATGTCGTGACCGTTCGTGCCGATACCTTGGACGTGACCTATCGTGGCCTTGGGATTTCCAAACACGTGCACGGTCTGGGACACGCGGAGTCGGTCAATGGGATGACGTCGGTCGAAGCCCGCCGCCGGATCCGCACCTTTCATCTCGACCAGATCGGTCGCGTGGCGGCCAAACTCAAAGCGGTCCCGGAGGGAGACGGCACGATGTTGGACAATACGCTCATCGTCTACCTCAGTGATGCCGCCGAGAAGCACCACGGGAGTTGCCTGGAATGGCCCTTCATCTTGTTAGGCGGACTAGCGGGACGTCGTGGACGCTATCTCCAATACCCCGGCTATGGAGCCGAAGGTCACCGCACCATCGCCAATCTTTACAACACCTTAATGCACGCAGTGGGAAAGCCGCAGGATCAGTTCGGACGTCTCGACGTCAACCTTGCAAAAAGCCTCCAACAAGGTCCCTTGCCCGAATTAATGACGTAACTTCAAGAACCCCCCAATGGATCGAGAAGGGAGCAATTCCTGCCTCACTCTCGACCTTCTCTGAATCACAGCTTTTCTTAATTCACCGGGTTCACCAGAAGCTCGTCGACGAATAGCCAGGCCTTGCGACCCTTGGCCTGATGCCAGTCGGGGATGGTTCCGAGGCTCTTGGCATGAACCCGAATGTAGCGTGCCTTAGTTCGGCTAATTTTGGTCGATAAAGTGATGTTTTCCGTGGGCTCTTTGACCGGGATTTCGTGCTTGATCGTTGCGACCGATTGGAAGGTCTTGCCGTCGCTTGAAGTCAAAAATTCGACAGTCGATGGCAGGAAGATCCCGGCCGCGGTCACCTGACATGAGGAAAGCCCCAGTTCGTGAATTGGCCTCGTTTCGCCAAGGTCGATCGTCGCGATCAGATCGTCGCCTTCAAAGCCCAGCCAATCGTTTTTGAGATCGTTTTCATCACCCATGATGCCGTCGACCAACTCGGCGGAGCCTGTCCCGGAATACCTTTGGCTGGCCGGAGTTGCGAGAGCGACAGAACGGTCGCGGGCCGTGTGCTTGGCAAGCTTGAGCGCGAGAATAGCATCCACGATTTGTTCAATCTGGTCATTCTTCAAGTAAGGGTGGCCCGGCATTTGGTGGAGCTCCCCCCACACTCCCTTGCTTCCGTTTTGAATCTGCTTCTTCAGATAGTCCTTCCGCTTCGGAAGAGTTGCGTACCTTTCGATGATCTTCTCGAACGATGGTCCAATCAGCGTGCCCTCACCCTGGTGGCAAGCCGCACAGTTATTTTGTCGCATCAATGCGGTGCCTGGATGTTTGGAGGGCAGCCCTCTGAGGGTGCGCACTGCGACGACTTGATTTCCCGCCAGTCCCCCATCGATGCGATGACTGATCCGTAGCAAGCTCCCTCCGTTGTTAGGATCCCAGCCGCCCTTGCCATACTGCAGGACAAAAAATTGTCCGTTCCGATTGAACTTCACGTTGATGGGAGTCTGGAAGCGATGGGCGGTGGGAAAGGGTTTGATCGCGACCATCTTTTCATTTTCGTCCAACTCCACCACCTTGACCCAGCCTCGTGCGTAGTCGGCGATGAACCAGTGATGGTCGAATGACTTCGGCAACCCGTCCGCATTAGCTTGGCGGGTGTCGTCGTGGTAATACACCGGTCCGCCAATTGCCGAGGCACCCCCTTGACCCAATGACGGGAAAAAAAATGACGGAGGATGGCTGTACCAAATCATCGGCTCCTGCGCCGGAGGCAACTCGCTGACACCCGTGTTTTCCTTCAGATCATTGATGGGCTTTTTTGGGTCAAAAGAACCCGTGACTGTCTTTTTGTCGAAGTCGTATGTTGGGTAGCTTTCGTTGAGGCCGATGAAGAAGGGCCAGCCAAAAAATCCCGCTTTTCGGGCCTGGTTGAACTCGTCGAAACCCAGCGGCAAGAGTTTCTCGTCGACGTTCTTCAGGTTGCCACAATAGTCATCAGCCGGTCCGTTTTCGCCCCAGTAGAGATGGCTCGTTCGTTGATCAATCGAGATCCGAAACGGATTGCGACAGCCCATGACATAGATCTCCGGGCGGGTGTTTGGCATACCAGGCGGAAAGAGATTGCCGGGCGGAATGGTGTAGCCCCCATTTTCTCCGGGACGCACGCGCAGAATCTTTCCGTTCAAGACCGCGCTGTTGGTCGAGGTCCGTGCCGAATACAGGTATTGAGTGTGATCCTGATTATCGCCGCTACTGATATACAGGTTCCCCTCAGGACCAAAAGCCAACGAGCCTGCTTCATGAATGCGGTCCTGATCCCGGAGCGACGGGATCTTCAAAATGACCTGCTCGCTCGCCTTGTTCAGGAGTCCGTTTTCGTAGCGAAACCGTGACACCACGTGATCGTGCTCCAAGGACTCACCGCCCGGTTGCGTGTAGCAAAGGTAAACCCACTTGTTCGTGTCGAAATTGGGATCAACCGTGATCCCCATGACACCGGATTCGACATCCCAGCTCCACCTTGGACCTTGCTTGCGGTAATCCACCTCCAGGTGGGCCGCGACGCGTGTGATGCCTGTCGTGAGGTCGACGACCTTGATGTTGCCGTGGAGCTCTGCAATAAAAACGAGGTCGCCGGCGATCGACATTTCCATAGGGTTCGACAAGTCCGTCGCGACAGTCTCCACCGCGAAATCCTTGGACGGAGGGAAGGGGCTCGCTTCACTGCGGGACTGCGCTCCAGCGAATGAAACGAGCAGGACAAGGAGAGTCGGGATCAGCAGTCGTAAGTAGTGCATCAAGCACTAGGGAATAGCAGATCTGCCAACCGAGGACGATGACCAAGACACGATGAGGAAAGAGATCACTCAAGGCCAAAATCTTCGATACATTAGCTCCCTAAAAGTAGACAGAAGGGAAGGTCTGCGAGGCTTGGCGCAAAGATCTTTAAAGAGTCAGGCCCCCAGCTCAAATCACATTCATAACTCGACACTCCCTGCCAGCCGCGCTACAATAATTTGTTTATCGACTTCATTTCCTAATCAATCCCTATGAAATTCATCCAATCCAAATCTCGTCGTGAGTTCCTTCGCGACTCTGCCTTGATCACGGCCGGAATAGCAACCGCTGGGCACGGTGCCGTTATCCGATCTGATCCTGACAAGAAGCTAAACCTTGCCTTCATTGGGCCTGGCGGCCGAGGCTTCAGTAACCTGACGGCGCTTGCTTCAGAGAATATTGTAGCCTTCGCCGATGTGGATGACGCACGGGCGCGTCCTGCTTTTGAGGCCTATCCGAAGGCAAAGCGCTATCGGGACTTTCGGGTGATGCTGGAAAAAGAGAAATCGCTCGATGGTGTCGTGGTGAGCACTCCGGACCACACCCATGCCACGGTCGCCATCGCAGCCATGCAACGCGGCTTGCACGTCTATTGTGAAAAACCGTTAGCGCATTCCATCTACGAAGTGCGCCGTATGAAAGAGGAGGCCCGCAAAGCAGGCGTGGTGACGCAGATGGGCACGCAGGGGCATGCCATGGAAGGTACGCGCCGTGCCGTCGATGTCATCCGATCAGGGGCCCTCGGTGAGGTGCGCGAGCTTCACGTGTGGACGGATCGACCCGCTGGGTGGTGGCCGCAAGGAGAGGAGCGTCCGATGAAGAAGCACGACGTTCCTGCGACACTGGACTGGGATCTTTGGCTAGGGCCAGCGCCCTATCGTCACTATGATCCCGTCTATGTGCCCTTCAAATGGCGCGGGCGTTGGGACTTTGGGACAGGCTCTATCGGCGATATGGGCGTGCACAATCTCGATACCGCTTTCTGGGCGCTTCAGTTAGGATTGCCGACCAGTGCCGAGGTCATCGATGCCGGGCCGAAGACCAAGGACTGCCCGCCGTTGTGGAGCATCATCCAGATGAACTATTCCGCACGTGGTGTACGCCCGCCTGTCAAACTCACCTTCTACGATGGCAAGAAACTGCCTCCCAAGGAGCTGTTCCACGGCGAGAAGATGACCGGCAATGGCTCACTGGTCATTGGCAGCAAGGGCACGTTGTTCACGCGCACTTGGCATGGTGGCGACAATTTGGGAGACGAGATGTTCATGCTCCTGCCGACGAAGAAGTTCGTGGGCTATGAAGCGCCCAAGGCGGTTCTGCCTCGCACCGAGAATCATCACATTGAGTGGATCAAGGCCTGCAAAGGCGGTCCGCGCACCGAATCGGGATTTGACTATGCCGCAACGCTCACGGAAGGCTTGCTCGTCGGATTTCTCGCCTTACGCACGGGCAAACGCATCGAGTGGGACGCCGAGAACATGAAAGCCATCGGCTGTCCCGAAGCAGAACCCTTCATCAAGCCCACCTTCCGCAAAGGTTGGAAAATTTAGCATCGACACACCATCGGCAAAAGCGCTCATCCAGAATTGGTGTCATTTCTGGCCAAATCATCACCAGCGTGAGCCATTTCGAATGACGGCTTTGCTCAAGGCACCCGGCAGCAGATGAAAGAGTGGCACAGGCGTCGGTAGTAGAGTCCGTCCGAACTTTCTTTCTAAGACTCTCCACCGCGCTCGTGTTCGCTTGTTCGAGCGCGCCAGTTCTTGCTGAAGTCCTCGTGCTGAGTGAATCACTCGGTAAGCCGGATACTTGGAATGCTGAAACGCTGGTGAGCGTGGCGAAGAACGAGAAGGTATTTGGCACCGTGTTCGGGAAAACCAGCGAACTGATCATTCAGTTTCGCGCTGATGCTTTCGTTGGCGTTTTATTGTTACCAACCCCGTGGACCTGGAGGCCGATGAGAGAGAATGGTATTCCAACAGCAGGTGATTTGTGGCAGGCTAACATCAAGTGCACCGAATTTTCAATCTGCCGCTGACTCTGGTGTTGTCGACCCTGCTCCCGATGAGTGCGTGTGGGAAAGGGGATCCGGCAGAACATTGGGCTTTTCAGCCGCTGGTGGAACCTGCGATTCCGCAGGTTCGTGACGCGAGCTGGCCGCGCACCCCGATCGATGCCTTCATCCTCGCCCGGCTTGAAGCGCAGGGATTGCATCCGGCACCGCAAACTGACCCACAGACGTTGCGGCGACGGGCGGCCTACAATCTCACCGGGCTTCCGCCTGCCTATGATCCGGATGCCACGAAGACCTTCGGCGAGGCCGAGATTGAGGGGCTGCTCGCCTCCCCGCACTTCGGCGAACGCTGGGCACGGCACTGGCTCGACGTGGCGCGGTATTCGGACACCAAGGGTTACGCCTACGCTTCTGAGGAATTTACCTTTGTTCACAGCTGGGTTTACCGCGATTGGGTCGTGCGCGCCTTCAACGAGGATCTCCCTTACGACCGGTTTCTGATGCTGCAGCTGGCGGCCGACCGCCTGCTGGCACGCGGAGAGTGTGCCCCGGCAGACCTGGCCGCGATGGGCTTTCTCACGCTCGGCGGACGATTTATCGGCGTCCGTCAGGACATCATCGATGACCGCATCGATGTTGTCACTCGCGGGATGCTCGGTCTGACGGTTTCCTGCGCGCGCTGTCACGACCACAAATTCGACCCGATTCCAGCGTCGGATTACTACTCGCTCTATGGCATTTTGGACAGCTCCCGGGAGCACATGGTTCCGCTCGGCCAGGACGACGATGCCGAGTTGACCAAGCGTCGCGCTGCTCTCGAAACCCAGTTCGAACAGGCAGCGAAGGAGGCGGAGGCGCGCTTCCTTGATCGGATCTCCGAATACCTGATCGCGGCGCTCGATATCAGCAAGGTGCCCAAGCCGAATTTCACTGAGATCATTAGCAAGGACGACCTCATCCCGGAACAGGTGCGACGGTGGTATCAATATCTCGCGCAATCCGATAAGGCGCGGCATCCGGTGTTCGGGGCCTGGCATGCGCTGGCGGGACTTCCACCCGAAACGTTCGCCGATGGCACGGCACGGCGGCTTGTCGAGAGCTTGAAAAATGTCGATCCGCTGGTCTCTGCGTCGCTCACCCAAGCCTCCCTCGTCGGGATGGAAGACGTCGCTCGCTGCTACGGGCAACTTTTCAAAAATCACGCTTCGAACCCTGTGATCGCGGAGGTGTTGAGTGGTCCCGGTTCGCCGATTGCCATCCCGCGCTGCCACCTGCACGATATTGAATGGCTTTTCGATGAGGCGACGAAGACCGGGCTGAAGGGGCTGTTTGCCAATGTCGAGCGCCGCATCATTGAGCTGGGCGAGTCGGCTCCGCACGCTGTGGCGATGGAGGACGCGCCGGTCCCGCAGAACGCGCACATTCTGTTGCGCGGCGACTATTCGAGCCAAGGCGATGAGGTCCCGAGACGGGCCTTGGCGATCCTCGGAGCCGCCGATTTCAAAACTGGCTCCGGGCGGCTTGAACTCGCGCAAAGTATTGCCAGCCGAGACAACCCACTCACCGCACGGGTCATTGTCAACCGCATCTGGCAGGATCATTTCGGCACCGGCTTAGTCGATACGGCGAGCGATTTCGGCCTCCGCACCGCGCCTCCGAGTCACCCTGAATTACTCGATTTTCTTGCCTTGCGTCTGATTGAAAACGGGTGGTCGTTGAAAGCCCTGCACCGCATGATTGTCAGCTCGGCGGTCTATCAGCAAAGCTCAACGCCGACGCCCGAAGCGCAGCGCGCCGATCCCAATAACCGGCTGCTCTCGTACTTCCCACGTCGTCGGCTGGATTTCGAAGCGATGCGCGATTCGCTGCTGGCCGCCTCCGGCGAACTCGACCTTTCCATCGGCGGTCAGCCCGGGCTGCTGTTCGGTGCTGATGCGTCGTTGCGACGGAGCCTCTATGGTCGAATCGACCGAACGTTCTTGCCGAGCACCTTACGCAATTTCGATTTTGCCAACCCGGAGTTACACAGCGCTCGGAGGCACGAGACCAATGTTCCACAGCAGGCGCTGTTCTTCATGAACAGCCCATTCGTCGAATCGCGTGCGATCGCATTGGCGGGGCGCGTCGCGGGGGAAGTGGAACCCGAGCAACGGATCCGATCGCTCTTCCAATTCACCCTGCGGCGCGAGCCGAGCCGGGGCGAGCTGGCCAGCAGCGGGAGGTTCATCGCAGCGGCACTGGCGGCGGATGCCGTGGCGGCATCGACCGAAGCCGCGCCGAGAGTTCCGTCGGCGTGGAGCTATGGGTTCGGCGAGTTCGAGGAAGCCGCTGGTCGGCTGGCGAACTTCACCTTGCTCCCGCATTTCGACGGTGAAGCTTGGGGAGGAGGGGCGCAATGGCCGGATGCACAACTCGGTTGGGTGCGTCTGACGGCAGTCGGCGGCCATGTCGGAAATGATCTCAAACACGCGGCGGTGCGACGTTGGACCGCACCGGTGGACGCCCGGATTCGCATCAGTGGCACGATCGGGATGACCGCCGCGGGCGGGGACGGCGTCCGTGCCCTGATGATTTCAGATCGCCGCGGTGTCCTTGGCACATGGACCGCCGAGTTCGGGAATCCTGTCGCGGCCGAACTCGATGAGATCGCGGTAAGCGCGGGCGAGTACCTCGACTTCGTCGTCGATTGCCGACCCGCCGGCAACATCAGCTTCGACCAGTTCACTTGGGCACCGGCGATCCTTCAGCTGGACGAGCTGGATGGCAAAGCCGCCCGGTGGAATGCCGAGCGCGAATTCGCGGGAAAGCCTTCCAATCCTCCGCACCAGCTTACCGCTTGGGAGCGTCTCGCGCACACCCTCCTGCTGAGTAACGCCTTCATGTTCGTCGATTAGAGTTCACCACGATGAGTCCACAACACCCGCTATTTACCCGAAGATCCTTCCTACGCCGCTGTGGCATGGGGATGGGATCAGTCGGCCTCGAAACCTTGCTGGCAGAGCAGGGGCAGGGGCTCAATCCGCTCGCGTGGCGCTCGCCACACTTCCCGGGTAAGGCGAAGCGCGTCGTGCATTTCTTCCTCAATGGCGGGCCATCCCACGTTGATAGTTTTGATCCGAAACCGATGTTGGCGAAGTTCGCGGGCCAGCCCCTGCCGATTGAAAACTTGCGCACGGAGCGCAAGACCGGTGCCGCCTTCCCGTCGCCGTTCGCGTTCCAACGCTACGGCGAGAGCGGGATTGAAGTGAGCTCGCTGTTCCCAAAGATCGGCGAGTGCATCGACGACATCGCGGTGATCCGTTCGATGCAGGCCGAGCTGCCCAACCACGAACCTTCGCTCATGCTGATGAACTGTGGCGACGCCGTACTGAGCCGCCCGAGCGTCGGATCTTGGGTGACCTACGGACTCGGTACCGAGAACCAAAACCTCCCGGCCTTCATCTCGATGTGCCCGGGTGGCTACCCGATCAAGGACGCGCAGAATTGGCAGTCGGGCTTCCTCCCAGGTATTTACCAGGGGACCTTCATCGACTCGCAGCACACCCGCATCGAGGCTCTCATCGAAAATATCCGCAACCGATCGACGACGCGCCAGAAGCAGCGCGCGCAGCTCGATTTCCTCACCGAACTGAATGCCGAACACCGGCGCGATCGGGTGAGCGATCCACAGCTCGATGCGCGCATCCAGACTTTCGAACTCGCCTACCGCATGCAGATGGAGGCGAGCGACGCCTTCGACTTGAGCGCGGAGCCGGATCATATCCGTGATCTCTATGGGCGCGAGACCCACGGGCGCCAGACGCTCATCGCGCGCCGCCTGCTCGAGCGCGGCGTGCGCTACATCCAGCTATGGCACGGCAAGGGCCAACCGTGGGACCACCACGAAAACATCGCGGAGAACCACGCCAAACTCGCCCGCGAGATCGACCAACCGGTCGCCGCCCTTCTGCGTGATCTCAAGCAGCGCGGAATGCTCGACGATACCCTCGTCATCTTCGGCGGAGAGTTCGGTCGCACCCCAACCGTCGAGCTCAACAACGCCGGCAGTTCGAAGAACGGTCGCGATCACAACCCATACGGGTTCAGTGTCTGGATGGCGGGCGGCGGCATCCGCGGCGGGACGGTCTACGGGTCGACCGACGAATTCGGTTTCCAGGCCGAGAAAAATCCCGTCACCGTCCATGACCTCCACGCCACCATTCTCCACCTGCTCGGCTTCGACCACGAGAACCTCACCCATCGATACGCCGGTCGCGATTTCCGCCTCACCGATGTCTATGGCAAAGTCATCCGCGGGATCTTGGCGTAACCCGGTTCGATTACGGAATGGAAGGATTTGAAGTACGATCCTTCACCCCGTTTTGATCGCTGGATGGTCGATCCTTGGTATGCGCACCTGAAAATCTCAAGCTAGATCCGCACGAAGATTTTGCGGCGGGACATCCACCAAACGATGAGCCACAGCACAAAAAGCACGGTGCCGCGCTCTAACATTGACACCCACTGTTCGCCGAATGACTGGAACACATCCTGGCCAAAATGGATGCGTAGCTGGTTGCGGATAAAGCTGCTACCCAGCTGCCAGGTGCAGTAAAGGGTGATCGGGTTGAGGCCGACGACAACCAGCGGGAAGGTCCAGCGCTTCCAGCCGCGCCAATCGACCACGGCGACAAATCCCGCAAGCATGAGCGTGACCCATCCGGCACTGAAGATCGCCCAGCTCGGGGTCCAGATCCGTTTTGCGAGCGGGCAGATCCCGAGCGCGTCGATCAGAAACCCTAAGAGAATTCCAAGAACCCCGGCCACCACGAGGCGCTTGATCTTGGCGATCATCGAAAGCTCGCTGCGCAAGAGCCGACCCGCTAACAGACCGAAGATCATTGTGGCGAGCGAGGGGATGAAATTGAGGGTCTGATAACCGCCGCGATTGTGAGTGAAGAGCTCGGAGCGAGGGAACAGATTAAGGAACGATTGATCGAAAGCGGCGGCGAAGTTGCTGTTTTTCTCCCAATGGGCACCAAACCCTCGTAGGTGGGTCCAATCGGCTGGCACCCCGACTGCCGCCCAATCGAAATCTTCGGCCGGCAGCGGGTAGAGGGCGAAGGCGAGCCAGTAGGCGGCCAGCACACCGAAGGCCGCGATCAAGGTCGTGCGCGATTTGGTGAAGGCGAGGAGGAAGAGGAGCGGGTAGCCGAGCCCAATTTGTGCGAGCACGTTAGGGAATTCCCACTGGGTTTCGCGGCGCCACGCCGAGGTGAGGAATACTGCGATCAGGACCAGCAGCAGGCCGCGCCAGAAGGCGTGGCCGAGCATCGCGGTGAAGCTTTGCCCGCACGCCTGGCGTTTGGCGATCGACCACGGAAGCGCGACGCCGACCATGAACATGAAGGCGGGCTGAATGAGGTCCCAGAGCGAGCAACCGGTCCACTCAACGTGCTCGGTGTGGTGGCCGATGAACTGCCAGACGCCACTGTCGGAATGCTGTTTGGCGATCGACGCCAGTCCGAATCCACCCGACGCCATGAGCAGCATGATGAAGCCTCGAAAGGCGTCGAGCGAGACGAGGCGTTCCGGTTTGGTCGTGTTCATGGTTTGAGCGGGCGAAGGCTTACGCGGCAGAGAGGGTCAGAAGAGGAGGCGTCGTAGGAATTCGGAGCATGATGGTAGGGTAGAGGGAACGGAACCGGAGACGCTGATCTTATCGGGAATGTGACAACAAGGAGCGAAACTTGTTTCGCCGCTCGAAGCGGACCATCTCAGTTTGAAGCTCCGTTGATGGCGGCGCCTAACTTTATCCGGGGTGATCTTTGAAGATGCGCAGACTCCCGGCGCTTTTTGAGAATCTCTCTGATCACCGGTTCGATGCCATCGCCCATCTTCATAAAGCCGAGGTCGGTCGGGTGGACCCCGTCGACGGTACATTCGTCGGCGTGGTCTCCGAGGAGGGTGCCGCCGCCGAGGAAGTGGAGATTCATGTCGCCCGCTGACCGTCGCGTTTTGACGAAGTCGGCTTGAAACTTTTCGCGTGCTTTTGCGGACTTCAGGCTGGCAGGATTGTGCAATTCTCCGGCGTAGCGGATCTTAGAAATGATGAGGATGGAGAGGTCTTTATCGTGCTCACGGAGGAGATCGACGAAGGGGCGGAGCGTCTTGCGGATTGATTCTCCGGCATTGGCCTCGTAGTCGAGGACGACCAAGCTCTTCCGCTCGATCTGGTTGATGAGCTTTGCCAGCTCGGGCTCGCCCCTGCCGTTCCCGGAGAAGCCCAGATTGATGAACTCGCGGCCCAGCCGGCGGCTGAGAATATTGGGGTAGGCCATGCCCGGACGGGCGGCGCAGCCACCCTGGGTGATCGAGGTGCCGTAGACCACGATGCGACCGTCGTGCTTGTAGGGGAGCGGTGCCGCAATCGTCGCACCGGCCACGACGCCGATCTCGACTGAGTCGACGCCATTGTAGAGCGGAAAGTTGAGAGTGAAGTGCCGGTTCGATTTCGATCCGGTGAACAAGGTGACCTCGTAATCTTTCGCGCCCGAGTCGAACCTCGTCGTCCCGGCGTAGCGTTGCTCCCCAGCTTGGCCGAGGTAGAGATCGAAGCCGCTCTGCCCGGTGGCGGGCATGTGATACATCCCGGACGGTTGCCTCAGCTTCACGCGGACGAGAACTTTCGGGCTATCGGATTGGAACTGAATCTGGCCGCCAGCGGTCGAGTCGGCAAGGCTGTCGACTGCTGGACGGATGGGCCACTCCGGCTTCACTGGCAAGCGGCGGTATACCTTGTCATCACTGATCCAAGGGAAGCCCACGAGGCGGAAGGGTGCGGTGCGCGGATCGAACCACGCGACGCCATTGGTATCGGCCTTCTCCAGAGTCATGTTGGGATCGAGCTTCTCGATGTCGATCTCCTGAGCTTGGAGAAATGATAATCCCACGAGGGTGAGATGCATTGCGATGGTGATGAAGAGTTTCATAATTTTGAGAGAAGTATGCCGAATGGTCGATGTGATTGCGAGCCTATCCGCTGGTCACGGACAGGTCCTGATACCTCCGCCGCCCATGGGTCTTTCAATGGGCGACGTTTAACGTTTTTCGAACACTTCAAAATGGAGCTGGCGGATGGCGAGGAAGTTGATCCAGTTGCGGAGGGCGTAGCCGCAGACCTCGAGGTTGGTTTCGTGGTAGAGATTGTTCTTTCCGCCGGAGGGGTGCACGCCGTCTTTAGAGATGAGGGTGTCTTTCCACTTCCCGTTCGCTGGCGTCTTCGGGAGTCCGCCGTCAGCGACGAGGTATTTGCCGGGGTCATCCCAACTCAGCGACGACCAGAAGGCCATCGAGTAGGTGATGGAGTCGCCGAACTGTACAACGTAGCCTTTTTCACCCGCGAATTCAGTAGTGATCTTACGTGCCCGGACGAGCACCTCGGGGCTCAATTTTTCCGGGTGGGCGAGCTCGGCAGCTTGCAAGGAGGCAGCGAAAATTTGTGTGAACAGCACAAGGAGAAAAAAGAGGGATTGGTTTGTCATGTTTAAGTTCCATGGAATTTGGCCAGACGAGAAAATACCAATCCGGCGGACGCGGAGATGGCGATTGTATCGGGAGGCGCTTGGGAGCTAGGCTCTCTGCATGAAAATGTTGCGCCTGCTTCTCACTGTTCTTGTGGCATTGCCATTCGGCGTTTTGTCCGCTGGATCGTTCACGCTGGAGTCGAAGGGCTACGGGGCGTGGTCGGACGCGGCAACCTGGCAGCCCGAGCGTCAGCCGAAAGCGGGCGATAAGGTGCATATCCGCTCCGGGCATGCGGTGGTTTTTGATTCCAAATCTTCCGATCTGATTCCCTTTCTTCACATCGAGGGTTCGCTCGTTTTCGCTTGTGACCGGGATACGGAATTGAATGTCGCGGTCATGAAGGTTGGTGGAGGAAAAGAGAAACACTCAGGCATCGCGGATGTGCATGGCACAAGATGGTACCGATCAGCGCACGCCTGGAAGTGGGCACACCTGAGAAGCCAATCCCGGCCGGGGTCACGGCGCGGATCCGACTGCACTTCATCGATGGACTCGACAAGGCCGAGGCACCGCTGCTCACCTCCCGGCCGGGCGGGCGCATGGATTTTCACGGGGTGTCGATGACGAGGAGTTCACTACCGAGGAGCGCCGTATCAAGAAGATCGACGGCACGCAGATCACGCTCGACCGCGCGCTCCAAAATTCCCACGCCGGTGCTGGGAAAAAGTATCGCTGTGAGGTGGCCAAACTGTTGGACCCGATCGATGACCAGCCGCCCGCGACCATCATCACGTGGCCGAAGCGTGGCTTGCCGGTCAAACTCGGCAAGGATGGCACGCTCAAAGTACGCGGCACCAGCACCGACGACTACGAGATCGCCGGAGTGGTGGTCAACGGTGTGGAAGCGAGCGACCTCGATTATAATTTCACCGGGTGGAGCGTCAAGCTGAGCGGCTTGAAACCGGATAAACTAAAATTAACCGCACTCGCAACTGACAAGGCAGAAAATCGGGAGCAGACTGCGCACATCCTCATGATCACAATCATCGAATGAAAATTCTAACTCTTATCCTAATCCTGTCCCTCGGGGCGTCCTTTGCCGACGAGGCGACGGAGAACCTCAAGGGGAAGAATCTCGTCGCGTGGTGCATTGTCCCTTTCGATGCCAAGAAACGGAACCCCGCCGAGCGGGCGGAGATGCTTAAGGAACTTGGTATTGGCCGCTGCGCCTACGATTGGCGCAATGAGCACGTCGTCGAGTTTGAGGAAGAGATCCTCCAATACAAAAAGCACGGCATCGAGTACTTTGCCTTTTGGGGCGGACATGAATCGGCTTTCGCGCTTTTCGAAAAGCACGGACTCCACCCGCAGATTTGGCAAACCGCCCCGAGCCCGAAGGCCGGCACGCAGGAGGAAAAAGTCGCGACCGCCGTGACGTCGCTGGAAGCGCTGGCAAAGCGCACCGCAACGCTCGGTTGCAAGCTGGGCCTCTACAATCATGGCGGCTGGGGTGGTGAGCCGGGAAATCTTGTCGCGGTGTGCCAAGGAGTCCGCGCCCGCGGCCACAAGCACGTTGGTATCGTCTACAACTGGCACCACGGCCACGGACATATCGATGATTGGAAAAAATCTCTCGCCCTGATGAAACCATTCCTCCACTGCCTCAACCTCAACGGCATGAACGACGCAGCGCAACCAAAGATTCTCCCGCTGGCACAGGGCGAGCACGATCTGGCGATGCTGAAGACGGTCGTCACAAGCGGCTACGAGGGGCCGGTCGGCATTCTTGATCATCAAAACCAACTCGATTCAAAGATCGCGCTCGGCGACAATCTTGATGGTCTGGAGTGGCTCAAGAAAGAACTCGCGAACCCGGGCTCCGGTGGCACCAAGCCAAGCCCAAGGCAATCTTCAGAATCAGGTAAGTGAGGAAACTTTAGCGAGGTTCAATTTAGGGATTTTTTCTCAGGTCGCCCTTGAACTTAAACGCCTTCTTTCCGGTGATATCCGCGCTCGTGAATGAAGGGCACCAGTATTTCTCCACGTGCCCGATGACCAGGTCGGTGCCAGTGAAGTGGTCGACACCCGGCGGACGTTCGGGGTTGTACATCGTATCGGTCATGTCACGCATCAGGGTGACGTTCTTTCCGAGTTTCGTCATCTGCCGGATTCCGAACGGCCGACCGAGGACACACATGTTCAGGTGCACGCCGCAAAGGATAACGTTTTCGATTCCGCGTTCGGCGAGCAGATTGTAGGTCTCCTGGCCGCTATCGGTCAAAGCGTCGCCCTCGACCATCTCGATCAGCTTAATCTGGCGCGACCAGGCTTCGCGAATCTCGCACTTCTCGCCCTTGCAACTGCAGCCCATATCCGAGTCGTCGATTGGAAGGACACCTTCGAACTTCGGATCCGTCCAACACCAGGAGGTTCCCCAGCGGGGCGCGGTCGAAAGTTCGATGGGTGCTTTGGCGAACTTCGCGGCTTGGGCGAGTTTGCGCTGCGGCATGGTCTTGTAAAAATCAACCACGCTGCTTGGGGCATGGATGATGAAGACGCCCCGAGCACGCGCCGCCTTCACCGTCTCATTCAATGCCGGAGCCATCTCCGCGACCCGGCGTGAAGCCGATTTGCACCAGTGATCGTCCCACATGTCACAGATGATCAGCGCCGTCTTCTCCGGCTTCCAATTCACCTGCTTGGTCGTCGGATCTGCGCTGGCGTCCTCTTTGCTGCGCGCACGCAAGTTGAGTTCGAGATCTTCAGCCAAGGCGCTCGTCGACGTCATCATGGTGATCAGCGCACTTGCACAGATCAATTTTTGCAAGCCTTTCATAAAAAGAGATTGCCAGTGCCGATGGGATCCCACAAGGCTCGACATCATCCATTTTAAGAATAGGCGGTCGGACCAGCCTCTTCGAAAAGCTCGCCAGCAGGAGCTGACTCGTCTAGTAATACGGAATGCAAAACCGTCGCCATTTCATCAGCACTGCCGCTGCTGCCTCGCTCGTAACCACCGCACACGCGGAGACCAAGCCCGGCCAGAAACTCCGCGTCGGTATCATGGGACTCAGCCGTGGCAAGGCACACATCAGCAACTTCGCCCAGCTCGAGGGTGTCGAGATCGCCTACGTCTGTGATGTGGACCAGAACCGCCTCGCCGCCGGGGCCAAATTCGCGGCCGACCGCCAGAATGGCAAGGCTCCCAAAGCCGTCACGGACTTCCGCCGCATCCTCGAAGACAAAGACGTCGATATCCTTTCCATTGCTGCTCCGAATTTTTGGCACGCGCCCGCCACCATCCTCGCCTGCGACGCCGGCAAACATGTCTACGTGGAAAAGCCCGGCAGCCACAACGCGCGCGAAGCTGAACTCATGGTCGCGGTCGCGCAACGCACCGGGCGCAAAGTGCAGATGGGCAACCAGCGCCGCAGCGCCCCGGGTTTCCGGGAAGGGATTGAAAAACTCAAAGCCGGTGCCATTGGTCAACTCCGCTACGCACGCTGCTGGTACGACAACAAGCGGACTTCGATCGGAAAGGGCAAACCCGCCGCCGTCCCGGCACACCTCGACTACGATCTCTGGCAGGGGCCCGTCCCCGCGCGCCCTTACAAAGACAACCTGATCCATTACAACTGGCATTGGCACTGGCTCTACGGCGGCGGCGAACTCGCCAACAATGGCGTGCACGCCCTCGATATCGCCCGCTGGGCACTCGGAGTCGATCTACCGATCCTCACCAGCTACACTGGTGGGCGCTACCATTTCGACGACGATCAGGAGACACCCGACACCGCCGACGCGACCTACGATTTCGGGAAAGTCGGAATGAGCTGGCACGGTAGCAGTTGTCTGCAGCGCAAGCACGAAAAACACTCCTTCGTCAGCATCTATGGCGACGGTGGCATCATGTCATTCGACGGCGGCGGCTACCGCATCCATGACAACGCCGGCAAGCTCGTGGAGGAAAACATGCCGGGCCTCAGCGACATCCCCCACTTCCAAAACTTCGTCAATGCCATCCGCAAAGGCGAGGCGCTCAATGCAGAAATCGCCGACGCCCAGAAGAGCACGATGCTCTGCCACCTCGGCAATATCGCCTATCGGGAGGGCGTTCAGATCAAGGGCACCAAGGCTCCCGGGAAGCTCTGGCAGAGAGAATACTCAGACCTCTGGAAGCCCGCCGGGATCTAGCCCGCTTCACTCTCGCAAAAAAAGCCCCCCACCTCACCAAAGAGATAAATGACATCCTGATCGGCAAGGAATTTCCTTCTCTCGCTGATCTCCTTGGCGATGATGGGAAAATGGTCCGCATTTCCTTTGCCGTAGCTTGCTTCATTCTTCATTTTTTGACGAATGCCAGCGGATCCGAATGGACCCGGACCACCATTCCCACCAAGACCACTCCGGATTCTCAAAATCTCTGGCTGCGCTGTTTTCTTCAGGTCCCGGATCGCCTTGTCACCCCCGAAGGTGGCGAACGTGATCTCTGGCGAAGTTCCACCGTCCTCGCCGTCTCCGATCTTCCCGGTCGCTTTGAAATATTTCTAAACGGTCAAAGTATCGTCAAATCTGACGGGATTCCCTTGGGGAAAGAACAACGCTTCAAAATTCCCAAAGACGTTCTCGAGAAGACTCAATTTAACGCTCTGGTCATCCGGATCGACCACAAAACAGCCGACCATGGTTTCGCTTCAGCCCCCGTGCTGATCGATTACTTTAACGAACTGATCCTGGATCAGGAGTGGGAATTCACGAGCACGAAACCTTCCATCGGCGAGCTTGAGGCCAGTCAAAAGAAACCAACATTCGCCGCTTATCCCGCCCATCAATTCAAACTCTCAAGCCGCCCTCTGGCACGGACGATGGATCCCATACGTGGACGACAGGTCCCTCCCGGAGAAGACCTCGCTTTGTTAAAGACCGACGATGACCTCGCTGTCGACGCCTTGCTCAGCGAGCCGGAAATCGCCCAACCAACCCACTTCAGTTTTGACACCCGGGGCCGCATGTGGGTCGCGCAATATCGCCAGTATCCCTACCCCGCCGGTCTGACGATGATTGGTCGTGACCAATACTATCGCTCGAAGTACGATCGTATCCCCCCCGCCCCGCCCCATCATGACCACGGAGCCGACATCATCAGCGTGCACGAAGATCTCGATGGCGACGGCATCTATGAAACGAGCAAGAATGTCCTCAAGGACCTGAACATGGCGAACTCGGTCGTCCGTGGTTGGGGCGGCCTCTGGGTCATGCACACTCCGCATCTCCTCTTTTATCGTGATCAAGACGGCGACGATATTCCCGAGGGAGATCCCGAGATTCGACTCGCCGGCTTTGGGCTCGAAGATACCCATAGCGTGGCCAATGGTCTTGCCTGGGGACCTGATGGCTGGCTCTACGGAGGGCAGGGCAGCACCACCACCAGCCGTGTCACCCGACCCGGTTTTGATGATCCGGCGATCTACAATGAAGGCCCCATTGTTTGGCGCTACCATCCCCTCACCCAGGAATTCGAAGTCTTCGCCGACGGCGGTGGCAACACCTTCGGCCTAAGCTTCGATGCCGAAGGACGGCTTTTCAGCGGTCACAATGGCGGCAATACCCGGGGCTTTCACTTCGTGCAAAACGGACAATACCTGAAGCAGGGAAAGAACCCCGGAAAGTTCGGCCCGCCCCCCAATCCCTTCTCATTCGGTGAGCTCTCGATGATGGCGACCACCAACCCGATCTCACGCTTTTCCCACTTGGGTGTCTGCGTTGACGCCGCCGCCCTTCCCGCCCGCCTCCAGGGACAGCTTCTGAGCGTCGATCCCCTGCATCACTATCTTGTCGCCTCAAACCGAAGCGCGATGGGCAGCACTTTCAAAACCTCTGACACTGGCTTCCCTCTTCGTAGCGATGACCTCACCTTCCGACCGGTCTATCTCGCCAACGCCCCGTGCGGAGGCATAATCTTCTCCGATTTCCGGGAGCAATACATCGCGCACGGGCAAAACTACCAAGGCCAGATCGATCCCGACAGCGGGCGCATCTATCGACTCCGGGGGAAAAACGCTTCGCTCATCAAGGACCGGAATTTGGAAAGCAAGACCTCCTTGGAATTGATAGAATTCCTCGGACATGACAACCTTTGGCACCGACAAACGGCTGTTCGTTTGCTGGCCCAGCGGGCGGATCTCACCCTTGTCCCGCAATTGGAGGCACTCCTCGAACAGAAGAACCCCCACCCTGCTTTGGAAGCTCTTTGGGTGCTCCATCAGATGGGCCGTCTTCATCTCGATGCTGCCCGCCTCCATCTTGATCATCCGTCCCCCATGGTGCGGGCGTGGATCATCAGGCTCTCTGGTGAGAACGGAAAAATTGAGCCGGAATTGTTCAACCCAATCAAAACCCTCGCCAGTCGGGAAACGAATGCTGAGGTCCAGTGCCAGATCCTCTCTACCGCGAGTCGTCTTGGGCATCAGGAGGGCCTCGCTCTTGCCCGGCAAATCATCTCTCGGCCCAATCACCTTGAGGACCCCTTCATTCCCCTCATGGCCTGGCATGCCGTGGAAGCGCAGTGCGCGCAGAATTCGGAAGCCGTCTTGACGACTTTCGATGATCCCAAAATTTGGTCGTCCCCCTTCTTCCTGGATCATATCGCCCCCCGCCTGATGCGACGCTTTGCGGAAGCCGGATCCCGGCACGATTTCCTTCAATGCGCCCGCCTCCTCGAACTCGCTCCGGATGCCGCCGGTCGCACCGCTCTCATGACAGGCTTTGAAAAAGCATTCGAAGGAAGAACGGTCCCACTCCTTCCGGACGAACTGACCACCAAGCTGGATCAATCTTCCCTCTCCATGCGTATTCGCAGGGGCGACTCACAGGCTCTGGCGGAAGGCAGCGCACTGCTTTCCAATCCCAAAGCAACTCCTACCGACCGGCTTTCAGCGGTGCGTGCTTTCGGCAGCTATCAGGGCGAAACCGAAGTTTCGAAAAAGCTCCTCGACCTCGCGACCTCGACTGACAATTCCGAACTGAGTCGTGCCGCCATCATCGCCCTACAAATCTACG
This sequence comes from Akkermansiaceae bacterium, assembly GCA_028822935.1. Lineage (GTDB taxonomy): Bacteria > Verrucomicrobiota > Verrucomicrobiia > Verrucomicrobiales > Akkermansiaceae > SW10. The sequence goes on from JAPKCM010000039.1 coordinate 27,243, forward strand.
ACGACAAAGCGATTGGGGAGACCCTGGTAACTTCCTATCCGATGCTTTCTCCAGGCCTTCAAGCCACCACTCTGAACCTCCTCGCCTCCCGGCCGGTCTGGGCGGCAGCTCTCCTCGCAAACGTGGCTCTTGAAAGAATCCCTGCCAGCCACCTTGACCAAGACCTCCTTTCCCGTCTTGCACTCCATGAGGACAGCAAAACCAAATCTCTCCTTCTTAAACACTTCCCCGACACCGAAAAACCAACCCCTTCCCTCCGGGCGGATACCTTGCGAAAGATTCTTTCCGAGCGACCCGGAGATCCCTACCTTGGCGAGCCCATTTTCGCCGCCCGCTGCGCAAGCTGCCACAAGCTCTTCTTCAAAGGTGGAGACGTTGGTCCGGATCTGACCCGCTACCAACGGGACGATCTCGGCACCATGCTGATCAGCATTCTCGAACCGAACGCCGAGATTCGTGAAGGCTATGAAAATGTCGTCGTGACCACCACCGACAATCGAATCCTGAGCGGATTCCTTTCCGACGAAGACGCGAATAGCATTGTCATCCGAGGCTTCGACGGTGCCGACCTCACCATCCCTCGCAAACAAATGAAAACCCTCAAACCGGCTGGCCGAAGCCTCATGCCCGCGGGTCTCCTGAACGGACTCGATGACACCGCGCTTCGAGACCTCTTTGCCTACCTCCGACTCTCCCAACCCATCACCAAATGACGAAATGAAAAAAATCATCACCCTCTGTTGCACTCTCTTAGGACTCTCATCTCTCGCCGCCAAGGACCCCATCCGCATCGGCTTGATCGGTCTCGACACCTCTCATGTCATCGCCTTCACCAAGGTCCTCAATGACCCCACGACCAAGGGTCACGTCAAGGGAGCCAAAGTGGTCGCGGCCTTTAAGGGCGGCAGCGCCGATATCGAATCGAGCAGCTCAAGAGTCGAGGGATACACCAAAACTCTTAAAGAAGACTTCGGCGTTGAGATCTGTGAGACCATTGAGGATCTCTGCACCAAGGTTGATGCGATCATGATCGAAAGCGTCGACGGCCGCCCCCATCTCGCCCAAGCGAGACCCGTCATCGCAGCAGGATTACCACTGTTCCTCGACAAGCCCGTTGCCGGAACCTTGAGTGATACTCTTGAGATCTACCGTCTTGCCAAAGAAGCAGGTATTCCAATATTCTCATCGTCATCGCTTCGCTACGGAAAAAGCACCCAGGCCGTTCGCGCGGGCTCGCTTGGAGAAGTGACCTATGCCCTCTGTTCCAGCCCCGCCAAAATCGAGCCCCATCACCCTGATCTCTATTGGTATGGCGTCCACGGATGCGAATCTCTCTTCACCGTCATGGGAACCGGATGCCAATCTGTCGTCCGCCGAACCACCTCCGAGGGCTTGATCGAAGTCGAGGGCACCTGGGAAAATGGCAGAACGGGCATCTTCCGCGAAGGCAAGGGCTACTCCGGCATTGCCCGCAATGCCAAGGGCGAAGAGGTCGCCGTCGGATCCTATGAAGGGTATGCCCCTCTCGTGGTCGAGGTCGTGAAATTTTTTGAAACAAAGAAGCCGCCGGTTTCAGCGGCCGAGACCATCGAGCTCTTCACCTTTATGGAAGCGGCCGATGAAAGTAAACGCCAGGGAGGTAAGGCCGTCACGCTCAAGGAAGTTCTCGCCAAGGCGGAAAAACAATCCCGCCAATAGCTGATATCGCGCCCCTTTTTCCTACTTCTGTGATAGCCCGGCTGTAGGTTCTGCGCTGACATCTCCTCGCAGGGAGCAAGAGGCAATGAGATTTCCGCTTCCTTTTCCTTTGAAGCGGATCGAGGCCTCCGCTCGTGGGGTCTCGCGAGTGTCGGCAATGGTGCAGCCGGTCACGAGAACACCGTCACAATCGAGCGCATCAATTCCGTAGGGAACGCCATCGCTGAAGTTGCAACCATTCACCGCGATGCGTTGACAGTTTTTCAGCTCCAAAAGTGACGCGCCGTTTTCTTGACCCTCCAAGGATTCGTCGTGGAAACTACAGCCTGAAATTGTGCAGTCCCGGCTATCGATCAGGCGGACACCCATACCAGCCCTCTCGGTGTGGCGGCGGAAGTTGTTGCTACCGATGACAATCAAACGTGAATCTTCGATCAGGAGATTTCGATGGGAACAGGAGTAGATCGAGTTGCCGGTCAGAGTGATTCCGTAGCAACCGCTCAGATGAATATTAGTCTCTTGAGAACCGATTATATTTCCGGTGATGGTGATCAGGCCGGGGGGTCTCGAGCTGTCACGCTTCTCCATGATCCGGATGTTCCGCCCCTCTTTGGAAGAGGTCGCCTGGATTGTATTAGAGCCGATCGTGACTTCATTAACGCTTGCTCCCTCCGCCGTGGTATCGATCCAGATTTCCGCCGTCGGCTCGTTCGGAAGCTCGGGGAAGGACCGCTCGGTATTATTGTATTCAATATCGTTCCCGGTGATTTGGAGGTTTCTAATTTCTGATCGTTCAATTCGGATCCCACCCAGGCGATTGTAGCTGATGTGCGAATTTGCGATGTTGATCTGATGAAGATTGAGACCATCCATGAAGATGCCAACCCCTCGGTTGTGATAGATGTGGCAATTCACGATTTGTATATTTCGATTACGCTCCACGAGGTGAATACCATGCCTGACGTGCCGAATCATGACACCGTCAAAGATGGCCTGCATCGTTCCTTTTAGCTCGAATCCATCGGCTTCCGCGTGGGATCCCTCAATGACGATTTCCCGAACCGTAGGCATTCTTTCCGACCGCCAAACTCCTGGCTTTACCGAACCAGGATCACCCGTTCCGCCGTGGTTCCCAAGAAGGCGGAAGGCGGGACCGGGGCCTGCCATGACAATCGTGGCGGTGCCCATCGATCCCGAAATACCGCGGGGACCTGATTCCTTGAGAGGAATTTCAAGCGGACTTGTGATCAGGTAGGTCCCCTTGGGAAACTCCAACAAGCCATCACCATCCTTGATGGCATGTTGAATCGCCGCGGTGTCGTCGGTCTGTCCATCGCCAGTTGCTCCAAAGTTTTTGACGTTACTCATTGGAAAATTCTAGCGAAGAACCATTCGAAAGGGAAACAGATCTTCCTTTTTTGATAATCGTGCCGTTCGGACTCGCTCCGGAAAAATCTGTGCCCCCCCTTTTGCCCGAGGTTCTCGATCAATTGACGATCTTCGGACCGGATCGATCATCAACCTTCACGATCATGGCACCATTCTCAAGCGATAGAATTTCCACGCTCCTTCGTTCGTGTAGTCGATTTCCTTGGGACTAACCGCATCTGGAACAGGAGCCCAGGTCACGAGGTCGGTGGATTCTTCCAACAGTTCGTTGCCGGTGTTGGTCCAGATGATCAGGGCTTTTGATTCAGCGATTGGAACAAGGAATAGCTTCGGCTCCAGTGGCCGTTCGAGCTTAAGTTCGAGATCGAAGCTCATATTCAACGATGTCGCGTTTGCCTGGTGAACTTCGACGGCGAGAATGTTGTCATCGCCATCGATGAGGAGAGAAGAGTCGATCGACACCGTAACATATTCATCTTTGTCGTCGACGACGCCCAAGGCGAAATCTGAATGTGAGACCGGGCCGTCCGGCAGGTTACTGCGCATCACTTCAACCCCGTTGAGGTAGACGATGGCCCCGTCGTCGCGCCTGAGGCGAATCGTGGCCTGTGTATCGCCGAAGAGGTCATCCGGCTCGAACGCGTGGCGAAAATAATAAGTTGGATAGTTCGCGGAAGAGTCGTCGATTTTGGTGGCCTCGTCGTCGTCACCGTAGCCGAATTCTGCAGGTCCATACTTCCAACTGGAGTCGTCGAAGTTCTCCTCGATCCAGCCTGGACCAGGATCGCTGCCGTTGTCGAGGTAAGCCCATTCTGATCCGAGTGGAACGACGACCTCGACATTGTCGACGCCGGGTGTGTCGATGTAGATGAGATTGCGCGGGGTGGTGATCTGACCGTTGTTGCCGTCGTGCAGGGTGAATCTGATGTATTCGACAAGTCCGCCACGAGGGGAGAAAGTGGGCTTGTAACTGGCGAGCATTTGTCCAGAACTCGCCCGCAAACCTCCGAAAATGGTGGTCTCTTCGGACTTGCCGGCGACTTTCGAGGAGATCGTGAAGCCAAGCCCTGGTGGGATCGAACCGAACGAACTGAAGCCGAATTCGATCTCCTCACCGTAGCGCTGCATCGGCCGTTGAATCTCGTTGCTGCTGAAGCCGGCACCCACGACAGCGGTGGTTGGCTCAAGCGCTTCGATCAGGGTGAGATCGGAGCCGTCCCAGATGCGGTTGTCCGGGTGCATTGGGTTTTCCCGGGTGAGCCAATTGTCGCGGATGTCCATGGCATCGATACGATAGGTCCAGGAATCCCACTCGTAGCCCCAGACGTCCTTCTCGTTATAGAGCGATATCGAATCCGTGACGGTGAGAAAGCCCTTGTAGTCCCAAGTGTAGTTGTCACCGAAGCGCCAGCCGATGGAGTTTCCGATAGTAATTGAATCGGACACCGTGACGACCGGGCTACTGCCGCTAGTGCTAAACCCGCATTCGATTCCCTGCCCGCTGTTGAGAGCCACGGTGTTGCGCACGATGACGTCGCGACCACCGCCGCTCCATGCCATGGCTTCGTGGAAGCAGGACTCGAACCAGCATCCGTCGACCAGAACCGTTCCTGCCGAACCCGATCCGGCATCGACGCCGTCGTCTTTGGCCCAACCGATCACGGTATCGTGTAGTTCGTGATTTCCGGTTTTGAAGTAGATGCCGTCGTTGACCTTGTGGGCGAACTCAGGAGAGTCTCTCGGGAATTCGACAAGGTGGCAGTCGCGGAGAACGACCGCGCCACCATTGAACTGCCCGGTAGTGGGGCTTCGCTGCACGAGGCATCGATCGAGGGTGAGCGTTGCGTCATTGCCGTGCAGCGCCTGTCCGGGATTCTCGATCCAGTAGCAATCCTCGAAGGAGCCGGAGCTGCCAGTATTAAACAAGAAAGTTGCCTGGTCCTTACGATGGGCAGAAAAACCGGAGCCGTTGAACCAATTCGGGTCCTCGCCGCCGCGGGTGACGAATAGGAAGGTGGCGTGGACCTCGCCGTTGACGAGACAACCGCCCCATGTAGAACCGGGCGCAGCTGTCATGACAGTCGGGTTGCTCTCCTCCCCGTTGAGCTGCAAGTTGCCATCAATCGTGAGATCCACGCCATTGCCGATCTCTACGATCACACCGGGACCGATCGATAGCGTTGCGCCCACCGCAACATTCATGTCTGCGTTGATTTGAACGATTCCCGGGCTAGTCCAATTGGTGTCTAAATCGATGCTCGCGGGAGCGATGATGATGGACAGGGAACTCATCAGCACATCTGTCGTCGCGGATTGAGACGCGGCCTCAATCGTGATGTTGTGAGTTTCATCGGCAAAAACAGCAGGGAGATGCAAACTTCCGACCCCGCGGTAGAGTCGAACGGTCTGATCATTGATTTGCGCATCCGCCATCACGCGCAGAGGTTGATGATCTCCGTCGACAAGCTTTGCCACCACCGGGATGGGCCAGCTGATTGGGAACTGCCTCGGCGCGATGAGCTCCAATGAACCTGAGTCGATCTCTGCATCAGCGGCAGGGATATTCATCCTGGGCACCCATGGTCGAAGTCCGTTCTCAGAGCTGCCACGCTCGCTTGAACGGACGATGAAATGCACGGTCTCAGTTTCGACGATTTCGGACGACCCGGGAGCGAGTTTTTTGACAAGAAGTTCGTAGAAGCCTGCCTCGTCGATGGTGATTGGGGAACTCGTGGTGGCACTGTCTCCGTTGATTAGAAACTGGAGTCCGAAGCCGGGTTCGTGAACGACCTCGAAGGTGACGCTGTCGGTGTAGACCGTCTCGTCACTGAGTCCATTGATGGTGATCGCGGAGCAAGTTGCCTCGCTGGCAATGAACAGCGATAGGAACAAAAGGACGGCACGCATAGGAAGGCAACTTAAACCCATCGTCAGGAGTGGTCAATATCTGTCCTGCAGGGCGAGCGAGACGGACGTCATGACGGTGTCTTAACAAAACAGATCTCACCAGTAATTTAGTTCTTACGACGAAAGACCAAACGGAATATCCCCCAGATCAAAGGTGGCAAGCCCGCACTCAGAATCAGAGCCATCACTGGTTGTTCATTTCCGGTCTGACCGATCCAGGCGAAAACAAATCCCATCGGAAAACACCCCGCACAGAGCGCCGCAAAGAATCGCTTGAAGGGCATCTTTGAAATTCCGGCGAGACAGGCCACGACTTCTGGCAGCACGGGCATCCAGCGTGAAAACGCCACCAGCCATCCCCCTGTTTCTCCGCCGAAGAGACGCTCTCCCTCAGCGATCCCTTTCTCACCCGCTAAAAACAGCACGGCTCGTCTCCCTAACTTCCGTGACAGCCCGTAGGCGAGCAAGCCAGCCCCGACTGAACCAAAACCGGATAAAAGACCACCCCAGAACCAGCCATAAACAAGCCCAAGTGCTGACATCACCACCGTGCCTAAAATGGGAAGAAAAAGATCAACGATGAGCAATCCGATTCCCGCTGCCCAAGCCCAACTCCCCGTCGACTGCATCCATGCCACGGTGTTCTCCAATGACATCGATTCTTCAATGTCATTCCCCCAGATCAGGAACGGGACGATGACCAGCAATGCTAGAACAAGAAAAATGAGGAAGAGTCGTTTCATATTTTGTTGAATCGTGTTTACTATTATCCAGCCAATCGTGCGCGAGATTTTTTCATGAAACCCCAACCAGAACCCGTCGATCCGGACCAACTTTACGACCTTGCCCATGCCGTGATCAAGGACGCAAAGTTCCCGATGCTCGCCTCCGTGGATTCCGGATCCCAAGCGCGCGTCCGGCCTGTTTCACCGGTGCGGGTTGACCCCGACTTTACCGTCTATGTCGCCAATCTGGCGTCCTACCACAAAACTTCGGAAATCGCTGCCAATCCGAAGGTTGAACTCGCCTACCTTGCCCCCGCCCACGATCAACTTCGGATCTCCGGCAGAGCAGAGATCGTCACCGATGAGTCAACTCTGGCAGAGATCTGGGCAGCCAATCCCCTTCTAAAGCAATACCTAGGCACTCCCGAAAATCCCGAATTTATTCTTTATCGCATCGTGCCCGAACAAGTTCGCTTCATGCGCGAATGGGCGCTCGATTACCACGAAGTGCCCACGCAGCCGAGCTAAGCCTGCTGACTGACTGGAGTTTACCTTTCCGGAAGACCTTGCCCCTCTACCCTTCTTTCGATCCAGTCATCACATGCCCGCAAAATACGCCATTCAGTTTGCCTTCAACGGCACCCCTTTCTGTGGATGGCAGAAGCAAAGCGGCGTGGGATCCAAAGCCAACGAAAAACCGAGCATCGAGGAAATGCTGACAGAGGCAGTCGCGAAGGTGTGCGGGGAGAAGGTCACGATTGTCAGCAGCGGGCGAACCGATGCCGGAGTCCATTCCAGCGGTCAAATCGCTCATTTTTCCCTCTCCAGTCGACATGAATCCGACGAGCACTTTATTGATGCCTTAAACCATCGGCTGCCTGAAACCATTCAAGTTCTTCAGATCGGCAGAGTTCCTGACTCCTTCAGAGCACAGAAAGCGGCCAGAAAGCAATACAGCTATTATTTTCAGCAAGGGCCAGCGAACCTTCCGCACCTGCGCAATTTCACGATGTGGAACCGGCGCACGCTTGATGCCGCGGCGATGGATGAAGCGGTTCGCCACTTAATCGGCCGACATGATTTTGTTCCCTTCTGCGGAGCCGGTGCCAAGGTCAATTCAACAGTTAGGGAATTGACAGAAGCGTGCGCTACTCAAGATTCCCTTCCGCTACCGGGATTTTCTCATTTTCCTGCGCAGTCCCTCATCCGGATTCGACTCGTTGGCACGGGATTTCTCAAACACATGGTTCGAAGCATCGCAGGAACCCTCAAAGAGATTGGAGAGGGACGCCGGTCCCCTGAAGATATGCGCATCATTCTGGAATCCGGCGATCGCCAGGCGGTTGGTCCGACAGCCCCCGCCAGAGGCCTTTGGCTCGACCAAGTTTGGTATGACGATGGAAACCCGTTCGCTCATCAGCCTGACAAAGCCCCCGATTGAATTTTCGCTCAATTGCCTTCTCAATATTCATCGAGAAAGTCACCGGCCTTCCCATCTCATTTGGAGTGAAATCACCGGAGGGGGATCCCCTGAAAGTTGTGGCCTACCGTGCTGGCCCGCGGCGGATGACTTTCACGCAGCAGCGCAGCGATCAGCCATACATGGCACTGGTGGTGAAACCGTCAACCGGGCCGGTCTCCTTGGTATCGCTCAAGAGGACATTGTTGTAGGTGAGGCTGGGGGAATCGGGAGCATCGAGATCGGTGGTCGCAAGCCAGACTGCCGGAGGCTCGTCCGGGTCGCTGCCGTCGGGAAAGTAACGCCCTCTTTTTGGCGGAAGGGATTTTCGCCGATTTTCATATCGGGGTAGATGTTAAAGATTTGACGAGATTAAAATTAAGAAGAAAACTGCTCAACGTTGTCGAATGCGACTCGTCCGTATAAGATTTCTGGTCCCAACTAATGGAGTTCTCTAAAAATCAACGTCAGCCCTTGCTCACCTGTGCCTTTGTGATGCTTGCAATTGGCCTCTTGCCATCGGCGCTGCTCGCGAACCAGGTGATCCTTCCCTTCGGATCGGTGTGGAACTACCTCGACGACGGCAGCGATCAGGGGACGGCCTGGGTCCAGCCGGGTTTCGATGATCGCACCTGGGCTTCGGGCCCCGCACAGCTCGGCTATGGCGAACGTGATGAGGCGACGGTCGTCGGCTTCGGCGGGGTTGGCTCCAACCGCTACCCGACCACCTACTTCCGGCGCACCTTCACCATCGCCGACCCTAAAACTTTTCCAGGACTGAGGATTAGCCTATTGCGTGACGATGGCGCGATCGTCTACATCAACGGAAGCGAGGTGCACCGCTCGAACATGCCCGCTGGCGAAATCGGCTACCTCGATTTCACAACCGGTTCTCTTGGAAGTGAGGAGAAGATCCCCGACGTCTTTACGGTGTTGCCTGAGGTGCTGGTGGCGGGAGAAAATTGGATCGCAGTGGAGGTCCACCAGGAAAGACCTGGCAGCTCGGACTTAAGCTTTGACCTCAAGGCCACGGACGGCTTCTACAATGCGCCGCCGGTCCTCGAAACCGCCCTGTTGGTGATCGATGCCAACGGCGGGACATCGCTCCATCTGAGCGCATCGGATTGTGATACTGAGGCCGATGGACTGCTCTTCAATTTCAGTGGTGTCGGCTCGGGACGCTTCGAGTTGAAAACCGCGCCCGGCATACCGATCTCGAGCGCGACCCAAGGACAGTTTGCCACGGGTCTGGTCACCTTCGTGCCACTCGCGCAGAGCTTCAGCTCCGCAAACATCGCCGGGAAATTGGCGGAGCCCGCCCGGCACGATGAGATCTCCGGCCTCGTCGCCTCGATTAAAAACCCCGGCATCCTCTGGGCCAGCGAGGACAGTGGCAACCCGGAGACGCTGATCGCACTCGGGAGTGATGCGAGCAACCGCGGCGAGTGGACGCTGACCGGCGTGACCAACACCGATTGGGAGGATATCGCAGCCGCTGAAGTTGAGGGCCAGGCGATGCTCTACATCGGGGATTTCGGTGACAACGACGCGAACAGGACCTCTCTCAGTATTCTGCGGGTCCAGGAACCGCTGGTCACCGGCACCTCCGGCGGATCGATCCCGATCACCGACATCGAAGCGATCAACTTCCAATACCCGGCCACCCCGGCCGGCGAAGGCGGCGGCGCCGGGCGCGACGCCGAGTCGATGATCGTCGATCCGCACACGGGCGATCTCTACATCCTGACCAAACGCGAGGTCGTCGGCCGGCTCTTCCGCCTCGCCCACCAGACGAGCTACACTGGGATTCAGACGCTCGAGTACCTCGGCGATCTCCCGGCGATCACCCACGACACCGTGCATGGTTTCTCTGCGAGTTCGACCGCCGCCGACATCTCGCGCGACGGCCTCGAGGTGCTGGTGCGCAACTACGGACACGTGCAGCTCTTCAGCCGCCCAGACCTGGGCACCTCGATCGCCGCAATGTTGACCGGAAGTAAAATCGAAGACCAGCCCTTCGTCGGGATTGCACAGGAGCGGCTCGGCGAGGCAATCTGCTTCTCGGCCGGCGGCGACGGCTATTACACCGTGAGTGAGAGCTCGGCAGCCAGGGCGGACCTACCACTCTTCTACTATCCCCGCATCCCGCTCGGCTCACCGCCGAAATTCTCCGTGACCGTCAGCGATGGATTCCTCAGCGACGGTCCTTACAGCGGCACCGTGCTATTCGACCCGAATCCGAGAGATACGTGGCGGCACTTGTTCTTCGATACCGCGGATCTCGAGAATCCGGCGCTGGAGCAATCGCGGTGGGGAGACCTCGCCGACCCCGATGCTGACGGGCGAGTGAACTTAATGGAGTATGCTCTGGGGACCAATCCGCTCAAACTGGAAACGCCGGACAGCCTCGAAGTTATTTCGAGTCCCGCTTCCCTGATCATGATCTACGAGATCGACACCTCTAAAACGGACATCGAGTTGCGAGGGCAGACGAGTTCTGACCTCAGGAGCTGGATCGATGTTCCCGGCGAGATGTTGGCCAGCACGAATGGGATCGAGACACGCCGTGTGACAATCCCATTGGATGACTCGGGCCCTGGGTATCTGCGCTTAAAAGTGTCCGTTCCGGATCCCGAGTGATCAAGCCCGCGAGGGGCCTGGGGCTCCGGTTCTGGCCAAGAAAGCTCGAAGCGCATCTGGAAAATCTCTCCCGTGTCGTTCTTTCTCACCGCGACGTATCCTCTCAGCCTCTTCGACAAAAAAATACTGCCTGAGGGAGCCGCTCTATTATACCAAGTAGTGTTTCAAAAGAGACGAATGCCGGAGTGATTTCTTGAAAGGGCAAGGCGGGACGAAGGCGGGGTGCGGGAGTAGTCCGTTATCGGTGGTCTGTTGTCGGTGTTTTGGAACTTGAAAGTTGTCGATTGTCTGACTTTCAGAGTTCAGACAACGGACAACGGACAACGGACAACGG
>JAPKCM010000096.1 GCA_028822935.1 Akkermansiaceae bacterium
GGGATGGTAGCACCCGGGATCGTTACAGGATTGGAGACGGCAGCGGGCTTTGGGGTTGCCTTGGATTTATGCATCTTGTAGCGGTTCTTGAGGAGAGCGTTGACGACAAAGTTGCTCACGAGGAACTGACGCCCTTCGTATGCTTTGTGCTCTTGATAGAGCGCTTCGGAGACGCGCTTGTTGGCGAAGAGGGCTTGGTAGCCGGCCTTATCGGCTTCGCTGGCATCATCGGCTGGCTTGGCCGGATCGCTGGGGCCGGTGAGAAGCTTGAAGCTGATGATGTAGTTGCGCTCGTCGGTCTTCTCTTTTTTGTCATCTTCCTTATCGTCCGCCGGAGCATCTTTCTTCTCGGGGACGATGGTGAAGAGGTAGGAAATTCCGGAAGCGGTTTTGATGGTGATCTCGCGAGCGTCCTTGGGCTCGGCCCGTTTCTCGACTTCCTCAGTAGAGAGGAGTGAGGTGAAGGAGCTTGCGATGAGAAAATTCTTAAGAGGGGCGACGGCGGTGGGATTGGTCTCATGTCCATCTTTAAGGCCCTCGAGTTCGAATTCTGCGATGGCCGTTTTACGAGTGACGGTCCACGGTTCGAAGAGCTCGTTCTTGGGCATTGTCGCGATGCTCAGGATGCCTTCGATCTTTGGCAATTTCTTGTCGATCCAGCTTTCGGGATCGGCAGTGAGTCCAGTAAAAGCTTGTTGGACGATGTAGACGCCAGAGTCATCATCTGAGAAGCGCACAAAGCGTCCACCTGAAGTATTTTGGCCGCCGGTGCTTTCACGCTCTTTTCCGATGAAGATCGTTTTGGAAACGGTGCCGTCTTTTTTAAGGAGGCTGAGCTGGCGGGGGCGGTCGGCGGCGTCTTCGGCATCGGGGTTAAGTCCGAAACGATCCCAGTGCTTGGGCTCGGCGGGGAGTCCCTGGACGATCTTGAGGTCGCGAACGGTATCAAAGGCACTGCCGAGGGTCACGAGATTGACGGGGTAGTCATCTTTTTCCGCGACGAGCCAGGATTCAGCCTTGTTGATGAGGGTGGTTTCGTTTTCGTCGTTGGCGTACTTGAGGCCGCCGTAGCTTCGGAGATCGGATGTGCTAACGACGGTATCGCCTTGCTTGAGATTGGTCTCGGAGCTGAGCGACTCGCGATTTTTCCCTTTTAAGGAGAAGACGATGAGGCCGGCCACGAGAGCGAGGACCCAAAGGATGAGGAGTTGAAGACGTGACATGGTATTCTGTGGTTAGAAGGTGACGTTTTGAGTTGGATTAGCGGGCCTGAGTTTTGGCACTGCGGTAGATGAAGATGCCGAGCCCTAAGACGAGGACGATGGCGGGAACGGTGAGGAGGGATTTCCAGAAGATGCCGGCTTTGATTGCGTCGATCTTGGATTGGTTGTCTTTTTCGAGTTCACGGATGCCCTTTGCGGCATTGACTTGCTGCTCGCGCAGTCCTTTAAGAGCCTCTTGTTGTTCCTCGTTGAGGAAGGGGGAGCGACTGTCCTTTCGTTGGGCTTGCAGCTTCTGGATTTCAGAGGAGGCCTTTTCTTGTTCCTTCTGGAATTTTTCCATCTTCTCGCCGGCTTCTTCCTGGAACTTGGAGGTCATTTCCTGGAAGACGGTGAAGGGGCGCCAATTCGGGGTGCGGGCCCGAGCGCCGACGAGGTGCTTCGAGTTGGTCGCTTGGTCGAGGATATTAAAGACGAGGGGACCGTTGTCAGAGACCTGCTGGGGAATTCCTCCCCCCCCTCCGGTGGGGATGAGGCGGTAAGCGGCTCCATCGTAGAGGAAATCTGAATCGGCAAAGAGGTAGATGTTCCCTTTTGATTCGCCTGTTTTCAAGGAGGAATCAGCGGATACTTCCGGGGCTTTCTCTTCACTGTCCTCGCCTTCCTTCTCAGGGGCGGGCTCGTTAGCAGGGTTTCCTTCCGGGAAGGCGGTCTCGAATTTACCACTTAAGGAGATCATGACGTCATATTGACGGTCCTTGGAACGTAGGGTAAATTTAAGGTTGGCAGTTTCCTGTGGATTGGCGGCCTTTTCAGCTGAGACCAGGTCGGACTGTCGCGAGCTGCGAATGAGGCGGGAAAGCTCGAGGCCGGGAGCGTTGATCTCGGTGAAAGCACCGGAGTAACCGAGGAGAATATCATCGATGGAGGCGAGGGCGATCTCGTCTTCAACCGGCATGGCATCGCGGTTGAGCTTGATCATCGCTGGATTGCCCTGAACGCCAAAGGTGCCATCGGCGAGGACTTCCGTTTCGCTGAACTTGATGCCCCATTTTTTGAAGAGGGTGGGGAGGTTCGAGGAGGTGGGGACTCCACCTGGTTGGGGAGGCATTCCGGGGATTTGCGGTTGGGGACTTGATTGCTGAGCGGCAAATGAGAAGGAATCAACGCAGGCGACGACGGTGCCTCCACGAAGGAGATATTGGTCGAGGTGGTATTCCGCTTCCGGGGTGATTCCGGCAGGGTGGATGACGAGAACGACGGGAATTTTTTCCGGATCGAGATGCTCAGGAGCGACGCCCCATTCGTTGTCCTCATAGACATCGGGAAGGGTGTCGGTAACGCCCATGCCAAGATCGGCGACGTTGTAGGCGCGCTTGAGATACCGGGTGAAGATCCAGCCTTGGCGGGTGCGGCCACTCGTCGAAAGGTCGAGAGCCGAGATAAGTCCGACGGTCGGCTTGTTCGAGGCCGAGACTTCCGCGATGGCGCTGATGAGGTCAAATTCAAGCTGTGTTTCGTTCTGGGGATTGAAGTAGGGGATGACCGTTTTTTTGTCCCAGCTGGAAATGGAGGCTCCGAAGAAGAGGTTCTCGTTTTGGGAGACGGGCACTTGTTGGATTTGGTCCAGGGCGGCGGCATCTTCTTCGTCCGTGTTGGGCTTCGGATCGATGAAGTTGATGCTGATGTTTCCCTCGTTTGAGAGACCGGCAAATTCTTCGAGGAGGTTGTCGATCCGTGGGATGTAGCGCTTAATGTCAGCGGGCGTCGAGCGGAGGTCGCGAGTGACGTAGTAGTTAATCACGACGGGCTCGGTGAGCTCGCTGAGGATGGCCTTGGTGCCATCGGTCAGGGTGTAGCGATTGTCCTCGGTGAGGTCGATGTTCTTACGTCCCGTGCCCGTCATACCGATCAGTTGAATGAGGGACAGGATCAGAACAGCGAAGAGCGCGGTGCCAAAAGCAGCACGGACGACCTTGCTATTTGGAACGAAGCTAAGAGCAGCGGCGCCCACAAGGAGGATCCATAAGCGGGCGGATTCAAGCGCCTCGATGGCGAAGGAGAGGAAGATAAGGAGTAGGGCCACAGCGGCGACTCCCAGGAGGACAGGTTTCAGAGCTTTCATCGTCTAAAAAAATGAGGGTTGGAAATTAAGCACGTTGGGATTTGAGAACAAGATTGGTGCCGATCAGGCAGACGGTGATTAGTCCGAGGAAATAGATGAGGCTGGTGAAGCGGATCAATCCGCGAGTCGCTTCCTGGAAGTGAGAGTAGACGCCAACGGAAGCGAGAAGATCGACACTTTCCTTGGTCCAGGAACGTCGGAGTTCGTTGATGACGGGATCGATGCCACAGATCGTCAGGAGGAAGCAAAGCGACACGGAAACGATGAGGGCGACGACTTGGTCCCTCGTGAAGGCAGAGACGAGTGAGGTGATCGCGAGGAAGGTGCAGCAGACGAGGAAGGAGCCGAGGTAGCCTGAGAAGATGGCCCAATTGTCGGGTGCTCCCAGCCAGTTCACGGTGTTGACGACCGGGAAGGTCAGAACGAGCGCGAGGAGCCACACGAGAGCGGCAGCGAAGAATTTACCAAGAATGGCACTGCGCATGGTCACCGGGAGGGTGCCGAGAAGTTCGATGGTGCCGGAGCGATGCTCATCCGACCAAAGGCGCATGCTGACGGCAGGCGCGAGGATCATGAGGATGAGAGGGTGCCACCAGAAGAAAGAGCCGTTGAGGCTGGCATCCTGGTAATCCCAGAAGCGACCGAAGGTGAAGGTCAGCCCGATGGAAAGGAGGCTGAAGATCACGATGATGGCGTAGGCGGTGGGCTGCGAGAAGTAACTCGAGAGCTCCCGTTTAAAAATGGTCCACGTATTCATTGGTTTCGATGGGGAAATGGTTAGGCGGCGGTGATTTCAGAAGTGGTGACCTTATGGAAAAGGTCGTAGAGCGATCCACCTCCTTGTTTCGTGAGTTCCTCGGGGGTGCCGTCGGCTACAATGGTTCCTTGATCGACGATGACCGCACGAGTGCAGACTTCATGGACTTCCTCCAAAATGTGGGTGGAGAAGAGGATCGCTTTTTCTTTACCAAGATTGCGGATGAGCTTGCGCACTTCGCGTTTTTGGTTGGGATCGAGACCATCGGTGGGCTCGTCGAGCACGAGGACTTCGGGGTCGTGCAGGAGTGATTGGGCGAGGCAGGTGCGGTGGCGGTAGCCTTTGGAAAGAGTTTCGATGGATTGATGGGCGACGCTTTGGAGGAAGCAGGTTTCGATCGCTTTTTCAACGGCATCCTTTCGGCTGGAGCCGCCGAGCCCCCGCATTGAAGCGCAGAACTTGAGGAAGCTTTTGACCGTCATGTCATTGTAAAGGGGGGCGGACTCGGGGAGGTAGCCGATCTTCTTCTTGGCTGCCATAGGCTTGGCGATCATCGAGACCCCGCCGATTTCGATGCTGCCCTCGGTCACAGGGATAAATCCGGTCACCATGCGCATGGTGGTGGACTTGCCCGCGCCGTTGGGCCCGAGGAAGCCGAGGACTTCACCCTTCTTGACTGAGAATGAGAGATTATCGACGGCGACCTTGTGGCCGAATCGTTTGGTGAGTGAATTGACTTCGATCATAACTCAGAGATATTTTTGTATGCACGATGTAAGCGTCGTGCTCGCTGAAATTGTGCCTGAATTTTAGGCAAAATGATTTTTTTTCAAGTTGAAACTGATTTGTAAAAAACGCGCAATTTGCGAGGGAGAGGAAAACTGGGCATATTTTGCTCATAAGCAAGGCGATTGGGTCATGTTCGACTGCTATTTTTCGTTGTTTGGGGGGGATTTGAGAAAATAGCGGGCTGATCTGAGTGTGCAACAAGCCTTTTTCGCGGTGGATTCTTCGATACGAGGGATCTGCGAAACCTCGTATTCTCGATGGTCTTTTGTTTAAGAGAGGTTAAGATTATGCCGTGAAATTACTCCTCTCCGCTCTTTTTTTCACTGCGTCTCTTTCGGCCGAAGACGGAAAGCCTGAATCTCCCGAGGAAGGTCTGCGGGTGCAGATATTTCTAGATCAGAAACTTTTCGGGCCGGGATTCCTCGATGGAAAGCCTGGAAATTTCACGGAGGGTGCCGTTTATGCCTATAATCGTTCCCAAGGACGGTCGCCAGGAGATTGGGCGGCCATTCTTGAAGACGCTCTGAAGGAAGTGCCTAACCTCTATGCTGTGGCGTCAGTGCCCAGCTTTGCCGTCAAGTATGTCAATCCCAAGTTGTCGACGAAGCGGGAGAAGCAAGCGGAGGAGAAGATGATGTCTTATCGCTCCTATCTCGAGTTCATGGCGGAGCGCTACCACACGTCCGATACGTTCCTTATTCAGCTTAATGGGACGAAGAAGACCTACAACCTTGGCCCTCGCTCGACGCTGAAGGTTCCCAATATCGAACCCTTTCGAATCGAGGAATTGGCTGCGGGCCGATCGCACAAAGCGGATGAGGAATTGAGTTTACGAACGGTTATTATCGATACCGGGATGAAGCAGCTCTTCATTTATGATCCCGCTGCTCCCGTGAAAGTTGCGCCCGGTGTGGCGGTGGCAGTAGCGGATGACGAAGAGGAAGAACCAGTGGGCCAGCTGATAGCGATGTTTCCCACGACCCCCGGGCAGGAAAAATTTATCCACCGGGGGCACTGGAAGATTCGAAATTGTGTCGAACTCCCCGAGTGGCGCTATGACAAGTCATTTTTAGAAAAAGGGAAGCGGAGTAATGAATATCTCCAGATCCCCCCGGGGCCGAATAACCCGGTGGGTGTTCTTTGGTCGGGCTTGACCAAGGCCGGGATCGGGATTCACGGGACCTCGAGCCCCCGCACGATTGGCCGGGCTCAAAGCGCAGGCTGCTATCGTCTGGCAAATTGGGACGCGGCACGGTTCTCAAGCCTCACGCGGCCAGGGACCAAGGTGATTGTCCGCTGAATGTAGCCTTCAGAGCCAGCCCAGCGCCTCGTTTCGGTCTTGATAGACTTTCCCGAGCGTCCGAGCGCTCGCCATCATGACATACATGACGAAGAGCCCCATCACGAGGCCCCCGATGATGAAGTAACCTCCAAGAGCTTCCGCAACTGTGGCTTGAAGGAAGTAAATTAGTCCCAAGAATATTACGGCAAGTAGGTAAAACCCGCCTGCCCTGAAGATACTGGGGATGACGATCATGGGATTCATCGCGCCGAGATAACCCAGGACGATGACGGCGAGGATCGCCATGGGAAAGTAGATCAAGCCCAACACGAGAAGGAAGGTTGCGATGGCGTCATTATTTCCGGTAGTGATGAGGTAGGCGAGGTGTGGGAGGTAGCAGAGGATGAAGACAATCATGACTTTAAAGAGGGGCCAGAGAAGATCTTCGAGAATGTTGGAAACGTCGGGGAATTGTGGGGCCTCGGATTGCCCCACGGCCGTTGTTTCGACGATTGTGAAATAAGTGGCGCAGAAGTAAGCCGAAATGAAGAGAGGGGCAAAACCCGCAATGGAGGCGATGACAGAAAGGACGGCGCCCCAGAGGAGCATGTATTTTCCGCTCCCGCGGAGAGGGTAGGTCAGGGCATCACTCACAAGATTCATGGCGAGAACGACCCTGGAGAGGCGGCAACTACTTGTGAACTACAATGTCCTTCCGGTTTTATAGAGGGAATCGCGGTAGGGGCTTGCAGTGGGGGAGGGCTTTTGATCATGGTGACGCCGTGAGTGGTCCAAAGAAAATGACGATTCAACTTGCGGCTTATGCCGTGTTGACGTGCTACCTTTGTCTCGATCTCTGGGTTTTTAGGGGTCCTCTGAGTCGCACGATTACCAGGCCCCGAATGGACTCCGAGGAAATGATCGCGGAGGCCAAGGCGCAGGGGATCGCGGCGCGTGTCTATTTTCAGCCAATCTACCGAGCCCAAGTCGATGAACGGGCGCGGCAATACCTCTGGGAGAGGGGCCGCACTTTTGCGGATACGACTGTCACGGAGCGGCACTTGCTCCGCGAAGGGATGGTGCATGAGTTGATCGACCAACTTCTCATTAAGATACAGATCAAGATTTCTCCGGCCGAAAATTTTACCATTCCCGAGGGCACCCAGCAAGAGGTCTTTGCCCTCTTCGAGAAACGTTACGGCACCGCTGAAGTCTTCGATGCTCTCCTTGCTGATCAAAAATGGCGAGAAGAAGAGGAAGCCCGGATGCGGATCAATGCCCGACTTCAGCGCGAGAAGTATCTCAATAGCTTCCTGCCAGATGAAGTGACCGGGGATGAGGCCCGTGAGTGGTACGAAAAAAATCGTAAAGAGATGAGGGCCCCCGCGCGGCGAATGGTGCGCCAAATTTTTGTAAGCACTCTCACGAGTGAAGTCGATGCAGTCCGTGAACTTGTCGAAGCGGCCCGTGCCCGGGTGGTTGATAAAAATGAAGACTTTGCCGCCGTCGCAGGAAGTGTCGAGAGCGCTTCCAAGCTGGTCGACCTCGGCTGGGTCACTGCCGACAAGCTGCCTCAGGATTTCTCGCTTGCGGTATTTTCGCTTCCCCTGAACAAACCGCAAGTGGTTCAAAGTAAGTTGGGTTGGCATCTCATCGAAGTGACGGCGGTCGAAGAAGGTGAAGTGCCCGACTTTGAAGAAGTGGCCGAGTCCGTCACTGATGCGATTCGCCAATCTCGTAAAGAGGCGCACCTTGTGGTCTTCCGCCGCTACATGCGCAATAGAGCAGAGGGGAAGATCGAGATCTTCGAGGATGTGCTCTTTGCGGAGGATTTGGAGTGAAGTGGGAGCGCGGCGCTACAAATTAGGAGCCCGTTTATAATATCTGGAGCCGATGCGTTTCCGGGTCTTATTTTGCCTCGATTTGAAGATCCTCGACGACTCTTCCTCCGATGAGGTGGTCTTGAATAATACGTTCGAGGTTTTCCGGAGTGGCGGAGTGATACCAAACGGCCTCGGGGTAGACGACGACGATGGGACCCCGGAGGCAGATGCGGAGGCAGTCGGCCTTGCTGCGATGGACCATCGGTTCCGCGGCGCAGAGTCCGAGTTCCTTGAGGCGGCTTTTGAGGAATTGCCAGGAGGCCAGGCCATCGGCCGGGTTACAGCATTTCGCTTCGGTCGGGGTGGCGCAGAGGAAGATGTGGCGCTCGTAGTTTGCGAGATTGAGCGTGCGAGCGACAGAGTTGAGATCAGGCATGGAGAGAGGTGGGGATTTTTAAACCGCGGAAGACGCTAAAATCGCGGAACTTGGTTGGGGAGCTTTTGTAACCACGAACCGGAGCCTGCGGAGGTAGCGTAGAATAGGAATCGAAAAGAGCATTCCGATCTTTCAGCTGAGAGTAAAGAAGAGGAAGGAAATTTCTTCTGGGTCGAGTTCCATTACGGGTTAGCTAAGCGATGTTGGAATGATTTGGCAAGAAGGCCGCGAGGCGAGGATGGTGCCCTGAGGGTGAGCAACTTCGGTGAGATGAACTGCGAGGTCTCGATTTGATCGGGGCGAGACGTCCCGGCTCCTTTCTTGAGGCTACTTTGAAAGGAGTTTCCAATCGGGGTAGACGGGACGTTCTTTGGCTTTGTTGGTGCCTTTGGTGGTGGCTGGGGGGGCGGACTTGAGGACCTTGGTAAGGGTTTTGTTGGATTGAGTAGGCGCGAGATTGGTCTCTTCCTTGAGGTCGTTGGGAATGTGGTAGAGGCGGCCGTCGGGGTAGAGCTTGTGGGTTTGGGTGCGGGCGAATTGGGTGCCCTTAAAATTTCCCCAGTAGGGTTGGTAGTGGCAGAAGACCCAGTCGCGGGGGGTGCCTTTTTTGCCCTGGAGTTGGGGGAGGAAGCTGACGCCATCGATGGGGTCGTTCTTTCCTAACTTGATGCCAGCGGCTTGGGCGAGAGTGGGGTAGAAGTCGGTGAAGTCGATGAGGTCATTTGAGACGAGGCCCTGGGGTCCTTTGCCCGCCCAGGAGGCGATGAAGGGGACGTGGGTGCCCATGTCCGTGGTGCCGCCTTTTCCGCCGCGGATATCCTGACCGTTCCAGCGGGAGGTGAGGGAAACGTGGGTGCCGTTGTCGGCAGTGAAGAGGATGATGGTGTTGTCGAGTTGGCCGATGTCATCGACTTGCTTGACGATCTTGCCGACGAGTTTGTCGAGGTATTGCACCATGGCGACGAAGTTGGCTTTCTTGGCGGCTTTGTCCTTGGGCTGCTTGTTAGAGGCGTGCGTGCGGGGTCGGTCGCCGATGGTGTCGGGGGTGGGCACGAAGGGATCGTGGACGAGGACGGTGGGGTAGTAGACGAAGAAGGGGTCGTCTTTGTTGCGGCGGATGAAGTCGCAAAGGAAGTCGGACATGAGGTCGGGCCCGTATTTGAGATGGTGGTCTTCCTTGGTGAGGAACTTGCCGTTTTGTTCGAGGGGCGGGGACCAGAATCGCTCGCCGCCTCTTTTCCCGCGCTTTTGGGTGGTAACTTGCCAGAGGCAATATTCATCGAAGCCGGCTTTGACGGGGCGGGAGGCGTCTTGGTTGCCGGGAGCGCCGTGGTAGAGGCCGCTGAGCTGCCATTTGCCGGCGATGGCGGTTTTATAGCCTGCGGACTTGAGGAGGTGGGCGAAGGTTTTCTCCTCGGGATGGAGGTAGCCGAAGTGGGTGTAGTTTCGGAAGTTGTATTTTCCGGTCATGAGTTTGACGCGGGAGGTGGTGCAGATGGGGGTGGAGTAGCAGTGGTTGAAGCGGATGCCCTTGGTAGCGAGGGCATCGAGGTGGGGCGTTTTATAGTCTTCGGCACCGTAGCAGGAGAAGCATTCCCACGAGACGTCATCGGCCATGATGAGGACGATGTTGGGTTTCTTTTCAGCAAGGAGGAAACAAGTGCTGTGAAGGATGAGGGCGAGGACTGGAAAAGGCTTCATGGAATGACTCTATCTCGAAGAGGCCTCCGGGAAACAACGAAAGCGCAGTGGGGCTCTCCTCTTTTCTTCTGAAGATCTC
This sequence comes from Akkermansiaceae bacterium, assembly GCA_028822935.1. Taxonomy (GTDB): domain Bacteria; phylum Verrucomicrobiota; class Verrucomicrobiia; order Verrucomicrobiales; family Akkermansiaceae; genus SW10. Next base: position 10,213 of record JAPKCM010000096.1, read on the forward strand.
TCTGTTGTCCTGCGTATGAAGACGCCACCAATCGTCCAGTCAACGCCCTTTTATGAAATACCTTTCCCTCCTCCTCTTCATTTCCTTTTCTTTCCCACTGACAGCCTTGGCTGTTGGAAAGCCCAATATTCTCTGGATTTTCTGCGAGGATCTCTCTCCTTGGATGGAATCCTACGGCTTCCCGGTGAATGCCGGCAAGACCCCGACGCTCGACAAACTCAGCTCAAACGGAGTCCGGTTCTCCCGATGCTACGTTCCCGCACCGGTGTGCTCGGCGTGTCGTTCGGCGATGATTACCGGGGTCTATCAAACCACCACCGGGACCCACCAACATCGCTCCTCGCGCAGCCCTGAAGCAGCCATTCATTTGCCGGAAGGAATCAAAACCCTTCCTCAACTATTCATGGAGCACGGCTATGCCACTTTCAACAAAGGGAAAGACGACTACAATTTCGTCTATAACCGCAATGAGCATTACTCCGCCGGAAACGCAAAACCGGCGCCCGGTCAAAAGAAGGGTTTCTACGGAAAAAAAGGCAAGGCAGATTGGACTACGGTTCCAAAGGGAAAGCCCTGGTTTGGTCAAATCCAACTTGGAGGAGGGAAAACCAATACTAGAAAACTGAAGGACAAGGTCGATCCAGCGACGATGAAAGTGCCTCCTTACTTTCCCAATGAGGAACTCTTCCGCAAGGAATGGGCGCACCACTATGACACCGTTCGTGTGACCGACGGGCACGTCAAAGTGATTATGGATCGACTCAAAGCAGACGGCTTGCTAGAAAACACCATCGTCTTTTTTTTCTCCGACCACGGGAATAATCACTCACTTCGACACAAGCAGTTTTGCTACGAAGGTGGCGTTCACGTTCCTCTCATTGTCTCCGGCCCCGGCATTCC
>JAPKCM010000145.1 GCA_028822935.1 Akkermansiaceae bacterium
GCAACCCCCTTTCTCCCCCCTCCGCTCCGGTCCACGAGCGGCTTCAAAGCCCTCCTGACAAAAGCAAATTCCTAGCAGTAGTTAAATTCTTGCAACGAGAGAGTCCCTCGAATATTTGTCTTCCATGCACTCTTCGTTTTTCTCACAACGCTTCACAGCCTTGTCAGCCATCGCCTTGGCTGCGCTTCTTCAAGGCAATTCCACGTCCCTGGCTCAGGATGATGTTACGCCATTCTACTCCAGAAACGTTCTTGAACTTGGGATCGTGGTCGCGGATCTGGAGAAGTCAGCCACCTTTTATGCAGACGTCCTCGGCATGACAGAAGTGAAGGGATTCTCTGCTCCGGCAGCGGTCGCCACCAAGTTCGGTCTAACCGACAACCAACCCATCGTGGTACGCAAGTTTGTCACGGCCGACGTCAAGGACGCCCCGGCCTTAAAGTTGATGGCCTTTCCCGAAGCTCAGGGCGAAAAACCAGACCAGAAGTTCATCCATTCCACGCTCGGCTTCAGCTATCTCACCTTGTTCGTCACGGACATGGGGGACGCCGTGAAACGCGCGGAGAAAGCCGGTGTCAAGATGCTCGGCAAGACACCAGCCAAAGCCGGTCCGAACAACTACCTGACAGTATTCCAGGATCCCGATGGCAACTTCATCGAACTCATTGGCCCATCGGAAACCAAGCTCGAAAAGACGGAGGAGAAGAAACCTGCCGAGGGAGGCATTTCGTTCTTCGACGCTGCGAAGACCGGCAATGTGGATGTTCTCAAAAAGCACCTCGACAAGGGGCAAGACATTGATGAGAAGGCGGATGGGAACGTCCACGCCCTTGGCATCGCCGCTCTTTTTGGGCAAGTAGACTCCCTGAACTTCCTCATCGGACGCGGTGCTGAGGTGGACATCCAGACCAAAGATGGAGGTACAGCCCTACACGGTTCTTCCTATCTTGGGAGAACAGACGTCGTCGAGATCCTGATAAAAGCCGGGGCGGACGTTAACATAAAAAACAATCAGGGCATTACCCCACTGGATGAGTGCAGCGATTCTTGGGATGATGGCATCAAGGAGAAAGTGGACTTCCTCAATGAGGCGCTTGGCGTGAACCGCGACGTCAAAGCCGTTCGCGAAGGCAGGCCGAGTGTGCTCGCTCTCCTGAAGAAACACCACGCCAAATCAGGCTCTGAACTAAAGTAGGGAACATCGCGTGAGGGATCTTCCCAGAATTTTCAAAATGATAAAGGGACGTGCGCAAATCCCGTTGGCTGGCTCCTTGGAAGGATGATCCGGAGAAGCCGGTGATTTATCACGTAATCTCGCGAATCGTAGATCGGCGCTTTGTTCTTGGGGACGAGGAACGGGAGCATTTTAAGATGCTCATGCGGATGTATGAGAATTTCTCCGGTTGCCGGGTCCTGAGCTACTGCATCATGAGTAACCATTTCCATATTCTCCTCGAGGTTCCTCCGAAGCTGGGGAGGAGGTTGGAAGTAACGGGGAGAAAGAGATGAATGAGGCTTCTCGGGTTGAGACGATTTCAGATGAGGAGTTTTTTAAGCGACTCGATGGGCTCTATTCTCCGGTTTATGTGGATGGCGTTCGCGAGGAGCTGCGGGCGGAGCGGGGATATGAGAAGGAGGCCCTACGGGCTTTGAACTTGGGTAAGATTTCCCAGGAAGCTTATGAGGTGGCTTACGAGCGGCTTCAGAATGTGAAGGGACGGTTTCTCTATCGGATGCACGATCTTTCGGAGTTTATGAAGGGGCTCTTACAGCGATTTACTTCTTGGTTCAATCGAATGAACGGACGGAAAGGGACGCTTTGGGAGGATCGCTTTAAGAGTGTGATTGTAGAGGATGGAACGGCATCGCGGACGATGGCGGCTTACATTGATCTCAATCCGGTGCGCGCTGGGATGGTGGACGATCCGGCGGATTATCGTTGGAGTAGCTATGGGGAGGCGGCGGCAGGTGGGTGAGGGGGCCAAGACGAGTGTTGCGAAGGGGTATCGTGCGATGCTGCTGCGTGGCGCGGTGGAGGTGATTTCCAAGCGGGCGGTGAGTTGTCGGGTGAGATACTTTGCCGATGGAGCGGTGATTGGTTCACGGGCGTTTGTGCGGGGTCTTTGAGAAAAGCCGGGAGCGGTTCGGTCCCCGGAGGCGCGATGGCGCGCGGAAGCCGAGGGGGGCTTTGGAAGGTTTAGCGGGGGAGATCTGGTCGTTTCGGGATCTGCAAAAAGAATAGCAGCCTAAAAACATAAAAATAGGTCAGGCATAGAATAAGAAGAGGCATTTAGAATTGTCAGACAATTTGCAGAGAGCCACCTTCTCTCATACCTCCGGCCTAGTCAGGTTCTCATGTAAAGACGATGGAGAGGGGTTTGAAGGCTGCGCAAATCGGGGAATCCGGAGTGGTCATGGCTGGGCGAGCTCACGAGACCGAGCGAGGGTGCGGTTGGAGAAATCCCCGCCGACGGAGCAGATGAAAATGGTCGCGGCGGCCAAACCATCTCCTTGACGGATACCAGCAATCACGGGATACTGGTATCCAGAATACTGAAAATATGACAAAGAACACAAGTGTCGAATTGGGAGCTGAGATTACTAGATTTGTATCGAGCCAAGTTAAATCCGGACGCTATGGTTCTGCCAGTGAGGTGATCCGGGCCGGACTAAGAATGCTGCAGAACGAAGAAACCAAGATGGGAATCCTTCGCGCTTCCTTACTTGAGGGCGAGCGGAGCGGAGAGGCGCAACCTTTTGAGATCGAGAAATTCATTCAGCGCAAGAAGTCCTCATGCTAAAAGCTCGGCTCCGTCCCATGGCAATCGAGGATCTCGAATCAATTTGGGACTACACCGCAAGATTTTGGGATGTCGATCAATCAGAAAAATATCTTCGAACAATCAACCACTCGTTTGAGGAACTTGCGGAAGATCCTCTTCGAGGGATGAGCTGCGAGGATATCCGGAAAGAATACGGTAAGTTCTCGGTCGGC
>JAPKCM010000008.1 GCA_028822935.1 Akkermansiaceae bacterium
GGGCTTGAGAGGGGCAGGTCCGCAGGGAGTCGAACCCCGATCTATGGTACCGGAAACCATTGTTCTATCCATTGAACTACAGACCCTTTCCGAATCGGTTGACACTATCCTGGGGCCGATTGAAGTCAACACTTGAAGGATTCGATTAAGGGGAATGTCTCTAAAAGAGGAGGTAATCTGATGTTCCTTTTCGGTAAAAAAAAATAGGAATACTTCGCTATCGGGTGAAATGGCGCTGGCGCGTAATCGCTCGTTAAGAGACGCTTAGCCGGATTATTGCAGTAGTGTCGATGTGTTATGGTAATTACGTAATTATTTTCTGGTAAGTTTTTGAGAGAAAATGCAGATTTTACCCTCATGCCGCTGACAGGTAACAGTTTAACTCATATTTTTTTTAGCAGACGTAATTTTCTCAGTAAGTCTGCGGTTGCAGTTACCGGGCTGGTGGCTTCAACAAGTGTGAGTAGCGCGTTCCTTTTTCGGAACTCTCGGCCGTTCGATGTCAGTTTTTTGCCGTTGGCTTGGGTTCGTCATCAAGGTGAGCAGCAGGTTCAAGCATATGGAGTGTATCTCCGGGCTCTTCGCTTAAAGTTCGTCACGCCAGAGCAGGTGCTTAATGCTCACGCACGTATGAAAGGTTCACTTTGGAACAATCTTCCGGAGCGTCACAGCTGGAGAGCGATGGGTCAGACGTTGAAGGTGGCGGATCGCATTGGAGCCCAAGTGGGCATGCCGGTGAAAGAGGTCACTTCCGCTTATCGCAGTCCGGCCTACAATCGTCGCTGCCCGGGTGCCAAGACGAACTCATGGCACATGAGAAACTACGCTCTGGATCTTCAGTTTGGAACGTCTCCAAGAAATATCGCGGCCGCTGCCCGTAAGTTGCGTGAGCGCGGTTACTTTAAAGGAGGAGTGGGGCGCTATAGCGATTTTACACACATTGATACGCGTGGATCGAATATCGACTGGTAGATTTTACCGCTGAATTTTTCAAAGACGTCGGCTTCCTTCGGAGTGGGCGTTTTTTTGCGTCTTGACGGAACCTTTGATTTCTAAGAACTCTTAAGGAAGCCATGGCCGCCAGTTACACCGAGGACGACATTAAGAGTCTGGACTGGAGAGAGCACATTCGTCTCCGTCCCGGAATGTATATTGGCAAGCTGGGTGATGGGTCTTCGCCTGACGATGGAATCTATATTCTCCTGAAGGAAGCGCTCGATAATGCGGTGGATGAGTTTGTCATGGGGCACGGTAAGGAGATCCGCATCCACATCGATGACGAGAGTCGGGTGGAGGTGCGTGACTACGGTCGCGGGATTCCTCTGGGTAAGTTGATGGATTGTGCCGCCAAGATTAATACCGGGGCGAAGTATGATAGCGAGGCCTTCAAGAAGTCGGTCGGCTTGAATGGGGTGGGTATCAAGGCGGTGAATGCCTTGAGCGGATTTTTCGAAATCCAAGCATGGCGGGAAGGTGTGACCAAGGCGATCGAGTTCAGTAGGGGCGAGGTTGTTGAGGAGATGAAGGAGCCCAAATCAGATTGTGCCGCGCAGGGAACTCGGGTGGCTTTTGATGTTGATCGCACTGTTTTTCCGAAGCGCACCAAATTTCGCGTGCCCTTCGTGGAGAAGATGTGCCGCTATTATTCCTATCTCAATCCAGGCCTGGCACTCGTGCTAAATGGAAAAAAATTTCGCTCTAAGAATGGCCTTCTCGATCTTCTGCGTGAGGAGTTGGACGACGAAGCTCTTTACGCGCCGATTCTCTTGAGTGGGGATGATATCGATGTCTGCTTCACGCATACTGCGGGAGGGAGTGAAGATTACTACTCCTTCGTCAATGGTCAAAATACGCACCAGGGTGGAACTCATTTGGCGGCCTTTCGTGAGGCACTTGTTAAGGTGATTCGAGAGTTCTACAAAAAAAGTTACGACCCCTCAGATATCCGGGCGGGGATCATGGGTGCGATTTCGGTTCGGATCGAAGAACCGGTCTTTGAGAGTCAGACTAAGACGAAATTAGGAAGCGCTACAGTGTCCCCCGGGGGTGAAACGGTGCGGACCTTCATTGCCAATTTCCTGAAAGAGAATCTTGATAACTTTCTTCACAAGAATCCGGTGGTCGCGGAGGCGATTCAGAAACGGATCATGGCCGCGGAGAGAGAGCGCAAGGAACTCAGCGGGGTGAAGAAATTGGCTCGTGATCGTGCGAAGCAAACGAAAGTTCACAATAAGAAGCTACGGGATTGTCGCGCTCACTTCAATACGAAGCACAAGCGCCGACTCGATACGACGGTGTTTCTGACCGAGGGTGATAGTGCCAGTGGTTCGATCACGAAGTGTCGTGATGTGGAAACGCAGGGTGTCTTTTCGCTGCGAGGGAAGCCACTTAATACCTTTGGGCTCTCGAAGAAGGTCGTTTATGAGAACGAGGAATTTGCCTTTTTGCAGGCCGCACTTGGGATCGAGGACGATATTGAAAGCCTTCGTTTCAATCGGGTGGTGATCGCAACGGATGCGGATGTCGACGGCATGCACATTCGCTTGCTGCTCTTGACCTTCTTCTTGCAGTTTTTTCCTGAGCTGATCAGGGAAGGGCACCTCTATATTCTCCAGACGCCGCTCTTCCGGGTGCGGAATAAGAAGGAGACGAGATATTGCTATGATGAGGCCGAGCGGGAGGAGGCGATGGCAGATCTGGGCCGCAATCCTGAGATCACCCGATTTAAGGGTTTAGGTGAAATTTCGCCCGATGAATTCAAATTTATGATCGGCAACGATATCCGTCTCGATCCGGTGCAGATGGAAGAGGGGAAGGGTCTCAAAGAAATGCTGACCTTTTACATGGGGAAAAACACCCCGGATAGGCAGATTTTTATCATCGAGAATCTTCGAGAAGACGTTGATTCTGCGGAAGTCTAGACTGCAAGTGACGCGCCTGCCACAAAGTAGGGTTTGCGCGAAAAGAGAGAGGGACTATACAGAACGCGATTTGTGTTGTCACAGTTTTAAACCCTTTTTTGAATCGATGAAAAAAACCTGCCTTGCTCTTGTTCCTTTAATTCTCACTCCTTTCGCCTCGGCGGTGGAGTTCTACGCTGCGGATTTCTCTGTCGATGGACAGGGTTCGACGCATGACAGCCAAGGCGATGCCATTGAGGCAAGTCCAATCATGGGAACCAATTGGTCGATTTTTTGGGCCGAGCCACCTGCCACTGACGGTTCCACAAACTCCTTTATCACCTCGGGTGGGAATCTGATTTCTGATGACTGGGGTGGAGCAGGCTCCTATGAAAGCGCAGCGATCGATGTGAGCACGGTGTCATCCGTGAGTATCACGACAGTCGGGGTGACGACGGGAGTAGCCACCTTCAATAGCGGCGCGGAGTTTTTTACGTGGTTTTATATTTTGGATGGAGTGCGGACCGAGGGCTTGACGACGATCGATGACGGAGATTTGAGTTACAGCGCGTCTGTGGATGTGACCGGGGTGAACTCGATGACGGTGGGATTTGAGTTTTTTATCAATGGTTCGAGGGATGGTTTTGAAATTTCAACGGTTCGTGTTGATGATGTAGTACCCACTGCGCTGACCGTTTCGGTGAATCCCACTTCAGCATCGGAAGTGGATGCCAATCCAGTGTCATCCGGCATGGTGACCCGAGATGGCGATACGGCTGCTGCTCTTGATGTGAATCTCGGGAGTTCCGATACAAGCGAGCTGGTTGTTCCAGCGACGGTGACGATTGCCGCGGGGCAGGCTTCGGCCACCTTTGATCTGACGGTCGTGGATGATTTTGATCTGGACGGAGATCAGGAAGTGACAGTTTCGGCCAGTGCCGCCGACTTTGTCACGGGATCGGCTACCTTCAATGTTCTTGATGATGAGGTCGCGCTTCCGCCGATTACGGTGAGTGTGGATCCAGGTAGCTTTAGTGAGTTGGGCGGAAGTGCTACTGCCACAGTGAGTGTGGAGGAAGCTCCTGCGGCGAACCTCGAGCTTTCGATTTTGATCAGCGATACCGGTGAGGCTACTGCTCCCGCGACCGTGACCATTCTTTCTGGTCAAACTTCGGCAACGGTGACGATCAACGGAGTCAATGATCTCCTTTCAGATGGAATTCAGATTGTCATCATGACGGTTTCGGATGCTGGAAATGCCTATGAAGACGGCTCGGCGACATTTAATGTAACGGACGACGAGCAGTTCGTGGTTCCCGCGATTGTGATCAACGAGTTGCGAACCGATAACATTGGAACCGATACTGAAGAGTATGTTGAGATTTACGGTGCGACGCCGGGTTATTCTCTAACGCGGGTTTCCTTAATTGTCCTGGGTGACTTTGGGGCGAATGATCTCACTGGCACCGTAGAACGCGTCTATTCTTTGGCCGGTAATACTGCTACAGGGAAATATTTCGTGATTGGTAATCAAAATATGACCGGTGCCACTCCAGACTTAGCCCCTGGGACGAATATCTTTGAGAACAATGATTCGCTGACCTTCATGCTGGTGAGTGATTTCACCGGGACTTTGAATGACGATCTGGATGCCGATAATGACGGAACGTTGGATTCCACGCCATGGGGCACGATCATCGATGCGGTTTCGATCGTGGAGCCTGGAAGCGCGCCGGATTCCGTGGGCTTTGGATACGCCGAGGGTTTAGGTTTCACTAATATTGCGGGTGAATTTCTCACTCCGGTGCATGTTTTCCGGAATCCGGATGGGACGGGAGGATGGGTTGAAGGACCGCTTGGTGCAGAGGGCGAGATTGCCTTGGACACGCCGGGTGCGGAAAATTCCGATGCCATTAAGCCTCCGGTTACGGTTGATCCTGAAATTCTCATTCTAACGGTCAACGGAGCGACGGGGGCAGGTGAGATGGTCGTTACGGGCTTGGGGGTGAAGACCTTCAATATCGAATTTACCGATGATCTCAATCAAGCGAGTCCCTGGACGGTGCTGGCCGCTGGTTACACGGAAGCTGACAATCCTGATGGCACGGTGACCTTCAGTTTCACGGACGCGGGAGTTCCTGCAACCGGGACCCGCTTTTATCGGATTATCGAGGTGCTGTAGTTCACGGAGATATTGATTTTCAATCCGGGATGGCCGTCTGGCTGTTCCGGATTTTTTGTTTCCCGCGGAGGGTGTCCAAATTTTAGAATTGGCACGGAGTGACTGATCGTTCACTTTTCTAAGGAAATCTCTCTTGATCCATGGAAGAAGCGAATGAGCCACGTGAAAAGATCTCCCTGGGGGGCATGTATTCCAACTACTTTCTGGATTACGCCAGCTACGTCATCATGGAGCGGGCGGTCCCGCATTTGGGCGATGGATTGAAGCCGGTTCAGCGTCGGATTTTGCATTCGATGCGGGAGTTGGAAGATGGGCGCTACAATAAGGTGGCCAATGTCGTAGGGAATACGATGAAGTATCACCCTCACGGTGATGCTTCGATTGGCGATGCCATGGTGCAGCTGGGTCAGAAGGATCTACTCATTGATACCCAGGGAAACTGGGGGAATATTCTTACGGGTGATCGGGCGGCAGCTCCACGATACATCGAGGCGCGTCTCACGCCCTTTGCCTTGGAGGTGGCCTTTAATCCGAAAACGACAAACTGGACGCGTAGTTACGACGGAAGGAATAAAGAGCCGGTTACGCTGCCCATGAAATTTCCGCTCTTGCTCGCGCAGGGTGTGGAGGGAATTGCGGTGGGATTGGCGTGCAAGGGACTGCCTCACAATTTTTGCGAGTTGATCGAGGCCTGTATCGCAGTCTTACGAAAGCAGCCTTTCGAGCTTTTCCCTGATTTCGCGACCGGGGGATTGGTCGATGTTGGCGACTATCGTGATGGTTTGCGTGGGGGGAAGGTGCGCGTTCGCGCCAGAGTAGAAATTGAGAAGTCCAAGTTACTTCGAATTACCTCGGTTCCTTATGGGACGAACACGGGCGCATTGATGGACTCAATCGTCAGTGCCAACGACAAGGGAAAGATTAAAATTTCCAAGATTGAGGACAATGTTGCGGAGAAAGTCGATATTCTTGTTCACCTTCCTACGGGAGCTGATGCGGAGACGACCCGGGAGGCGCTCTATGCCTTCACTGACTGTGAAATTAGCATCTCTCCAAACTCTTGTGTGATCTCCGATGGGCGCCCGCAGTTTCTTGGGGTGAGCGAGATTCTCAAAGCGTCCGCCGATTCTACCAAAGATCTCCTCCTTTTAGAATTGGAGATCCTTCTCGGGGAGCTTCAGGAGAAGTGGCATTTCAGTTCTCTGGAAAAGATTTTCATCGAGAATCGCATCTATCGCGACATTGAGGAATGTGAAACTTGGGAGGCGGTTATCGAAGCGATTGACCAGGGGTTGACTCCCTTCAAGAAGCTGCTGAAGCGAGAGGTTACGGTTGAGGACATCACCCGGCTTACTGAGATTCGGATCAAGCGGATCTCCAAGTTCGATGCCTTCCGTGCTGACGATGAAATTAAAGGCTTGGAGGATCGGATCGCCGAAACCGAAAAAAATATTCGGAATATCACCCGCTTCACCATCGCCTATTATAAAAACCTGCTCAAGAAGTATAGCAAAGGGCGCGAGCGGAAGACGGAGATCGCGGAGTTCGGCGTGGTGAAACGTTCGGCGGTGGTTGTTGCCAACGAGACTCTTTATCTTGATCTTAAAAACGGGTTCGCGGGCTATGGCCTTAAGAAGGATGATCCGGTCGAGAAGTGCTCGACGCTCGATGACATTATTTCATTCTCCCAAGACGGAGAGATGAGGGTGATGAAAGTCGCCGACAAGGTGTTTGTCGGAAAGCGGCCGGTCCATGTGTCGATTTTTCGTAAGGACGAGGAGAAGATTTACTCGATGATGTATCGCGAGGGCAGGGATGGCCCCATCTACGCAAAGCGTTTTCGTGCGGGAGGAGTGACCCGGGACAAAGTTTATCTTATGGGCAAGGGGACGAAGGGGACGCGTGTGCTTTACTTCGTGGTTCATCATTCTGAGGAAGCGAGTGGCGATAATGTGGTCACGGTGCATCTGAAGCCCGTCCTTCGTCTGCGAAACGTCTCCCGCGAGTTCCATTTTGGGGAAATTGCGGTGAAGGGACGTGCCTCGAAGGGGAATTTGGTGACCAAGCACACCGTTGACCGGGTCGTGCGCACGAGTTCTTCCGAACCTTCTGAAAGTTAATTCTTGTTGAACGCCGAGGATTCATTAAGGTGTTCATGTGAACAAAATAAACTGGGAAGTTCGTCTAACCTGGGCCCGGTGGCGCCTCAATATTCTTCGTAATCGGGTGTGGAGTCTTCGCCGAAAACTGCGCTTGAGACAGGCTCGCGACGTCCATCAATTGGAGTTTCCATTTCGCTAGAATGATCTCAGGGTGACATTTCCTGATTTTCGGCTTATCGGATGGCAAAATCCCCGTTATATCCTCTGGTCCTACGATTATGGGTGAATTGACCGTTTCAACTCGCCGCTTCATTGCGGCTTCGATTCTCGCTTCTGGCGGACTACTTCCTGCACAAGAACTTCTTGTGGATAGAGAGGTGTCCGAGCGAGCACAAGCTAGTCAAAGTTCCTATGAGCTTCTCCGGCAAGGGGACGTTGCATACCGGGGCGGTGATTTTAAAACCTCAGTTGCAAGATATGGCGAAGCGCTTGGGAGGCTTCCGCGTCAAGGTTCGGAGACGCGCGATTTGAGAGTTTCTGTCGTGGAGCGCTTTTCGCAAGCGGCGGTGCAACAGGCGCGGGTTCTTTCTCGCACTGGAGATTACGCAGCGGCCAACGATTTATTGGATCAAGTGGATGCGGAAGATGTCGATCCTGGGAACCCGGAAGCGGCAGAGATGCGGAGCAAGATTGACGATCCAATCCACACAAATCCTGCTCTGACCAAAGAGCATAGTGCCAATATTGATCGCGTGCGACGCTATCTTTACGAGGCAGAAGGCTTCATGGATTTAGGGCAGTTCGATCAGGCTCAAATGACTTTTGAAGATATCCTGCGCATCGATACCTACAATAAGGCGGCGCGCCGGGGAATAGAGCGGGTCAACTGGTATGGTAGTGATTATGCCGTTGCCGCTTATAACCACACTCGGGCCCAGATGCTTTTGCAGGTCGATAAAACTTGGGAAGATCAAGTTTATTTGGAACTTCCTGGTATCTCGACGGCAAACGGTGATTTTGATGGCAGGGGAGTGGTGATCTCGGCGCCCTTAATGAAGCTTCGCTCGATCATGGTGCCGATGGTTGACATGGAAGACACTACTTTGGAGGAAGCTTTGGAATTCCTGCATGTCATTTCTGTGGAGCAGGACCAGACAACTCTCGCCGAAAATCAGAAAGGGATCGATTTCATCACCCAACTGGGAAGTAACGATCATCCCAAGGTGAAGCAGATTCGGGATTCACGGATCAATCTTAAGTTGGAGAATGTCCCACTCGAAGAGGTTCTTAAATACATCACTCAAGCAACTCGGACCCAGTATCGTGTCGATGAGTTTGCGGTGGTCGTGACACCTACCGGCGCGACTGACGAAAGCTTGATTCGCCGGGAGTTCCGTGTTCCTCCTGATTTCCTTTCGCGCGATTCCATCAATGCCCAAGGTACTAATGATGATCCCTTTGCTGATGCTGGAGACGCCCCAGTCTCGCTGCTCGCAAAGAGGTTTACCGCGTTGGAAAAGCTGAAGGCGATGGGAGTTCTCTTCCCGGATGGAGCAACGGCGATTTTTAATTCCCGTGCCAACACTTTGATTGTTCGTAATACGGTCACGAACCTCGACTTGGTTTCCCAGTTTGTCGCCGCAGCGGCCGAAACGGAACCAGTGGCAGTCGTGATCCGGACCAGTATCATTGAAATTACGCAGGATAAGCTCGAGGAGTTAGGATATGACACCATTCTCAATGAGATTGGTCTCGGGGGGGGGGATTTATTTCTTAATGGAGGCACCGTGGGTAGTGGTTCCTCGTTGGCTGACCAGCTCAACGGAAATCCGGTGACTTCGGGGAACCGGAGTGGATCTGAAGCGGTGATCGTTGATGGTTTGGATTCTCTTCTCACCCGGCAACCTTCACAAGCGGCAACAGGTCGGATAACAGGTGGTTCCGCTGGGCTCGGTAATACTTCTAGCTTGATTATCCCCCCACCGGGCGGTTCCGGTGAGGATCGTGCTCCGGGAGCGATTGCGGTGCGAGGAATCATCGATGGTTCGCTCCATGAAATTATGCTCCGGGGATTCGACCAGAAAAAGGGAGTGGATCTTATGACCCAGCCATCGGTGGTGACCCGCTCTGGTCAGAATGCTGTGATCAAATCAGTTCAAGAGTTTATCTATCCTGATGAATATGAACCCCCCGAACTGCCGAATTCCGTTGGTGGATCAAGCTTTATTGACCCGATCACGGGAGAATCGGGCAGTGCTAGTGCTCCTACCATCGTGACCCCGGCAACACCCACGAGTTTCCTAACCACTGAACTCGGAGTGATTCTCGAAGTCGTTCCAACGGTGAGCGCAGATCGTCGTTATATCGAAGTCTCATTAAAGCCGCGGGTGAGAGATTTCCTTGGTTTTGTGAACTTTGGAACTCCGATCACGGGGCAAAGTAGTTCGTTGGGGGTCAATCTTGCGAATATCGGGAATGCAGGGGCGAATACGTTTACCACGACTTCAAGCGTGGGGGAAATTACTCCCAATGCGATTCTCAAACCACTGATCCGGAATATTGAGGCCAACACTACCGTGACTATCTTAGATGGCAGCACTATCATCATCGGTGGACAAGTCCGTGAGACGGTGCAGAAATTCGAAGATGGAACCCCGATTTTAAAGAATCTTCCTTTCGTGGGACGTTATTTCCGTTCAGAAGGGCTTTCCACAGTGAAGACAAACCTGATGATCATGGTGCAAGTTGAGCTTCAGGACCCTTCCGGCAAACCATACCGTAATCGTTAATGAGCCAAGTCCCGCCTCTGCCCTCAGGTAAGCCTTCCGAACCTTCCTCAAGCGAGCCTCTAGACCAGCCCTCCGGTAATCTTCCAGAGGGGCAAAACTCGGGGAATTACTCGCTCGATGAGATCATGAAGACTCTCCGTGATGGAGAGAGAAAGAAGGATGAAGACGGGGAAGTTGTGACCCGGGACGATGGTTCGGTGGCGCGTAAAGTCCGTAAAAGGAGGCGGAGATCTGAACAGAAGGAAAAGGCGGCCCCTGAGAAGGAGAGAAAATCGTTGGTGCTGAGGGCATCGATCCTATTGGGTTTCTTTCTTGTCCTCCTGATGGTGGCGATTTTCATCGTCGCAGGATTCAATAGTGGTTCCTATGCCGAGCAACTGGAAGCCAAGGCCAAAGAATGGACTGGAGCTGAAGTCAATATCCATGGTCCTCGCATTACGCCAGGCAGTGTGAGCGCCACCAGGGCGGAGTTCGATTGGGGGAATGATTCGTTCTTGGACCAATTGACCCTTAGGTTGATTTCGGGTGATATGCGAACATCGAGTTTCGTGGGAGCGAAGCTGGGAGGGCAGCAGGTTGGTGGAAGAAAAGGAACGCTGGAGCTTCAAGCGCCGACGGAGAAGTGGAGTTCTGCGAAGTCAATAGGACCCGATGAGTTTCCCTTCGATTTCCAGCGCTACTATTGCGATGCTCTGGATGTGAGCTTTGGAAAAGGAAGCTCAACGACCATCCGAAAGGCAGAAACAAGCCTTAGGTATTTAAATGGTGAAGGCTATCGTCTGACAGTAGGAGGTGGTGACTTGAGTTTGGCGGGCTGGAATCGATTTCCGATTGAGAACGCTCTCTTGATGTTTCCTGTAGGCGAGATTGATTTGGTTTCACTTCGCCTTCAGGGTCCCCAAAGCGAGAATCAATTAACGAGTTCTGTGATGGTTCTTTCAGGGAAGATTCCGCTCGAAGAAGGTGCAAAAGCTCGGCTCAAAATTGTTTCGAACGGGTTTCCATTCGAGGGGATTCTGGGGAATTCTCTAGGGCCCATGTTTCCAGGGATGATCCGAAGTATCGAAGAGGGGGTGGTCAGTCTTGAATTGGGAAAACAACAACTCAGCAGCATCGTGATTCCTTTTAAAGGCAATTATGTGGAGTTGAAGCGCTTTGCATTTCTATCAGATCTGGAAGAGCTTTTTGGAGATGATGGCACGGGTGCCTTTTACTTCGATTCCGGGATTTCAGGGACTTATCAATGGACGCCGGAGGCTGCAGGGATTAAGGATTTTAAGGTTGCTAATAAGAACTTCCGGGTAGACGGAAACGTGATTGCTTCCAAACACGGCGAATTGCGAGGGCAGCTCCGCCTTTGGATCTCGCTTGGATTCATCAATGGAGATCCCATCCTGAAGATTCATCCGGGTTTCAATAATCGACTCAACGGTTATGCTTACGTCGATGTCACACTTGGCGGGACGGTAGCTTCTCCTTTGGATAATTTTAAGCAGGTGACTGGACTTACTGACTCTCTACCGGAAGGAGAAAATGACAAGAGACTGGGATTTGAGGATATTTTTAATGATATCACTTCCCCGGCTTCCGATCCTGATTCTAAGGACGGTAAATGATAAACAATCAGCTCTATCCTTGTCGTTGTCTTGTCGGTGGTTTAAACATACTGCTGAAACATTAAGTTTTTGAGATGCCTAATCCTTTCGGTTCCACTTTTGAGTCTTTTGGGGCTCCCCGCGGTCCTCTTGTCGAGACCGTTCACCAAGATCAATTTGAAAATCTTTCGAAGCTCCTCGATAGTGGCGATGGCCAGTTGATGTTGCTTCGTGCCCCTCGTGCTGGTTATGGTAAGACAATGCTTTTGTCTCGACTGAAGCAGGCCCGACAGGCGGGTTCTCTTTTCGTTCCAATCCATCTTTCGGACGGACGACGGGTAGAGGGTGAGTTTATTCTCGAGGAGATTTTGACCCAAATGTCGGAAGTGCTTCCTGCTGGGGGTGGTTTGACCCGGCTGGACCTGCACACACGACGTCTCTTTGCCCAAGGCCTGATTCCGATGGTCTATTCAGGGGAGGTTCCTTGCCAGGACCGTGAGGGTGCGCTGGCAAGTCTCTTGAATCGCCCCACCGAGGCTTTTGATTTTCACCATGAAGGGGCGGCTATTGCGCAGTGGAGCCGCGAGAATTTTTCTTTGCTGGGGCCTCGGCTATCCGCAGTTCTGAGCAAGGCCAGTGGGTCTTCAGGACGCGATGTTGGGTATTGGGCTGATCTCTTTTTCAACTACGCCATCCGTCCGCCCAGCGATGTCGCACGGGCGAGTGATTTAATGGATGCGGTCTTTGGTGAACGCAGTCGTTTTCACTCTGGTGCCGGCTTTCTGGAAGGATTGGGTTCGTTCCTGAATCTGATTACGCTGATTGAGCCTGTAGTGTTGATCCTGGATGAAGTTGAGGGGCTTTCGAGTGATTCTGATGCTGCTCTGAGGGCGGCGAGTTGTTTGACCTCCCTGTGGGAGTCTGCTCCGCGGGTGAGTGTGATCCTTTCCGTCAATGATGATGTCTGGGATTCGGCTTTTGTTCCGCGTCTTCCGCTAGGCTTGCGCGATCGTTTGGAGGATATTGTCATTCGTCTGGATTCTTTATCCGAAGAGGAGGCAAAAGCCTTAATTACAGTCCGGGCAGGAGACGAATCGGCTAAGATTTTCGACAGAGTCGATTTCGATGTTGATGCGCTCTATCCCCGCGGTGTTTTGCGTCAAGCGAGAGAGGCATGGGACCATCGGGATGAAGAAATCCCAGCGAAAAATCCCGAGTTGGCGGTTCCTCCCCCAGTCCTCGTTGTCGAAGAGCAAACGATAGAAGTGGCACCTCCGCCAACGGTGGTATATCGCCAACCTGTGGAGGTAGCTAGTGAGGCGCAGGTTTTACAAGAGCCCACTCTGAGAACGAGCCCTTCCCAATTCGGAACTCATCCGTCTGCCAAACTGGCTACCGATCTTAGGATCGATACTCTTGATATCGATGATCAGGATGTCGATTTCGCCGTTCCAACATCTTCCCCCCGGCAAGCGCATGCTGCGCCCTTTGCCGCGGCTGCCGCTTTCGGTAATCCTCCTCAACCCTTGAGGGCTCCGTATCCGCCGGCTCCCGTAAAGCGGGCAAGTTTACCCCGAGGGTATGCGGTTCAACGTCTGGTTCGGTCGGTCAACTATCCGCAACAAGCGGCAGTCCCCTCGGTTGCTCCACCGCAGGCGATGATGCCTCCCCGGCAAGGACAGATAATTTCTCCCTTCACGAATACGCCGGTGGGTCAGTCTTCTCCGCAGTCGGCTCAGTCGGCTTTCGTGCAACAGTCGATCGCTTCGCCTTTCTCAATCAATAATGCTCCGGAGCAGAGCGCTCCTGCTCAGGCATTGCCTCCTGCCAGGCCGATGGAAGAGCCCGCTCCCCAGCAAGCCGCTCCAGCGATGAGTAGTCCCTTCAGTGTCGCGTCGGGATCACAGGCGAATCTCCCTCCTACTCCCCAGCCTTTTAGACAAGGCCAATATGAGGGGCAGCAAGCGGCTGTTCCTCAAGTGCATGCACCCGAGCAGATTCATCCTGTGACGCCGGCTCAGCAACCCGTGCAGTATCCGCCGGCCCAATATCCACCTCCGCAACAAGCACCGGTGGATCAAACCTCTCGTCTTGCTGAGAACGCCGATGCGATCGACGATCTTCTTCGCCAGTTTCGGATACGGAACGGTCATTGAATTGGAATCAGGCATCAAAAAAAGGTAGGTGGCTTCGATCTCAGCGAACGGGGGCAGGCCAGTTTGATCTCCACCATTCTGAGAGCACTTTCCAAGGAGCGGCTATCTCTCCTGATGGAAAAGCAGTTATTGGAGAGGTCGGTGACGCGACCGGCCCAAGCTTGAAGGGTGGGTTCTTGGTTGAGGATGACTTTGGCAATGGCGGTGATCGTTTCGAGATGGCAGAGATGATAAGCGCTCTTGAAGAGGTAGTTAGGGGCCTTGACCGCTTTTGTAGTATTCGAGATAGGGTTGTTGGATGGGATCTGTGCACTTGCCCGGAAGATTCACTTTTTTATTCTCTTTTTTTGAACGCCGTTTTTTCAGATCCAAGATCTTGATTGCTCGAGAACTTTGAACGCCTCATCAGCACCGGACAAACCAGCATTGGGGCAGAAGTCAGCCTGGGTCAGGAGGGGGGAGGCAGTGAAGTCAAGTTCCTTTCCCCACGATACGAGATCATCGAAGTTGAGGTCGAAGGTTAGGTCCTGGTGACCGGGGTTTTGGTAGGCCTCCGGTGGAAGGAGGAGCTGGTGATGGAAGTAGGCCCGCAAGGTTCCTGCAGGGCGCCGATGGTAGTTTTTTTTGGCACTTCCGCCGTAGTCGATGGTGAGGATTTTACCCCGTTTCAGAGCTGAGAGTTCGTCCTTCATCCACTGGTGGATAGATTCCGCAATTTCGATCCGCTGCCCTTCGTTCCAATTGTGGTCGAAGAGATTCGATTGAGGAAGAGGGTGGGCTTCCTGCCAAGTTTCGTTGAGGGAGGAGTCGAGAAAGAGTTCTTCGAAAGAGGATGGGATCTTCCGAAAAATTCTTACTGGAAAAGCGTCGAAGAACTCATTGGAAATGATGAGGGCGGCTGGTCCCGTGGAATTTAGAGCCTCCGTCAATGTGGCGTGCCACTGCGCTTTGGAACCGATGCGCTCTTGCTGTCTTCCGCGAAGGTGGGGGGAGATCTCAACGAGGTGGTATCGAAGCTTTCGGCGCTGAAAGAAGCTCAGTTCCTCTCGAATATCGGCAGCCAAAGTGCCGTCGCCCGGACCGAGTTCGATGACCGGGAGGGCGGAGTCAAAATGGGACCACTGTGTTGTGATCCACTTTGCGATGGATCGGGCGAGCTCTTTGGTGAGCTTTGGGGTGGTGGTGAAATCTCCCCGGGCTCCAAGGATGGGGCGGGGAGAGGTGTAATATCCGGACGGGCCATAGAGGGCCCGGGTCATGAAGTGATCAAAGCGTTCCTGCGACATCTAACACTAGCGTAGCGCTTCGACGAGGGCTTGGCAGGCCTTGATGTCGAGTTTGCCAGAGGCAAGAACGGGGATCTCATCCGTGGGAACGATCACTTTGGGGCACCAAAGCGAGGGAAGTCCGTCGTCGAGGAGCTTGTAGCGGATATCGAGCGCTTCTTGTTCCAAGGCGTTACTGGCAATGGTGGAAAGCAGAAGAATCGCTTCCCCTTTCCTCTCATCAGGGACTCCGACGATGGCGATTTTTCGTTCGGACTCGTTGTCGAGACCGAGGACCTTGTTGACGGCTGCTTCTACTGTTTCGTGAGGAACCATTTCACCCGCAATTTTCGAGAAGCGGGAAATGCGGCCTTCGATGTAGAGGAAGCCATCGTCATCGACGTGACCGACATCGCCACTCTTGAACCAGCCGTCCTTGAGTATTTCTTTGGTGAGGTCGGGTTTGTCGAGGTAGCCTTGGAAAACATTCTGTCCCTTGATCCAGATGATGCCTGATTCGTTGAGTTCTGTGGGCTCATCAGTGGCGGCATTGGTGATCTTGAGGGCGACTCCCGGGAGAGGAGGGCCGACAGAGCCGGGACGGTGCGCGGGGATGATGGGGGTGCCGTCGCCGGAATCTTCAAGCGGGAGGTTGACGTTCGCACCAGGGGAGGTCTCGGTGAGGCCGTAGCCTTCCATGGGGAGTTTGCCAAATTTGTCCTCGAAAGCATTGGCGAGATTGCCGGGGAGTTTCTCGGCTCCCGTGATGACGATCTTGAGCGAGGAAAGTTGCTCGGGCTCGATGCGGCGCATGTAGCCACGGAGGAAGGTGGGCGTTGTCAGGAGGAGGGAGACCTTATGCTTGTAGATGAGTTCGGCGAGACGCTTGTTGTCGAGCGGGGTCGGGAAGGTGACGAGATCGATTCCTTCAATAACAGGGAACCAAAGGGTCACGGTGCAGCCGAGTGAGTGGAAGAGAGGAAGGCAGCCAAGGAGTTTCGCGTCGCTGGGCAGGTTGAGACGTGAGCCAAATTGCGTCACATTTGCCAAGAGATTGCGGTGGGAAAGGGGGACGCCTTTTGGCTCACCGGAGGAACCCGAGGTGAATAGAAGGATCGCTTCGTCGTCGCCCTTTTTCCCCCCGATTCCAAGAATCTTGGTGAGGAGAGAGGTCGGGAGAATCTTGGAAAGGACGACCCACTTGATAATGCGCTTCTTGATTTGTGGCAGAATGCGCTCGATGAAGATGAGGTCACGGGTTGGCGGCCAAGGGAAGTCGGGGACTTTGCGGACGAAGGGATCGGCGGTGATGAACTTATCGAGGCCGGCCTGATTGATACTTGATTGCACCGCTTCACGGGAGGCGGTGAAATTGAGGTTCACAGGGATCTTCCCGGCTAAGAGGACGGCGAGGTTTGCCACCATGCCGCCTTTTCCGGGAGGAAGGAGAATGCCGACCCGTTTTCTCTTGGTCGCTGCTTTGATCTCCTTACTGAGGGCGATGGATGCTCCGAGGATTTTATCGTAGGCGAGTTCCGAATCGTCGGTGCCATCGAAGAGAGTGGAGTTTTGGCCGTGCATTTTGAGGCCATTGATCAGAGCGACGGTGAGGGAACCGTTGAAGAATTCACGCTTTGAAAATGATTCTTCACAAGCCGTGAGAAGAGCCTCATTGTATTTCGCGACGGTCGCTTTTCCTGCGGGAATGGCTTCACCGAAGTTGAGGACTCCGTCGGGAAGTTTGGAGGTGTTTTCGACAGAAAGGCAGCACTCAGAGGGAACCGAGATATCGAGAGGGGAAACCGGTAATCCTAGTTGGCAGAGGGAGGAAAGGGTGTCGCTGGGTATTTGACAGGCAGTGGCCGGGAGGCAGACCACTTTTCCCGGGACAAAGATGAGGAGTTCATCGCCGCTGATTTTCAATTCGAGGCTTTTACCGACCTCTGCGAGTGACTCGTCATTTTTGGAGAAGGCTGCCCCGCTTTTTCCACTTCCTTCCAAGTAGGCCTGGAACGCGGGGTCGAGAGCAGTAGAGTCTTCTACCAGCCAAGTGACATTGCGCTTGCCGACCGCGGAGAGAAGTTCGCGGGCTTGAGCGATATCGAGGCGGCCGGGAATGATCAGGGCACCCGTGGAGGGAAGGCGTTCAAGGGAATGCACATGGAAGGAGCTACTCATAAGACGTGGGGAATCTGCGGAACGGCATTAGGAATACACGAATCTGGCTGGTAGTTAACGAAAAAGGCTACGGAAGCGGCTTTCTTTCTTCCTGCGCGATCCGTGGGTTGTTAGATCACAAGGATACGATATCCCCCATGAGTAACATTCAAGGAAATGGCGACGCCCAAGATCGCTACTGGAAAGCCAACCTTCGGTGGTTGATAGTGATCTTAGGAACATGGTTTTTTGTGTCCTTCGGATGTGGAATTCTCTTTCGGGAATGGCTCGATGAGAACCTCTTCAGAGTCGGGACGGCGCCTTTTGGCTTCTGGATGGCGCAACAGGGATCGATTATCTCATTTGTGCTGCTCCTGATCGCCTACGCCAAGATCATGAACGGGCTCGACGAGAAGTTTAAAGTGGATGAGGAGGATTCGAAATGAGTCAGGATCTTTGGAACTACCTTTTTATCGGAACATCTTTCGCGCTCTACATCGGGATCGCTTTTAAGCAAAGGGCAGGGTCTACGAAGGAATACTACGTTGCTGGTGGCGGGGTTTCTCCGTTTGCTAATGGCATGGCGACCGCGGCCGACTGGATGAGCGCGGCGACCTTTATTTCGATGGCGGGGACGCTGGCGAGTAGCGGATACGACGGTTCTCGTTTCCTGATGGGCTGGACGGGGGGATTTGTCCTTTTGACGGTCTTGATGGTGCCCTTTCTTCGAAAATTCGGAAAAGCGACCGTGCCGGACTTTATCGGTGATCGCTATTATTCCAAAGCGGCCCGTTTGGTCGCGATCGTCTGCGCGATTTTCATCTGTCTGACTTATATCATGGGCCAGATGCGCGGAGTGGGGATCGTCTTTTCTCAGCTCTTCGGGATCGGAATTCCTGCTGGGGTCATCATTGGCGCTACGATTGTCTTCTTTTACGCCGGGCTCGGAGGGATGAAGGGGATTACCTACACGCAAGTGGCGCAGTATTGCGTGATGGCTTTTGCTTACACCATTCCGGCGATCTTCATCGCAATTGCTCTGACGGGTGATGTCGTCCCGCAGCTCGGTCTCATCGGAGACTTCACAAAGGGGGGTGATCCCACGCCCTTTCTCGAAAAGCTGAATAAGATCAACACCGATCTCGGTTTTAGTAAGTACACGGACGGGTCGCTCTCGAAGATCGATATGTTCTGCATTACCGCTGCGCTCATGTTCGGAACGGCGGGGCTTCCTCATGTCATCGTGCGATTTTTCACGGTGAAGAATGTCAAGGCGGTGCGTCGTTCGGCTTGCTGGACGCTTTCCTTCATCGCCGTTATCTATCTCACCGCGCCGACCATCGGTGCTTTCGCGCGCGTGAATCTCATCGGGGAGCTACACGACACCTCGTATAAAGATGCGCCCGCGTGGTTCCAAGATTTCGAAGAGACCGGGCAGATGGCTTGGATCGATAAGAATGGCGATGGCAAGATCCAGTATTTCGGCCCGGGTAAATCCGAGTCAGGAAAAGATGGAGCCGTTTTCGCGGGAAAGGCGCCCATTTTCGCCGAAGTCCTCGGAGCGAGCGGGGAGAGGTTGCTGACAAACGATCCCGTCAGCGCGAGCCCAAACGAGCTTTGGTTTGGAAAAGACATTATGGTGATGGCGAATCCGCACATGGCGGGCTTGCCGAAGTGGGTCATCGCGCTGCTCATGGCGGGCTGCATCGCGGCGGCGCTTTCGACCGCTGCCGGGCTACTTCTCGTCCTCTCGACCTCAATCTCGCACGATCTGATGAAGAAGGTCGTGAAGCCGGATCTTACTGATAAAGAGGAGATTAAATGGGCGCGCCTCGCCTCGCTGGGAGCGCTCCTAGTGGCCGTTTGGTTTGGTATCAATCCTCCTGGGACCTTCGTTGCTAAGACCGTGGCATTCGCCTTCGGGTTGGCGGCATCCTCATTTTTCCCAGCGCTCTTGTTGGGCATCTTTTCGAAGAGAATGAACAAAGAGGGCGCGATCGCAGGAATGGTGACGGGCATTCTGTTTACCTTAGGATACATTATCTACTTCACGTATCTTGGAGGAACAAAGTCGCAGTATCTCTGGGGTATTTCTCCTGAAGGAATCGGCTTTATCGGAATGATGGTGAACTTCATCGTCTCGATCGTCGTTAGCCGCCTCACCCCTGCGCCACCGCAGGAGATCCGGGATCTCGTGGATCGTGTTCGACACCCCTAGGTTGAATGGCTGAAGCTGGAGTCGATTTTTCGGACCCTTTTCGCGAGACGCGCAAGGAGGGTCCTATTTTGAAATGTCCCTTTCAGGGTGAGTCGGTTCCCATGATTCTTGGGCATGCCGATCTTCGCGCTGCCGCGAAAGACTGGCAGACCTTTAGTTCGGACGCACCCTTTCGCGTGCCCATTCCCTCGGAGGAATCGATGCGCACGATGCGCCAACTTCCGATCGAGCACGATCCGCCGGAGCATGGCGAATATCGTGCGTTGGTGGAGCCGTTTTTTAAAAGAGCGCGGCTGCCTGAAGTGATTGCGCAGGTTGATTCTTTGATCGATGGGCTCCTTAGCGAAGCTCTCGCAAAGGAAGAGGTCGAGATCGTGCGCGGCTTTGCCTTGCCGCTGCAATCCCGTGCGCTCACTTATCTTTTGAAGGTCCCCGAATTCGAGGCGGAGACCTGGATTGGGTGGGGGATTCATGTCTTCCACGATGGCGAGGCAGAGGGTGAAAAAGGAGGGGCGCTGGAGAACTACCTTCGTGCGAAATTTGACCAGACTGAAGGATCATCCGATGATGATTTTTTTAGCACCCTTTCGCGGTCGACCTACCAAGGTCGTCCGCTGACCCGCGACGAGCAGATGGGCTTCGCTAATCTTACTTTTGCAGGCGGGCGTGACACCGTCATTCACACCGTGTCTTCAGTGATCGCATATTTTGCCGAGCATTCTGAAGCCCTCGCGGAACTGCGCGCTGATCCGAAAAAGATCGTGCATGCGAGTGAGGAGTTTTTTCGGGTCGTCAGCCCGCTCACTCACATTGGACGGGTGTGTCCGGTTGCGACGAACGTGCACGGAGCGGAGGTGCCTAAAAAAGGTCGCGTTTCACTCGCTTGGGCTTCCGCGAATAAAGACGACGCCGTTTTCGAAAATCCCGAAGAAGTGCGGCTCGATCGAAAGCCGAATCCGCATGTCGCCTTTGGCTTCGGTCCCCACCTCTGTCTCGGTGCAGCGCATGCTCGCTTGTTGGTCAGGACTTTGCTCACAAAGCTTTCCCGGCAGATCGCTTCGATCACCGTTCTGTCTGAGGAGAAAAACGTGGAGGAGCAAGAGCGCTATGAGCGTTCGGTTGGTTACCTTTCGTTAAAGGTTCGCTTCACGCCAACACCGGAATACGACCGTCCGGAGTGAGGGCTTCCGCAGGCGGGCCTTCGAAATGATCACGGACAAAGCGGTCCCATTGGTCGCGGGTGGAGACTGAAATTTGCTCCTGCATTTTAAATTCACAGACGCCGCACATCATGCGAGGAAAGGGGTCGAAGACCATTTGATCGCCAAAGGCGAGAGCGGCAATGGAGTAGTCCTTTAGATCTTGCACGGGCGTTTGACAGGTCAGGCATTCTTTAAGCCAATCGGTGTGGTGCTCGTTCTCCGCCAATTGTTTCGACCGTGCGTCTAGATCGACATTTGCGTGAAAGAAGGTTTCCAGATTGAACCGGGATTCCTCGGAAAAGGATTCCACCATTTCACCGTGACAGTTTTGGCAAAGGGCATACTCGAAAACGCATTCGGGCCCGCGAAAGGCCTTGCTGATGATGTGGGGAACCGCCAGTTCATCAAACTTCGATTCGCAATTCAGGCAGCGTTGGAAAGGGCCATCAAATTCGACGGAATGAAAAATGCGCGGAAACTCGCTCATGCGAAAACGTTACCGAGTCCTCGACGGAGGTCTAGTCTGGTCTTCCAACTTTTCCTGGAATAGAAAAAGGGATGCTCAAACGACGCAGTCTTCTCGCCGGCAGTCTTGGTGCGCTAGCACTCAGTTCAAAGGGAGCTGAGGCGCAGTCAGAGCAGAAGTTTCGCCATGCCGTGATGGCTTGGTGTTATCAGCCGATGAAGCCAGTGAATCTCGCTCGTGCCGCACTCAAGGTAGGGGTCCGAGGGATCGAAGGCCTGCCGCAGGCTGCTTACCCCGCTGTGATGGCAGCCGGGATGAAAATTTCGATGGTTTCAGGGGCACACAGCTTTAAGGAAGGACCGTGCAATCCGGAGTTTATCGATAAAGTGCGGGCCGGACTGCTTCACGGGATCGAGCTGGCGAAGCAAGTGGGGAGTAAAAAGCTGATCACCTTTCCCGGAATGCGCTTTCCAGGAATGGATGACGAGGAAGCCGTAAAGCGCTGTGTTGCGCTTTGGAAAGAAGTGGTTCCGGCTGCGGAAAAAGCGGGCATCACCCTCGTGCTCGAGCATCTTAGTTCGCGCGATGACTCCGCCCCCATGAAAGGCCACCCCGGATGTTTCGGCGATGATGTCGATTTTTGCTTCGATCTCGTGCGGCGCGTTGGCTCGCCCAATTTCAAACTCCTCTTCGATATTTACCACGTCTCGGTCATGAATGGCGACCTCATCCGCCGCATTCGAGACCACCACGAGCTGATTGGCCACTATCACACGGCGGGAAATCCGGGGCGCGGGGAACTCGACGACAAACAGGAAATTCAATTTGCTCCGGTCATTGCAGCCATCGAAGCTACTGGATACGATGGCTGGTTGGCGCACGAATTTATCCCGACTTGGGACGATCCCATCGCAGCGCTCAGTCACGCCGTGAAAGTCTGCGGGGGATGATTTGTTGCCAAATCCAGGGAGCGGAGCCGCTAAGAAGACAAGACGATGAAGAAAAAGTAACTCCTTATTCTAACCGGAATCCTCCTGTTGGTTCATGATCCCATTCCCTTTATCGATGAGGGAATTCTGCTTGCTCTCTTTATAAAACCCCTGTCGGAAATCCTGAAAGAGCGCAAAAACCGCCGAGTCGGTCCAAAATCCCGGAAAACCGACCGAAAGGGGCCGATAATTGAGATTGATTAACTTCCTTTCATGGAAAGAATTTGCCCGAGGATTACGTAATCTTTACCAACACCCATGTCTGAAGATCAAATTCCTAACGAGCAAGAAGAAGCGTCAAGCGATGGCAAGGCCGGTCTTGTGTTTCTCACTCTCTTTATCCTGACTCTCGTAGGCGTTCTCGTCGCCATGCCGTTCTCCGGTAAGGTAGAGCAAATTGCCACCTTCCTATCGAGCGACGACAAGTATCTCGCCGTTTTCGGAAACATGCACCCGCTCGTGTTGCACCTTCCGATCGGAATCGTTTTTCTGACACTCGTGATGGAGGTGTTCGGCTGGATTTCCTTCGGGAAATATCGCCCGGTGACTACGATGGCCCTCTTTTTCGCTGTCTTTACCGGTGCCTTGGCCTGTTTTACGGGCTATGTTGAATTGATTACCGATGTCAAAAGCATGGCTAAATGGAATAACCACATGTGGGCGGGAATCGCTTTCGTGGGAGTTCTGGGATTGGCTCTTCTTTCCCGTGTTTGGGGTGGAGGCAAAGGAAGCCGGAATCCTGTTTATGCCATTCTCCTTCTGATTTCAGCGGGAGTGATGGGCTTCGGTGCTCACCTCGGAGGTGAAGAAATTCATGGCGATCCACTCACGCCCATTTTTGAAAAAGGAAAGGAGAAGTCCTCCGATGGTGGCGTCAATAAAGAGCCTAAAGATCGTCTGGCCTATGCCGAGGTGGTCGTTTCGATTCTTAAGAGTAAGTGTCTTGCGTGTCATTCCGTCGATACCAAGAAAAAGGGAGGCCTCCTCATGGATTCTTGGGAAGGGCTTCTTGCGGGTGGAGACGAAGGTCCTTCCGTCGTTCCTGGTGATCCCAAGGAAAGCCTCATATTCTACCGCATTCATCTCCCGATCGACGACGAGGACGGAGAGCACATGCCTCCGCCCAAGAAGGATCAGCTTGAGAAGCACGAGATCGCAATTCTCGATTGGTGGATCGCGACTTTGCCAAAAGGCGACATTCTTGAGGACAAGACTCTTGAACAAATGGGTGCCTCCGCAGAGATCATCGAGGCTGCCAGCAAGTTGATCAGCCCTGAGGAGCTGAAGGCGATGGCAGATGCGCTGGCGGAAGAGGAGCGACTTGTGGAAGAAGCCAAAAAGGCGAAACGCGAAGCCCTTGACGCCGCACTCGGCGAGCTGAAGCAAGACGCGCAGCTCAAGACCGCGATTAGCTACGTTTCTCAGGATTCCTCCGATTTGGAGTTTACTGCGATCAGTCTTCGTGAGTCGATGACCGACGATCATTTCGCCAAGTTGGGATCCGTTTGCGAATCGCTGATTGCGCTCCAGCTGGGGTCCACTTCCGTGACCGAGGCCGCCCTTGAAGCCCACCTTCCAAAGATGTCCAATCTTCGGAAGCTCAACCTGAGCCAAACATCGATCACCGACAAAGGTCTTGATGCCGTTGCTCAGCTTTCGAATCTCGAATGGCTCAATCTTTATGGGACTGAAGTCACCGATGCTGGGCTTGCGAAGCTCAAAGGTCTCACGAAACTCGAGAAGGTTTATCTTTGGAATTCCAAAGCGACTGCTGAAGGAGGGAAGGCACTCCAGAAGGAGCTTCCGAATCTTAAAGTGATCTTCGGGATTCAGTAGCGCTGAGAATCAAGACAGAGGCTGAGAGCCTCTGCTACGCTTTGATCAGGGGAAGGCGCGTTCGACCTTTCCCTTCAGCAATTCCAGGACGTAAAAACGATTCCCGAATTGGCTGGGGTGGATGAGAGTTTGAAATTGCCTGAGTTCGGCAGCATCCGGGGGACTTGTTGAGGTGAGCCATTCCTTGGCGCAGTGAGTCAGAAAGCGGCTCTGGCTCATCACTGGCGCGACTTGGAGGCCCTGCTGAAATGCCGTTTCCTCAACAGCGGAAAAATTAACATCGGCGGTGATGTCCTGTTCGCCGGGGGAATCCAGGGGGTGCGCTTTCATCGAGTGCTTCGAGTAGCAGCGCACCGTTCCGGCGGTGCGGGAGGGATGATAGAGCGAGGCTTTATCGAGCCCGTAATCGACAAAAGTCATCAACCCGCGCTCCAGGCATTTGGAGAGAGGTTCGAGGAATCCTTCCAGGTCGGGATTTCCTTCCGTGACGTAGCCCTCGGGATATTCTCCTGGGAGCGTGAAGCGGGTGGGTTGGGTGTCCCAAGTGAACTCTTTGTCCCAGATGACGGTGGCTTCATGCCAGCTTCCTTTGGAAAAAAGATAGAGGGGAACGGGAAGAGCATCGAAGACCTCATTCGCCACAACCACTCCGAGAGCTACCGCGTTTTCTGGCGGTTCAGAGAGGACGCTGAACGGGGGGGGAAGAATTTTTTCGAGGTGGGCTCGTTGCTCGGCCAGGGGTTCGATGATGCAGTAATGAGTCGCCTTTTTTATCTTCTCTCCCAGATTGGAATAGATGTCTTTCGCGAGTGATCCGTTGTGAGCGCCTACTTCGAAGATTGTCAGATGATCGGGGGCTCTATTGGCCTTCCAGAATTTCTCAATCCTTCCCGCCAAGAGTTTTCCGAACATCGGGCCGACCGAGACACTGGTCATGAAATCGCCATTCTTGGAAACGGTCGTAGCGTGGGGGCGAGCATAGTAGCCCAGGGTGGGGTGGTAGAGGCAGGTCCCCATGTAGTCTTGAAAGGAGAGCTTGCCATTGATCTCGATGCATTCTCTCAGTTCACGCGCCAAGTCAGAGATTGCCCCGTCTGAAGATCGGGGGTAAGGAAAGGCATGCCGGAGCCCTTCTAGATCGGGGAAACAATCAACGCTCATGAGTCAGAAAGGTAACAGAAGGAGAAAACGACGATTATACAAGCGTAAGAGCTTTTGGATCTTCTGTGCTATTTGCCTACTCATTGGGGGGAGCGGGCTGCTTGTCATCGACGAGAAACTGAATCCTTATCGTGAAATTGCGAACAATTATAAACTGGAGCGCATTGGTGAAGTGGAAGTTCCCAGTTTGATTCTGGATCGAAAGGAAAGGGAGATCGGGCGCATGTATGTCGAGAACCGCAGTAAAATCCCTCTTTCGGAAGTTCCCCCGGTCTTTATCGACGCCATGATCGCCCAGGAAGACCAGCGCTTCTACGAGCACGATGGCGTGGACTGGGTGGGCGTGGCCCGGGCTGTCTATCTCAACTTAAAAAGCGGTGGCATCACCCAGGGAGCGGGAACGGTGACAATGCAGCTGGGCCGTAATGCCTTCGATCTCCTCGGTGAGGCCCGACGCAAGGAGCAATCCGGCTACGAACGTAAAATAGTGGAAGCTTTTCTAGCGATTCGCATTGAGG
This sequence comes from Akkermansiaceae bacterium, assembly GCA_028822935.1. Taxonomy (GTDB): domain Bacteria; phylum Verrucomicrobiota; class Verrucomicrobiia; order Verrucomicrobiales; family Akkermansiaceae; genus SW10. The sequence goes on from JAPKCM010000008.1 coordinate 25,537, forward strand.
AGCACCTTCACGAGGAATTTAAGTCCGAGTATCCAGATAATAGGCAGCGGAAGAAGGTCGTGAAAGACCAGATTCTTGAATTCTATCTCAATCGTGTTCCTTTCGGAGCTGGCTTTTACGGGGTCCGTTCGGCCTCGTTGGGTTACTTTGGAAAAGAACCTGTCGATCTCGAGGTCCACGAATGCGCCTCTATCGTGGCCTGTCTCAAGAACCCCAGGAGATTGAATCCGCTCCGCCACCCAAAGAATAATAAGACAGCGCGCGACCACGTGCTGCGTCGGATGGCCTTGGAGGGAATGATCACGGATACGGAACGTAACCGGATGCTTCAGCTCCCCATCGCGGTGGCTCCGAATCCCATCATTCGAGGGAAATCTCATCTTTATGAACGCATTGCTCAGGACGCCCATCGGCTTGTTGGAGAAGAGACTCTCTCTCAGGGCGGTTATGTCATCCGCACGAGCATTGATTTAGATATTCAGAACTCGGCAAAGAATCGACTTTCGAGCCAGTTGGCTGAGATCGAATCGGATCCCGATTACGCTCATCCCAAGCATGCCGATTTCAACAGAGAAATAGATAAGGTCCCTGCCTATATTCAGGGGGCCGTCTTGATGGTCGATCATGAAACGGGCGAAGTCCTGGCTCACGTGGGGGGGCGCGATTACGGCGACTCGCAGTTTGACTTTATTCAGTTGGGACGTCGACCGATCGGGACTGCTTTTTTTCCCTTCATTTATGCGGCTGCTTTTGAGGGGGGGTGGAATCCCGCATCACCTCTTCAAGATGAGCAGATGAATAATCGGGCGCTCATGGTGGGAGGAACCGAAGGCGTGGTGGGAGAATGGGGGATGGAAGTGCGAGACCCGCAGTATGAGGGACAAATTACTGCGAGGCGTGGCCTGGCCAGCTCGAAGATCGCCGCTTCGGTTCGCTTAGGAATCGATGTGGGCTTGGATCGAGTCGCCGAGACCGCGAGAACCTTCGGCTTAGATATCCTGGACGAGAGACTTCGAAACCGGATGTTGGTGGGTTGGGATAAGATAAGTCTTCCTGAACTCACCCTTGGCTACACAGCCTTCCCTCGTGGGGGAAATCGGATTACCGAAACCTTTTATGTCCGAGGGATTTGGGATCGGGATGGCAAGCCCGTGTTCACTTCGAATCATCTCAATAGCAGCCCGCGAGAAGAGAGTGCCTGCACGGATGCGACTGCTTTCCAAGTGCACACTATTTTGAATGACGTCGTGAAGCGAGGGAACCTTTCCGACGCTTCATCGGGTCTCTCGGAAGAGCTATTTGAAGGGGGAGCGAAGACCGGAACTCCCTATGGTTTTACCGATGCCTGGATGGTGGGATACAACAGCCGGATCACCTGCGGAGTCTGGATTGGGTTCCACAAGAGCACTCGAAAGGCAATTCATGGAGATGCCTTTGCCAAGAACTTGGCCTATCCCCTTTGGGAAGAGACCATGAATTCGGCTCTTCCTGATTTCCGGGGAGCAACGGTGAGCCAACCGGATTCTATCGAGCGGGTGACTGCCTGTCGCACTTCTGGAATGCGTCCCACCCGTTACTGTAATGAAGCCGTTGAAGATCCTTTGACGGGTTCATTGAGTTTTCGCTCAACCAGCTATTCTGAGTATTTTAGAAAAGGAGAGCAAGTGGGGATCTGTTCTATTCATGGAAGCAGTGGGCAAGCGGATCAGTTTGCGAGGAATACCCTCCAACGTGAGGCTCTGCCGGTCGTTCCAGTGAAGTCCAAAGCCCCTTTACTTCTAGGCTCTGATCCGTATCAAAGTGAGAAACCTAGTCTCGCGCCCGAAGATGAGAATTCCGGGGTAGAATTTTTGCAAAATCAAATCACCCTGGTCGTCGAAGATCAGGTAAAGGGAGAGCGAGAGGCTCTTTTAATACTGTCCCGCCCACCTCGCTTTGAACTCCCTGTTGAAGAGTAAATCATATGTCAGCTGATCCTGTAGCCTCCAGCACTCCAATTCGTTGGATGCCTTTCCAATGTCCCTCTTGTTTCGGACTCCTCCGGGTCACCCGGGAGGAAGCGAACTCTCATGGGCGGTGCCCTTCGTGCGCGGCGCGTCTTCTTATCCCATCCTTAGAGGAGGTGAAGGTAGCCTTTCAAAAGAATACTTCCCAAGCTGATCAGGAGGAATCCTCATTGCAGAACTCACCCGCTTTAGAAAGGGAAGCGCCAGAAGCTGCCAGCTATGCCAAGGCCGAGATGGTTGAACCGTCCGATGAAAAGGAACTTGAGCCGGGCTGGAATTCATCCCCGCGCCGCAAGAAACACTTTGTGGGGCAAAAGGACAAAACATTGGATTGGGAAGAGGACCAAGAGACGCAGAGTCGCCCCTTTCCTTGGTTGATCGCAGGGAGTGCTGTTATGTTTCTAGTTCTCCTTGGCGGAGTAGGGGTGTTCTATTTGCGAAGTCAGACTACATCTTCCGAAGATTCAGTGAGTTCTGGTGTTCCATCATTGCTCGATGTTGCGAGAGCCGAAAGCCGTAATTTACAAGCAGAGACCTTGCCTCCCGAAGAAGATATGGTGGTGCAGAGCGTTGAGGATTTCGAGCAGTTCGACCTAGAGGTGGTGCAGAAAGTGATCAAAGGATTTTTGAATGCCGAGACCGTGACCGAACGCGGAAAGTATGTTCGTTTTTCTGAAGAGGTCGTTCCCTTGATGAAGAAATTCTACGGTGGAGAGGACCTTGAGCCCGAGGGATTCCGCTCTCTTGACCAGTCCAAGATCGCTTATCGGGATGCCTATCTTTCCAGCTTTGTGCAGATGAAGGACTTCACCAACTCGCCCATTGCGATCGAGAGGAAAGGGGACCTCTATCTCGTCGATTGGGAAAGCTGGGTCGGCTATGGTGATTTAAAAGTGGAGGAAATGATCGTGCAAAAACCGACCGAGGATGTGACGATGCGAGTCATTTTCCAGAGGAAAAATTACTACAATTTTTCCTTCATCGATGACAAGAAGTGGGCTTCCTTCCGGCTTACCTTTCTCAAGCAAGAGCGTTCGTTGTGGGCCTATGTGGACAGAGAAAGTGAGGCAGGTAAGAAGTTGTTGATGAATGCAAATTTAGGAGCTGAGCAACCCGGGCTGGTGAAGGTGAAATATCCTAAAAATGCACGCGCTGACGATCAGGTTATCTTGACCGATTTTATTACGAGTGGCTGGATCTTCAACGAGAGATAATGATGAAGAATGTTCACCCTTTTTCTGTCGACGATAAGGCGCTTCAACTGAATTTGGATGCTTCGATTTACGGCACTTTTGCCGAGATTGGAGCGGGACAGGAAGTGGCCAATCGATTTTTCAGGGCTTCGGCTTCCGCTGGGACTGTCGCAAAATCGATCTCCGCTTATGACATGACGATCAGTGATGCACTCTATGGCAAGACCTTGCGATACGTTTCGCAGGAGCGTCTGACGGACATGCTGAACTACGAGTATGAGCTTCTCGAGGAACGCTTGAGCGAATCACGGGGAGATCGTTCCAAGTTCTTCTCGTTTAGCAATACCGTGAGAGCCCGGGGTTATCAGGATGAGGAAGAATGCCATGGGTGGCTTGGGATTCGTTATCAATCGAAGTCTCACGGCCCTTCTGGAACAATCATCCTCCATACTCGGCTTTTGGATCGTGAAAATGTGGATCAAATGGAAGCTCTTGGAATCTTGGGCGTGAATTTGGTGTGGGCCGCCTATCATCATTCGAAAGATCTCACGGCATTCGTGAAATCATTGGTGGATTTCCTCGTTCCTGATCGCATTGAGATCGATATGCTGAAATTTCTCGGTGAGCCGTTTTCGATGGTTGATAATCGCCTTTGCGCGCTTGAGTTGGTGAGCCAGGGTCTGACTCCGGCGACAGTTTTTTTGCCTGATGGAAATGTGGTTCAGGCAGCGGAAGCATTCTACAGAACGCCGCTCTTGGTGGTGCGAGGTAGTTTCGTTCCAGTGACCAAGCTTCATCTTGATATGTTCGAGCAGGCCGGGAAATCTTTCCCGCCAGAAGGAGCTTCGGAAAATGCTAAACCCTATCGGGAAGTGTGCGAAGTCTCGCTCAGTAACCTTCTTCGGGATGGGGAAATCGATCTCGTTTCTTTCATCGATCGGGTGACTGTCCTGCAAGCATTGGGAAAAGTGGTGATGATCTCGAATTGTCCTGAATTCCATCGTGTCGCGGCCACCCTCCGACTCTACACGAGGGAGCCTGTGGGGCTGGTGCTTTCGATCGGTCTGCTCAACGAACTCTTTAAGGGGAAATGGTCCGAATCGCTCGCGGGAGGAATCTTGGAATCGTTCGGGCGGCTCTTTAAAACCGGGATCAATCTCTTGGTTTACCCTTGGGAAAATAGTAGTACCGGCGAGAGGGTTACTGCCGAGAATTTTCGATCTCCCAAGAATCTCAAATATCTCTATCGGCACTTTCTCGAAGACGGGAGGATCTCGGGAATCCCATGTGGCGACCCCAAACTGCTTCAAAAAACCGGCCGCGACATTCTAAAAGCGGCCCGCGATGGCGCAGATTGGGAAGACTGGGTTCCGGAGGAAGCTCGACCTTTGGTCAAAAGTCATGCTTAGTCATCGGGCATGAACTTGCTCGATACTGCAGCTATCCTCTTGAGTCTCGCGGCGATCTTTGGATATATCAACCATCGGGTGTTTAAGCTGCCCACCAGTATTGGAATTCTCCTGATTGGCCTTGTGCTGAGCGTCCTTATACTTCTTCTAGGGGACCAATGGCCGGGGCTTGTGACCCAGGCCGATTACTTTGTCACCCAGATCGATTTTAATGAAACGGTGATGGGCGTGATGCTCAGCTTCCTTCTTTTCGCGGGGGCCTTGCATGTGAACCTCGGAGACCTTCGGGGTCAAAAAGGAGTGGTGGCGATACTCGCAAGCGTGGGTCTCGTGGTTTCCACATTCCTTGTAGGAACTTCGGCCTACTTTATCTTCCCGTGGTTTGGAGTGAATTTATCCTATCTCTGGTGTCTCGTTTTTGGCGCATTGATTTCTCCCACCGATCCGGTGGCAGTTTTGGGAATCCTCAAGAAGGCGAAGGTTCCCAAATCTTTGGAGACGAAAATTACGGGCGAATCTCTCTTTAACGATGGGGTAGGGGTCGTCATCTATCTGGCTCTTGTCGGGCTCGCAGCCGGAACCCGGGAAGCCAGTATCATGAGTGTGGGTGACCTCTTCTTAAAGGAAGTGGGAGGGGGGATTCTTTTGGGTGGGGCGCTCGGCTTTGTCGCTTATTGGATGCTCAAGACGATTGATAACTATCAAGTGGAGATTCTGATCACCCTGGCCTTAGTGATGGGGGGATACCAACTAGCGAGTGCTTGGCACTTGAGTGGTCCGCTGGCGATGGTTGTGGCTGGATTGATGATCGGAAACCAGGGTCGTCTTCTTGCGATGAGTGACACGACGAGGCATCACCTTGATCTTTTTTGGGAATTGATCGATGAAGTCCTGAATGCCCTTCTCTTCCTCCTCCTCGGTCTTGAGATCTTCGTGCTGAACTGGAGCGGACAGGCGTTCTCAGCGGGTCTCATTCTCATCTTTGTCGTTCTCGGCGCCCGGATGGTGGCCGTAACTCTTCCCGTAATTATTCTAAGAAAGACGCGGGAGTTTTCTCCCGGAGTCATCCGCATCCTCACTTGGGGAGGACTACGCGGAGGAATCTCAGTGGCTCTTGCCTTGGCTCTACCAAAGGAGGGGCTTGAGGAAAGCGGACGCCAAGCAATTCTGATGGCGACCTACCTTGTGGTGATCTTCTCGATTGCCGTCCAGGGACTCACTCTCAAATCGGTCGTGGATAGGCTGCTCAAGAGAGAGGTGACCTAGTGTTTTTCGACCCTGATGAGATTGGGAACCGGCTTCAAAAAATCGTAGAGAGTGCCGTAATACATGCAGCGAAATCTCTGAGTAAAGATAGCTCGCACCATGTTGGTATTGCCATGGTTGAGGAGGGGCAGCTTGTAGGCTTTCTCATGAAGGTTAGCTCCGGAAGGCAGAAATGGTGTTCCCTTACAGAGGGGACACCATGCCGACCGGCGTTTGATGAGGCCTATGATCCAAACGAAAATGGTGAGGGTCAGGATGCCAAGGAGAAAGACTGCCGATAATTTTGTTCCTTAATGGAGGTAAACACCAGTAATCCGAGGATCAGGAGGTAGCAAGCCCCACCCAAAAATGCGGCATAAATGAAGGGCTTCTTTTAAGGAACGGACTGCGCCCGTTTTTCAAACCGGAGCTTTTTCTTGAGGGAAAAGGCCATAATGTTTAAGAAATCTTGATTTAGAGAGTGCTGATGACAAGTCGAAGCTTCAATTTCGCTCGGGTCCTTTGAGTTCTTTTTTTGACCATGAGGGAAACTGGTTTGCTTGTTTGCTGCGATAGGAAATGGCTTTCTTGACATCGCCGAGCTTCTCAGCGGCTTGAGCTCCCCAGAAAAGTGCTTCAGGGGTGACCGCCGGATCATCCACCGCGATTTGGAGAGTGGTTTCGAAATGAGCCAAGGCTTCAGGAATCATTTCCTGGATGAAATCGACTCTGCCCAAGACGAAGTGGAGGCCTGCGTTGTGGGCTCCAGGAATGGTGAGATCGAGCCCGGCCTGAGCCGCTTTGCGGGCTTCTTCAGGTTGGCTTAAGCCGAGAAGCGCTTGGGCAATATCAAGTTGGTTATCTGCTTTCCAGCGCTCTTCAGTCTCAAGTAAGAGAACGATTTTGGCCGATTGGAGAGCCTCTTGATATTGATTCAGCTCGTTTTGGCCCTTTGTGAGGGTTCGCCAAATATTGATTTCGGTTGCCTTGGGTTTGTCGGGATCTGTGGCCATCTCGAGATATCTGACGGAATCGGTGAAATGACCTCCGTGAAAGAGTTGAACGCCAAGCCAAGTCAGCATCTGTTTAGGAATGTTCTTACCGGGATAGTCGCTCAGCAAGATTCTGAGCACTTCGTTCATGTCGTCGGCTTTTCCTTGGGAGAAGAGGAGGAGCACGAGAATATTTCCAGCGGGTTTGTTGTAAAACTCAGGAATCATTTCCTGGGATTTTTCGAGATAGGGCCGGGCATCATCATACTTCTCAAGCTTGAAGAAGCCCCACCCAATCCAGTAGTTAGCATTGGCCATGGTGTCGATCGGGAGGTCATCAAATTCGGCTAAAAGGCGGCGATAACGCTCGACCATGACGGCAAATTTTTTCTCCTCCCTGAGGACACGGGCACTCCCTTGGAGAGCGAAGGAACGGATTTCAGCATCCGTCTCTAATTTTAAAAGCGCTTCGTAGTCGCGGAGTGATGACATCCGATCTCCCAAGGCGGAATAGGCTTCGGCTCTCTTCGCGAGCACTCTCCCTCGACGAGGATCATCCGGGAATGCTTCCGTGAATTCGGTGAAATTACGGGTTGCTCCATGGTTGTCGCCAATTTCAGCCTGGCACCAGCCGCGCTTGAAAAGGAGGTCCGACCGGCGCTTGCGTGGGATGAGGGCGGAGTCGACCTCACTAAAGGCATTGGCAGAGGCCTCAAATTCTCCCAGATTATAGAGCGTTTCAGCTTTAAGGAAAGCGGCCATATGGAGGTTAGGGCTGACACTGAATAGCTCGCCGTAGAGTTCAAGGAAGGTATTGACCCGTTCTGGCAGGTCCGGCTGTCTGAGTTGGTAATCGCACTCGAGGCACCGGAAGGCCGCATCAAATGCTTCCGGGGTGTTGGGGATGGATCGATCGACTCTCCGAAATGCGGAGCGGGCATCTCGAAAGCGCTTTAAACGATAGAAGGATTTTCCCGCGGTCATCGATCGCCGGGCTTCCGTTCTTCCGGTGGCTCCAAAATCCCCCCTGCGGAAGAGGTCGATGACTTCGTTAAATTCTTCCTTTTTGTAGAATAAGCTCATCAATCCAGTCTGGGCCATCGCCTTGTTGTGCGCAATTTTGCGACGTTGGTCTTGGGTCAGGCTGGGATTGGTCAGGGAGACATCGAGAACCTGGTGGAGGTAGTCCTGGGCATCATCGCCACGACCCAGCTCTACGGCAGAAAGGCCGGTGTAAAAGATCGCTTGCGAGCGGTAGATGTTTGAAATGGTCGCGATAGTGAGGGGCTGTAAAATCTCGATGGCTTTTTCGAAATTCTCCATTTGGTAATATTGATACCCTATCATGAATTGAGCCCAGGAGGCGTGCGGATGTCCTTTGGCGGTAGTGATTTTTGAAAGCGCGTCCAAGATTCCCCAGTCGTCGGTGCCGATCTTTCTGAGGCACTTGAGTCGCATGCTGAGGGCGCTGAAACGGAGTTCCTGATCGCTGAGGTTTACGGCACTCTGGTCAAAGTATTTGGCGGCGTTTTTCCAGTCTTGTTCGGTGTAAGAAAGCAACGCGAGCTTGTTTGCGGCAAGACCGACAATGTTACCTCGCCGGTAGCGGCTGAGGATGTTTTTGAAAGTGCGCTCGGCATCATCGATGCGTCCTAGGCTCTGCTCCGAAAATCCCATGTGGTAGTAGGCGTTGGCCGCGTTAGTTCCGTTGGGATAGAGATCGAGGTAGTTCTTAAACAGGACAATGGCGTAATCCATGTAGCGCGTTTTCTCGTGACGGTCTTCGACGTCCCTGCCGTAAATAAAGTAGCGTTCCGCTTTGTCGTAGAGTTCCTGCCCAGGCGCCTCAATCTGTCCCTGCACCGGAGAGGTGAGGCAGATTAGCGAGAATACGAGCTGCAGCAGAACGATTGGAAAGCGCATAGAACGAAATAGAAAGGCCGGAGAGGATGCCACAGCACGGAAAAACTGGCACATCGTTCGAGAAAGAGCAACAATTCGTATTGCTCGATGTCATTCATGGACGGCCCTTGCCGAATTCAGTGGTGTCCCTTAAAAGCCCTCGCATGGAACACCATGTTTACTTCTGGCTGAAAAGCGACTTTCAGAACGATGCCTCGCGCGCTTCTTTTGAATCAGGCATTAATACCCTTTGCACCTCTCCTTTCATTGGCCAACACCACTGGGGGAAGCCTGCGGCAACTGCGGATCGTCCGGTAACTGATCACTCGTGGGACTACGCCATTTCGCTGAAATTTGCCAACATAGACGACCATGATTCATATCAGGAGGGAGATCCCATCCACGACGCTTTTATCGCCGGATTCAAAGACAGATGGGCCAAGGTTCAGATTATGGATATCGCCTGATCAAACCCTTGTAGCACCAAAGACAAACGGAGGTGCGGGATTAGGACCCACACCTCCGTCTGATTGTCTGCGAAAGGACATCGTAATTACCACATCACAATGTCCGTTTAAAGAAATAGGCGATTTTCAGATCGGCACAAGAGGAAAATGTCACTTGGGGCGTCTTATTCCAAAAGAGGAGCCTTGAGACCTCTTTAGATCAAGGGTAGGTTCCCCCCGATGAAACGAATCTTACAAGTTTATTGCCTTGCGGTCCTGATCGTGGGTTTGGTGTCGTGTTCATCGAGTCAAGTTGATACCGGCGAGGTCAAAGGGGCCGCAGTAGAAACCGGGGGCGAGTTTCATCTGAACCAGAAGAATCCTTTTGAGTGGAGTTCGGAAGACGTCCAGCAGGGCCGCGGGGGAACTTATGAGGGGGGCAAGCGCAGCCAATTCGATGCAAAAGGGGAATCCTCCTACGCCAAGAGCCGCAAAGCTCCGGGATACTTCAGCAGGGATTTTCAATCTGCGGCATGGAACGGAAATAAGAATTATTCTGCCGGTTCCTACGACGCCGGGAAAAAAACCAGCACAGCGGGAAAGAAATCCTGGTTCGGTTGGAAAAAGAATAAGGATGCCAATAAAGTGGCACGCGCTGCGGGGCAGAATTTTCAGACAGGAGGCTACACCACGGCAGCGGCTCGCGAGTCTGGCAATATCGTTGCCAGCCCTAATAGTCCCTACGCCGATTCGCAGCGTATTGGAGCCAAGCCAATAATCATCTACTCGCAGGAGAGTTATCGTCAAATGACGATGGACCAGAGTCGCAGCCTTCTGGGGAAACGCTAGACGGTGCTTCTATTGATCCTGCGCCTTGAGTGTCGCGCGGGCTTTTACGAGGGGGGTAAGGTCGGCGCAACTTGGCTTTTCCTCAAGGATGCCCTTGATGATCGCTGCTTGTAGCAGTCTCAGCGCTTCGTCTTTTTTTCCCTCACGAGCGCTTTTGAGTCCGAGTCGTTTCAGAAGTTCAAAGGTGGAATCATCAGCGGCGAAAGCGAGGGCTTTTTCGTAGGCTCGGTAGCCTTTCTCGGTCTCTCCCGATTGGCCGAGAGCCTGACCAATCTTGATCCAAGCGGAGGTCTCACCAAGGGCGAGGGAGCGTGAAATGAGGGGTTCCTTTTCCGATAGCAGTTCCTCAAAGGCGTGAAGTTGAGGATCGGTCGGTGTGATTTCAAGGGCGATTTGGCAGGCGCGTAGGCGATGAGGAAGTGGCAGAGTGGTATCTTTGATTGCTGGGAGGAGGATGCGTCCGTCATCCTCACGACGGGCTTTCTTTTCAAGAGGAGCGATCATTTCGGGCCGGTGGAGCGAGATCGCCATCTCCTGGAGCACGCGTTCCTCGAGAACTGTTTTTTTCTGGAGTTGCTTAACCGCCACATCGTAGACGTCGGGTTTTTTTAAGAATGCTTCGGCCTTTTCTACCGCATCCTTCGCTGTGAGATCGGGATTTGTCTCCCAAGCTTTCGAAGTCCAAAGCGCCATCGTCATTCCTCGCCCGGGAAAGAGGGCACCCATGTCTCCAATCATTTCGTGGGCCGTAAAACCGGGGCGGACGTGACGGCTCAGGCGAAGTGCCGTTTCTAAATCGAAGACCCGTTTGGCCAGCCCCACCGTGCGCTGACGATGTCCCACGCGTTTTGGGATGTCCTTAAGGAGGGGAGAAAAAATCTTTTGCGCGGATTCTTTGTCACCACTGGAGATGAGCTTGTTCGCCAAATAAAGTCGCGCCTCGAGGACCTCATCGCTTCCCGCATTTTTACTGATCCTTTCGAGATAGGTGATCGCTTCCTTCTTTTGATTGTCTGCGAGGAGAAGGGCGAGGACGCGGCGATGGTTTCCGGTGTCGTGAAGAATCTCGATCGCTTCCGGATTGTGGTCCAGCGCATAGAGGATCTTGGCAAAGGTCTTGGGATATTCATAGCCGTCGGCCCGCAGAGCTTCAATGTCGGCAGGGGCAAGACCAAGGAAATCCTTCATCACGGCGATTAACTCCGGAGTCAGATCCTTCGAGTCGATGAGCGCGTCAAATTTTCCGGCGATGATCAAGCTGTCCTCCTTTACGTCCTGTGGAACGTCCAGTTGACTGGCTTCGATCCACTTTCCCTCCTCCCTGAGCTTAAAATGAAGGACTTCGAGGGGCTGTTGATTTCCGGCCGGCAAGGTGGCGAGATCCCGGGCGATGTCACCGGTGTCCTTGAGGCCGGCTTGGAGAATGGCGTGGGCCTCCCTGAGCTTGTCTGTGAGCATCGCTCCGCGGGCCATTCCGAGAAAGAACTCTCTTCCAAAGGGAGCTTGGTGAGTCTGTGCTTCCTTCAACGTGGCGAGCGGCTGAGGCAAAGCGAGATTGATGGCGATCCGGAGTTCGTGCAGTCCTTCGTTTGCGAGAGTCGCGACCAGAAGTCCGCGGCATTTGAGCCCCATCGGAATCTTGAGCATTTCGCCATCGAGACGATCATGGAAAAGAATGGTGCTCGCAAGGACTCGCAAAATTTCTGGTGAGAAGCGCTCTTCCCGAGTCCAGCGATCGAGAAAACGGAGCGCGATCTCGAATCCCCCTTCCTCGTCGAGGAGCGGTAGAAGGGTGCTTTTCTTGTTCGTGGGCGTGGCCTTCATCGCGGCTTCCGCAAGACCGAGAAGCGCCTCGGGAGAATCAGGTTTGAGGCCCAGCTGGATGCGCTTGTGGAGAAAGGTGGCCCGCGTGCGAATCTCCGGATCATCGCTTTCCAGAAAACGGAAAACGAGGGGAAGTGCTTCATCGCCTGCCGCCCAGAGTTCCTTGGTGAGGGCGTCCCGCTCGGAAGACGAACCCTCCATGAATGTTTTGGTCGCCTCCTCAACACTTGGGAGGGCCCACAGGGGCGCCAGCAATAGGAGAGAGATCATCCACTTCACCCTTTTCGAATATAGACAGCGCACTGGTTTGTAACGACGAAAGGTGCTACTTTCTTGGGCGTGGATAAACCCGAAGAGGAAAAATCACTGCGTGAGCGTCTGTGGAAAATCATTTTTGAGGCGGAAACTCCTTTAGGAAAAGCATTTGATGTCGTCCTTCTGGGAGCGATTGTTTTGAGTGTCCTTGCGGTCATGCTGGAGAGTGTGGACCACATTGCAGCCGAGTGGGGGCCGCAACTACGAGTGGCCGAATGGGTTTTGACCGGCATGTTTACCCTCGAGTACTTTCTTCGGATTGCGCTTGTGAGGCGACCGTGGCGCTACATGCGATCCTTCTATGGGGTGGTGGATCTTCTTTCCTGTCTGCCTTCTTATCTTTCGCTCTTTTTCGTGGGAACCCACTCCCTTCTGGTGATCCGTATTCTCCGGCTTCTTAGGATGTTCAGGGTGTTGAAAATGATGAGCCATATCCGCGGGGCGGAGACGATTATGCGAGGACTGGCGGCGAGCCGCGCTAAGATTACCGTTTTCTTTATCTCGGTTCTTCTCATTGCCGTTCTGGCCGGAACCTTGATGTATCTGGTAGAGAATGGCCAATCAGGGACGCAGTTTACCAGTATTCCGATGAGTATTTATTATGCCATCGTTTCTATCACGACGGTGGGTTTTGGAGACATGGTAGCGGTCACGGTTCTCGGTAAAATGATCACCTCGGCCCTTGTTCTCGCTGGTTATGCCATTATCGCGGTGCCCACTGGGATCGTGACGGCTGGAATCATGCAGGGCCAGTTGGGTGATGCCACCACGGACGCCTGTCCAAGCTGCGGAGTGCACGGCCATCTTCCTGATGCGAAATTTTGCCGCCGCTGTGGCGAGAACTTGGATTAGGGCATTGCGAAGAAGGCAAAGCGACCCGATGATCGCAGCATGTGGAACGCAGCCGCTGAATTCGAAGACATCAAATACGAGAAGACGGAAGATGGCGCGATCGCCAAGATCACCATCAATCGCCCGGAAGTGCGCAATGCCTTCCGCCCGGTCACCGTCGATGAACTCCTGCAGGCCTTCGAGATGGCCCACCGGGACCAAGACGTGGGAGTGATCATTCTTACTGGAGAAGGGGAGAAGGCCTTTTGCTCAGGCGGCGACCAAAAAGTGCGCGGTCATGCCGGCTACCTTGGGGCCGACGGAGTTCCCCGGCTCAATGTGCTTGATCTGCAGAAGAAAATTCGAGGCCTTCCAAAACCAGTTGTGGCCATGGTGGCTGGCTACGCCATCGGTGGTGGGCACGTCCTTCACATCGTGTGCGACCTGACGATCGCCGCCGAGAATGCCCGCTTTGGTCAAACCGGCCCCAAGGTGGGAAGCTTTGATGGTGGCCTGGGTTCCAGCTACCTCGCCCGCATTGTGGGTCAGAAGAAGGCGCGCGAAATTTGGTATCTCTGCCGTCAATACGACGCCCAGCAAGCGCTCGATATGGGCTTGGTTAACACCGTGGTTCCGCTCGACCAGCTCGAGAGCGAGACGGTGCAATGGTGCCGCGAAATGCTCGCTCATTCTCCGCTCGCCCTGCGTTGCCTTAAGTCTGCCCTCAATGCCGACTGCGATGGCCAAATGGGCCTGCTCGATCTCGCCGGAAATGCCACTCTCCTGTATTACATGAGCGAAGAGGCGAAGGAGGGAAAAGAGGCCTTCATTGAAAAGCGCGCTCCAGACTTCTCCAAGTTTCCTCGGGTGCCCTAAGTCTGATGAAAACGTCCGTTGTTGTCCCTTTTGTCACCCTGTTTGTGGGTGCGGGACGGGGCTATTTCGCTGGTTCAAGTCAGGTCGCTGGAGAAAAAGAAGTGGCCCCGGCGATTTCCAGTCATAGCTCTAGCGGAACTCGCCCGTCGCCCGGTTCATCGGCTCCCTCCCCTAGTATTTCGTTTTTGAAATTCGCCGAGAGGATTCTGTTTTCAGATTGGGATGAGCGAAAAGGAATTCTCGCAGAAATCTCTCCAGAAAACCGTCGCGCTCACCTCGAGTTTCTTCTGAAACAATCCGGTCCTTATGGCCTCGATTACAAGGAGGCAAGAGTCATCAACGATTTGCTCGATGAGCTTGTGAACGAGGACCTGGAGGGGACCTTGCAATGGGTTTTGGCAAGTGATCACAAGGGGAACCGTGATTATCTTTTTGGAGAGATTTTCGAGGACAAAGAGGCCGCGGCGTGGATCAGGGAGAATTTTGAATCTCTTTTTTCCAAGGCTCGGTCCATTGAGCAACCGCATGAAATTTTAAGAAAGCTGATCGGGACGCAGATTGAGGGCGATGTTCTTAAGGCTATCCAGCTTTCGGAAAGGCACCTTGTTGACCATGAAGGGATGATCGATTTTCCGAGCGGGCTTCAGGAAAAAGCTGTCGGGCATGGCTGGGAAACGGCTTTTGAATATTACAAAGACAATTGGAAAGAGAACAATTCGTCGAGTGACCATTCTTGGAGTGGAGAATTCCCGATGGATTTCGATTTTACTTCCTTCGCAGGGGAATGGAAAAAGCACGAGAGCGCGTTGCGCTTCAAGGGGCAAAAAGGACGATTCTATGAGCCGCCAACATACATCTGGAAAGTTTGGTCCGAGCAGGAGCCGGAAGCAGTCTTTGAGTTTCTGACAAATGGCGGAAGCCTCACCTTCGAATTTGGTTTCTTTTTTGACGCTTTTGCGAAGAGCGCTACTCCGGAGGAGGTATTTGAGTTCAGCAGCAAGGTGGTTTCTGGTCCACCTGACGAAGAGATTGATCTAGATCGAAAGTTGTTTAAGTGCATGTTGAATAATCCTCGGAATCTCAAATCATTGATGGCTTGGTCTCAGGGGAATGATGCGACTCCAGTGACTCAGGCCCTTATTAAGGGAATTTTACCCGTAGGCAGCAGGAGGGGTGAAACGGGTCTTGCGATTCTCAAAATGGTCCATAAGGAGCAACAACTTTACGTTGTCCGAGATTCCTATACCATAGATGGGGATTTTCGGATGTGGGATCGTGGCCGGGAGTGGTTCAACGAACCGCTTAAATTCCTGGGTCATTCGGAATCTGAAATCAATGCCGCGATCGGCGAGAAGAGTGAATGATGAAATCCTGGCTCCTCGCATCCCGACCCAAGACGCTTCCGGCGGCGATTGTGCCGGTGTGGTCTGGTTCTTTGCTGGCATGGCACCTGACGGGGGAGTTTGACCTTCGCCTCGCGATCCTTACGGTTTTTGGCGCGGTCTTTATCCAGATCGCGACGAATTTTTTCAACGATGTCATCGATGCTGAAAAGGGAGCGGATACCGAAGCGCGACTCGGGCCTCAGCGGGCCACGGCTTCCGGGCTCTTGTCGAGGCGCGCCGTTTATCTTGGGGCTGCCTTGATGCTCCTCTTGGCTTCCATCGTGGGCTGCCTTTTATTCCTCGAGCGCGGATGGTGGATCATCGCGATTGGGGTGCCTTCGCTCTACCTGAGTTACGGTTATACCGGCGGGCCGCTTCCGCTTGCTTATCGCGGCTTGGGCGAGGTCTTTGTCATTCTCTTCTTTGGCTTGGTTGCGGTCGGGGGGACGGTTTTTATCCAAACGGGTCAGTGGCTTGCGGAGAGTTGGATCCTGGGACTTCAGATCGGTTTTCTTTCCGCTGCTCTAATCGCCATCAATAACTACCGTGATCTTGAAGAAGATCGCGCGGTGCAAAAGAGGACGATCGTGGTGCGCTTTGGTCGACCCAAGGTCAAAATGCTGATCCTTGCGATGACCGTGTTGCCCTACCTTCTCATCCTGGCTCACGAGATGTCCGGGTGGTTTATTGCCGCCAGCATCCCGGGATTACTCTTCTTTGTGATCGTCTATCGTCTCATTAGTCCTTCGCGGGTTCCCGCGGCTTTGCTGGGAATTGCCGCGCTTCATCTAATCGTTTTTGTTCTCGTTCAAAATATCGTCATGATATTTTGACCTTGTCTGTTTTTCGGGGTAATCTGACTTCAGTCTTCAGAGGGTCATTTTTCACATTTTGAAACCGAACGGTCAGGTCTTAACCCGCCAATATCAATCCATCTTCTGGGTCCGCTTAGAAGGAAAGGGAACCTTTATGGACAGCCCTTGTATCAAGGAAGCGGTGGAGCGCAAAATCTCAGAGGGCGTTCGCGAGATCGTGGTCGATCTGGAAGCGTGCACCGGAATGGATTCCACTTTCATGGGGATGCTTGCCGGAATCGCGGCCAAGCTCCGTGGCCCTGAGGGGGGCACCTTGAGTGTCGTTTCTCCGGGTAAGAAAAATCAAGATTCTTTGGAAGAACTCGGTCTCTCGCAGCTTCTGCAGATCGAACCGGAAGAAGGTCCGTGGATCGGAAAGCTGGACGAAGTTCGCGCTGACCTGAAACCGATTGGTGGAAGCTCACCTGGAAAAGAAGGCCACATCCTAGAGTGTCACGAAAATCTCTGTGAGGCAGACTCGCAAAATAACGAGCGCTTTCAAGCCGTTCTCGATGTTCTTCGGGCGAGTGGAAAATAAAAGTTATTCGCGATAGGCCTTTTCCAGTTCACTCAGGGTAATGCGTCCATTTTGATCGAGATCGAAGGTGGCAAAGCTTTCCTCAAGACGTTTCCGAATTGCAGGAAACGAGGTGTGAGAAAATTCTTTGATCGAGAGCATCTTGTCCAAGTTGTAGTCTCGCTCCTCGAGCAGTTCATCCGGGGACTTCGGGAGGTGTAGTTTTTCGACAAGCGTCTTCTCTTTATTGGTCGATGGGGTCTTCGGAGAATCCTTTGGCAGACTCGCGGAGGGAGTTGAATAGATCGCCGGGACCATTTTTACAACTTCTTGGGGATCTGCCCCCTTGGGCCAGTAGATGAAAGCGATGATGAGGACTGCCACTCCAAGCAACGGCCAAAGCCATCCTGAAAGATGGGTGGAATTGTCGGTGATGAGAACCGGGTGAGTGAGGAGAGGGACCCCTGTGGTCCGGGGAGGGAGAACCTGAACGGTGGTAATGGTGGCCGGTGTTTGCGGGCCTTGCACCGCCGGAGCGGCCTTGAGGCGCACCGGATGGGTGATCATTTGGACTCCTTGAGGAGCGGGGGGATTGAAGGTTCCTTGTCGGATGCCCACGAGCTGACTCAGCGCTACTTCACAGGAATTGGGTCGGTTGTCAGGCTGGCGAGCCATTAAACTCATGATCCAGTTGCAGAGAGTTTCTGGAAGGTCGGGCCGATATTCGCGCAGGTCCTTGCAGTAGCCTTGAAGATGAGAGGCCATCACCTGAGCGACCGATTCGCCATTAAAAGGATACTCCCCGGTGAGGGCATAATAAAAAACGCCTCCGAGAGAATAGAGATCGGTGCGCGCATCGAGCGGGCGCTGCTCAAATTGCTCGGGTGCCATGAAATAGATGGAACCAAAGAGGGAGTTGCCGTGGGCAATCGTTTGGATCGATGGCTCAAGGGTGAACTTGGCCAGTCCGAAGTCGAGAAGCTTGAGCTGCATCCGGCCGCTGGGCAGCCAGGTGATCATGATGTTGCAGGGCTTGATATCCCGATGAAGTAAGTGGCCATCGTGCGCGGCGAGAAGGCCTTCGAGGCACTGTTCGGCGACACTGAAAAAATCGGTTTCGATGAGGGGTGCTCGGGAAATCAAAGTTTCCAAGGTTTCTCCATCGAGAAGTTCCATCACGACGAAGGGGCCGTCCCCGTCTTGCCCGATGTCGAAAAGGCTCACGACGTGAGGAGAATTGAGCGCGGAGAGGGAATGGCACTCTCGCATCAAATCATCGACCTGATCTTGGGTGCTCCCTTCCTCCGTAAGGAGGCGCTTAATGGCGACCTTTCGCCGAAGCTGGTGGTCGTAGCCCTCAAAAACCGCGCCTAGGCCTCCTTGGCCAAGCTTGCGTTTGATTTCATAGCGATCCTTTGGGTCCATACAGCTTGGGTGAAATCTCTCTAGAGAAGGGAGATAGACCGTTTCAGTGGAAAAGAAAGCTTGGAAGCGGCTTGGTGGGAATATTTCGATTGCCTCATTACGAGTTGATGGCTAGGTTGCGCGCCCGACCGAAAATTCTAATGCGGACAGATGGCAGAGTGGTCTAATGCGCTCGCTTGGAAAGCGTGTGTGGCAGCGATGTCACCGTGGGTTCGAATCCCACTCTGTCCGCCATAACCCCGTGCCAGCTTGCTGGCACGGGGTTATGGTTTTCTAGGCTGGGCCTGCGAGGATTAGCGAGGGAATGAGATTTGAACGGTTTCCTTCTACGCACTTTGAGCTGCTGTCGGTGGGACGAGTGACTGAGGAGAAGAGGGTCGACTAAGGTAATGAGAGGGGAAAGTCTTGTAGAATCTTCCTCAATCTATTTCACCACCACGGGCTCGATGCGCTCACTTGTGATTCTTACGATGACGGTGTATTTTTTTCCTTCCTGGCCGGTGCCCAGGAGGACCGAGTGGCCTTCTTCGGTGCGCCAGAGGTGAGAGCAGAGAATGAGCCCGTCCTGCAGTTCATCGGAGTTTGGATAAGGCGCACCTTGCACCGGGCGACCATGAAGCATGGTGAGAACGGAAGTCATTTCTTCCCAATTGTTCTTCAACATGCCTCCGTAGGACCCTCGTTCAACCACTTTACTCCGCAGGGTCACTTCCCGGAGGGTGTCGTTCTTGGTCCAGCCGAAGTAGAGGTAGCAGTGGAGCCCGCCGATGGTTTTCTTGGTGCGGTAAGCCCCGTTGAGTCCGATGCGCGCCATCATGACATCGGCCGCATCGCCTTCGACCATTTTACTCACTTTAAGTTTGGCAATGACGTCTTTTCGCGTGTCTCCGAATTCGAGGGTGTCAAAAGCGGCCCCTTTTGGCGGAGCTGGAGCATCGATTGCGGAAGGCCTGGCGAGGGGATGGTTTTCAACGAGCCATGCCTGATCTACTTCGTGAAGCTTAGCGATGGGGAAGCTGACGATTCGGCTTCCTTTTTTAAGGGTGACCAGATTTCCGTCGTTCGAGATGTGGTCCGCTTCAAACTGTTGGTCACCCTTGGCGCTGCGCCAGAGTCGGGCTTCGAGGCCGATCGTGGCTGTCGCAATTGTCAGTAAGCAAAGAAACTTGGTCATGGAATCTGAAGATAGAACGTTCGAAGGGTTGTTTTTATTCTCCTTTGCCACAAGGTTTTTCCAGCGGATGAGATCATGGAGAAGCAAGGATTGTTGAGCAAATGGTTGGGTCTCCTCTCACGAGACGGCTCGGCGGTGCAATCTTGCGGTAATCGGGTAGAGCTCTTCTTTGAAAGGGATGATGCTTTTCGTGAGATGCGTGAAGCGATCGGAGCGGCGGAGATCTACGTCTACCAGGAGATGTATATGTTTCTCTCTGATGAGGTGGGGTGGAGGTGCGCGTCTTTCGGCCGGTCGCTCCTTGGCGAAAACGAAGTAGGATTTTGGGGCGCAATCACCGCAAAAATCTCATCGTCGATGACCGTTTCGCTTTTACCGGAGGAATGAATCTGGGTTCGGTTTGGTCGCGCTCGATCAAGGGGGAAGGGGCCTGGTGGGACACTCATCTTTCCATTGAGGGTCCGGGCGCAGCAGCTTGTGATCAGTTTTTCTAAGAGACTTGGCAAAAAGTGGGCGGAACTTCTCCCACAGAGACGGGGGCGTATCGGAAGGATGAGGCTGGTCCGTGGGAGAGTGATCTCCTCGTAGTGGGTGGGAGCGGCTTTGGAAAGCGGGGGGCGATTCGGCGGCTTTATTCCACCACGTTTGAAATGGCGCAGAAGGATGTTGTTCTCACGGTGCCTTACTTTGTTCCGCCCCGCCGCATGCTCAATCGCTTGCGGAAAGCGGAGGCCCGTGGCCTCGATATCGATCTGTTAGTGCCCCGGAACTCAGATGTTCCGCTGGCGGATTGGGTGTGCGAAGGGCTCTATCCTTCGCTGATGGATGCCGGGGTGAAGGTTAGAGAATACACGGGATCGGTTCTGCATGCGAAGTCGATGGTCGTCGATGATCGCTTGGCCGTGGTGGGGAGCGCTAATTTTGACATCCTTTCGATTTCGATGAACTGGGAGCACTCGGCACGAGTGTGTTACGGAAGCTTTAAGGATTGTCAGGACCTCGAATTGCGCTGAGCATCCTGCCGTGCTCAACAAGGAAGATTTGACCACCTTTTTTAAAGGTTTTGCGATGGGAGCGGCCAACGTCGTTCCCGGTGTTTCCGGAGGAACCATCGCCTTCATTACGGGGATCTATGAACGATTGATTGAGGCTTTGAAATCCTTTGATCTGGAAGCTGTTAAACTGGTTTACTTATTTAAGATATCAGAGCTGTGGGCGAAGATCGATGGTCGTTTTTTGCTCTCACTGGGCCTCGGGGTGATCACGGCGTTTGCGACTTTGGCTCGCACCTTGAAGTATGGTCTGGAACATCATCCGACCTTGGTTCTCTCGCTCTTCTTTGGGCTGATTGCGGCGTCGATTCCCTCCGTGGGAAAGATGATTCGGCACTGGTCTCCGGGAGTGGTTGCGGTATTTTTGGTGGGCTTGGCGATCGCGGTGTCGATGGCTTTCATGACTCCAGCGAATGAGAACACGAATCCAATCTACTTAGGGACATGCGGGGTGGTGGCGTTATGCAGCATGATTATTCCTGGAGTGAGTGGCTCCTTCGTGTTGCTGCTTCTAGGGAATTACAAACTCATTATGCTGGATGCCTTGAGCGCTTTCTTTTCAGGAAATCTCGCTGCGTCCTTGCCGATTCTGATTCCCGTAGGGATTGGTGCGGTGGTGGGTTTGCTGGGACTTTCGCGCTTTTTGAGTTGGTTATTTCGCACGCATCACGACAAGGCAGTTGGGGCGATTACGGGATTCGTGGCAGGCTCGCTGATGATTATTTGGCCGTGGAAAACGGAGCTCACCCAGGAGTTCTTGAAAGACGGGGAAACGAAAACGAAGACGATTGGCTACGAGAACTGGAGGCTCCCGGACTTTTCGCAAAGTGGAGTGTGGTTTGAAGTGGTCGCTGTTCTTGTGGGCATTGGTCTCATTATGGCGGTCGAGTTTTTTGCGAAGAAGAAACCAGAAACAGAAGAAGAAAAATGACACCGGCAATTGGCATTATCGGAGGGAGTGGCGTCTCGGGATTCGACGGGCTCGAAAAAATGGAGCGTCGGAAGATATCAACTCCTTTTGGAGATCCTTCGGACGAATTGATCGGGGGAGAGTTTGAGGGGCGACAAGTCTGGTTTCTTTCGCGGCACGGACAGGGTCACACCATTTTGCCCACTGAGGTGAATCACCGGGCGAATTTTTGGGCGTTGCGGTCGGTGGGAGTGCGTTGGGTAATCTGTGCGACTGCGGTAGGGAGTTTGAAGGAAGAATATCCGCCGCGTTCAATCGTGCTGCCCGATCAGTATTTTGATCGGACGAGCCAGCGCGCGAATCACACCTTTTTTGGGCAGGGCCTCGTGGCGCACGTTGATTTTGGTGATCCCATTAGCGCTGGATTGCGGGCGATCTTGCTGAAGGCAGGGCAGGCCGAAGGAGCGGAGATTCACGATGGGGGAACCTACGTCTGTATGGACGGGCCTGCTTTTTCGACTCGGGCAGAATCTCATTACTATCGCCATTTTGGCTTCGATATAATCGGAATGACAAATTTGCCGGAGGCAAAGCTGGCCCGGGAGGCTGAAATCGCCTTGGCAACCCTCGGAATGGTGACTGATTACGATTCCTGGCGTGAGGAGGATGAGTCGGTCACGGCTTCCTCGGTGGTCGAGCATCTCGCGGCCAATGCTGAGATGAGTGAAAGGGTGCTCAAACGAGCGATTCCTTTGATTCCGACAGTCCCTAATTGGCCTGAGCATACTTCGTTGGATTCAGCGATTTTCACCCCGCGCGAGAGCTGGTCGGAAGCGGCACGAGAGCGTCTCGGGGCAATCTTGAATGGGCGCTGAATCAAGCCGTGACATGAGGGTGTAAAAAGGGTAGGAATTACTCTGCTCATGAAACGCCGCGATCTTCTCCAAATGACCCCAGGTGCAGCCTTGGGACTTTCTGCGTGTTCAAGCAAAGACGCGTTAGCGTCTCTCGTGAGTTCGCCTGCTTCTGGGCGTGGGCAATCTCCGCCCCAAAGCGTCAAGATGCTGGCGAATACCCAGTATCGTCCGCCTGCTTATGCGAATCAGGGATTGCGGAATCCGAACATGAATCTGCCGACCGCTTTCTCGGGGAGTGCGATTTCCTACTCACGTGGATCTTCGGCTTACGCCAATGTGGCAATGACCTTCGACGACGGCCCGCACCCAACGAACACGCCGCGTCTTTTGGATATGCTTCGGAAGCGGAATATCCGGGCTACTTTTTATGTCATCGGCGG
This sequence comes from Akkermansiaceae bacterium, assembly GCA_028822935.1. Taxonomy (GTDB): domain Bacteria; phylum Verrucomicrobiota; class Verrucomicrobiia; order Verrucomicrobiales; family Akkermansiaceae; genus SW10. The sequence goes on from JAPKCM010000008.1 coordinate 48,039, forward strand.
AAATGTGGATCGCTATCCGCATATCGCCCGCCGCATTGTGGCTGAAGGTCACGAGATTGGGAATCACACATACACTCACCGGAAGCTTACCTCACTGAGCGAATCCGAAGTTCGTAAAGAGATGCGCCGCACTCAAGACGCGATTGTGCGAGCGACCGGAGTGAAGCCTCGCACGATGCGCCCCCCTTATGGAGCGCTACTTCAGCGACAGCGACAGATGCTTTTTTCCGAATTTAACTACCCCACGATTATGTGGTCGGTCGATCCTCAAGATTGGAGACGCCCAGGACCATCAGTGGTCACTTCACGGATCCTTTCTGGTGCTAATAATGGCGCGATTATCTTGGCGCACGATCTTCATGCACCGACGGTCACGGCGATGCCGGCGACCTTTGATGGACTCCTCTCACGGGGATATAAGTTCATTACCGTTTCCCAACTGCTCGCGCAGAAGGGCTAGAGCAAATTGCTCCTACCAAACTAAAGTTTTCACCCCTGATGTTTGGCGAACGATACTTCGCAACGCGACAACGCCTCACGGACGTTGTGGTGGGCGTTCGCAAATTAGGCGAATCTTGCGGTGCTGACGTATCAGCTCTCGCCGATGAGGGTGAGTATCTCAAAGGGCTGCGCAGCCCTTTCCTCTTTGTCGTTTGTGGTGAGGTCAATGCCGGGAAATCGACTCTCCTGAACGGCCTTTTCGGTCAGGATCTTTGCAAAACAAATGTCCTTCCTGAAACGAAAAAAGTGCATTGGTATCGCTGGGGCGAAACGGAGAGAAATATCGATGTCACCGACACGCTGCAGGAGCGGTACCGGCCGATTAAGTTCCTTCAGGATTTTAATATCGTTGATACTCCAGGCACAAATTCGGTGGTCAGAGGGCATCAGTCCATCACCGAGCGCTTCTTGCCGATCGCGGACCTTTTACTTTTCGTCTTTCCTGTAAGTAATCCTTGGGGTGCGGCCACTTGGGATTTCATCTCCAAGTTGGGTGCGGATAATTTGGAGAATGTCGCCTTCGTTCTGCAACAGGTCGACCTTCGGGATGAGAGGGATGTAAATTTAATTATCGAACACGTCCGCTCGCTGGCGGTTCAAAAAATTGGAGTTCATCCTGATGTTTTCCCTGTTTCGGGAAAGATGGCAAGCAATGCCAAGCATGCGCTGCCTTTCAGCGACAACCTTTGGCGTAAAAGCGGATTTCCAGCCCTTGAGAATTTTATTTCAAAGCGAGTCTCTGGAAATCCCGGGAGGCGTCAAGTGCTCTGTGAAGTACGTGACTCGACTCAGGTTGCGCTCCGCCGGATCGAGAAAAAGATTGAAGAAGACACCATTCAGCTGGATCGTGATCAGTCATTCTTGCGAGAGCTTGAGACGGAGGTTGATCAACGGTGTGAAGGTCAGGCGACCAACTTTTCCTCCAAGTTTTCCGGTCTCACCGATGTCTTCATGAACGAAGCTCGTGAAGCGGTGAAGATGCTCCGAAAGAATATCACGATTCCACAGAGTTTTCTTTCTCTTTTCAGATCGGAGAAGATTCCATCGGAGTTGGAGGCTGGTCTTACGGAGTCGGTGAAGGTTGCGGTGGAGAAACGTGCGAATTTCGATGGCCAGGAGCTCGTTGAGAATTGTCGCAGTCACTGGACCACAGTGGTGCCTCGCATCAAGGAACGACTCGAGGTGGCCATTCCAGATTTCGACAAAGAGACGGACTCGCTGATGGACACGCGTGAGCGCTTTGTTCGGCGCTTGGGGCGTTCTTCCAAGCAAGCGGTCGCCAACTTGAAGTTGCGTGGAAATCTCGACCTTCAGATGGAGGCACGCCGGAGCGTTCTTCGGCGTTTTCTTTCCGGAGCACTTTGTAGTGTCATTGTGGCCGGTATCCTCGGGGCGCTTGGTTCGCATCCCTGGCCCTTTGTGGCAATCGGAATCAGCTTTCTTTTTCTAGCCGCCGCTGGCGTTTATGCCGAGAAGTCGAAAAAGGAACTTTGTCAGAATTTCTCGGATCGTATTGAGAGCTACCGTGATCCCTTTGCAGATGCCCTCAGTAATGAATATAAAGATGGCGTACGGGAATTCTATCTCGAATACGGGGGGCTTTTCGAGAATGTCAGACGTCATATTGCCAAGCACAAACTCGCTCTTAAACCTCGTCTTGAGCGATGGAATGATCTTTTCTTAGAACTGAAAGGAATCGAACAGGAAATCTAACAGGATCCTGTTTTTGGATTTTTCGCATTTTAATCTTCACTGATGACACCTCCGACCTTTTCTTTTCCACCGCCTCCCCTCGAAGCGGTTCTTGATGGGGATTTACTGCTTCGGGTTTTTCGGTCCATGCTGACGGCGCGGACTCTGGAGAATAAATTGTCGAGTCTTTACAAGGGCGGGAAGATCGTCGGGGGTGTTTATTTGGGGACTGGTCAAGAAGCGTTGAGCGCTTCACTGGGTGCTTCTTTGACTAAAGGAAGAGACTACTTTTCTCCGCTGATTCGTGATCAGGCCGGACGCACCGCCTTTGGCGAGGATATGCTGGATGCCACGCGGACCTACCTCGGGTCGGCGAAAGGACCGATGCGGGGCCGAGACGGGAACATTCATCGGGGTCGGCCTCATCAGGGAATGCCTGCGATGATTAGCCACTTGGGGGCCGCTGTTTCAGTGATTTCCGGCATGCTCATCGCAAAGCGGATGAAAGGGGAACTCGACGGAATTGTAGGAGCGACCTCAATTGGTGATGGCGCGACGTCGACAGGATCGTTTCACGAAGGGCTGAACATGGCTGCGGTTGAAAATCTCCCTCTCGTGGTTGTTATCGCGGATAATCAATTTGCCTATTCAACGCCACGGAATCGCCAGTTCGCGTGTGAGAGTCTTTTGGAACGGGCCGTCGGATACGGCGTGGGGGGGGTGGAGGTTGATGGAACCGATCTCAAAGCAACTCTTGCCGGGATCCAGCAAGCAGTCACATCGGCTCGTCAAGGATTTGGTCCCCAGCTTGTGGTGGCTCGTTTACTGCGGCTCTGCGGCCATGGAGAGCATGACGATGCATCGTATGTCCCGCAGGAATTACGAGATTCTTTGATGGGCCGTGATTGTCTCGAAGTGGGGGCTAGTCAGATCATTGAAGATGGTTTAACAACTGCGGAAGAAATCGAGGCTTGGAGAAAAGAGGCGGTGGAGGAGGTTCAGGAAGCCGTCGCCACTGCCCAACGTGAGTGTGGACCTGATCCTTACAAAGAGAATTGGCGAGCGACATCGGTAGAAGGGATGCAGTAAAAAAATGAGTGTTACCTATATCGATGCCATTCACGAGGCGCAGCTAGAGCTTCTTCGCGAAGACGAGCGCGTCTTTCTTTACGGTCAGGATATTGGCAGTTTTGGAGGAGCCTTCAAAGCGACCAAGGGATTTAAGGAAGAGTTCGGATCACGCGTGCTTGATTCTCCTATCAGTGAGGATGCGATGGTCGGAATGGCGGTAGGAGCTGCGATCAACGGGATGCGTCCCATTATTGAAATGCAGTTTGCCGACTTTTCCTCGGTCGCTTTCAACCAGCTTGTTAACCAAGCCGGAACCCATTTTTATCGCACTGGAATTCCGATTCCGATCACGGTGCGAATGCCCTGTGGAGGAACTCCGGGATCGGGGCCGTTTCACAGCCAGATGATCGAAAGTATCTATGCCCACTATCCCGGGCTCGTCGTGGTCACTCCGGCCACGGTTTCAGATGCTTATCAACTCTTGAAAGAGTCGGTGGAACTCGATGATCCTGTCATCTTTTGTGAACACAAATTTCTCTACCGCTGGCTCAAATCAGCAAATCTTAAGGGTGATGCCCTCCCGTTGGGAAAGGCCCGGCTCACTCGTGCGGGCAAGCATGCCACCGTGGTGACATACAGCGCGATGGTGCATGAAGCAGTTCGCGCCGCTGATCGCCTCGCGAAAGAGGGTTGGGAAATCGAAGTGGTGGATCTTCGCAGCGTGAAGCCGCTCGATATCGACACTGTCCTTGCTTCGGTCGCTCGCACCGGTCGACTGCTAGCCCTGGGAGAAGGATTTCCCTGGGGTGGAGTGACCTCTGAAGTGGTTTCGCGGGTGGTCGCGGAAGGATTTCATCTTCTCGATGCCCCTCCTTTGCGCTTAAATGCCAAGGACACGCCCATTCCTTATCATCCTGATCTCTGGGCTGCTCACCGCCCGACTCCCGAGTCGATCGTGGAGAAGCTTCGCGAACTTTTAAATCTTTAACACGTCATGCCCCAGGTTCCCATTATCATGCCCCAACTCGGCGAATCGATTGCTGAGGCCCGCATTGTCCGACTCCTTATTGCAGTGGGGGATACGGTAGTCGTCGACCAAGAAATTATCGAGGTCGAGACGAACAAGGCCACGATGGGAGTGACAACTCTCTGTGGCGGAACGATCACGGAACTCCGCGGGGAGGAAGGCGAAGACTATGCGGTAGGAACTCTTCTCGGAATTCTTGAGGCGAGCGAGGAAGAAATCGAGCGCACGGGTTCTCCTGTCTTGGGCGAGCGAGAGGAAGACACCGAGAAGGAATCTTCTAAAGACGAAGAGAATCTTCACTTCCGTTCCAATGACAGTAGCTACAAGGAGCCGGTTCTTATTGAACCAAGCGTGCGTGGTTTGCCTGTCCCGGCGGGAGTCAAAGGAGCGCATTACATTTCTCCACGGATGCGCGCCCGGATGGATGAACTTGGCCTTCAAGCCGCTGATATTTCTGCCATTGCGGGAAGCGGAGCGGGTGGTCGGGTCACGGTTGAAGATCTCGAAAAGTTTCTGGATTACATTCAAGAATGGCCGCGCAGTAGTGCGTCACCCATGCGCTTGGCTGTCGCTGACGCGATGCGTCGCAGCTGGACACGCCCTTTTGCTTCGGTGGGTCTCCCTATTCCAATGGACAAACTGTTAGAGTATCGCTCGAGACAGAATCCCAAACCCGGTCTCACTCTTTACGTCTTGCGGGCCTTTGCGATCGCCTTGTCGGAAGAGCCCACAACCGCAGGCTTCCTGATCGGCGACAAGGTGGTTCATCCCCGTGCTTTCGATTTGGGAGTAGCGGTGCAAGTGGAAGACGGGGTGATGGTTCCCGTTCTCCGAAACGTCGATCAACATCGAGTTTCCGAACTCTCGCGGGAATATGACGAGCTGGTTAAAGCGGGCCGTGAAAGACGCCTCACTCCCAAGCAAACATCCGGCGGCATTGCCACGGTCACCAACTTTGGCACCTTCGGTTTGAAGTGGGGGACGCCGATTCCGCTTCCGAACGAAACGCTCATCCTTGGATTGGCCGCCGGCATCAAGACGCCGAAGTGGAGTGATGAAGTGGGTGCCTTTATCCCCGTCACTGAGACGGAACTTTGCCTGACATTCGATCACCGGGTAGTTGATGGCGGTGGGGCTGGAATGCTTCTTCAGCGGGTGGGCCAACTTCTCCAGGAGCCTGAAAAACTGTAATCGATCTAAGCGATGAAGGTCCTGCCTGGAAAACAGCAAAAAGAGCGTCCGAGGTTGATGGACGTCTCGCCGAGAAAGTCGAATGCTAGGATTTGACGCCGCCGACTACTGGAAGATCAAGTAGAGCTAGCTTTCCTGCTCGCCTTCCTGATCCGCCGTCTCCTTAATGTCGGTTAGGGCGTCAATGAAGTCGCCTAGGATCTCGGTAGGCACCATAATGGTGTCTCGATTTCCGCCGACGTCCTCGGTGATTTTGACGACTTGGCCTCGACGGTTCTCCTTAAGATCGAGGAAAAATGTTTTCCGATCCGAGATGATTTTTTCGGTATGTAAAATATCCTGTTCCACCTTTTCTTTCCGTTATTACCCTTAAAGGGTCTCGCTTGGCTTAGATGAAGTCAATGGGAAACTTTGAAGGGTTGTCTTAAAGGAACTGAGAGAAGCCGCAGAATAACTTTGAATTTTCAGGCGGGAGTTCCGGGGCCGGGTCGTCGTTTTCGAGGAACTCCCGGCAGATGGCAAAAAACTCCTCGCGGGTTTTTACTCTCCGAATGGCGAATTCGAACTCGGGCACGTGTCCCTGCACGATGTAAACGAGGTAGCGCTTCATTTTCTGGACGTGCTTGTGCTCGATAAAATCGCTGTGCTCTCGGGCGGTCTCGTCATAAAGCATGGCGATGTAGTCGAGAATCATGCGGCCGGTCACCGAGGGGATCTTTTCTCCTAAAAAGGAAGCTCGCAGTTTAGCAAAAACCCAAGGATGGCGAATGGCGCCCCGACCAATCATGAGGCCGGCGGCCTGGGTTTCCTTGAGGTAGGCCAGTCCACTTTGGAGGTTGACGACGTTGCCATTCGCGATGACGGGGCAGGAAAGTTCCTCGACAGCTTGGCGGATTTTTTCGGGATGAACGGGCGTCTGGTAGCGCTCTTTCACGGTGCGACCGTGGATCGTGAGTAAATCAATAGCGTGTTTTTTGAAGATACTCAAGAGGTGGCCGAATTCATCGGGTGACTCAAAGCCCACGCGGGTTTTGACGGTAAAAGGAAGGTCGCCGCAGGCCTCCCGAAGCGCACCGAGGAGTTGGTCAATCTTCTCAGGCTTTCGTAGGAGGCCTCCGCCGGCGTCCTTGCGATAGACAACGGGAGCAGGGCAGCCGAGGTTGAGGTCGATTCCCGCGACGGGGTATTTTTTGAGTTCGTTGACGGTTTGGACGAGCGCTCCTTCGTGCTGCCCGATCATCTGGGCGATGATGGGACGGTCCGTGGGATTCTCTGTCACGGATCGCAGGATGTAGGGATCGAGCTTCGAGTTCTCGTAGACGCGGAAATACTCGGTGACGTAGATGTCTGCGCCGCCGCAAGCCGCCATCACCCTGAGGAAAGGAAGGTCGGTGACATCCTGCATCGGTGCCAGGAAAAGGGCGGGGCGATCAGGGGGAAGCATGGCGCTATTTTTTTGGAGCACCGGCTCCTTTTTCATCGAGGCCACCGGTCATCTTGGAGGCGTTCGCACCCTTGGGAGCTTGCGGCCAGGGAGTCGTTCCGGGGGCCCATGATTGTGGCTGGGTTGCGCGAATGGCATCGACTTGCTTTTTGAGCCATTCAGGAACGGCGGTGTTTTCGGCTTGGCCATACACGTAGGGAAGGGGCGGCTCCATGAGGAGGGGCTTGTCGCCGAGAGGGGATCGCTCACTTGCGGCTTGTGCGAGGCGCGCTTTGAGTTTTTTGACGAGGTCAGGATTTACCGAGGCAAGGTCGGATTTTTCCCCGGGGTCCAATTTGATGTTATAAAGGATATCTCCCATGAGCTTGTAGTCACCGCTTCGGATGGTCGGAAGGCGGACACTTCCTTCGACATCGTAGATGATTTCGTTTCGAGGGCTGGGGGCATCACCGAAGAGGACTGGGGACATGTTGAAGGAGTCTGTTTTGAGCTCTTGCTTGGCAGAAGCACCCGCGACGTTGATGAAGGTGGAGAACCAATCAGTGACAAAGGTGAGGCCGTCTTTTTTACTGCCGGCCTTGGTGTGCTCGGGCCATCTGACGAGGCAAGGCGTGCGAACGCCGCCTTCGAAGGTCGTGTTTTTCGTCCCTCGGTAAGGAGCGCTCATTTCTTCTAGGACAGGGCCATTGTCATTTGTGAAAACGACGAGGGTGTTTTTGCGCAGTCCCTTTTGGTCGAGAGATTTTAAAATCTTCCCTACGTTGGTATCCAAGTTGGCCAACATGGCGTCCCGGATCGCGAGGGGATCGGAGGCATTGCCTTTAAAATTAGGCGGTGGGTTTAGGGGGCCGTGGACTGCATTGAAGGCGACATACATGAAGAAGGGTTTATCGGAAGTTTGCTCACTGATGACCCGGCTGGCTTCATTGGCGATGAGATCGGTGGCATATCCTTCTTCTTGCAGGGGCTCTTGATTGCGATGCCAGTCATAGACGGCAAAGCGGGCGGGTGCGTTGTGGACGATCGTCTTGGAGTAGTAGTCAATTCCCCAGGCGTAGTGGCCATATTGATGTTGAAAGCCCTGACCCATGGGGAGATTTCCCGGGAACCACTCACCGAGATGCCATTTTCCAATCAAGGAGGTGAAGTAGCCCGCATCGCTGAGCGCTTCCGCGATAGTGCGTTCTTCGGAGGGGAGGGCATGGATGCGACGGGTCTCCTCGCCGTCCGCTGTCCGGGCGAGGGTGAGGCCGAGCTTTTTGAGATAGGAAGGTTTTCCAAAATCCTCCGAGCGCCAATCGCTCCAGTGTCGGAAGGCGTAGCGACCGGTGAGGAAAGCGCCACGGGTCGGGGCACAGACCGAGTGGGTGTAGTGCTGAGTCAGACTCAGTGATTCCTTGGCGAGTTGATCGAGGTTTGGAGTGAGCTCTCTGGGGTTTCCATTGAAGCCCGGTTGGGCCCAGCCCATGTCATCGGACATGATGAAAAGGATATTGGGTCGCTCAGCTGCGGAGAGCGTGAAAATGCCGAAGGCAAAAAGAAGGAATAGAATTTTCACAGGTGAAGATTGCCCGATCCCGAGAGACAGACCCACAAAAAAATGAGGAAGGGAACCCTTCCTCACCTGATCATTCTATTTGAAAAATATTGTGCCGTTACACGGTGCAGATCTCGACGGCTTCTTTGAGGGAGGTGAGAGGGTCGAGCTTGGGCCGGAATTCCTGACCGAGATATCCGGTGTAACCGGTGGCGGCGAGGGCTTTGGAGATACCACGATAGTTGAGCTCTTGATTGTCACCAATTTCATTTCGGCCCGGAACACCTGCGGTGTGGTAGTGGGAGATGGCGTCCTTGTGCTTGGTGAAGGTGGCGATGCAGTCGCCTTCCATGATCTGCATGTGGTAGATGTCGTAGAGGAGCTTGAAGCGGTCGGAGCCGACGGCGTTGACGAGATCGACGCCCCACTGGGTGCGGTCGCACATGTAGTCTTTGTGGTCCACCTTGGAGTTGAGCAGCTCCATGGAGATCGTTATATTGTGCTTCTCGGCGAGAGGCATGATACGCTTGAGGCCTTCGGCGCAATTTTTGAGACCTTCGTCATCGTCCATGCCACCTCGGTTTCCCGAGAAGGCAATGAGTTGAGGAACGTTCCCTGCAGCAGCGGCCATGGGGATACCTTCTTCGTAGGCTTTGAAAAGAGCGTCGTGATTTTTCTTCCGGTTGAAGGAATTTCCGATGCTGCCGATTCCTCCTGGAGTCTTCAGGCGGCCCATGGCGCATTGGAGTCCGTGCTTGGCAACGACAGCCCATTGGTCGGGAAAGAGGATCTCAATGGATTCGATTCCGATCTTTTTGACCTCAACGCTAAATTCATCGAGCGGGATTTTTCCAAAACACCAGTGACACACGGAGTGTTTGAAGTTTGCGGAGGGGCCGGCGGCTTTTTCGGCGGCTTTGATCTGTGATCCCAATGCGGTGAAGAGAGCGGCAGTTCCCGAAGAAAGGGTGGCGAGTGACTTACGACGATTCATAATTTTGTTTATTCTACTCTTTCTGAGACGTTCTTTTCGAGAAAAAAGATGGATTGCTTTGGGAAGTAGACATCACTGAGAAGCGAGATGATACGATTCGATTGTTAATTTAAGGAAGATTGACCTCTTTTCGACAAGCTCCTAGGTGATTAAGGATTCCGGATAGTAAACATCGTTTTTGTTTAATTGGCGGGTGATGTGTATTTCTGAGATTGTTTTTAGGAGGCTATTTCTTCAAGTTATGTCGCTCACCTGCTGCATCGACTCATCCCACCCCATCCCAATCAATGAAACCCCACTTCCCCTCTCGTCACGGCGCTGGGAACTCTTCTCTCCGCCCATGGACAGTCGATTCTTGTTGATTGGACACAGACTTGGAATTTTATGCTCCCATTCACCGGTGTTCTTCCGTCGGAATCTGGAATCACGACTCCGCACCCGGACGGGACCACTCCTTGGTTTTCCAGCGAGAGTGAATTTAACGCAAATTACAGCGGTCCTTCATTTTCGGTGTCAAGTGCAGACTTCGACGCTGGTTCGGGAGACGGACCATTTGGGTATGGAACGATCAACTACTTTGGCGACCCGCTTCCAGCGCCTGCAGAATTCACGGATGTGAGCACCGTGCTTGCAACGCCGGAAGATGGAGCCGGGCTGATGATGGGTAATGTCACGCGTGACTCCCTGCTCGATCTGGCTCCGTGGATTCGTGAGGCGGTTTCGGATGCTTCATCATCGGGAGACAGTCCGCCGGTTTGGTTTGCGATGATTTTTGGCGGGGCTGGATTGCTGGTGATCTTGATCGGGCTGTTTTCGTTGGGTTATCGGGTAACCCTTTCGAAGCGTCATTCGCGGCTTCATCTGGAGCGGCGATGGACGATTTTTGTGGTGAACTCGCTGTACGATGGGAGCGAGTTTACGGAGTTAGAAGTGAAGCAGAATGGGCACGTGAATGAGGAGCCGCGATACCGGCTCAGCGGATTGCTGAGAGGCGGGAAGAAGGTATCGCTCGCGCGCTATGCCTCGGCGGAGGATGTGGGACAGCTTTATGCCCGGGTGGCGGAGATGATGCCGCGGGAGTCGCGGTGATTTTTGCTTGTCCTCTGATAGCGGACGGGACGTCTATTCTTCTTATTCCTAGTTTGCGACGATATTGACGAGCTTGCCGGGAATGACGATGACTTTGCGCACGGTTTTTTCGGTGGTGTGGGCGGAGACGTTATCGTCGGCGAGGGCTTGTTTCTCGAGGTCCTCTTTTGAGATGTCGGCGGGGACGGTGAGGCGGGCGCGGAGCTTGCCGTTGACCTGAACGATGATCTGGATTTCGGATTCGACGAGGAGAGATTCGTCGAGGACGGGCCAGGTTTGTTCGCTGAGGAGTTCGGTTTCTCCGAGGGCGGAGTTGATCTCTTCGGCGAGGTGAGGCGCGAAGGGGCTGAGGAGCTTGAGGAAGGTGAGGAAAAGGTCGCGTGGGACTTCTCCTGCACTGGTGTAGGCGTTGGTGCACTCCATCATGGCGCTGATGCCGGTGTTGAAGCGGAGGGTGTTGATCGCTTCTTCGACGCGCTTGATGGTTGCGTGAGTGATCTTGGCGAGGTCGTCGTTTTTACCTTCGGCGATTTTTCCGCTGAGCTGCCATTTGCCTTCGGCGTCTTCGGAGCAGGCGACGCGCCAGACTTTAGCGAGGAAGCGGTGGACGCCTTCAACGCCTTTCATGGCCCAGGGTTTGTCCTGGTCGAGAGGGCCCATGAACATTTCGTAGAGGCGGAGGGAGTCGGCTCCGTAGAGCTCGACGACGTCGTCCGGGTTGACGACGTTGCCGAGGGATTTGGACATTTTTTGTCCGTCCTCGCCCATGATGAGGCCGGGGGCGAAGTATTTCTTGAAGGGCTCGGAGGATTTGACGTGGCCGAGGTCGTTGAGGACTTTGTGCCAGAAGCGGGAGTAGAGGAGGTGGAGGACGGCGTGTTCTTTACCGCCGACGTAGAAGTCGACGAAACCGTCGTCATTTCCCCAGTAGTTTTCGGCCTCGGGGCTGATGAAGTTCTCGGTGTTGTCCGGATCGCAGTAGCGGAGGTAATACCAGCAGGAGCCCGCCCATTGGGGCATGGTGTTGGTTTCGCGTCGGAGCTTGTCGGAGTAGTCGATCCAGTCGGTGCAGTTGACGAGGGGACCGCGGGGGTCGCCGGTGGGCTTGAAGTCCTCCATCTCGGGTTGGAGAAGGGGGAGCTCGGATTCGGGCACGCTGGAGTGTTGGCCGGTTTCCTTATCCCAAAGAAGGGGGAAGGGCTCGCCCCAGTAGCGCTGGCGGGAGAAAAGCCAGTCGCGGAGTTTGAACTGGATTTTCTTGGAGCCTTTTTTGTTTTCGACGAGCCAGTGGATGATCTTCTTTTTGGCGTCTTTCGTTTTGAGGCCATCGAGGAAACCGGAGTTAATGGCGGTGCCAACTCCGACTGTGGCCGCGACCTCTGGGTTGGTTTCGCGACCAGAGGTCGCGGCCACGGTAACGACTTGCTTAATTTCGATATCAAATTTTTTCGCGAAGTCGAAGTCCCGCTCATCGTGTCCAGGCACTGCCATGATGGCTCCGCTGCCGTAACCCATCATGACGTAGTCGGCGATCCAAACGGGAATTTTTTCGTCGTTGACGGGGTTGATGGCGAAGGCTCCGGTGGCGACGCCGGTTTTGTCTTTGTCGAGGCCGCGGTCCATGTCGGACTTGCTGGCGCAGGCTTTGACGTAGGTTTCGACGGCCTCTTTGTTTTCATCGGTCGTGATCTTCGCGACAAGTGGGTGCTCGGGCGCGAGGACCATGTAGGTGGCGCCGAAGAGGGTGTCGGGTCGGGTGGTGAAGACGGTGATGTCATTGCCTTCGACATCGAAGGTGACTTCGGCTCCTTCGCTGCGGCCGATCCAGTTGCGCTGGAGGGACTTGATAGACTCGGGCCAGTCGAGGGGTTCGAGTTCATCGATGAGTCGCTGGGCGTATCTCGTGATACGGAGCATCCACTGCCGGAGCGGGCGGCGCTCGACAGTCTCGCCTTTTTTCTTCCACTCTTCGACTTCCTCATTGGAGAGGACGGTGCCGAGGGAGGGGGACCAGTTGACGGGGGCTTCGTGGATGAAGGCGAGGCGGACTTCGTCGATCTCTTTCTGCGCCCAGCCTTTGGCTTCGAGCTCGGAGACGGGCTTCGCTTTTTGGTCTTCGTCGCAGAAGTAGGAATTGTAGAGCTGGAGAAAAATCCACTGGGTCCAGCGAACGTATTTGGGGTCGGTGGTGTTGATCTCGCGGTCCCAATCGTAGCCGAATCCGAGTTCCTGGAGCTGGCGGCGGAAGTTCTTGGTGTTGGCCTCGGTGGTGACACGGGGATGTTGATTCGTCTTGATGGCGTATTGCTCGGCGGGGAGTCCGAAGGCGTCCCAACCCATGGGGTGGAGGACGTTGAAGCCGTTCATGCGCTTGTAGCGGCCCATGATGTCGGTGGCGGTGTAGCCCTCGGGGTGGCCGACGTGGAGGCCGGCACCGGAGGGGTAAGGAAACATGTCGAGGATGTAGTATTTCGGCTTTGAGGGATCGAAGCCTTCGTCACCGGGACCGGGGGTGCGGTAGGTTTTGTTTTCGGCCCAGTGGGATTGCCATTTGGGTTCGAAGAGGTCGAAGGGGTAAGGCTTGCGTTTCTCGGACATGATGTTGGCGGGAGGGAAGCTGGTTTTCAGGGGGAAAACACGCAAAAAATGGCTTTTGGAGTGAGGGAAAACCACAGATGGATACAGATGGATGGGATGCCGGGGTTGAGGGAGAGGGGGAGGAACCACAACCGTAGCGAAGTGGGGATAGCCAACCACAAAACTTACGAAAGGGACGAAACTTGCTTGGGGAGGCTTTCTCCTTTGCTCTTCGAGCTACGGCGCGACAATTGCCCCAGGTTGGGTATGTTTAGCCCCTGTGGGGTGTTTCTTGCGAGATGGAGGGGAACCAAAAGCGAAACTTTCGCTACATCGGCTTAGGCGATGATTTCTTTGATGGGGTCGGCGCCTTCGACTCCGACTAGTTTTTCATCGAGGCCGGCGTGGAAGTAGGAGAGGACGTTCGGGTCGAGTCCGAGTTGGTGGAGGACGGTGGCGTGGAGGTGCTTGACGTGGAGTTTGTTTTCGACGGCCCGGGAGCCGAGTTCGTCGGTTTTTCCCACGCTGATTCCGCCTTTAATTCCGCCTCCGGCCATCCACATGGTGAAGCCGGCCGAGTTGTGGTCGCGGCCGGTGCCTTTGGCATACTCCGCAGTAGGTTGGCGGCCGAATTCACCGCCCCAGACGACGAGGGTTTCATCGAGGAGGCCGCGGACTTTGAGGTCTTTGAGGAGTCCGGCGATGGGTTTGTCGGTGCGGCCGGCGTGGCGCTCGTGGTTGGTGACAAGGTCGCCGTGGGCGTCCCAGTTGTCGTCGTTGTGTGCGCCGCCGGAGTAGAGTTGGATGAAGGGGACGCCGCGCTCGACGAGGCGACGGGCGAGGAGGCATTTTTTGCCAAAGTCGGAGGTTACTTCCTGGTCCATGCCGTAAAGGGATTTGGTGGCATCCGATTCCTGTGCGAGTTCGATCGCTTCGGGTGCGGTGGACTGCATCTTGTAGGCGAGTTCGTAGCTGGAGATGCGGGCGGCGAGGTTGGAGTCGCCGTAGCGGTCTTCGAGGTGGTGCTCGTTGAGCTGGTTGAGCGATTGGATGAGGCGGTATTGCTCATTGCCGCCCATGCCGTTGGCATTTTTGAGATCGAGAATGGGGTCGCCTTTTGAGCGGAAGACGGTGCCTTGGTAGTTGGCGGGCATGAAGCCGGAGGACCAATTTTTCGCGCCGGAAATGGGGCCGCCGGTTTTGTCGAGCATAACGACGTAGCCGGGGAGGTTCTCGTTGATATTGCCGAGGCCGTAGTTGACCCAGCTTCCGAGGGAGGGCTTACCGCCGACGAGGGAACCGGAGTTCATCATGAGCATGGCGGAGCCGTGGATGGGGGACTCGGCCTGGAGGGAGTGGATAAAGGCGATGTCATCGACGCACTCCGCAAGGTGTGGGAAGAGGGTGGAGACTTGCTTGCCGCACTGACCGTGCTGGTGGAAGTCCCACTTGGGTTCGACGATGCGGCCTTCGTTCTTTTTTCCTCCACGTCCGAAGGTTTTGACGGCGATGGTTTTGCCATCGAGGCCTTTCATCTTGGGTTTGTGATCGAAGGTATCGATGTGGGACGGGCCGCCATACATGAAGAGGAAAATGACGCTCTTTGCTTTGGCTGGAAAATGCTTCTCAGGAATGCCGGAGGCGAGGGTTGCGGCTTGGGCTTTGGAAAAGAAGCCTTCTTTGGCAAGCATGCCGGCGAGGGCGACTTGGGTGAAACCTCCTCCGACAGTGGAGATGAATTCGCGGCGGTTGGTACGGTGACAGAAAGACATTTGAATTATAAGACTTGAAATTTAAACACGAAGGGTGAGCGACTTGGTTGTGGTGCGATACGGCGATTACCGTTGGCTATCTTCGCTGTGCTTCGGTTGCCCGTCCTTGGGCTCGGTTGGGGAGGTTGATCCGCAGATTTCACAGATTGACGCTGATGGTAGGGGGGGTGTGAGAACCCTTTTAATCTAGATGGATGGTTTCGTTGAGGTTGAGGATGAGGAGGCAGAGGCGGGAGAGGATTTGCTCGTCGGGGACTTGGTGTTTGGTTTTTAGGTCTGCAACCAAGGTGAGGAGGTTTTGCAGCTCTTCTGTCTTTGGAGCCCGGCCGGTGGCGAGCTGGAAGGCTTCTTTGATTTGGGTTTCGAGGGGGCCCTGGAGGCGTTTGGCGAAGGAGAGTGAGATCTCGTTCATGAACTCGCTGTTGAGCATGGTCAGGGCCTGGGTGGGAACGATGGTGGCAAAGCGGGAGGGACAGGAGATATCGCGTTCGGGGGCATCGAAGGCGGAGAGGATGGGGAGCTTGATGGAGCGTTTTGCGTGGATGTAGACGGCGCGGCGATAGGGATTGCGGTCCTTGGTTTCGCGCCACACATTGTGGGGTTGGGAGGAGGTGGCGAGGACGGCTTGAGGCATTTTGGGGCGCACGGGAGGCCCGGCCATTTCGAGATCGAGTTGGCTGGTGAGAGTGAGGTAGCTGTCCCAGATTTCTTCGGCGCTCAAGCGGCGGGCGTTGTGTCGCCAGTGGAGCTTGTTGGTGGAATCGACCTGGAAGGCGTCTTCGCGATGTGCGGTCGACATTTGGTAGGTGGAGCTGGTGAGCATGAGCCGAAGAATGTGCTTTTGGCTCCAGCCTGATTTGATGAACTCGGCAGCGAGCCAATCGAGAAGGGGTTGATTGGAAATGCCGGTGCCGAAGACGCCGAAGTCGTTGGCTGATTCGACGAGTCCCTTGCCGAAGCAATATTGCCAAAGGCGGTTCACTTGGACGCGGGTGGTGAGTGGGTGCTCGGGATTGGTGAGCCAGGTGGCAAAGGCGAGGCGGCGTCCGCTGGTGCCGGTTTTGGCATACTGCTCGTCGTCAAATTGAGGGGAAGGCGACTTGGGGAGGAAGGTGGGGAAGTCGACGGGCACGGGGTCGCCGGTGGCGTGGACATTTCCGCGCTCATGGATGTGTGCGGGCGCGATGTTACGGGCTTCGCGGACTCCGAGGTAGTTGATGCCGTGGATAGGGCGGCTGTAGTTGACGCGCGCATTTTGAAGCGATGTCATCTTTTCGGCGAAGGGAGCGCCGTAGAGGTCTGTGATGAGAGTGGGGGTGGTGAGGGCGAGTTCATCGGGTGAGATGTCGCTGATGGGTGCGGTGTAAACTCCGAGGTCGAAGAGGAGGTTGTTCTTCCGATTCGTTTCCGCGATGACGCCGATGACGTTGCGGCCGGTGGTGAGTTGCTCGAGACCGGTGCGGGGGAGGGGGATGAAAAAGGTGCCGTCGGTTTTGGGCGGAGCGCCATCGTAGACAGTGGTGCCATTGAGTTCGATGCGGAGGCGGGTGAGTTCGCCTTTGGCATAGATGAGAAACTGGGAGGGGATTTCTTGGAGGCCGAATTCTTTGCGGAGGACGAGTTTTTTATCGAGTTTCCAGATAGTGGAGTTTTCGCGGTTGAAGTTCCCTTTTCTTTGGCTGAAGGGGGCGAGACCTTCTTTGAATATGGTGCCATCGTATGAAGGGAGCGACCAGCCGGGGTTCTTCGGGATGGTGAAGGCGTGCTGCCAGGGTTCGCGGTGGTTCTTATCGCTGAGCTTGAAGAGGGGTTTTTCGGTGGGGGATTTTTTAAGAAAGGGATTGAGGAGCGACTGATCGATGGTGGACCAGAACGTTTTGATCCCGGTAAGGTTACTCGCTTTTTTCTCCTCGTGTTGTCGCAGGGCTTCGGGGTCGCGCCAAGTATGGTTGGTGCCTTTGAAACGGTCCTGCTCGATGCCATCGAAGAAAGACATCATGGAAAAGTAATCGGCCTGGGTGATGGTGTCTCCTTTGTGATCGTGGCATTTTGAGCAGTTCATGGTGGAGCCCATGAAGGCTTCACCTGCGACGTCGACAATGTCTCCGATGACGTCGGCATGGGCTTGTGGTTTGTCGGCGGGGTCGTCATCGCGCTGCATGATGGCCATGAATCCAGTGGCGATGTGGGAGGCGAGATTTCGGTCGGGAAGCTCGTCTCCGGCGAGCTGCTCGAGGAGGAAACGGTTGTAAGGTTTATCTTGGTTGAAGGAATTGACGACGTAATCGCGGTAGCGCCAGATTTCGGGCTTTTCGCTATCGCGCTCGAAGCCATTGGTTTCGGCGTAGCGGACGAGGTCGAGCCAGTGGGAGGCCATTTTTTCACCGAAGCGCGGGGAGTCGAGGAGCTGGTCGACGAGGTCGGGCCAGGATTGATCGGTCGCGTTTAACTGGGCTTTGGTAGGAGGCAGGCCAGTGGTGTCATAGTAGACGCGCCGGATGAGGTGGTTTTTTTGCGCGCTTGAATTGGGCTTGAGATCGTTTTCCTGGAGGCCCTTGAGGATAAAGGCATCGATGGGGTTGGTGATGAAATCATCTTTGAGGGCCGGGGCCTCGGTGGACTGGAGGGGCTGGTAGGCCCAATAGGGAGCGGTATTTTTGGGCTTCTCTGCGGTGACGATGGTCGGCAAGAGCATCGCGAGAAAAATAGGGAAAAAGTGAAGAAGACGACTCATGTTAGGACAGTATACACCTTTATACGGTGAGAGTTAGTGAGTTTTTTCTCTCTTCTTAAGAATGATTTAGGTGTAGACTATGTAAATACATGAATCCTCAGCAAAAACAAACACTCTATACCGAGGTGGCAAAACTCATCGAAGCGGGGTTTGGAATCAATGATGCGGCGGAGGCATTGCTTGAAGCGGGTCAGGAGAGTGAGATTGAAAAGGTGTTGGTAGCGCTTAAATCGTCGCTGAAAGAGGGTCGGACGATCACGGAATCGTTTGCGGAAGGACCGATGGAGCTGCTGGAGATGGAGGACAGCATTATTTCTGCAGGAGAGAAAGGGGGGCGGCTGGCGGTTTCATTTCAACAGCTTGCGGAATACTTCGAGTTGCTGGCAGATTCGCGGAAGGAGATTCGGCGGGGATTTATTTATCCCACGATCTTGTTTCACTTGGCGGTGCTCCTTTCGGTGATTCCTTTTAGTTTGTTGGATGGAGGAATGGGAAAGGAAGGCTCTGAGATTATGCGAGATTTCATCGTGAAAATCGCGATCTGCTACGGGATTATCTTTTTGATTTTCCTAGGCATTCGCGCATTGTTGAAGAAAGCCCCGGAAAGCACGACGATTGACCGACTTTTAGGCTTCATTCCCTTGGTTGGGAAGGCGCGGAAGAATCTCGCTTTGGCGCGCTTTGTGAAGGTCTATCAGGGCGGGATTGTTTCGGGATTGTCGATGCATGAAACGGTGCGCATGGCGACCGTAGCGGCGCACAGTGGCATGATCATGGAGGCTGGGAAGGGTCTCTCGGCGACGGTGAAAGATGGGCAGTTGCTCGGGCCGGTGTTTCAATCGCACAAGGTTTTTCCGGTGGCCTTTTCGAGAGCTTATGTGACCGCGGAGAAGTCCGGGGCGCTGGATTCGGATCTGAATCGCTGGGGGAAGTTGTTTGCGAAGGATGCGAAGAGCAGTGCGGCGATGGTGACGAAGCTCTTGCCGAAGGCGTTCTACTTTCTGGTTGTGGGATACATCGCGTGGAAGATTATCTCGGTTTACATGGGCTATTTCGAAGGGCTCAACGACATGATGGAGAACGATTTCTAAGCTGGAGGAATCTGACTTTTTCGGATGCAGATCATCACGCTTGGAAGAAGGTGCGCGCTACAATTTTGGCGGGAGCCCGGGCTCAGTGATCTCCTCGATCTTGGATTTTCTTAGCAGCCCCTGTGGCCCTAGAAGCCAGACGAGGAGAAAAAGGAATCCTGCCATGGTGGCCATCATTCCGGAACTGGTTGTTTCGGGGAGGCCAATGAGGGATGGGATGAGTTGAGAGAAGAGGTGACCAAGGATGGCTCCGAGGGCGGCGAGCCCCAGACTGAGTCCAATCAAGAGGGGAAGGTTTCTCGTGATGAGAAAAGCGGTGGCCGGTGGGACGATGAGCATCGCGATGACGATGATGGAGCCCACGGCTTCGAATGAGGCGACGGTGGTGATAGCGACCATGGTCATGAGGAGATAGTGCATGAGCATGGGGCGGAATCCATGCGTGCGGGCGAGGGCGGGGTCGAAGGACGCGAGGGTGAACTCCTTGTAGAAGAGTCCGATGACGAGGGCATTGAAGAGAAGGGCCCCACCCACAACGAGGGCGGCCCGGGGGACGCGGAGGAGAGATGATTCGTTTTCCCAGAGGACGACTTGATCGAGTGGAGTGAATTCGATGGCCCCGTAGAGCACGCAGCCGGCGTCGAGGTCGACGTTGTCTGCTGTCTTTTTAATGAGGATGAGGCCGATGGCAAAAAGGGTGGTGAAGACGATTCCCATGGCGGCTCCGCGGTCGACTTTTCCGAACTTGGAAATCCACTGGGTGAAGAGGGCGGTGAGGATTCCGGCGATGGCTGCGCCGATAAACATGGCCCAGCTGGCGCGGGAGTGAGAGATGAGGAAGGCGATGGCGAGTCCGGGGAGGACGGCGTGGCTGATGGCATCGCCCATCATAGACATGCGCCGCAGGAGGAGGAAGCATCCGGGGAGGGCGCAAGCCATGGCACATAGGACTCCTACGAGGAGGATTCCGGTGTCTGCTTCTGTCCAGGTCATGATTGGGAGGAAATTCTAAATTCTAGATGGGGAAATGCTCAACAAATTCAAGATTGGAAATGATTGAAGATGATTTTTGGGGAGGGATGAACTTTTAGATTTGAACGGCATGGTTGAGGGAAGGAGTGGAATGCGAATTTTGCGAATCTTGGTTGGGGACCCGGACTTTGGGGGATGGAACAACGAAAATTAGGAAACATGGATTGAGGGGCTTTGTTTTTGGATGGCTTGGTTGGGGAGATGATCCGCAGATTTCGCAGATGGGCGCAGATTTTTTGGGAAGTTTTTTTAGAAGCGCTTGGTGAAGCCGGTGAAGATGCCGAAGTCTTCGGCGTGAGAGTTGAGGCCGGATTGGACTCCGAAGTCTAGGATGAGGTGTTCGTTGACAGCGTAGTTCATGCCGCCGGCGAGGTAGGCTTCGTAGCTGTCTTCTTTCCAGATACCGATGTATTCGGCATAAGCGCCGGTTTTTTCGGTGAGGCTGAAGCCGAGGACGGCGGTGTGGAGGAATTCGAATTCGTGATGGGTGCCGTTGTGGAGGTAGTCGATTTCGGCCATGAGTCCGAGGCCGAGGGTGTTATTGAGTTCGATGGCAAAGGGGATGATGAGGCCGCCTTCCCATTCTTCATTGCTGAGTTCTCCGGTGGGGATTTTGATCCAGGGCATGAGGGCGAGGGCGGTGCTGCCTCCGTCGTTTCCCCAGAGGTTGTGTTTGAGGCGGAGGGTGACGTCGCCGAAGCCGTCGGGGCCTCCTTCGGTTCCGTCGTAGAGATTGAAAACGGTTTGGAGGTCGGTGTTGTGATTGAGTCCGGCTTTGAAATTGAGGGCGCCCCAGGTGGTGGATTCGACGCCGCGATCGCGTCGGAAGTCGAAGAGGGACATTTCGAGAGCGAAGCGTCCGGCGTCGACGGTGATGGGGGATTCAGTGGCGTCGGGGCGGTCAGGGGAGAGGTCGCGGAGGAGAGAGTCGGGAGTGGGATTGAAGAGGGTGTAGGGAGATTTTTCGGAGATTGCGGGAATGCCTAGTATTGTGATGAAATCAACGGGTCGAAAATCCTTAATCGTGTTAAATTTCACCGGGGTTGTAAATCCATCGTCTGGAAGGCCGCTTTTCGGTCCGGCAAAAATTGAGGCAATGTTATCGCGATTAATTTGTTGATCGGAAGCTCTACTGCGAACCGGGCTGTTGAGTATAGCGTCGATTGGTTCGCGTGACATTACAAGGTCTCCGCTACGGCAGGGTTTTTCTGGAGAGCCGGCGAAGGTTACTGATGTGAGAGCGAGAAGGATGGTGGTGGTTTTCATGGAAATTTTTTTACACAGATTAGGGAGAGATTTTCACGGATTTGCGCAGTTTTTTTTTGAGAAGGATTCGGAGACTAAAAGTAAATTTCTAAGCGCTAAAATCCAGGTCCGTAAACGTTGTTGATTTCTATCCGGCATGAGACGGGCTTTCGTTTTCGATGACGTGCGGAGATTCGAGAGTGTGCTCTTGGAGTTCGAGTTCGGCTTCGAGTTGGTGGACCATTTCGGCGCCGAGAATGTGCTCGACCATGTCGGCGTCGCGGTCGACGTGGGAGGGGGCGATGTCGGCGTGCTTGATGAGATAAAGTTCCCAGAGGCGGTGGTTCCGGGTGATGCGGGAGGCCTCGCCGAAGCCGGACTCGGAGAGGCGCAGTTCACCGGAAGGTTGACGCTCGAGGTGGTCTTCGCTGCGGGCTTGGCGGATGAGGCGCGGGAGTTCGCCTTTGGACCAAACGCGGTGGTCGCGGAGTCGTTCGAGGGAGATGGGGAGGTTTTTGAGCGGATGGCTTTCTTGCTCGGCTTCCATGATTTCGTAGACGGAGCGGAGGATGTGCTGTCGGCCGACTTTTCGTTTTAGCTGGCGCTGTCGGAGATAGCGGGGGAGGACGCCGCGGGTGGGGCCGAAGATCATGGAGATGAGGAAGATGATTCCTGCGGTGATGACGATGATTGCTCCGGCGGGGAGGTCTTCAAAAAAGGCGGAGAAGGAGGCGCCCAGCCAACCGGAGAGGCCGCCGATGAAGGCGGAGAGCCAGAGCATTTTTCGGAGATCGCTGGTCCAAAAGCGCGCGGACGTGGGAGGGGTGATGAGGAGGGCGATGATGAGGATGAGGCCGACGGACTGGAGGCCGACGACGGTGACGGCGGTCACGAGTCCCATGAGGATGATGTCGAGGAAGGTGGTGGGGTATCCTTGGGTAGAGGCGAAGGAGTCATCGAAGCAAAGAAGAGTGAGTTCTTTGAGAATGATGAGGCAGATGACGATGGTGAGAAGGAGGGTGACACAAATAATGATGAGGTCGCTCATGATCATCGAAGCGGGCTTGCCATAAATGAATGAGTCGAGGCCGGCAGCGGAAGCGCCGGGGATTTCTTGGACCATTTTTAGGATGGCAACGCCGAGGCCGAAGAAGACGGAGAGGACGATTCCCATGGCGGCATCGTCTTTTAAACGGGTGGTGCGGCGGATGGCGAGGACGAGGAGCACTCCAAGAAGTCCGGTGATCGTGGCACCGAGAAGGAGGCCGGGGAGGTTGCGTCCCGAGCCACCGAGCGCGACCATGACGGCGAAGGCGATTCCGATTCCGGGGAGGGTTGCGTGCGAGAGCGCGTCGCCGAGGAGGGACTGTTTCCGAAGGAGAAGGAAGGAGCCAATGATTCCGGCGGTGGCTCCGAGAAAGGCGGTGCCGAGGACGACAAGACGCGTGTTGTAGGATTCTAGAAAAAGAGTCTTAATCAGCGTGTCGAAGAATTCCGACGAGGCGATGAGATGGAGATCAGCGACCGACATTTTGAAGGGCGTGAGCGGCGTCTTCGAGGAGGTTGAGCTTTCCGCCGTAGGCTTTTTGGAGGTTTTCGCGCGTGAAGGTTTCCTTGGTGGGGCCGCTTGCGACGATGCGCATGTTGAGGAGGACGAGCCAGTCGAAGTAGCGTGAGACGGTGGCGAGATCGTGGTGGACGCAGAGGACGGTTTTTCCGCGTGAGTTGAGTTCCTGCAGGAGTTCGATGATGGCTTGTTCGGTGGCGGCATCGACGGCGGCGAAGGGCTCGTCCATGAAGTAGATCTCGGCGTCTTGCACAAGGGCGCGGGCGAGGAAGACGCGCTGCTGCTGGCCACCGGAGAGTTGGGAAATTTGGCGGTCGGAGAGGTGGCCGATGCCGACTTGCTCGAGGGCGGCCCGGGCTTGCTCTTTTTGTTTTTTGCCGACGCGTTTGAACCAGCCGATCTTGCGGTAGGTTCCCATGGCAACGACATCGAGCGCGCTCACGGGGAAGTCCCAATCGACTGATTCGCGTTGGGGGACGTAGGCGACGAGGTCGCGCTGATCCTCGTAGGGCTTGCCGTAGATGAGGACTTCGCCGGAGGTCTTTGGGATGAGATCGAGGCAGGCTTTAAGGAGAGTGGATTTTCCGGCTCCATTGGGTCCGACAATTCCAGCGAGGGAGCCTTTTGGAATGTCCAGATCGAGATCCCAGAGGACGGGCTTACGGTGATAGGCGACGGTGAGATCGTGCACCGAAAGGGGAAACTCTGGTGAGTGGTCACTCGCCGGGCTGGAGGGGCGCGCAGCTGAGGAGGGGAGAGGGGACATGGGAGAGGGGGCGATTTTGAATATGTAGTATCAACAGCGCTTTAATGCTTGGAGAGCTTTCCGTAGATGCCTTGTGCGGGGATGTAGCCGCCGAGGGCGCTGGTGATGGTGGTGACGTTGTGATCGATCATGCCGATGTAGGTGCCGCGGTAGGTGCCCGCTTGTCCCATGGCATCTGAGAAGAGTTCACCGCCGATGCGAACGTTCTTTCCCTGGGCCCTGGCTCCTTCGATAATCGCTTTCACGCTTTTGTCGGAAACTGAAGATTCGACGAAGACGGCGGGGATGTTCTCGCTGACGAGGTAGTTGATCAAGTCGTTGACGCCTTTGAGGCCCGCTTCGGATTCGGTGCTGATTCCTTGAATGCCGCGGACATCGATGCCGTAGGCGCGGCCGAGGTAGGAGAAGGCGTCGTGGGCGGTAACGAGGACGCGGTTTTTTTCAGGAATGGAGCCGAAGCATCGGCGGGTCTGGGAATCGAGATCGACGAGCTTTGCCTGGTAGCTTTTAAAATTGGCATGGTAGTCGGCTGCGTTTTTGGGATCGAAGGCGACGAGTTGAGCGGTGATTTCTTTGACGACAAGGGTCCACGCTTTGACATCCATCCAAACGTGAGGATCGGAGGCTTCCGAGCCGCCGATGATTTCGTAGTCGCTGCCCAGGAGGTGCTCGGAGACTGCGTGCACGACGATGCCCTCTTTTTTCTGACTTTCGAGGACCTGGCCCATTTTCCCTTCGAGGTGAAGTCCGTTGTAGAGAACGAGATCGGAGGCATTTAGGCGATCGATGTCACCCTTGGTGGCGGTGTAGCTATGGGGGTCGATTCCTTCCCCGATGATGTTCACGACATGGGCGTGATCTCCTGAGATTTCCCGGGTGACATCGGCGATCATACCCACGGTGGTGGTGATTTCGAGGGGATAGGTGAGTTCGCCCTTCTCGCTGTCCTTCTTTTGGACACAGCTGATGAATAGGGCACTAGGGAGAAGGGAAAAGATGAGGTGGCGTCGCTTCATGAGCACAAATTACCGGAGGACTTTGATTGGTCAAGATAAAGAGTTTGATTAATCATAATAAGGATCTGATCAACAGTTTGGATCAAGTCACCAAGTCACCAAGGCACCAAGGCACTGGGTGAGACCCTGATCGCCCATCGCAAATGGCATTGCTAGAATCAGTCACTTAACTGAAATTTTCGAGAGACTGGACCGTAGATAGGACGATGTTTCGTTCCCTCAAATCGGCGGGTCTTCTGATTGTTTTCAGTAGTGCGCTCGAGGCTGCCCCGGAAGGTCATCTTTTCTTTGAAGAAAAGGTGCGTCCAATTTTGGCAGAGCATTGTCTTAAATGTCATTCCGAGGAGAAAAAGGTCAAAGGAGGTCTTCTTCTTGATCGGAAGGCGGGTTGGGAAAAAGGAGGTGACAGCGGAGCGGTGATTGTGCCGGGAAAGCCGGATGAGAGTCTTTTAATGCACATGGTGCGGCGGGAGGCCAACTACGAGGCGATGCCTCCGAAGTCGAGGCTGAGTGAGGAGGAGGTTGCTATTCTCGGCGAGTGGATCGCGAAGGGTGCTCCTGATCCCCGTGACGAGGCGATTGGCGAACAAGCGCTCGATGATGGCTTTGATCTCGAAGCGCGAAAAGGATGGTGGTCCCTCCAACCGGTAAAAGAGGTGGCTGTTCCCGAGGTGAAGAACCCTGGGTGGCCGCGTAACGATTTTGATCGCTTCCTTTTAGCGAAGCTCGATGAGAAAGGGTGGAAGCCCGCGGAGGAAGCGCCGGCTGAGCAGGTGTTTCGTCGGGCTAGCGTTATTCTCACCGGGCTGTCTCCAACGCCGGAAGAGCTTAGGGTATTTTGTGCTGATCAGGAGGAAGGAGCTTACGAACGCGCGATCGACCGGCTCCTTGCTTCAAAGCACTTCGGCGAGCAATGGGCACGTCATTGGATGGATGTGGTGCGCTACGCGGAAACGAAAGCTTTTGAGGCCGATTACACCATGGCTTACACGTGGCGCTATCGCGACTATCTCATCAGGGCCTTCAATGAAGACGTAACCTTTGATCAATTCACGCGCGAGGCCTTTGCGGGAGACCTTTTGGAAACGTCCCGCCTTGATCCGAAGACCGGGTTCAACGAGTCGGTGATCGGCCCTGGTTTTTTTCTTTTCACGGATGGTCAGCATGGCCCAACCGATCTTCATGAAGACGAGGCGCGCATCTTCGATGGGATGATTAAGACTGTTGGAACGGCTTTCCACGGCCTCACGATTGCCTGTGCTCGCTGCCACGATCATAAGTTCGATGCCATTACTGATGAGGACTACTACTCGCTCTATGGCACGCTCAAGAGTTCCCGTTTGCACTATGCCAATGTTGCCGAAGCAAAATGGAATGATGAGCGTCAGCGGCAGTTGGAAAATGCGGGAGCGGAGGTGACCAAAGCGACTCTCGCAAGCGCGCGGTCCCAGCTTGGATATCTTCCCAAGACGATTGCGCGGGTCCGTGCGATGGTGGCATCTGACGAACTCCGCAAAACGCGGGAACTCCTTTCCAAGTTGAAGGCGCCAGAACGGACGAAGAAGTTAGCGGTGATCCGGAGAGATCTCACCGAGCGAGAGGGCGCAGAGGTGGCCACGTGGTTCCTCTATTTGGCGCTCGAAAATGATCAAGAACTCAAAGGGCTTCGGCATTCGCTCCAGCATGGGAAAGCGATTCCGAAGGGAGAGGCGATAGGCCCCAAATTTGAGTATCAATGGACCGCAAGTGGCGCGGGCTTTTCTTCGGCGGAAAAGGGGTCCTTCATTTTGAATCCTGATACTCCGCAGGTGATCGTTTCTGGAATAGGGCAGGGCCATGTCGCTGGAAATCTCTCGGCTCGACTCGATGGCACCATCCGCTCGCAGGATTTCACGCTCGATGGCAGCCCGGTAGAATTTTGGGTGAAGGGAAAAGGGGCGGTGGCTGTGCTGGTGATTCGTAATTTTGAACTCGCGGGTGCCGGGCCGACGACATCGGTTCTGAGAAAATCCATCACTAGTGACCAGTGGATCAAGGTGAGCTACCCAACAACCCTTTGGAAAGGCGAGACGGCCTTTCTGGAAGTCAGACATCAGGGTGATTTGAAGAGGCATCTTAGAGGCGCTCAGGCTCCCGGTTCGCCGAGTGACCTTGCTTGGGTTGCGGTTGGTAATTCACTGCCGAATTGGAATGAGGCCTGGCAGGGCGAGATCCCACTGGACGAGAGAATTGCTAATCTTCTCTCTCGCTCAGATCTCAGCCCGGCAGAGCATGAAGTTCTTGGAGGCTTATTTTCAAAGGGGCTCCTCAAGGTCGATCAGAGTGATCCTGCATTCGCTGCGATGAAGGCGCTTCGCCAGGCGATCGATCAGCCGGTTTATGTGCGTAGTTTGGTCGATGGCGATGAGCACCATGAACCGATCTACCTTCGAGGAAGTCACAAGCGTCTGAGTAAGACTCCCAATCCGCGCCATTTCCTCGACGGACTTGGTGGCGACCGGCTTTCCGAAACTGGCAGTGGCCGTCTTGCTTGGGCGGAAAAAGTTCTCGCTCCTGAAAATCCTCTCACGGCCCGGGTTCGGGCGAATCGGATTTGGGCGCGCGTCTTTGGAAGAGGGATTGTGGGATCGGTGGATGACTTTGGAAAAATGGGCGAACTTCCGAGCCATCCCGAGCTCCTTGATTTTCTCGCCCGTGATTTTGTCGAAGAGGGATGGTCGACGAAGAAGCTCCTC
Source organism: Akkermansiaceae bacterium (assembly GCA_028822935.1). Classification (GTDB taxonomy): domain Bacteria; phylum Verrucomicrobiota; class Verrucomicrobiia; order Verrucomicrobiales; family Akkermansiaceae; genus SW10. Next base: position 75,120 of record JAPKCM010000008.1, read on the forward strand.
CGGAGATTGCTCACTTCGAGTGCCTTCCGCATGTCCTCCGTGCCTGATTCTCTTTCGGCGCAACTGGATCCCGATAACAAATTGCTTCAGCACATGCCGATCAGGCGCATGGATGCGGAGAGCATCCGAGATCACATTCTCGCCTCCAGTGGTGCTCTTAAAAAAGATCTCTATGGTCGAGGAGTTTTACCTTACGTAAAAGATCAGCCCAACAGCCGAGCCAAGCCTCCCACCGGACCACTCGATGGCGAGGGGCGTCGATCGATCTACATTCAGGTTCGGCGCAATTTTCTTCCCTCGTTTCTCCGCGCCTTCGATTTTCCGCCCTCGACCGAGCCCGTGGGACAGCGTCCGATTACGACCGTTCCCGCACAATCGCTGGCGCTTCTCAATCATCCACTCGTTCATGAGCAGTCCCGCAAATGGGCGGAAAGAATCCTCAAATCGAAGGGCTCGGTCGAAGATCGAATTAAGTTACTTCATCGACAAGCCTTCGCACGGGAAGCGCGCGCCGATGAAATTACTTGGGCGCTCGGTGCGCTTGAGAAGTTTGATATTTCTGCAGACGAAACTGCTGCTTGGTCCTCGCTTTGCCATCTCATGATGAACAGAAAGGAGTTTCTCTATGTCTTTTAATACAAGCCACCTTAGTCGTCGCGAATTCATGCACCGGGGCTCGATGGGCTTTGGTTCGCTCGCCCTTGCCGGGCTTCTTGATCAAGAGGCGCAAGCGGCTCCGCAAGGAAGGCATTTTCAGCCGAAGGCCAAGAGCGTCATCTTTCTTTACATGGATGGCGGGGTCTCACACGTCGACAGCTTTGATCCCAAACCCCTTTTGGCGAAAGAGAATGGTCAAAAGCCAAAGTTCGAAGTGGAAGCAACCGTCTTCAACAATAATGGCAACATTCTCAAGAGTCCCTGGGAGTTTAAAAACTATGGTGAGAGTGGGATACCGGTGAGTGATCTCTTTCCCCATATTGGCAGCTGCGCGGATGATCTGGCTGTGATTCGTTCCATGACGGCGTTCTCGTCGAGTCACCCCAGTGCCAATTATTCACTGCACAGTGGCCAGATTTTGGCGGGCCGTCCCAGTATGGGAGCGTGGGCTTCCTATGGTTTGGGAAGCGAGAATCAGGACCTTCCGGGTTATGTTGTCATTCATGGAGGTCAGGTCCCATCGGGTGGGATGCACATGACGGGCAGTGGTTTCCTTCCGGCAGCGCATCAGCCTTCGGTGCTTCATCCCAAGGGAGTGGTCCTGCGCAACATCAACGCTCTGGAGAAGAAGGTTGGTCTTCAGGAAGAGAAGCTAGCCCTTCTGCGTGAAATTGAATCCAAGCTGACTGAACGCCGTTCCGACTCAGACCTCATCAACGCGGCGGTGAAAAATTACGAGATGGCCTATCGCATGCAGATGGCAGTTCCTGATGTCACCGATGTTTCCAAAGAGCCAGACTACATTAAGAAAATGTATGGCCTCGAAGCGAATTTCAATAACACTCGTACTTACGGCGCGCAGTGTCTCATGGCCCGTCGACTTGTCGAAAAGGGGGTTCGATTTATCGAGCTGACGATCAACGGAGGAAACGGAGATCGCTGGGATCAGCATGGGGGGTTGCGTGATGGCCACCAGAAGAACGCGCTCGCGGTCGATCAGCCGATCAGTGCGCTCATCAAAGATCTCAAACAACGAGGGCTTTTCGACTCCACTCTAATTGTTTTTGCAGGGGAATTTGGGCGCACGCCATTTGCGCAAGGAAAAGATGGCCGGGATCACAATCCGCAAGGGTTTAGCATCTGGATGGCGGGCGGAGGAATCAAAGGCGGCACGATTTATGGCGCGACCGATGAATACGGTTATCATGCGATTGAGAACAAGCTCACGGTGCACGATCTCCATGCCAACATGCTCCATCTTATGGGAGTCGATCACAAGAAGCAGACGTTCCGCTACGGGGGCCGGGATGTTAGGCTCACCGATGTGCACGGCGAGATCATCCCGGAGATCATGGCGTAAGCAATTTTCTAAGATCGTAGCTTTTTTCTTAGGACGTCGCTCAGGATGTCTCCTGCGATGACGGCGGCGGCTCCCAGGAGGGCGAAGAAGAGGATTTGGTCATACTGGAGGAAGGCTTGGCGGAGGGAAATGTAGTAGCCGAGGGAGGAGACTCCGAGCATGCCTAGGACGGTCGCTTCCCGGACGCAGGATTCCCAGCGGTAGAAGAAGAAGAGGAGGAAGCGGTTGAGGGACATGGGGACGAGGGCACCAAGGAAGGTTTGAAAGCGAGAGCCGCCGAGGGTGAGAATTTGGCGGGGTTCGGAGGGGGGGCTGTTTTCGATGACTTCTCCCCAAAGGCGACCGAGGATACCGAGGTTGTGCAGGGCGAGGGCGAGGACGAGGGGCCAGGCGCTGGGGCCGAGGATTCCGATGAGGAGGAAGGCGTAGAGATATTCGGGGACGGCGCGGGTAAGGATGAAGAGGCTGCGGACGGCAGCTCCGATGAGGGTGCGGATTTTGCCTCCGTGCATGGCGAGTCCGAGGGGTTTGGTGCTTGCGAGGGTGCGGGCTCCCCAGGGGATGAGGATGATGGCGGCGCTGCCAGCGAGGATGATGGCGGCGAGGGACATGGCAATGGTGTTGGCGAGGGCTTCCTGTCCGGGATCATTCCAGAGGTCGGTGACCCAGGGGAGGAGTTGGTCGGAGCCGGCTTCCCATGCGGCGGTGCGCTCGTCCCAGGTGGGGACGGGATTTTTTGGGGCTACGGGATCGGGAGTAAGGTGGGCGAAGAAGCGGGAGAGGCGGTCGCTGCGCTGGCTCTCGAAGACGGCGGGTTTAAGGAGGACGTCGCCGAGGTTCCAGGCGGCGATGATGGCGACGAATCCGGCGAGGCCGAGGGAGCGGACGAGGGAGTTTTTGGGCCGAGTTTTTCTGAGTTGGGTTTCGGTGATTTGATCTGGCTGTGAGGTGCGGGGGCGGCCATCGCGGAGTCGTTTCCGGATGAGGTTTCCGATGGCTTCGACAAGGACGACGAGGGCAATAAGGATATAGAGTTGGGTCCAGACTTCGCCGTAATAGAGGTTTTCGAAGGAGCGGCTGATGCCGAGGCCGATGGTCTCGATGCCGATGAATCCGAGGACGGCGGAGGCGCGTAGCGAGCACTCGAAGCGGTAGAGGGTGTAGCTTACCATGTCTGGCAGCGCGGCGGGGAGGATGCCACCGAGGAAACTCTGCGTAGCGCTTCCACCGGAGGAGCGGATGATTTGCTGAGCGGAGCGGTTCTGTTCGTCGATGAGCTCCGAGTAAACTTTTCCTAAAATGGCGGCGGCGGGGAGCCCGAGGGCGAGGCAGGCGGTGATGGGGGAGTCGCCCACGGCGGCGAGGAAGAGGAGGGCCCAGATGAGTTCGTGGATCGCGCGAACGAGGGAGAGGAGCATGCGGATGCTCCAGCGGAAAATATTAAAGAGGGGGCGGAGACGGTTTGTGGGAAGGGCAAGCTCTGAGGCTAAGAGGCCGAAGATGAGGCCGATGGGGATGGCCATCGACATGGCGATAAGTGCGTAGCGGAAGGTGCGGAGGAGGTCGTGCCCGACACGCTCGAGGAAGGGGGTGACGCCGACGGGGAGGGTGGTGTTTTCATCCGTGAAGGAGGGAGAGAAGGCGGCGGTGAAGAAACGACTGGTGGTGGACCAGGGGTCGGCGGTTTCTGAAAGATTGACGATGTTGGTGCCAAGTCTTGTGACGGTCCATGCGAAGGCGAGGGCGAGAATAATGAGGAGCCATCGGCGACCAAAGAGCATGGCTCGCGCCGATTTCATGAGGAGTAGAGGTCGGAGATTTCGTCGTCGGTGGGTGTGCCATCGAAGGCGATTTGGCCCTCTTTCAAGCCGATGATACGGGGGAAGAACTCGCGTGCGAGTTCGACTTGATGCAGGGAGACGATGAGGGTGAGGCCAGCGTCATCGCAAAGGGCGGTGAGGAGTTTGAGGACGTCGCGTCCGCGGGCGGGGTCGACGGCGCTGAGCGGCTCGTCGGCGAGAAGGATTTCTGCGTGTTGGAAGAGGGTGCGGGCGAGGGCGACGCGTTGGCGTTGGCCACCGGAGAGGGAATCGGTGCGGTCGTAGATTTTTTCGGCGATGTCGAGCCGCTCGAGGGTGGCGAAGATTTCGTCGCGGTCGGTTTTTGAAGGAAAGAGGAGGTCGCGGCAGGTGCGAAGAAAATTCCGGGTGCCGCTGCGGCCGAGGATGATGTTTTGGATGACTCGAAGGTTCGCGACAAGGCCGAGGTCCTGGGGGAGCATACCGATCTTAGATCGGGTCTCGCGGATGGAGGTGGCGCAGTTTCCAGCGAGATCGCAGCCGAGGGTTACGACGTTTCCGGAGGTGGGTTTTTCTTGGAGTCCGAGGAGGCGGAGGAGGGTGGTTTTTCCACTGCCGGAGGGGCCGATGAGGGCGATTTTTTCGCCCGGGTTCAAAGAAAGCGAGACCCCGGACAATGCCGAGGTCACGCCGTAACGCAGGGTGGCGTCTTTGACTGTGATGAGACTCACTTACGCTTATTCCATGCCAAGGGATTTCATGACCTCGGCGATTCTATTGAAGGAGTCGTTATCGATTTCGATGAGTTTTTTACGGCGGAGGGCGTTGAGCACGGCAGGGTCCTCACACTTGATAAGAGCGGCTTGGAGCTTGTCGGTGAAGCCTTCGCCAAACTGCTCTTCGAGCACGGGGTGCGCGGTGAAGTTGTAGTCGGCATAGTCCGGGGTTTCCCAGATCACCGAAATCTTTGCGGCCGCGTCGGCCTTTGTAGGATCGGCGACGAATTTTTCGTAGGCAGTGTAGCTCAGGACGCCGGCCTCGAAGGTGCCATCGGCAACTTGCTGTGCGGTTTTGTCGTGAGAACCTGAGAATCCCAGGGGCTTCTTGGTGAAGAAGTCTTCGGGTCCTTTACCGGACTCCTTCGTGATGAAGTGGGTAGGCATCACTCGCCCGGAGGTTGATCCGGTGCTTCCAAAGGTGAAGGTTTTGCCGGCGATGGCGGTGGGGAAGGCGTCCGATTTTTGGATTCCGGTGGCATTGTTTGCGATGAAGTAGGATTTGTATTGGGGGTCTACTTCGCCACAGGCGATGGCATTGGCACCTTCGACTGCTCTACGGGCTTGGATGCCGGCGACGCCGCCGAACCACGCAAGTTGGATGTCACCGTTTGAGAATTTCTCAACGGAAGCACTGTATTTCGCGGAGGCGACGAACTCGACTTTGATGCCAAGTTCTTTGGCGAGGTAGTCGGCGACGGGCTTGAATTTCTCAGCCTGTGCGGTGGTCTCGGTATCCGGAATGGCAGAAAAGCGGAGGACCGTTTCGGGGTTAGCTTCTTTTTCGCCACAGCCGGAGAGTGCGATTGCGGTTCCAGCGATTAATATGCCACTTGCGCAGCCTTTCAATATCTGGGAGATCGACCGATCCCCCGGTTTGAATGAATTCATTATTCTTCTCTTATGGTGCGTAAGTTTGTTGCCACGCGCAGGCACTCTCAAGCACATCGGGACGAAGTGCAACGGATAATTTTCCTACAAAGCCTTCCAAAAAGCGTCGCTTTGCTCCTTTGAGGGGACGAGTTCCAGGAGAAGCGGGCCTCCGGTGGTCTCAAGGAGGTCGAAGTCTTCTTCCTGGGTCACTTTGATGTGGTTGATTCCCCACATTTCGGCCCATTTTGAAAGGTCGGCTTCGTGTGGCTGGACGATGGCGGCGCGTTGTTCGTCGCTCATGCTATCGAGGCGGGGGAGTCGGCCAAAAATGCCGCCGCCGTTGTTATTGATCACGACAAGGACACGGCCGGACGTCTCAATTTGTGAAAAGAGGGCGGGCGAGGAGAGGTCGTAGAGTGTGGTGAGATCGCCAAAAATTCCCCAGGCGTCTTCTTCGTCGGTCGTGGCTCCGAGCCAGGTGGAGAGCTGGCCGTCGATGCCATTGGCTCCGCGATTGGCGCGGACGTTGAGGTAGGGGACTTCGCGCTGGGCGAAATCATTCCACTCTCGGATGGGGAGGCTGTTTCCTAAAAAGAGACTATCACTGGTGGTGGCGTAGATGGAAAGGGTGCGCACAAGGCCCGGTTCGCTGTCGGGGTAGGCTTCGAGGAGTTCGTCGATGCGGGAGAGTTCCCTGCGAGCATTCGGGAGGTCGTCGCGGATGTCGCCGACTTCCTGTGGGTCGCCCAGTCCTCTGAAGACACGACCGACTTCGGCGGCGATGACATCGGATTCGCGCGCGAGTCCCGGGAGTCCGTTTTTGCAGATCGAGAGAACCTCGATCTTGGGTTGATCTTCGAGGTCACGCCAGAGTCGACTCACGGGAACCTCTCCGAGGCGGAGGACTTTTCCGGGGAGATTTTTTCGTAGAACCGCTTCCGGAGTAATGAGATTGCCAAGGGCTTCGCGGAGTCCACTGGTGACGTCGGCCACGACGGGGACGGCGAGCTGCTTGAGAAAGTGAAAGGTCTCTTCGCGGTCGTCTTCATCGAGTCCACCGACCATCACGACGAGGCCTTTAAACACTCCTTTGCTGAGAAAGTGGCGGAGCTTGAGGACATCGAAGGAGCGTCTTTCGGGGAGAAAAGGTTCGGGTTCTGGGTGCTCAGCGGCGTCTTCAAGCTTCGCTTCTCCCAAGGGAACATTGAGGTGGAGTGGGCCGTGACCTTTCCAATCGGGTCCTACGTGGGCATAGGCGGTGAAGATGCCATCTTGTTCGATGGCTTGGGGGGCGCCGCTTCCCCGGAAGTCCTCCGGGCGATCGGCGGAGACGATGATGAGAGGGAGGGAAGAGTAGTGAGCTTCGATGACGGCAGGAAGGCATTCGGCGACGGCGGTGCCACTGGTGGTGACAACGGCGCAGGGAAGGCCGGTGGCCTTGGTGCGCCCGAGCGCGAAGAAGGCGGCGCTTCGTTCTTCGAAATGATGGAAGGTCCGGAGTTTGGGATGCACGCAGAGATGGCTCACGAGCACGGCGTTTCGAGCGCCGCCGCAGAGGACAAATTCATCGCAACCCAGGGCGAGGAGTTCGGAGATGACTTCGGCTTCTGTTTTCAAGATGGGGAGAGTGTGCTGGGGAAGGGGTGGAGGCAAGGCTTGGGACATCAGGGGGGAGCAGGGCGCTTACACGAGAGAGATTTAAACCGCAGATGGATAGGATTGAAGAGGAAAGATTTGGGTTTCATCGACACATGAAACGATTTCAATAAAAAAGGCCCCGAGCATGTCGGAGCCTTTTGAAAAAGTGAGAGGATGATTCTACTCAGTTTCGATCACCCGGAAGAAGTAATTTTCCTCATCATATTGGGTGCCGATGGCGGCACGCTCGCCATTTCCTTCGAAGAGTGGACCGAGGTCGTCGAAGTCTTCCAAATCAAACGAGATTCCAGCTTGATAGAACCGGCCGGCTTGGGTTGGGAATTCGATACCCACACCAGCTTCGATGCCAAAGACGCTGACGACAGTTGACTGTCCATCACCACCGGCAGCAGATACGAGCGAGACATCGTCGATGAGGACTTCGCCTTTGGCGTCAGCGCTAGCAACGGCTCCTGTCTTGCCGATGATCTGGATGAGAGCGGTGACGGCATCGGGATGAGCGACAAGTCCGGTGTGCTTGATCTCGGCCCAAGCGCCAGTTCCTCCGTTGAAAGGAGTGAATCCGATTGCTTCATCGACGATGGCCCCTTCTTCATTGAGCCACCGTAAGGCATACTCCTGGACGTAGCTGACTCCACTTGAGATCTGCTTTGCGCGGAACGAAAAATCGTAAGATGCGCCGGGTTCGATGAAGCCGCCGGCAGCGGAAACATTTTGCTGAATTTCTGAAACATGGGGTGTTGGGGAGGCATCATTCTGCACAGCGAGGCGCACGGAGTTTGATCCGGAGAAGGCATCGGTATCGATCAATTCGGGAACTTGGCCGGTGGGTGAGAAGCAGACCCATTCCAGGGGGCAGGCGGGATCACCGAAGTCGGTGTCTTCGAATCCGCCATTGGTGAGAGCCTCACCCGAGGTAGTTGATGATTCGAGGACGCGGTAGAAAGGCGCATTACTTGGATCGAAACCCTGTCCTGCGGTGCTTCCAGTGAATGCTGGTCCGAGGTTGGTCCAAGTGACCTGATCTGGTGAGCTTTGAGGCTGGAAGAAGTTGCTGGCGCTGCTGCCGCCATTCCAGCGGAAGAGTCTTCCGAAGACGAGCTGGGTTCCGGAAGAACTGGCTGTGGGCGGCGCGGGTGTGGTGCCTTCACCGACGGTGATGTTGTCAAATCCAACGGACGATCCAGCGATGCCGAGAGGAACTATCTTCACATGGGTCGCTCCGGCGGGAACGGTGACTTCGAAGGAGTAGGTTTCCCAAGTCGAACCATCTCCGATGAGGTCGGGGTAAAGGTTTCCAGTGTTACTAACGAGATCTCCTCCATTGAAAAACTCAAGTCGAAGTCCGCCGATACCGCTGCCGGCAAAGATCTTCATGTCCTGCTTGAAGTCGACGGTGTCTCCTGCGGTAAGATCTAGCGAGGCAATGGCGATGGGAGCGCCGCCATTGGCAGCCCAGAATCCCGTGCCCGCAGTTGGAGGACCACTGTTGATGCGGCCGTGGCCAGCGGGGTTTCCGCCGGTGCCGGGATACTCAAAGGTGATATCGGTTCCTTCCTGAAACCAGCTGGAGCCGCCGTTTTCAAAGTCGCCATTGGGGACGAGGGGGGCTTCGCCTCCGGTGGTATTATAGCTGATGTTATCGAAACCGACCAAGGAGTCGGCTCCCCAAAGGGGGACTAGTTTAAAGCCATCGACGCCCAGAGGAATTGCGATTTCAAAGGTGTAGGTTTCCCAAGTCGAGCCATCGCCGATGAGGTCGGGGAATATCTCTCCGCTTGAGCCGGTGTTTGCTCCTGCGGTGGTGAAGTCGAGCTTGAGGCCGCCGATGGTGGACCCTGAGAGGAGTTTCATGTCTTGGGAGAAATTGTAAGACTTTCCAGCTTCGAGTCCGAGGGAATCGAGGCTGATGGGATTGCCGTCATTTCCGACCCAGATGCCGAAGCCGCCGGAGGCCTGTTGATCGACGACGCCGAAGCCACCGGTATTTCCGTCGGTAGTTGGATAGCTGAAGGCGAAGGTGCCGGCTCCTCCGGAGACTTCCTCCCAAGAGGTGTTGCCGTTTTCGAAATCACCATTTGGGAAGAGTTCAGCCAGACAAGGCTGCCAAAGAAGGCCTAGAGTGAGGGATGTTTTTAAGAGGTTCATCGGTCGACTTCTTGTTAAGTCGCCAGACAATCGCGATAAATGGGAATTCCGCAAGCGATAATTGCATTAAATTACATGAATATTACAAGCGTGAAACGGCTCAGTGGTTTAGAGATGAGGTTGGTCTTCCGTGGGGAGATTAGGCGGGACGCCTAACCTCCTTTTTCTCAACGAGGGCCACCATTTCGTGCATGGTGGAGACTGTCGCGAAGCAGCGAGGGCCCGGAGCAACGACCCGCTTTCTTAAGCGGCATCCCGCTTATCGGAAGTCGATGAGTTCGATATCGAAGATCAATTCTCCTTAGAAATGCGAGGTAGGTCGAGAGGATAGTCCGCTTGCTTTTTGCTACTTCTTTTTCTTCTTTACGAGGGCTTCCATGTAATCGAGGAGGCTGGCCATTTCGTGCACGGTGAACCCCGCCATGAGGCCGGGAGGCATGAGAGAAGTGGGGAGGGTGGAGCGGGATTTGATGTCGGCCTTTTTAAAGGTGTGCTCGGCGCTCGTGATGTCGCGGAGGGAAACGGTGTCGCCGGACTTATCGGTGACGAAGCCAATGATGGCTTTGTCGTCTTTGAGATTGAAGAGGTTGGTGGCGAAGCCTTGTGCGATTGTTTTGTTGGGGTCGAGGATGGATTCGGCGAGCTCGTTGCGACGGTAAGTCTCGGCGATGTTGCCAAGGTAGGGGCCTTTCTGCGCTTCGTCTTGGGAGACGGTGTGGCAGGCGTTGCAAGTGGCGCGGGTAAAGATGGCCTGACCGAGAGCTGCGTCGCCCTTGTGCTTGGTAACAGCGGCGATGGCTTGGTCCTGTTTGAGGGTGGCAATCTTGGGCGTCTTGTCCTTGCCTGGAGCCTGGATCTTAAGGCGTCCGGCGGCGGCTTTGGCTGCTTTGGCGATGGCTGGGTCTGGGTCGCTTAGGGCGATTGCGATGCGCTCGTTGATGACGGGGTTCCGCAGCTCGGTCGCGGCCTTGATGAGGGCGAGTTTTTGCGCGGGGTCGGACCAAGCGTGGCCGATTGCTTTGAGTGACATCTCGCGGGACTCGGGGGAGCCGCCTTTTCGTGAGGCGAGTTGGAGGACGGCCATGGAGGCCCAGTGGCCTTCGGGAGTGGTCGGCTTCTCGGCGGCGAGTTTTTCGAGAACGAGGTGGTGGTTCTCGAGTTTGGGTGCGTTGAGGAAATAACCACGGGCGGCACTTTGGTCCTTGCCAAAGCCTTTGGCCTTAGCGAGAGAGACGAGAGCTTGAATGGCCGCGGGGAGAGCTTCCTGATTGTCAGAATTTGCGAGGATTTTGATCGAGTCAGCGAGCGCTCCGGGAGCGGTTTTGGGATTACGGGCTCCCTTGATCACGAGCGGAAGTGCGCTTGCGGGGGTGTCATCGACTGCCGCGATCTGAGCAATGGCGGCTGGGATGAGCGAGTCGTCTTTAGCTGCAAGCTCGATGATCTTGGTGAGTGCCTCGTTATCCTGAATGCGGTTTTTATTGAGCTTGGTGACGATGAAGGCGGCTTCCTCGGGAGGGGCGTCATTAAGGACGGCTTTGAGGGCGGTGAGGATGCGCTTTGACTGCTCCCATGTTTCCGGCTGGTAGTAGGGGCCGCGGGTGTCGGGGCGGGTGCCCCAAGAGGCTCCGTCCCATTCACCTTCTTTTTGGTAAAGGCGGGCGAGGGTGGAGAGGAGAGGACGACGTTTGGCGAGGTCCTTTTGGGTTTTGAGGCGTGCGAGGAGGCCGTCGACGACTTCCATTTTGTGCATGCGCATGAGGGCCCAAGCTGCGGCTTTTCGGGTGTCGATGTTGTATGAATCGATCTGGGAGAAAGCGGCTTCGTGCGCTGACATTTTTGCCAGGGCGCGGTAGGCGGTGTGGCGGATGACGGGGTCGAGAGAGGAAAGGTGGTCGGCTACGGCTCCTGCGATGTCAGTTCTGTTTTGTCTGGCTGCTGCGATGAGAGCTTCCCGATTTCTAACAACGTCTTTCACTTCTAGGCCCCAAGTAAAGAACTCGTGATTAAGTGGAGTAGATTGCCCTTTCGTCAGTAAATCTTGTCCCATGTCTCCTAGAACTCTGGTGAAGAAGGGAGCCATGTCATTCGATTTTTCTAACTCCTCGAGGATGAGGTTGACGATTCGGGCACTATTTTTACTTTCTATACCCCGCTGCGCTACGGTGAAAAGGGCAGCGATTCTGGCTTCGAGAGAAAGAGATTTATCTGCTGCAAGTGTAAGTAGTTGTTGGTTGGTAGATTTAGTTTCAGTTCTTCTTAGAAGGGTCCTCTGGATTGCGAGTCGGCGGATGTGGGAGGGTGAGTTGATAGCCGTCACGAGTTCCTCGTTACTCATTTTTTCGAAGTCTGGGAGGGGCTCTGGAGTGTAACCCTTCGGAGTAACACGGACGATGTAGCCTTGGTCGGGGCCGGCCCAGTTGAAGGTGGCGGGGCCTTTCCAGGCGGCTTGGTAGACGGCGGACATACCATCGACGTCGGCGTCGGTGGGGCGGGTGACTTTGATGAAATTTTGGGGCGGGGCGGTTTCCTTGAAGGTCGCTCCTTCGGGTTCGACGCTGTGACGGAAAAGGCCGGTTTTGCCCCAGTCGCAGGTGAAGGGGGCGTTGTTCCACTCGGCGGGGAAGCCGGGCTCGGCGATGTAAACGCCACCGCAGCCGGAGCCGCCGCCGTAGTCGGCGAGGGGGTGAATGTGTTCTTTTTCGAAATTCTTGTAGAGGCGGGGGTAGCCGTGATCGGAGAGGCCGGTAAAGTGGTGGAGGCGGACGTCCCAGCCGCCGCCGTCGTTCGTGTTATCACGGGCGAACATGTCGAGAGTGGGTGACATGGGGGTGGCGAGGATGTTGCGGGTGCCGGTGGAGAAGATCTCGAGTCCGGAGCCATCGGGTCGGAAGCGGATGACGCCTCCGCCCCGGTGTTGCAGGGTGCGGCCGTCGGTGCCGGTCGCTTTCATGAAGCCGAAGTCTCCGCCAGCGATGTAAATCCAGCCGTCGATGCCAAGTTCGAGTCCGTTGGTGGTGTGGTCGGCCGGGCGGTCTTTGAAGCCGAAGGCGATGTCGGAGATGAGGCGCCTGGAGGACTCGGCGACACCATCGTGATCGCGGTCAAAGAAGACGGAGATGTGAGGCGGGTGGAGGAGGTAAAGGCGGTCGTGATCCCAGATGAGGCCGCGGGGGGAGTCGATGTTGCTGACGAACTCGGTGACTTGGTCGGCGCGGCCGTCTTGGTCAGTGTCGCGGAGGCGGAGGACGCGGCCACGATTGGGCTGGCGGCCGAGGGAGCCGTTGCCATCGGAGGAAACGTAGAGGTCACCCCCGGGAGAGGCAGCAACGTAGACGGGGTAGTTGGCGGATTGCCAGGAGGCGAAGAGGGTCTTTTCGAAGCCTTCGGGGATGGTGGTGTCCTTGAGGATGGTGGCTTCTTCGGCGGGGGTGAGAGAGGGGATGAAGGGCTTGATGTTGCCTTCTTTTTCGAAGCCTTTGCCAAGGGCTGTTTTTTTCAGAGTGGCTTTATCGAGAGTGGGGAAGAGTTTGAGGGGTCCTTTTTCGCCGGTGAGTTTAATCTCCCAGAAGCCGGGCCAAAGTCCGTGTTGTTGCTTGAGGACGGTGACGCGAAGGAACTTCGTTTTTTCGGCGCGGAAGGTGTCCTTGGTGTCGGTCTGGCGGGTGTTGGCGGAGCCGTCGTGCGCGATGGTCCAGGATTTGCCGTCGAGGGAGGTTTCAATTTTGTATTGATACCACTGGTCCCGTTTTTCCCAGGCGATCTCGGCCGAGGTGACGGTGGTGGGCTTTTTGAATTCGAGCTGAAGCCAGTTGGGCATGGCGGAGCCGTTGCCGGTCCAGCGAGTTTTGAGGTCTCCATCGATGGCTTTCCAGGGGAAGTGGCCGGCGTCGGTTTGGACGTTCTTGGCGGTGATCTTGACTGCGGTGGCGTCCTTGGGCGGATTTGCGAAAAGAGAATCCAACTTTGCGGCCTCTTTTTTCACTTCTTTGATGAGATTCGAACCGGTGTAGGGAGTGAGGTAGTGGTCGTTGAGCTTGCCGCAGGACCAGAGGAGGCCGCGGGTGATGAGGTCGAGGTAGCGTGGGTCTTCGACGGTATAGTTGTTGTGACCGATGGTGGTGGAAAAAGAGGGAGCGCCTTGCTTGGTGTTGACCCAGGCGACGATGGCGGAACGCTGCTTCCCATTGACGTCCTGATGGCCGAGGGCGAGGGGCTCGGCGTCGAAGACTTGTGCGTTGTTGTAGAGTTCTTCCTTTTTAGTGACCCAGTCGGTGAGGGGCTTGGTGATGGGATGGTCGGGATTGGTGAACTCGATGGAGACGGGTTCCTGAGGGCCGTGCCCGGTCGAGTGAAGGCCGAGGTGCTTGGCCCATTGATCGGTGCCATTTCTGAACGAGTGGATGGCGCAGTGAAGGTGGACGGCGGGGATGGTCTTATGGACGGTGAGGATGTTCTTCATCGCGGTGAGATCCTTGTTCGAGGCGGCGCATTCGTCGTGAATGATCACGTCGTATCCCTTGGCCCAATCGGGGTTGTCATAAAGCGGCAGCGGGGGATTGGTGCTGCGGTCGTTTGTCCAGATGACATCAACGCGGACGTTGGAGCGCTCCTGGATGCCCTTGTAGAGGATCTCATGCTGCACCTTGTAGTCGTGGCAGCAACCTCCTGCGATTAGGAGGGCTTTGAGGGGAAGGGGCTCTTCAACTGCCTTGGGTTCCGCCTTGAGGAAGAGGAGCGGGGTGAAGAGGATCAGTGAAAGGGGGGCAAAGATGCGAAGAGAGTTCATCGGTAAGCAAAAAGATTCGTGCCAGATGGCACGAATCTTTCAAGAGAGATCGAGTCTCCGGTAATTTTTAGGGGACTATTTTGGGCTGCCGCCGGAGCTGGTTTGGTTGAAGCCGTTGCCAGAACTGTCTTGGGCGGCGGTGACATCGCTTCCGACGGTTCCTTCTTCCAGACGCCAGTGGGCGGTCGTGGTGGCAGGGAGCACTGGAGTAAGAGCCAGTGTCATCAGATTAATTTGGGATATAATCTTCATTGGAGATAATTTGAAATTTTGGGAAAAGTTAACGGATTACTCGATTTCGCGTACGCGGTAGAAGACGTTTCCTGATCCACCCCGGAGGTCTT
>JAPKCM010000040.1 GCA_028822935.1 Akkermansiaceae bacterium
CAACCTCAAACGCCTCCACGGGATGGTGGGAAGTGTGACGAACGGAGCAGGCGGCTCGAAATCGGCTGCCATGGTCAGAAAACCCTCTGGAATCTCACTGGTAAGCGACTGGCTTGGTGAAATTATCCATATCATCTTCCCGCAGTCACTTCGCTTGCTCGCCGAGTTCTCCGCGGAACGTAAGCTAACTCCGACAGGCTCCTAGCAGTTCACCATAAGCCCCTCAATTTTCCTCTATGGCCATGTCATTAGCGCCGAAGATGATGCCGGTTTTAGGATATTCAGCGTGCAATTTTCTCAAGCTGAAGATCAGTGCTCTTGTGATGACAGGGTTAATAAATAGTGTTGATTTATTACAGTGATTGTCGGGAGGGTATCTTGGTGAACCAGGCACAGATTGCGACTAAGGCAAACACGGGCGCTGCACTAGTCATAGCGGAAAAGTAGCTGCCGAGGCGCTGCTGGACATCGGCCAACCACCAGGGCCCTAAAGCTGAAGCTATGACAGCCAAAACTTGGGCGCAGCCCTGGATCTTGCCGAGGTGGGTATGCCCAAAGGCTTGACCAAAGCCAGTAAAGAACAGCACGGAAAATACCCCACCACAGAAGCCAAAAATACTGGCATGCATGATGACCTGCCAGTCTGATTGCAAGTGGCTGTATATGAGCATCACACTGGTTAGAATCGCAAGGCTCACAGCCATCACACGTGGTAATCCGACTCGGCGCACCGACCATGCTGCTACCATGTTACCTACTAAGCCGGCACTCATCAGCCCTGCCATAGCATAACGAAATGTCTCCTGGCCAAAGCCTAATTCTTGCAAGATGGATTCATTGAACAAACTCACACTTGCGATTAAACCGCCGTACAAAGCCATTCCAATTCCAAAGACCCAGAAGCACGGCGTGCGCAGGGCTTCTCGTAATGTGAGAACGGCCTCGTTACTGAGCTCTTCGCTGGCTTGGTGAGACGGGTCTCCTCGTCCCGCTAATGCGACACACAGTAAGCCCAATGTGAGGACTGATAGGCCTATTATCATCCACACCTTGCGCCAGCCATCGATCGCAATTTGCGCCTGGGCACCCACAATCGCTACACTGAAACCTATAGCCACGATTACAGAGAAGACACCCATGGCGATTGCTAAGCGGGTGGTGAACCATTTACCAACGCTGGTGACGCTGATAGTCGATAGCGCACTTTGCCCAACCGCACGCGTCAGAATTAAAAATGCCATGATGGTAGCCGCCGTCACCCACTGGCTCATGGCCATGACCAAGCAGCCTAATAAGATCAATGTCCCTGAGAGGGTGACACGTATGCCGAAACGATCGGTGAGCGGTCCAGCGATTAAGGCACCAATTGTGCCTAGTAAGGTGGCAATCATGTTGAGCCTCGCGTATTCAGTCCGAGCCATGCCAAACTCAGCGATTAAAGATTCTGTAATTAGCCCTAAACCAACCGTTCGTCCAGGCAAGGTGGCGACCATGGCCAGCGCTGCGAGCACAACTATTAACCATCCGTAGTAGGGCTTTTGGGTTTTGGAAGTCAAGCTAACACCTAAACAACCCTAGCGAGGATTGGCCAGCCCGACCTTCGATTCAATATCCTTCTGTCAGAACTTTCTGAGAAAAAAACTTTCGCCCCCCTCCGCTCCGGTCCAAAGGCGGCTTCAAGGCCCTCCCGCCAATAGCAATTTCCTAGCAGTCATCCCGAATAGTTCCCCACCAGCCTACGCTCTTAAGTCGGCCAGCATCACGTCCCTCTTAATCTTTCCCGCCCTCACGGATTTGCTTTATCACCTTGCCAGCGAGCTTAGCTCGGAGATACAAGATCCCCGATGGCACGTAGCGAACTAAATTTTCTGAAACCCTCTCCCACTCTTTTGACATGCCCAAAGAGTGCAGTTCTTTGCAACAAAGGTGTACAAATGGGAGTCTTCAGAAGCCTTATTTTTACCTAACTCATTAATTAAAAGTGCTCGCTCCCGTAGTTCAACGGATAGAACAAGGGTTTCCTAAACCTTAGATAGAGGTTCGATTCCTCTCGGGAGCGCCATTTTTTCTCCACGACTCTCATGGCTGGCTTCTTTAAAAAACTGATCAATCGCATCACCAACACCGCGGAGATCGCTTGGGATGATCTTGAAGCCGAACTGATCTCCGGCGATTTAGGCGTTCGGCTTTCTTTGGAAATCGTAGAAGAACTCCGAGGCCTCGGCCGCAAAGTTTCCTCTGACGACGTCGTCCAAGTGACTCGTGATCGCATCGCCGAACTTTTTCCTGAAGACCAAGAACCGCTCTCACCTGGAACCGAAGGCAAGCCCACCGTAATTCTTATGGTCGGAGTGAACGGTGTAGGTAAGACAACTTCCTGCGCAAAGCTCGGCTCGCTCCTCCAGCAACAAGGTTACTCCGTGTCAGTGGCCGCTGCCGATACCTTCCGTGCAGCTGCGGTGGAGCAACTTGTCCGCTGGGGCGAGCGCCTCAGCCTTCCCGTCATCACCGGCGCGCATGAAGCCGACCCCTCATCGGTCTGCTACCTGGCGCATCAGCAAGCCATCAAACGAGGGGATCATTTCCTCCTCTGCGACACTGCCGGACGCCTGCACACGAGGCACAATCTCATGGAGGAGCTTTCCAAAATTAAGCGCACTATCAGTAAGCAAGACCCTGATGCTCCTCATCATACTTTCCTCGTAGTCGACGCCACCACCGGCGGCAACGCCCTCAATCAAGCCAAGGAGTTTGGCAAAGCCGTCCCCCTCGATGGACTCATCATCACGAAGATGGACGGCTCAGGCAAAGGCGGCATCGCTGCCGGGATTCAAAAGGAACTCGGCATCCCGCCCCGCTTCATCGGCACCGGCGAAGAACCCGACAAATTCGCGCGCTTTCAGAAAAAAGACTTCGTCGATAACATCCTCTAACTCTTCACGGATCTTCGGAGCCAATCCAAATAAGATTCGCTTCCCTCTTCCACCTCGAGCACCAAAATCTCCGGCACATGATAGGGATGAAGCTGGATTAAGACCTCTTTAACTTTTGAAACGAGGGGCTTCGTTGTCTTAATAAAGGCAATCGTTTCCGACTCCTTCTCAATCTTCCCTTTCCAAAGGTAGAGAGATTCTCCCGCAGGAAAAAGATTCAGGCAGGCTACGAGTTGCCTTTCCAGTAGAGCTGTGCCAATCTGTCGCGCCTTCTCGGTACTGGAGAATGTTGTCAGAATGATTCGGGCATCAGGCATCTCGCAATTCTTTCGTCGTGAAATCCGCCGTCCTTGAAAAAATCCTCTCCCGGGTCGACCAGATCGAACCCGGCGAAGTCCAGGCGCTCCTTTCCCGCCTCGTCCGGGAAAAAGGCTTCCTCCAAAAAGTCTTCGAAGCCCTCCGCGAAGGCGTCCTCCTCCTCGATGAAGCCGGCCAAATCAGCTTTATCAACCAAGCCGCCTGCAGATTCTTCGGCACCACCCCTGAACAAGCGCAAGGCCAGCACCTCGGAAAGATCGTCCGCGGCCTCGAGTGGGATCATTTAAAGGGATCCTCCCGAAGCACCGTCAGCCGCGACCTCGAAGTCTTCTACCCCGAAAATCGCTACCTCAACTTCTACCTCTCCCCCATCGCCGAGGAAGAAGACGAAGCAGACTACGGCTACGTCATGCTTGTCCGTGATGTCACCAACGTCCGCGCTGAAGCCGCAGAAGAAATAGAATCCGAAAAGCTCAACGCCCTCACCCTCCTCGCTGCCGGAGTCGCCCACGAGATCGGAAACCCCCTCAACTCCCTCTCCCTCCACCTCCAACTCCTCGAGCGAAAAGTCCGCCACTTGGAAAAAAGCGACCAGCAATCCCTCGGCGACCACCTCAGCACCGCACGGAACGAAATCGGCCGCCTCGACACTATCCTCAAGCAATTCCTCCAGGCTATCCGCCCCTCCGCCCCCGAGCGAAAGCCCGACAATCTTCACGAAATCCTCCACGAAAGCCTCCAAGCCCTTCGCCCGGAACTCGAAAGCCGCGACATCTCCGTCGCCCTCGATCTCGTCGATGATATCCCCCTATTGGAACTCGACCGCACCCAAATCCAACAAGCCCTCTACAACCTCATCCGAAATGCCTACCAGGCGATCAGCCCTCCTAATGGAGAGATCACCATCCGCAGCTCGTCAAACGAATACGAAGTCACCCTCTCCATCAGCGACAACGGCACCGGCATGTCCCCCGAAGTCATGGGAGCCATCTTCGAACCCTTCCACACTACCAAAGCTGCCGGAAATGGCCTCGGACTCCTCATCGTCCGCCGCATCGTCCGCGAACACGGTGGTGAATTGGAAGTGCAAAGCGAAGAAGAAGTCGGCACCACCGTGACGCTCTTTTTCCCAAGAACCGACAAACAAGTACGCCTTCTCGAAGACCAAGCGCCCATCGAAGTCTAATGCATACCCTACTCATCGTCGACGACGAGAAAGCGACCCGCGATGCCCTCCGCATGGCTCTCGAGGAAAGCTTCGACTGCTATCTTGCCGCCGATCTCACCCAGGCCAAACAAGTCCTCAAAACTGGAGAAATCGATCTCCTCCTTACTGACCTCCGTCTCGGCGGAGACTCCGGCATGGAAGTCCTCGATGCCGCCCTCGCCGTCCCCTCTCCCCCCGTATCCATCATGATGACGGCCTACGGCTCCGTCGACACCGCCGTCGAAGCCATGCGCCGCGGAGCTTGGCACTTCGTCACCAAGCCCCTCAATCTTGATGAAGTCGAACTCCTGCTTAAGCGCGCCGTCAGAAGCCGCAGTCTGGAGAAGAAGAATGAGGAACTCATTGTCGAAAACGAGACTCTCAAGAAAAAGTCAGGGTCCCAAAACCACGGGCTCTCCCGGCTCATCGGAAAATCTGCTCCGATGGCTCTCATCGCAGAGAAAATCATCCAAATCGCTCCTACTCGTGCCACTGTTCTCATCGAGGGAGAGTCAGGAACCGGTAAAGAACTCGTCGCTCACGCCCTTCACGACCTTTCCGGACGCTCGAAAGAAAAATTTGTCGCGGTCAATTGCGCCGCCCTTTCCCCTCAACTTTTAGAATCCGAGCTCTTCGGCCACGAAAAGGGTGCCTTCACCGGTGCCACCCAACGCCGGGTCGGCCGATTCGAACAAGCCCATGGCGGCACTCTTTTCCTTGATGAAATCGGGGAAATCGACCAAGCGACCCAAGTAAAGCTGCTCAGAGCTCTCTCGGAACGCACCATTGAGAGGGTCGGCTCCAACCAACCCGTGCAGATCGACGTCCGCGTCGTCACCGCTACCAACAAACACCTCGCCGACCTCGTGGAAGCGGGTGATTTCCGGGAAGATCTCTATTTCCGGCTCAACGTCCTTTCCGTCAGAATGCCGCCGCTCCGGGACCGCCGGGAGGATATCATCCTCCTCGCCGGTTCCTTCCTGGAAGAATTTGCGCTGGAGAATAGGCGCCCAGTGAAGCCCTTGAGCGACGCCGCCATGGCCAAACTCCTGTCCTATTCCTGGCCTGGAAATGTTAGAGAATTGCGCACCGCCATTGAGCATGCCGTGGTCATGTCGAATCAAGATACCCTCGACATCTTCCATCTCCCCGAATTCTTGGATAGCTCTAGGAGCCAAACTGTTTCCCATTCAGAGAAAAACACCCTTGCTCCTGTCGAAGAATTCAATTTGCATGCACAGGAGCAACGCGCAATCCGCGGAGCTCTGGCAGCAACCAAGGGAAACCGAACGAAAGCTGCCATTCTACTAGGCATCAGCCGACGAACTCTTCAACGAAAGTTGAGAGACGTCTACCCCACTGAAAATTAACCAATATGAGTAAAAATGAATCCCTCGGCAGCAGTAAAGATGCCGCCATCATGATCCGGAGACTCCTCTTTTTCGTCCTCCTCTTTTCGCTGGTATTTTTCTACCTCGTTCTAACCTTCAAGGGGCTAACCTCAGCCAGGGGAATGGAGCAGGCGCAAATTGGTCGGGAAATCGCAAGAGGCAACAATTTCACGACCAAGGTGATTCGTCCTGCAGCGATCAAACAAGCGGAGAAGACGGAAAGTGGTGAAGTGACTCTTGATAACTTTTACGACACCTATCATTCCCCTTTGAATCCCTTCATCTACGGCGCGGTGCTCAAAGCTGTTGGTGGTGATGATTTCGACAAATACCAGATCACCGAAGGAAATCGTACCATCTACCGCTTGGATCGAGTGATCGCAGCTGTTTCGGTGATCTGTTTTCTGATTGCGATCGGAGTAAATTATCTCCTCATTTCTCGCATCTTTGATGTTCGAATCGCAGGTGTGGTGGCCCTTCTCATGGCGCTCTGTGACTTGATGTGGAAGTTCACGCACACCGGCCTTCCGCAGATGCTCATGCTTCTTTTGTTCTCATGCGCTCTATTCTTCTCCTACCGCGCTTTGGAGGCTACTATTGAAGGGAAAGTAGCGCTGGGATCAATTCTCGTCGCGGCCATATTCTTCGCCCTCCTTGCCCTGTCTCACTGGCTGAGCATCTGGATCTCTATCGGTTTCGTTCTCTACGCCGCGTTTTTCTTCCGTCCCAAAGGAGTGGCTGCTTTGGCAGTTCTTGGCATTCTTCTCCTCTTCAGTCTTTACTTTGTCGGGAAAAACTTGGAGTGGACTGGTTCTCCAGCTGGCACGGCGGGGCTCACGCTTTATGGCGGCCTTACCCAATCTGAAGAAGGGATCATGCGTTCCATGGATCCCGGCGATAAAACCACCGCCATCATCTACAACATGAATTCGTTGTTGCTGAACACATTCCGCAACATCCTCCTACAGGTGGACGGGCTCTACACGAATTTGGGCTCCATCATTTCCGCCCCTCTCTTTTTCTTCGCTCTCCTCCATCCCTTCAAGCGGGCTTCCATCGCACAATTCCGTTGGATCATCCTTCTGATGTGGATAACAGGAGCATTGGGCATGGCCCTATTTGGTCTATCAAATAGCGCGGTAGACTCGAATCAACTTCACATCCTCTTCGCCCCTATTATGGCCGCCTATGGATTGGCCTTTCTTTCGATCATCTGGAGTCGAATTGAGCTCCCTGAAGGGGGTGGCATCCTGCGCTTTGGCCATTTCTACCTCGCCGTCATTATAAGTGCCGGCCCACTGTTACTAAGTATTCCGGATGGAATTAGAAGTGGTCTATTAAGAAGCGAAATGCCCAAGACCGTCTGGCCGCCTTACTGGCCGCCACTTCTCAACCGAATCCTGCACGACGAAACGGATGACGACGCCATTATCATTACCGACCAGCCATGGGCCGTCGCTTGGTATGCGGACAGACATTCGGTCTGGCTCCCCAAACGAGTGGAAGATTTGGTAGCGCTGGAAAAAATGGCTGATGATCAAGTGCTCCCCATTGGAGGAATTCTCGTTTCTCCTACTTCTTTCAAGGACAACCCCCTTTATACTCCTAGTGCTTTTGGCTCAGATGAGGAATTTGCCCCCATGATGCTAGATGCAACCGCCTCCAGGGTGACCCAGGAAGGCGTGGGTCCAGTAGGAAATTTCAGCAAAACATCCCCCATCCTTTCCGGCGTCACCAGACGCTACCCATACGCTCTGGAGCTATTCCCTGGGAGAATCGTCCTCTTTTCTCCAAAACCTTCTTCGAACCAGTAAGCAGCTAATGGCAGATCAGAAAGAATCAATAGCTCCACCTGCCGCCCCGTCATTCGAGGAGGCCATTGATGAGCTGGAGGAGCTTACCGAACGCCTTGCGCATGAACCAAAATCACTGGGTGCGTTAATCGATGACTTCGAGCGAGGCCAATCCTTGATCCAATTTTGTCATGGTGCACTAAAGAGTGCCCGCGAACGTATCAATGTCATTCAAGCATCCCTTCAGAATGAATCTGAAGATGACGCACCCGATGATTCCTCAAAATCTTTTTCCGACGTAAACGACGATGTCAGACTTTTCTAATAGCCCACTTTTGGATCAAATCCAATCACCCGATGATCTCAAAAAACTTGAGATCGCCCAACTCGCCAAGCTCGCTCAAGAGGTCCGGGATGTTCTTATCAACTCTCTCTCAAACACGGGTGGACATTTGGGTCCCAATCTGGGTGTGGTGGAATTATCGATCGCCCTGCATCACGTTTTTGAATCTCCATCGGACAAGTTCCTTTTCGATGTCTCCCACCAGGGCTATGTCCACAAAATGCTCACCGGAAGAGCCAAGAAGATTGATACCATCCGACAGTATAAGGGTCTCAATGGATTCCTTCTACGCACCGAATCCGAACACGATTGCTACGGTGCCGGTCACGCTGGCACAGCTCTTTCCGCCGCTTTGGGGATGGCATCGGCCCGTGATCTAAAAGGCGAAAACAACCACGTTGTCGCGGTCGCTGGTGACGCTGCTTTCACTTGTGGACCTACCTTGGAAGCGCTCAATAATATGGCGCAGACCACCAAGCGCTGCATCGTGATCCTCAACGACAACGAATGGTCGATTGACCGGAATGTCGGAGCGCTTGCCAAATATTTCAACGACCTCCAGACACACAGTATCTACAGCGGAATTCGCGAGAAAGCATCGCAGTTCGTCGAAAAAATTGGAGGCACCACCGTCAAAAAGTTTGCCCAAAAGATCGAGCGCAACGCCAAGAACATGCTCGTCCCCAATGTAATCTTCGAGAAATTCGGGATGCGTTATTTCGGACCCATCGATGGACATGATCTCCCCCTTCTCCTCAAGACTCTCGACTACCTTAAGAAGCAGGAGGAGCCTGTCATTCTACACATCATCACCGAGAAAGGTCGCGGCTATCAGCCCGCTCTCGATAAGCCAGGCAAGTTCCACGGCCTAGGCCCCTATAAGATCGAGGACGGCTCTACCGCTTCCGGAGCACCTACCTTTTCCGAGCTCTTTGGACGCGCGGTCACTGACTTCGCCAAGAAGGACGAAAAGATCACCGCGATCACCGCCGCGATGCCTGGCGGCACCAAGCTCGAGATCTTCAAGGAGGAAATGAACGAGCGCTACTTCGATGTCGGCATCGCCGAAGAGCACGCCGCATTGTTTGCCTGCGGACACGCCTCTCAGGGGCTCCGCCCTTTCCTGGCAATCTATTCCACCTTCATGCAGCGGGCTTACGACATGATCATTCATGACATGGCTCTCCAAAAGCTTCCGGTTCGCCTCTGTATGGACCGCGGTGGTCTCTCAGGAGATGACGGCCCGACTCATCACGGGCTCTTTGACATCGGCTATCTTCGCCATGTCCCAGGCATCGTCCACATGCAGCCTAAGGATGAGGATGAATTCATCGATATGCTTTGGACGATGGCCAACTACGACGAAGGTCCCATCGCCATCCGCTACCCTCGTGGAAATGGACCAGGCGCACCCATCAAGGATGAGCCCGCTATTCTTGAGATTGGAAAAGCGGAAGTCCTTCAGGAAGGAAGCGATGTTTGCCTCATCCCTCTCGGAACGATGATGGAACTCGCCCTTGAAGCGAAAACAGAACTCGAAGCGAAAGGCCTTTCGGTGACCCTCATCAACCCTCGCTGGATTAAGCCACTGGATGCTGAATGCCTCAGTCGCCTCGCCGCCTCCTCAAAGGTGGTGTGCACCTTCGAAGATCACGTTCTTGCCAATGGCTTCGGCGCATCCATCATCGAATTACTTCACGATCGCAAGATCAACACTCAGGTCGAGCGGATCGGCTGGCCCGATCAATTCGTGGAACATGGAAAACCCGACATTCTTCGCGAGAAGCATGGCCTCACCTCGGCTGCCGCTCTCGAAAAGATCCTCCAATATTTTCCTTCCTAGAAGCTCCTAGCGAAGGCACCAGAAGTGCTTATCACTTCTCACGATCAGAGAATTATTCACTGCAATGGGTGAGGCAATAATGGCCTCGCCCATTTTGTTTTCCACGATCTTCCCCCGGTCGACGAAGAGAAACACCTTTCCATCGCGTGCCACTAGCGTGGCCGCATCGGGAGAAGGCAGCTTCTTTCTCCAAAGAACCGCCTCTTTGGTGATGTCTCCCGAACCTCCAGCCTTGATACCCATGACCCCCTCAGTCTGCATCACCGCAATCACCACGTTCCCATTGGCAAGAACGGGCGAAGTTCCTTGGTCCCACCAGAGATGGTCTTTTCCATAAAGTTCATGCAGGTCGATTTCCCAAAGCTTCTTTCCCTTCATCGTCACTCCAAGAAAGAAATCAGGGCATAAACTGGAACTTCCCCCTCAACCCGCTATTTTCTTGCCTGTGGATATGTTGACCAAAGCCCGCTGCGTGATCGAAACCGAGATTGCAGCTCTTCATCAGCTCATCGAAAATCTCGACGAAGAGTTTTCCAGCGCCGTGGAAACACTCCATCAAACCCTTTCGGCTCATCACAAAATTGTCGTCGTCGGGATCGGTAAATCAGGCAACATCGGCCACAAAATTGCTGCCACGCTAAATTCTACGGGCGCCACCGCGGTCGTCCTCAATTCTCAGAACGCGCTCCACGGAGATCTCGGTCTTATTTCAGATGGTGATGCCGTCATCATCCTGTCTCAATCCGGAGAGACCGACGAACTCGTCAACCTCCTTCCCTATATCCGAAGATACCAGGTTCGACTCATCAGCCTAACGGGTAAACCCGGGTCCAGCCTCGCCAAACAAAGCAATCACATCCTAAACACCAGCGTTCCCAGGGAGGCCTGCCCTCTCAATCTCGCTCCCACCTCATCCTCCACTGCGATGCTCGCAATGGGCGACGCCCTCGCAATGGTCCTTCTCGAAAAACGCGGCTTTACCGAGGAAGACTTTGCCCGCTTCCACCCCGGAGGCAGCCTGGGCCGCGCCCTCCTCATCAAGGTATCGGAGATCATGCGTAGCGGAGATCACCTCGCTTTGGTTTCGCACGGTGCCACCGTGCATGACGCCCTCGCCGCCATGACATCGAAACGCTCAGGAGCCTGTCTTGTTTTAGATCAAAAAGATCAGCTAGCCGGAATTTTCACCCACGGTGATTTCGCGCGCGCCTTCCAAAAAGACCCCTTACTCGGACCTCAACAGGTTGCCGCATTCATGACCAAGGAGCCGATCACACTTTCAGCCAATTCATTGGCTGCCGAGGCAGTGGCGACAATAGGTGGGAATCAGATCGATGACGTGGTAGTCCTTGATGAATTAGGCAAGCCCATCGGCATGGTCGACTCCCAGGACTTCGCTCGCCATCGCCTGATCTAGCTCAGAAAGATTCCCGCAAGCGCTGCGCTCGTGAGATTCGCCAACGTCGCGGCGAAGACTGCTTTAAGGCCAAACCTGGCAATCTCAGAACGACGACTCGGAGCCATCACGCCCAAACCACCGAGCAGAATCGCGATTGACGATAGATTCGCGAAACCGCAGAGCGCGAAAGTGACAATCCCCTGTGAGCGGGGCGTCAACGCATCCTTAATTTGACCAAACTCACCGAAGGCCACGAATTCATTCAGAACCAGTTTCTGCCCAATCAGGCTTCCGACTTGCTGCACGTCTGCAGAACCCACACCCAACATCCAAGCCACCGGTGAAAACAGCCAACCCAGAATCGCCTGCATACTCAGTTCAGAATATCCAAACCAGCCTCCCACGAGGCCTAAAACAAGGTTTAGTACCGCAATGAGTCCAATGAAGGCCAGTAGCATCGCGCCCACATTGAGCGCCAGCTTCAGACCACTGGAGGCCCCCAGCGCAGCGGCATCGAAGACATTCACAGGGGCATCCTCACCCTCCGCGACTTCTACTTTTCCATCGCGCGCCTTCTCCGTCTCAGGCATCAGAAGCTTCGCATAGAGAAGCCCAGCAGGAGCGGCCATGAAGCAGGCCGCAAGAAGATGCTCAATCCGCGCGCCCATTTGCGCATATCCAGCAAGAACCGAACCCGCAACGCTCGCCAAGCCCCCCACCATCACGGCGAAGAGCTCTGAAGAAGTCATCTTCGGCAGAAAGGGACGGATCACAAGAGGCGCTTCCGTTTGCCCGACAAAGATATTCGCCGCGGCAGAAAACGATTCGGTGCGACTCGTCCCTAGCAATTTGTGGAGACCACCACCCACAAAACGAATGACCACCTGCATTACGCGCAAGTAGTAAAGCACCGCAATGAGCGATGAGAAAAAAATGATCACCGGGAGCACTCGGAACGCAAACACGAAGCCCACCGCCTCATTGCGTGCGAGATCACCAAAAAGAAACTCAATCCCAGTCTGCCCTGCTCCGATTAATTCCTGAACCCGTGTTGTCAGCCAGCCCAAAACCTCTTGCCCAGATGAAGAACCGAGCACCCACGCCGCCAGAGCGACCTGAATGAACAAGGCCCCACCTACCGTGCGCCAGTTGATCGCTTTACGATTCTCGGAACACGCATAGGCAATTCCTAAAAGCGTGAACACTCCCAAAACACTGATCCACCGTTCCATAATAAACATCGTTCGCTCTTCCTCGCCTCCTGTCCAGCCTAACAAAAGAAAGCCAAAAAATGAATATGTCACCTTCTTTGGGTGGGAGCCCCGAAGTTAGGCAATAGGTTATAACTCCCGCCACACACCACCGGACTTTCGGGTCCACCGCCGATCTGCCACTTCGCAATTATTTCCGAGAAGAGATTTTTAATGCTAGGAGAGAGCCGTGATCAGACAGATTCTTCTTTGCACCCTCCTTGCTCTCTTTCCTGCCCAGTCAGAGGTCCAGGTCCAGCAGCTCATTCGCCCTGAAAGAAGTTTCATTTTCCTTTTAGTCGACATCCCTTCGGTTGACTACCGCACGAGAGACGTCCAGGTGAATCGAGCCACCTTAAACTCGTTGAGCGTTGAGCTTTACGACACCAATGACTCACTCGTCGGCACCGCAAATGGAGCCCCAAATGACCTGACCAATCTGAACCCGATCTTCCGCTCCATCGCCGTATTCTCTTTACCCATCCCTGACGGGAAATTCCGCGCCAAGGTTCAGTTTTCTGTCACCCTCTGGCAAAAGGTCGGACAGTCCGAAAAACAAATCTCAGCCTCCGATTCCCAAGAGTTCGAAATCAACATCAACGGGAATATCCCTACTCTCAACATCGCCAAACTGACCGATGGCTCCCTCGAAGTATCGTGGCCCTCCTCTTTCACAGGTTGGACCCTCCAGTCATCGACCGCGGAATCCCCTTCCCTCTTTCAACCCAGGGGAACAGAATCCGCCGACGGGAAAAATTGCCTCACGATCAAAGCCTCGCTCGCAAGCGAGTTGTTCCGGCTTGTGAATTAGACCATTCACCCTCTATTTCGGCAATGGGGTATTTGCTTTCACGGCATTTTCCGGGTAGTGATTATTTGCTCCAAATACCAACATCTCCGCCCGCTCCTCAACAACGATGAATGATTCGTCGATATTTCCATCGGCGTCGCGAACTTTAGCAATATCCAGCTTCAAGTGTTCCGCAAGGAAAGGATACGCCGCCATTCGCTTGGATAAACCGTAATCATGTTTCTCTTCTGCGAGATGAACATTCTTAACGTTGTCAGCGGCACCATACAGTTCGTATACATGTTTTACATAAGGATACTCGTTTTGGGGCGTGTGCTTGGTCCAGTCCGAACCATTGGAAATAATCAATTGGGGGCGCGGTGCGGCAAGTGCTGCGATCTCGGCGTTGTTCGTTTTATGCTTGGCGCTCTGGTGGATAGGCATGCCGCTCTCACAGACACAGCCACCGAAAAAATGAGCGGAGACCTGACAGACCGGGACGCTCACAGCGATGCGATCGTCAATCGCCGCTAGAATGAATGATTGCGTTCCGCCACCAGAACAACCGGTAATGCCAAGCCGTTTCGCATCCACCTCCGGCATTGAAAGAAGAAAATCTACCGCACGCATACTATTCCAGGTCTGCAATCTGAGAACTTCCGGCGTCTGATCATGAGACCATCCCGCCTCCTTCCAATCGCCATACCCTACCATATCATACAGAAATACGACTGCTCCCATGCGCGCTAGAATCCCACAGCGCTTCTGTCTGTTATCTTTAAAACGACCCCCATGACCATGCGGACAAAGAATACCGGCGAGTCGGCCCTTGAATTCAGTGGGACGATACAGTGTGCCAGTAACGTAAATCCCGGGCGAACTTTCAAACGCGACACTCTCTACATGATACCCCGCATAGCTTCTCTTGTTCGAGAACCTTGGATTGAGCGGTGTCTTTTCAGGGAGCTTGCTCAGACTGGCACCCCTAAGAATCCCCTCGCGAATGTTCGCTTTGCGCTTTTCCCATCCTGCCAAATCCGAATAAGAGGCCTGGAATTGTAAGAGTTCCGCCTGCGCCTCTTCCGGAGTCTGCGCATGACCTCGTCGCAAGTTGGTTTCATCGGCGATCGCTGATCCGGCAAGAGCGAGCGCCAGGATTGCGGCGAAGGAAATGTATTTCATAAAAGTTTGCGTTGTTCCCGTGGCGAACAGTTAGGATCATCAGACACGCGGAGCGAGATCTCCATGCATCCCCCTATTCCCCTCTTCATGGGCTTTGGGTAGCTTACTGATCATCTGAATCGCGCGTCAAGATTCAATGCGCCGGATGACTTTTCCGTGGCTTCAAAGCCTTAAGCCGACTCTTTTCCCAGCGACCCTAAGACGGTTTTCGCGCCACGTAAACGGTGCTTTCGAAATCCTCGTTTTGAATCGGATTGTGAAACGAAACAATGTGCGTCTCACAAGATTCGAAAACCTCGTTCAGGGATTTCATGAAACTCTCTTCCGGAGGATCATCAGACCAAAGTGCGAAGACGCCTCCGGGATGAATCTTCTCCGCAAGAATCCGGAGGCCATCTGCGGCATAGAAGGTCGCATGTCGCTCATGTAGGAGATGCGCGGGCGAGTGATCGATATCGAGAAGCACCGCATGGAATTTCCGCTCCGCATCAGCTTCATCAAATGAAC
This sequence comes from Akkermansiaceae bacterium, assembly GCA_028822935.1. GTDB lineage: Bacteria > Verrucomicrobiota > Verrucomicrobiia > Verrucomicrobiales > Akkermansiaceae > SW10. The sequence continues at coordinate 14,957 of JAPKCM010000040.1, forward strand.
GTTCTTTTCCCTGCGCGAGCGCGAGCTTGAAGAAATCTCCATGCACGTAGGAACAACGCGGATCGGCATTGAGGCCCGGAGCAAGGGGCGTGAGTTCCTTTTCAAACCACTCGATCACCGGCTCGAGGTAATCGACGATCGCTAACGACCCGACAAAGTCATGCTCCAGGGCCGCCCGTGCGGTGTAGCCGAGCCCCAAGCCACCGACGACAACATCGAGTGGAGTTTCAGGAAACGATTCCGCGGCCGCCGCCAACCCGAAGCGGGAGAGGGCTTGCTCGACCTGGGTGAACATCGACGACATCAAAAAGGCGTCACCGAGAATGACCTCATAGACTTCTTCGTTTTCCAACGAGAGCACGGTCCTTCGACGGAGAATGAGATCACCCAGCGGCGTCTTGCGATAGTCGAGTTCTTCAAAGCGTGGAATATCCTTCATGAGATGCTATTTTCGATCGCCCACAAAGAGCGTGTGGGTAAAGCGCTTCGCCTTGGGATAGGCTTTCGCGGAGATGGCTTGCACGTTTTTAAAGTCGTGCTCGAGAGATTTCGAAAAGGCCTTATCGGGATGAGCCGACCAATAAATGACGCGCCCTCCAGGCCGTAGCGCCCTTGCCACCAATGACACGCCCCGACGATCATAGAGCCGGGAATTCCCCTCATCAACGAGCGGGTCGGGGCTGTTATCGACATCGAGTAAAATGGCGTCGTAGCGACCGGGACCTTCTTTGATCAGATCGTAAACATCGCGCTCCTTCACCACCGTCCGGGGATCATCAAGGAGGGTGCCATTGATCGATCCGAGATACTCGCGGTTCCATTGCACGATGATCGGGAGAAGCTCCGACACTTCAACGGTCGCTTCTTTTCCAACCAGCTCAAGAACCCGTCGTAAGGTGAAACCAAAGCCAAGTCCCCCAATGAGGATCACCGGATCCTCCCCGACATTTTCACAGGCCAGCTCGCTCATGGTTTGCTCCGAGGAACACGCTGTCGTGCTCATCAGCGGCACCCCGGCCACCTTGAGGAAGAATTCACCATCATGCTCCTGCAACATTAGGGAAGCTCCGTCAGGAGTAGTGGCGGTAGCGAGGTTCGTGGTCGGCTTCATGTCAGAGCGGCGAGATCCTAGCGAGCCCCCTGACGAAAGCAAAGCCCGCAGAGAAAGATCGCTTTTCCGATCCGGAGAAGTCACTGAGGGATAGCTCTATCTGGGGAATCCACCAGAGAATCTCGCCACGAACAACAGCCACCATAATTTTCCACCAGAGGCATCCTTTCGCTTTATCTTTTCGGATATTTTAGGTATTCAAAAGAACTCGTGGCACGCAAGCGTCTCAATCTCAAATCCCCTAGCACCAATCGTCGGATTTCCCGGTCGAAAAAGGGCGGGCTTGGGGGCACCCTGAAGCGAGTGGACCGCAAGGTTCAGGACATGCAGAACATGCGCACCGGAAGGCGCGCGGGAATGACAGCCCATGCCGCCATCGCAGGAACTGCCGAGGATCTTGGCTTCGACGACTTCCACCTCTCCTGGCCTAGCAGGATTTTACGTTGGTGTGCCGCCCTCCTCATCATGCCGCTGTGCTTCGTCACGGTATTGACGCTTTTCCAGCGCGTCGGTGACCCGGACTTCCTGCATCACTTTTACAGGACAAAGGAATTTGTCTGCTTCACGGTGGGGATCGGCTTGATGCTTTCGTGGTTCTTCTCGGGACTTCTGGCTGAGAAATTCCTTTATCTCTACATTCTCGGTCACGAAATGACGCACGCCCTTTTCGTCTACTTCTGCCTAGGCCGTGTCAGCGAAATGAAAGTAAGCACCGATGGCGGCTACATCATGACGAATAAGTCGAACCTGCTCATCGCGCTGTCACCCTACTTTGTCCCCTTCTGGTCCATCGTCCTTCTCGCTATCTACGGGCTTCTTTCCTCAACGACATCGATCCCTTATGGAGAGCAAGGTCTCATCGTCCTCCTCGGCGGCACTTGGTGTTTCCACATCGTCTGGACCCTCTGGATGATTCCAAAAGATCAGCCCGACCTGAAAGAGCACGGCACCTTTTTCTCACTCATGGTGATCGCTTTCTTCAACCTCGTGCTCCTCAGCGGCATGGTATGCGCGGCGTCACCGGACCTCACCTGGAAGATCTTCTTCTTCAACTGGGCCAATATTTCCTGGGACTTGATCGACGCCGGCACGCAGTGGGTTTCGGCAGCCTTAAGACGCCTGCCCCGGATCTAGCAAATCACAAAAAAGAGGGCAGTCCGAAGACCGCCCTCTTTGAGAAAATTGAAATTTGGAGATTTAGCGCTGAGCCGCTTTCTCAAGGCTACCGCCGGCATTTCCGAGATCACGCCCCAAACCTTGCATGGTCTGGCAGCTGGAAAGAGTGGCGAAGACTGCGGAAAGAAGAAGAATGGACAATTTTTTCATGATCTGTTCGTGTTGGGGTTCGTGTCGTTGCTCAAACACCTACGGTTATCTTCTCCGAAGTGATGAGACGATCAAGAATCATTTACTCGCCCAACGATTTCCCGTTCAAGAGACGAAAGAGTTCGGAGTCAGTCGATAGAATCAAGGTGGTATTCTCATCTAGAATTTTATCATAGGCTTCCAGCGTCTTGAAAAACTCGTAGAATTTCTCCTGCTCGGGGCTCCCACCATAAGCCTCAGCGTAGGTTCTGGTCGCTTCGGCATCTGATTTTCCGAGCACACTTTGGACCCGCTGATAGGCTTCAGACTCGATCGTCTTCACCTCACGCTCCATGTCTCCCACAATTCGGGCCGCTCCACCAGCACCCTCGGAGCGATAACGTTCGGCGATTTGCTGACGTTCAGAGATCATCCGCAGAAACATTTTCGGCTCATCCTGACTGGTGTAGTTCACCCGCTTGAAGCGAAGATCGAGGAGCTTAATGCCATAAGATTCCAGCTTTCCACTTGCAGCATCAAAGACACTCTTCTCGATCACGGTCCGACCTTTGGAAATCGGGTCAAGAGCACTGGCTGATCCTAAAATCTCGCCAATTTCTTCTGGTTGCTGAGGCTTCCGATCTTTCGTGGTGCGAATGATCTCGATGAGGTCATTGTTGGCGACGGCATTGCGGGTTTCCGAGCCGAGAACGTCGTCGAGGCGCGACTGGGCGGTTCTTTCGTCACTCAACTTTTGAAAATAGATCAGTGGCTTTGAAATCTCCCATCGGGCGAAGGTGTCCACCTTGATGTAAAGTTTGTCCCTGGTGGGCATTTGCGAACTGTTTCCATCCCAACTCAGAACGCGCTTCTCCATCACGTTCACTTTTTGGATAAAAGGGATCTTAAAATGAAGTCCTGCTTCCGTGATCGGATCCCCGACCGGCTTACCAAATTGAGTCAGAATAATCTGCTTACCCTCGCGCACGGTGTAAACCGTGCCGGATACGACAAGCAGAGTGGTTAAAATGGCTAAGGCGATAAATATGGATAAAAACTTTTTCATTTCTTCAATGCGTTGTTGAGGTCGAGAAGGGGAACGGGAGAAGTTGATTTCTCATCCATGATGACTTTGCTCTTCAATCGAGGGAGAACTTCGGTCATCCGTTCCAGGTAAAGACGCTGCCGCGTGATTTTCGGTGCTTTGGCGTATTCTTGGTAAAGAGCGAGGAAGCGCTCGGCATCACCGCTGGCTTCATTGACTCGCTGTTTGGCATCACCTTCGGCACGACTCACTTGTTGGTCAGCCAGTCCCTTAGCTTTTGGAACCGCCTTGTTATACTGGCCTCTGGCTTCGTTAATCATCGTCTCACGCTCCTGTTGAGCCTGATTCACTTCGTTGAAGGACGATTGCACAAGCCGGGGCGGATTGACGTTCTTGAGCTCCACGGAGGTGATTTGAAGACCCAAGCCATAGAGGCGAATCAACGCTTCCAGCTTCATGGAGACATCAGCCTCGATGGATTGTCGACCAATGGTAATCACTTCATCGACGGTGCGGTCCCCGACGACTTCACGCATCACCGACTCGGAAGCATCGCGCAAGGTGAATTCAGGGTCACGGACCCGAAAAAGATACTTTTCAGGATCATCAATGCGATACTGAACGACCCACTCGACAAGAGCAGCGTTCTTATCTCCGGTGATCATCGACTGCTCGTCAGCGTGCTCCTGCGGAACAGATTGGAAACGATTGGTCGAACCCTGGGTGCTAAAGCCGAACTCCATTTTGAGCTGACGCTTTACCGGAAGAATGAATTTTTGCTCCAAACCGAAGGGCATCTTGAAATGGAGTCCTGAGGTCGCTGTCCGCTCATATTTTCCAAATCGCAGAATAACCGCTTCGGAGTCTGCCGGGACGGTGTAAAATGAAGAGAAAACTCCGATCAAGATAAGGAACGCCGGAACGAGAAGACCTACCTTGGATTTGAACTTTTTAATCAATGCCCCCGCGTTCTCGGGCGTAATGTCGATGGTTGCCATGGAGTGATCCTCAGGCCAGACCAAGCTTCCCGCAATGAGAATATCTTCGCTATTTTGGAAGCACTCTATCGAGCTACTCGGATTCGGGTTCTTTATGAGCCTTTTCAGCGGCTGGTGCTTCCTCTACAGGGGCAACGAAAGGAACGGCTTCAGCGACTGGAGCCTCTGGCTCGGGTGCTGGCACCTCCGCCTTTTTCTCCTCTGCTGGCTGCTCTGCCACTGGCTTTTCCTCGGCCACCGGCTTTTCTTCTGCTGCGGGCTCCTCTTTGGAAACTGCTTTCTTTTTGGAAGCGGGCTTTGCCTCGTTCTTGGCAGAAGGCTTTCCGCCGTCTCCCGATTTGGCGAGATGAAGACTGGTGTCAGAAAGAAGGATGACATGGCCTTGGTTCAACAACCAATGAAGGTCGTGATACCATTCTCCTTTCACCACGTCGCTCGCATCTTCCGGGAGAAATTTCTTCCAAAGATCCTGCAGTTTCTTGCCCGAATTCTTACCGAGGTAATCGATGATTGCTTGAGGACGTTCGGCGAGCTGGGTCTTCGCAGAAACAGCGTGAGGCCTTGAAGGACCCACCTTCAGTTTTTTTTCCCACTTAAAGACGGCAACGTGACGACCGGAAAGCTGACGACAGACAATCGGCATTAAATTGGCCGGGTAGCGTTTCTCTTCGACTACTGAATTCTTCAGAAGAGCCAGAAGACCCGATGAAAGGTTCTTACCCTGAATATCACCCATGACCCAAGCACGCTTGCTTTCTTCAATAGTCGATTCAAAATGATTCTCGAGAAAATGCTGCTCCACCTCACTAGCAGTTTTGAGAAGCACAATTTCTTCTTCTGGAGCATCAGGAGATTCGACAGCCTCCGCCTCGACGGAAGCTTCTTTAGGTGCGGCTTCTTCCACGGGGGCGGGAGAATCTTCTGCCACCTCATCTATTACTTCCGCCTCGGGAGCTTCCTCGCTTGTCGAGGTTTCTTCGCCCGTCGCGACTTCCTCGGCTGGAGCTGGAGCTACCTCCTCAGCGGGAGTCTCTTCTGGCGCTTTTTCGTCAGCGACTTCTTCCGCTTCAGGTTCAGCAACCTTCCACTGAGTCGTAATCTTCATGCTTTCGAGCCATGCTTCAACGGCTTCCTCGCCTCGCTCCATCACGATCCGCGATTTGAAGCGCTCAAGCGGCATGTTCGCAAACTGCTCGCGGTGGAGCGCAACCACGTTCTGTTGGTAAGCGTGGTAATTCGGAGGGCCTAGAAGCTTTCCGGTCAATCCACACTTAGCGACCGCTTGGAAACTTCCACTCGGTGCCTCCCCTTCGATCTGCACTTCTTCGTAAAACTTTTTCCGCCAGTCAGCCCGCCAAAGATGACTCAACGCCTCTTTCTTGGTAAGCCAAAGCGAGTTGTCTTCGCGACAGCGGAAGAAGGGATTTTCTTTGTGCTCAAAAGTTACCCGAAAACGACCACGGCCCTGCAAGAGAACCTTCGCGAGATCGAAAACCGAAAAGGTACGACCCGTCTGCGTCACTTCCTTGGCCAACAGATCAAGACTCTCTTCACTGGGCATGAAGCTCACCTTGACTCCTTCGGGAAGGGCTACTTCCTCACGCTGAGGACCACGTTCATCATGACGATCACGACCGCCTTGAAACTTACCACGATTTCCACCGCCGTCGCGTCGATCTCCACGACCACCTCCACGTTGACCACCTCCACGCTGGTCACCACGTTCACCGCCACCGCTGCGTCGATCACCTCGTCCACCACCTCCACGGCGGTCTCGAGATTCAGAGCGATCACCCTGGTCTTTGTATTTTTTGACGGACTTGGATTCCGCTGGATCACGCGCCCAAGCAGGGCCAAAATTCAGTCCGGATAAATCAAGAGCGCCATCGCTCTCGGAAGGTTGAGGGTCGTTACTCATGGTGAGGGAACAAATCAATCATATCGCGCGGATCAAATAAAGCATCATTGCTCCTTATCCCATGGGATAAAGATGATCCTTACTTACCTGATCCAGCTGCTTAATCGTGCTTTCATCGAGAACGAGTCCTGCTGCTTTGACGATCGGCTTTAGTTGCTCCGCTTTCGAGACGCCAACAATCGTGGATGCGACATAGTCATGTTGCTTACTCCAGGCCGTCGCCAGAGTCGTGACATCAATCCCGATTTCCTCTGCGATTTCCATAAAGCGCCGCGTTGAAGCGATCGCCTTTTCATTCACAAAGCGTGCCGCCATGGCCTTCTGTCGCAGTCCCCCATTGTTGATGTAGTCCGTAAACCGAGCCCCCTCAGGCACACCCTCGTTATATTTTCCCGTAAGGACTCCACCCGCCAGAGGGCTGTAGGGAAGTAAACTGACCTTCTCCCGACGAAGGCATTCAGCAAGTTCATCTTCATCCCGACGATTGTTCAGCGAAAAATTATTCTGCACCGTATCGATGCGCGTGAGCCCTTCCAGCTCACTCGTCCAAAGACTCTTCATCACGCCATAAGGGTTGTCGTTACTCAGACCGATCGCCCGGACCTTTCCTTCCTTCACGAATTCATCAAGCACCTCCAGCGTATCCGCTGCTCTCATCCCGTGATCCGGCCAATGAATTTGGTAAAGGTCGAGGTAGTCCGTCCCGAGCCGACGCAAGCTCCCCTCGAGCGCCTTCCGAAGATGCACCCGATCCAGCGCGGCTTTGCCATGACGAATCGGCGGACAAAACCATCCGTGCGCTGCCCCGGCGATCTTCGACCCGATGATCACCGATTCGCGCGGCCGATCTGCCAGCCAAGCACCCAGCCATTCCTCGGTTAAGCCAGTAAGCTCTTCCGAAGGCGGGACAGGGTAGACTTCAGCGGTATCAAAAAAATCGATCCCGGCCTCCACCGCCGCATTCATAATCTTAAAACTTTCCTCCCGGTCTGACTGCGTCCCAAAAGTCATCGTGCCCATGCAGATCTCGCTCACCACGATTCCGCTCTGCCCAAGTCGCCTTTTTTCCATGGCGTGATGATCCCCATATTGCTCTGATTTTGCAAGACCGGGGCTTGACGATAAATGGTGCTTTAAAACAAAGGTGGCAAAGAAAAAGGGAGGCCTTGGCCGAGGTTTGGCCAGCAAGCAGCGCCCCAACGAGCGCCATCGTTGAAAAATATGGGAGCTTCAAAGCAATGTGGGTGTATTAAAAGGGGTAACGTTCAATAAAGCGCAATCATGAAGCCCCGCCCAAAAGAAGTTTTCAGCTATCTCCTCGTCCTCACAATCATTCTCACCCCCGTCTGCGCCTCCGCTCAGTCAAAACGTACCAATATTGTCCTCTTTTACGCCGACGACCTCGGCTACACCGACCTCTCCTGCCAGGGTTCCAGCTACTACAAGACGCCTCACATCGACCGGATCGGAAAGGAAGGTATGACCTTCACCAATGCTTACGCCGCAGCGGCAAACTGCGCCCCATCCCGGGCATCGCTCATGAGTGGGCTCTACACCCCGCGCCATGGCGTGTTCACCGTTTCCAACTCCGCCCGCGGGAAAGCAAAGCATCGGAAACTGATCCCGATCAAAAACACCGAACTTCTCGCGCCCAAATTCACCACCCTCGCCGAAGCCCTCAAATCAGCCGGCTACCAAACCTGCGTCGCCGGAAAATGGCACGTCTCCGGCGACCCGACCAAGGACGGATTCGACACCAATTTCGGAGGCAACAAATCCGGCCACCCCAGATCCTATTTTTCCCCCTATAAAAACCCCCAGCTCAAAGACGGACCCAAAGGAGAGCACCTTCCCGAAAGGTTGGGCCGTGAGGTTTCCAACTGGATTTCCAATCACAAAGAGGATCCCTTCTTCGTCTACCTCCCCTTTTACTCCGTCCACACTCCCATCCAGGCCCGCGACGATCTCGCAAAGAAATATCCCGAAAAGCCGAAAACCGAGCCCCATCATAATCCAAAGTATGCCGCGATGATCGAGGCCATGGATCTCGCCGTCGGCCAGGTCCTCCAAACCCTCGAGGAACAAAATCTCAGCGACAACACTCTCGTTATTTTCACCTCCGACAACGGACCACACGGTAACATCTCCCGCGCCACCCCGCTCCGAGGGGTGAAGGGCATGTATTACGAAGGAGGCATTCGGGAGCCCTTTCTTGCGAAGCTTCCCGGCGTAATCAAAGCCGGCAGCACCAACGACACTCCCATCCATCAAGTCGACCTCTACCCCACCCTTCTCTCCTTCGCTAAAGCCACCGGCCCGAAGCAACTCGATGGCATCGATCTCACTCCCGCTCTCAAAGGCGAATCACTTCCTGACCGCAACCTCTACTGGCACTTCCCCGCCTACCTCCAGGGCTACGGCTTGGATGGAGGCTCAGCTTCGCCCTTCTTCCGCACCACGCCTTGCGGGGTCATTCGCGATGGAGACTGGAAGCTCATTCAGTATTTCGAAGACAACACTCTGGAACTCTACAACCTCAGGGAGGACCTCTCCGAGACCACCAATCTTGCCGAAAAGAATCCCGAGAAAACACAAGCCCTTCTCAAGAAGCTGCAGGCGTGGCAGACAAAAGTGAGCGCGCCCATTCCCACGAAAGCCAATCCCGCTTATCGAAAGGAATAGCCGGTAGCACATTACCTTCCTGATCCACGGAACCAAGGACGACACCCGGGCATAATTGCCTCGGTTTCCATACTTGGGATTCGAGCCGCTGGCAAAAGGAGGAAGACCACGAAAAATAGCCACCTCATTGACGGCACTTACTTGGCCCAATCCGCAAGCGGAGCTTTTCCGGATTCGCGATTTTCTGCGCCCTTGATCTTCTTCAAACTATCGCCTAGTTCCACGCGCTTTTGATCCGCCAGCGCTTGCATCTTCGCTAGCACCACCGGGTGTTTCGCTTTGACATCGGTCCGCTCTCCGCGATCCACGTCCATATCGTAGAGCCCCAGCTGCACTTGCTCGACCCCATACTTTCCGGTCTTCCCGTCATTTCCCTGATTGCTCCGTCCATCGCGCGCTTTATGCGGAAACTGAAGCTTCCATTTCCCCATGCGCATCGACTCCAAGTCATTGCCGCGATAGTAGAAAAAGTAAGCCTCCTGCACCGGCTCGCTTTGCTCCCCCACAATGACCTTCCAGGCGTCCTTTCCATCGATCTCTTTCTTGGGAAGCGGTGCATCAACCAATCCCGCAATCGTAGGAAGAAGATCAATCGTCATCAAAGGAGTTTTTACCACACTACCCGCTTTGATCTTCCCCGGAAAACGCATCACGCAAGGAACACGAACTCCGCCTTCCCAACTCGTTCCCTTGCTCCCCCGAAGATCTCCTACGTTACCCGCATGGTTCCCAAAGACCATCCACGGGCCGTTGTCGCTCGTAAAAATAACGAAGGTATTGTCCGCGACTCCTTTCTTCTCGAGCGCCCTGAGCACCTCTCCTGTCGACCAGTCGATTTCTTGAATGACATCTCCAAAAATCCCCTTCTCCGATGACCCTTTCCGATCATCCGAAACATAAAGCGGCACATGCGGCTGGGGATGCGCAAGGTAGAGAAAGAAAGGCGCGTCCTTTGTTTTCTCGATAAAACTCACCGCCCGCTTGGTCAGAGTATTCGTCATCTCGCTCTGATCAAGTTCCCGGCGGATGATCTTGCCATTATCGAAAACCGGAAGATCAGGATAGCCTTTCACAAATTTGATCGGACCACGCGGCCACATGTCATTCGAATAAGGATAACCATGATACTCGTCAAATCCCTGATTCACCGGCAGAAATTTTTCCTGATAGCCGAGGTGCCATTTTCCAAAGGCCGCTGTGGCGTAACCTTGCCCCTTGAGAAGCTCGGCAATCGTCGTTTCATCGGGATTTAGACCGTTTTTACTCCGGTGCGAAAGGGCCCCGCTAATCCCAACCCGATTCGAGTAACATCCCGTCATGAGGGCCGCCCGCGAAGCCGAGCACACCGCCTGCGCCACGTAGAAATCGGTGAATTTGGCCCCGTCTTTCGCAATTGAGTCAATATTCGGCGTTTTGTAACCTTCAGCTCCAAAGCAGCCAATGTCGCCATAACCAAGGTCATCGCAAAAAATAATGACCACATTGGGCTTTTCCGCCGCTTTTACGAAAACGGAAAACGAGAGAAAGATCGCCAAGATGTGATTCATTTGGAAAGTCCACCACAACCGACCCGTAACAGCAATCTCCAACCCCGTCCCTGACATCGATATGCGCTCCGCCATCCTCACTCTCCTCATTGGATTCTCACCCCTCCTCTCTCTGGCTCAAGAGACGCCTGAAACAGCAAGCGATGATCCCTTGGCCGGCCATTCCCACCAGGGCCACGCCTTTAATGAGGGCCCACGCCAGGCTGGACCTCTGATGGAAAACACGGGGCTCGTTCACCTTCCCATCACGACCTCCTGGGACAAGGGACAGGCTTATTTCGACCAGGGAATCGGTCAGCTCCACGGCTTCTGGTATTATGAAGCCGAGCGCTCTTTCCGCCAAATTCTCGCTCATGACCCAAACTGTGTCATGGCCTACCTCGGGCTCACTTTGGCCAATTGGGAAAACGAAAAACGCGCCAAAACTTTCCTCGAGAAGGGAATCAAACTTCAAGAGAAGGCCGCTCTCACCGACCACGAAAAAGCCTATTTCGAAGCCCACAAAAAACTCTTCAGCGAAGAACCCAAGGACATCAAGAAGCGCCGTGTCAATTTCGTCCGCGATCTCGAAGACATCGTCCTCAACTTCCCCAATGACCTGGAGGCCAAAGCATTCCTCGTCTGCCGCCGCTGGCAGCTCAACCGCAAGGGAATTCAGATCCAGAGTTATGTTGGCCTCGACGCCATTCTTGAGCAAATCTTTGCCAAGTCCCCTCATCACCCAGCCCACCACTTTGCCATCCACCTCTGGGACAACCGCAATCACGCCCAGGCCCTCGACTCCGCGGCCAAGCTCGGGACCACCGCTCCCGGCATCGCCCACATGTGGCACATGCCCGGTCATATTTATTCCAAGGCCAAGCGCTTCCACGACGCCGCCTGGCAACAAGCCGCCTCCGCCTCGGTCGATCACGCACATATGCAGAAGAACTACCTCCTGCCCGATGAGATCCACAACTACGCCCACAACAACCAGTGGCTCGCGCAAAACTACACCTACCTCGGGGACGCCACCGCCGCAGTTGAAATGGCGCAATCTCTCCTCGCCAACCCACGTCATCCCCGCCTCAACACCGCCACCAAAGGTGGTTCCTCCAGCCGTTACGGACGCAGTGAGCTCATCAAGATCCTCGAGACTTTCGAACTCTGGCCTCAAATCATCGCCCTTTCGAAAACCCAGTGGCTCGAAGCACTTGATAAAGCAGACGATGACCGCTCGCGCCTCCGCCTCATCGGAATCGCTCACTTCCATCTTCAGAAGAAAGACGAGCTCAACGTGACCATCGGCCAGCTCGACGCGTTCCACAAAAAAGCAGTCGCCCAGCAAAAAGAAGACGAAGACAAAGCCCGCGAAAAAGCGACCAAGGAAAAGAAAAACGAAAAGGACCTCAAGAAAGCCGTCACCGATGCCGGCAAGAATGCCAAGAAAAGCGCGGATGCCCTCGCCAAAATCCTCGGCGAACTTCGAGGTTGCCTTGCCGAACTCAATGGCGACAAAGAGGCCGCCAAAAAATCGCTCAGCCACGTCAATAATGGCACCGTAAAGATGCGACGTCAGCTCGCCCTCGGCGATCTCGAAGAAGCCCGCAAAGCTGCTGAAAAGAAACTCAGCGGCGACGATAAAAAAACCGTCGAACTCGCCCAAGGCATCGAGACCTTTTACCGCTGTCAAAAAGAAGACGCCAGCAAGGTAAAGGAAGCCTTCGAAAAACTGCGCGTCATTTCCTCCGAGATCGCAATCACCACTCCTCCCTTCGCCCGCCTTGCCCCGATCGCCAAGAAACTCGGCTACCCCGAGGACTGGCGTCTCGCCCACGTCCCAGCCGAAGATCTCCTCCCCCGACCTAAACTTGATTCACTCGGCCCTGTCCATTGGACCCCGCCCGCCGCCAAGCCCTTCAGCCTCCCGGACCAAAATAAGAAGTCGATCTCACTCTCCGACTACCAAGGCAAGCCCTTCATCCTCGTCTTCTATCTCGGCGCCGGCTGCCTCCACTGCACCGAGCAACTCACCGCCATGGCCGACCGTTATCCCGAGTTCGAAAAGGCCAAGCTCCCCATCCTCGCCATCTCCACCGATAACGTCGCCGACCTTAAGATGTCACAGGACAACTACGAAAAAGGAACCATCCCCTTTCCGCTCATCTCCGATGAAAAAAAGGACGTCTTCAAAGCCTACACCGCCCACGATGACTTCGAGAACCAGCCCCTCCACGGCACCTTCGTGATCGACGGAAAAGGCCGCGTCCTCTGGACCGACATCTCTGCCGACCCCTTCATGGACCTCGATTTCCTCATCAAGGAAGCCAACCGCCTCCTGGAACTCCATCCCTAGGTCAGGCATCCTTCCTGACTTCCGACCAAATATACCATAACCTCTTCGAAAGGCGGATCGTTTCCGCTGTCATCAATTAGTTATGTTTGGAAAAATATTGCTTGCTTTCCTCCTTTCGACATCGGTGTGGGCACAACAACTTTCTATAAGCCCCTCTCCTTCAGAAGCTCACCTAAAGTGGTCCCGCACCTTCCCCGAAAATTTGGGCGTCGCATCTCGAATCCACTCGCGGATTCTCAGCTCAACGAATCTCATAAATTGGGTTCAAGAAGATTTTCTCACCTTCGAAGAAGCTCTCGGAAATGGCGAATCAAGCTTCATCGCCCCCCTCAATGGCCCCGCCCGCTTCTATCGCTTGGAAGAATTCTACTCCTACGTCCATCGCGACGCCCCTTCAGCCGCTCCTACCCTCTACAACCAGCAGTTCCTCAACTCATCTTCCCTCTCCGAACAGAAGCCACCCTTGGAGTCCGATGACTCTGCCAGCGACCCCGCCTGTCTCGACAGCATCCCCTGGGATCCGACCACAGCCAGTTTCTTCGCTGCATACAACACCTCCCCGGAAGACCACAACGCCGCGCTTCCACCTAACGACCCCGAGCGCCGCGTCACTGATTTCAGCTTAAACGAAAACTAACAGGCTGCCTTTGAAAAAAATGGTTTCGTCGTTAGTCCCCGCGTTGCCTCATCTTTTGATGATTGGGGTCGCATTGTTGAGTCCTACGCCCCTGTCGATTTCTACTACTCCATCTGGACCGATGATCTTCACGTCTTCATCACTGCCGACTCCGTCCTAGAAGCCTGACACCAGACCTTCAACAGCCTGCTCGAAGAAGTCGAAGAACTGGTCCTTTATCCTGCCTTGAGAGCCTTCCTCGATGATCGAATCGACCCAGAATTTCAAGAATGGAAAACAACATGGCAGGACAGCCAAGAGCCCGGAGCCGACACGGTGAGAGAGACCCTGCAAGATCTCGATCTCTATCTCGGAACGGCCTTTCGTTTGGTTCGAGAAAGTGATCCTGGAGAGCCAACCGACGATGAGATCAGCCCCGCACACTGGCAGCAATCCGTTGTAGATGCTACTGACACGCTCAAGAGAAATCTCTACGGAGACGTGGGAAGATTAGAAGACATGACGCTCTATAAGCCACGCGGCCACTACACCAACTCCTCGCTGCTTAAAGGCTATTTCCAAACAGTGGTTTGGCTCAGTCAATCCCAGTTCCATCTTACCAACGAAAGTTCAAGTTCTCAGTGGGATCGCGAATTGCGCGCTGCCATTCTCATGACGCTCATCGTTCGAGATTCCGGAGCAGTTCTCCACGAAGGCGTCGGCCGTGCACAGTTTATGCTCGTTGCCGTAAAACATCCCGACGGCTCAATCTGAGCCTACGGGGGCCCCGTCATGAGCCATCATGAATTCACTAAACCTCACGGTGTCCGCATGTCCGACGAAGAGTGGAAAGCACAAATGGCACAAGAAGGTGAACCAGCCCCTGCCGATTGGAAACGGGACTTCCTGATCACGGAATAAGATCCCTATCGACGACGGCGGAAAATTCCGGAGGCTCCAAGCGCCAGGAACGCTACTGAACTCGGTTCCGGCACCGCCGTAAATTCAGCGGCCACAAAAACTTCAACCTGCTCGAGCGTCGGTGAGAGTGTCAAACGCTCCTACATTAGTCGAATAATTCGCCTGATCAAATGCGCCAACCCCAGCACCAGTTCGTGTCGCAAAGCCATCGGTATAATCCCACGTTTCTCCGTCTCCATTAACACCGGGGTCACCATAGGTGTCGAAGACCGAACTCATGTTAAACAACTCAATCGTATCGTCCCCGTTGATGTTTGCGGCACCATGCTGCAACAACACAAAATTCTGCACGAAGTTGTTGGCGAAAAAATCGAAGGAAGCGGTATTCCCCGCGATCACAATAACATCCCCCGTCACAGCAGTTCCCCCTGACAAGGTAAACTCTTCCCCATCGGTCCCGCCACCATTGTTGGCACTGCCTATTCCCCAGGTCGAAAGATCAGTGCCAAACCAAGCTTCACTCCCCCCGTTAAGCACTCCACGCCTCCAGAAACCTTACCACTTCAGAGACATTTATTGTTAAGCTAACTTCACCGAACAAACATTTATAAGACATTGCCCACCAAAGTCTCACGAAATACTTCGAGAACCTTGCAAAACTTAGATCTCTCCCCTGATCCCCAAGTCCACCCTCCTCCCTCCCCCATCCAAACTCTTCCTTCCCGCCTCCAGGATCGCGGTCACCTCCCTCGTCTGCTGCACGGTCGCCAGCTCAGGATCCCCACCTTTTACCGCTTCTAGAAAAGTAGCGATGCTCACATAGCCATAAGCTCCCTGCCCCGCGAAACCTCCCTGCCCATCCGGCAAATAACGCATAAAGAGCGGGTTCGGCGTGGAGTATCCCGCATCATCGGTCGCCACTTCATAGCCTCGGTGCGCTTGATCCACGCGCACTTCTCCGTGATGACTCAAGCTACTAAAGCGCTGCTGCGAATGCACCTCGGCCTTCGGCGCCGACCACGCCGAGGTATAAACGGCCGTCCCCCGGTTCCCGGAGTCGAAATGCTCCCAATCAACCATCAGCGTGATCGAATCCTCCGTCTCGATCCCCATTCCTTGAGCCACTCCATTGGAAGCCGACGCCACCACTGACACCGGCCTTGCAACTCTCTCCATCGCCCAGACATGAAAATCAATGTGGTGCGCATTGAGGTAGTAACTGACGTCACTCGATTTCCCGGCCCACCTGCGAAAACTCTCCAGTTGGGACTTCGGCTGGCTCATATAGGATTGAAAGTAAGAAAAATCTCCGAGATCGCGAATCCGTTGCCGGGCATCGGCATAGATCGGGTCCCATCGCTTGTGCACTTCCATCGCAATTAAGACCTCCTGTTCCTCCGCAATCTCAATCAGCGCGTCATGTTCCACGAGCGTCTTCACGATGGGCTTCGCCACCAAAACATGAAGCCCACGTTGCGCCGCTGCCTCAGCCATTTCAAAGTGGAGATCATCGGGAGTGAAGACGAGCACCGCATCCCCCGGAGAGAGTTCCGCCATCGCTGTCTTCCACGCCTCTGGATCATGCTCTCCGTCATTGGGGAACGACTGGAAGCTCACATCCATCTGATAGCGATCCCCAATCACCCGCTGTAAGTGCGCGCGCATTGCCGGAAATTTTTCACCGTTGGTTCCCGCAAAAAGTAAATCTCCGATCAGTCCGCGCTGCCGCAAATCGAAAAGCGTCAGTCCAACAACCCCCGCCCCTTTATCCGAGGAGCTCTCAGCACCGTTCACAAACCCGGTGACATACTCCCCCGTTCCTAGGACCAAGACGTTTGGCAATTTCATCGCCAGAAGTGTCACCTCCTAAATCAGATTCGGTAGAAAAAAATCGGCCTCCGGGAAAAGAATCTCACTTTTTTGACACTGCCGGTTCGAAAGCGCGATGAAGCAAGTGAAGGAAAAAACATCCGAAACACTCAATTCACCGTATCAATGAAAAACATCACCACCTCCGCCGCTCAGCTCGTCACCGCCGCAGCCTTAACCTTAGGCTCAGCCGCCTCTGCCACGACCATCTCAGTCGACTTCATGGGAAATAGCTCCCTTCCTCCCATGGTAACCACCGATACCGCCGGGGTCACTTCCGCTCAATTCTGGGAACCCGCCTTTGGACTCATTGGCTCCGTCTCCCCTCTAACTGGAACCGGAACTGCCTCCGGCGCAATCGTGCAGTGGAACTCTCAAATTTCTTGGGCTGTCCCAGGCTATCTCGGTGGCAGCATCCTGGGACCGGGCGACGACAAAATGATGTCCCGTGGCATCGCGACCTTCCTTACAAGCGCCTCACCTCCAGCCGCAAGCCCCAATGCTTCCTTCTCTCGCCTCCCTCGGATGGACCTCCTACGACATCTACGTACAGCTCTCACGCAAATGGCGGGGCCGGAGGACTTTCCGAAATCACCCATTCTGATAGCGGAGGAGTCACCCCCATCAACCTCACCGAATCAGGTCCTTCTTTCGGCACCGTTGTTGGATCCACCTATCTCGATGGTGGCATCAATCCCACGGGCAACTACGTCCGCTATACTAGAAAGACCGATCTCAACTTCCGCATTTCCTCCACCCCGGCGGTCCCCTTCCAAAACAATGACGTCTCCATCATCAACGGGATTCAGATTGTCGGCGTCCCCGAACCCTCAACAGCCCTCCTCGGAATCATCGGCGGTGCCCTCGCCCTCTTCCGACGGAAGCGCCCTTAAAAATTCCTCCCAAACACCAAGAACCAAAGACGGTCATCCCCCCCGGGTGGCCGTCTTTCTTGTTTTTAAAATAAGATCCACTTACTACACAAGCGAAGGCCTTTTGTAATCGATCTCACCATCATCGCCCTGATATGACTTCCGTTGTCACCATCCCTTCCGAAATCGTATTTGCCTTCTTTGCTCTCATCACTCTGGTCATTGTCATGCGGCTCATGTTAGGACTTCTTATGATCTCAGGCGTGTATCTCACCAATGATTGTCTCATCGAAGAAGCACCCAAACTCTCGGTAGAGGACGAAAAGACCGCTCTCAAAAAACGCCTCACGGAACTCGAAGAACAACATCCATCATCATGAAAAAGGGACTCAAAACACTCATCGGTGGCATTGTCATCTTTATCCTATTCGCCTTTGCCCTCCCCGTCGCAATCATCGCACCAATGGTGAACTCTGATTCAGAGGACGCCCCATTCTTGGTTCCCGGGGAACACCTCGTCGATGTCGAAAACGAGGGGAAATACTATCTTTGGCATGAATTCCGCACCATTCACGACGGAAAGAGCTACAATCGCCCTGAAGAGCTTCCCCACGGAATCGAGTTCTCGATCAAGACCGCAGAGGGCGAAACCCTTCCCTTTGTCGCTGGTAGAGGAGCCTCATCCAGCAATGGCAAATCTTCTAAAACAAGGGTTGGCTACGTCGAGGTCAGCAGGCCAGAGACCCTCACCATCAGTGTTTCCGGAAACACCGAGCCTCTCGTCTTCTCCTTCTCCGAATCCATTTCCCTTAAGATGTTCGGAACCATCATGGGCGGAATCTTAGTCTCGGTCATCGGTGCTTTTAGTGGCATTGGAGTGACCATCTGGGGAATCATCAAGATGGTGAAGAGCCCAAATCCGCCCGCCCTCTCCTCATAATTTGAGGCTCAAAAATGAACGAATGACCACCGTTGGACTTATCGCATTGGCAGTCTTGATCCTATTTGTGCTCGTCACCTTAGTTGCTCCTTCCGGACCTGCCTCGGACGATTACTTTTCGCCCCAATTTAGTAGCAGCGCGCTCCGTCCCTGTCGCTTACCTGACCTGGACTATCGCCCTTAAACCATCGCCTTGAGACGCTCGCACACTTCCTGCACGTTCGCCCGTGAGTTGAATGCGGAGATGCGGAAGAAGCCCTCGCCTGCCGCTCCGAATCCGGAACCAGGAGTAACGACAACTTGCGCGCCTTCGAGCATCTTATCAAACATCCCCCAGCTGGTAACGCCCTCAGGACAGCCGACCCAAACGTAAGGAGCGTTTTCTCCGCCCCAAACCTGGAGACCAAGAGCTTCGCAAGCGTCCTTGAGAAGCTTCGCGTTTGTCATGTAGTGCTTCACGAGCTCTGCCACTTCGGCCTTTCCAGCCTCGGAGTAAATCGCTTCGGCACCGCGCTGCACGGGGTAACTTGCGCCGTTAAACTTGGTCGAGTGACGGCGACTCCAGAGCTCCTTCAGCGGCACTCTTTCGCCGGAGGCGATGGAGCCGGTGACGGTCTCGGGAATGACGGTGTAGGCACAGCGAACGCCGGTGAAACCACCGTTTTTGGAGAACGAACGGAACTCAATCGCGCAATCCTTGGCACCCTCGATCTCATAAATAGAACGCGGAATGCTGCTGTCCTGCACGAAGGCCTCGTAGGCCGCATCGTAAAGAATGACGGCATCATTTTCTTTCGCGTAAGCGACCCAGGCTTCGAGCTGCTCGCGCGTCGCGGTCGTGCCCGTCGGGTTGTTCGGGTAGCAAAGATAGATCAGGTCGACCTTCTCCTCAGGAATGGCGGGAACGAAGCCGTTCTCAGCCGTGCACTTGAGATAGACAAGTCCCTCGTATTCGCCCGCCTCGTTCGCCTCACCGGTGTTACCAGCCATGACATTGGTGTCGACGTAGACCGGGTAAACAGGATCGGTGACGGCGATTTTGTTTCCCTCCCCGAGGATATCGAGAATGTTGCCCGAGTCACACTTGGAACCATCTGAGACGAAGATGTCACCGGCATCGATCCCGAGACCAGCGTAGGCATTTTCGGCAATCGATTCGCGAAGGAAGGGATAGCCCTGTTCGGGACCGTAACCGCGGAAGGTGCCACGATTACCGAGTTCATCGACCGCCTTTTTCATGGCCTCGCGGGCCGCGACAGGAACGGGCTCGGTGACGTCACCAATACCACAACGGATAAGACGCTTGGCCTTTTCCGGCTCGGCGTCGGTATATGCGTTTACCCGGCGGGCGATTTCCGGGAAAAGATACCCGGCCTTCAGCTTGAGAAAGTTTTCGTTGATGCGAGCCATGACGGGCTTGGAATAACGGCGATCAAGATAACCCGCAATGGAAATTACGATTTATGGGTAACCACAACCGGAATGAAGTGGAGATAGCCAACGGCACATGAATAGGATGGATAGGATATTTGGGTTGGGGAGCTTCTCATCCTGTCGAACAAGAGCTGGATAAACGTAATACTGACGCAGCGTATCCTTGTAGAGCGTGCTCTTCCAGTCGTGGCGAGTCACTTTTCCGTGCGGAACTTCCGGCTTCACCTGAGAGTCGGCCCCCAACTTGTATTTTGTCTGGACGAGAGAAAGGGCCGGAAGGAGGGCTAAAAGCAAAGCGCGTTTGAGCATGGGAAGATCAAAAAGGATGAACGCCGGGAGAGGAAAGGACGAAAGCTGCTTAGAAATGGCCTTCCTCAACCGTAAGAAATCTCCGTGAAAGCACTCTGCCTCCTTCCCCTTCTCCTCGCACCTCTCTTTGCCGCGCCCAAACCCGACAAATTGGTCCCCTTTAAGAAAGTCGGTGATGTCGAACTCAAGCTGCACGTTTTTAATCCAAAAGGTCACAAAGCGAGCGACTCCCGCCCGGCCATCGTCTTTTTCTTCGGAGGAGGCTGGAACGGCGGATCACCCTCACAATTCTACCCACAAAGCGCCCACCTTGCTTCCCTCGGAATGGTGGCCATCAGCGCCGAGTATCGCGTAAAATCCCGCAATGGCACAACTCCTCTCGAATGCGTCCAAGACGGCAACTCCACCATCCGCTGGGTCCGGACCCACGCCAAGGAACTGGGCATCAATCCGAAAATGATCGCAGCCGGAGGAGGATCCGCCGGAGGTCATGTCGCAGCAGCCACCGGCACCACCAAGGGCATTTTTGAAAAAGGCGAAGACCTTCTCGTGGGCGCGCAACCCGATGCCCTCGTACTCTTCAATCCCGTCTTCGATAATAGCAAGGAAGGCTACGGCTACGACCGGGTAAAATCCTACTGGAAAAGAATTTCCCCCCTCCACAATATCGACAAGAACTCCCCTCCCACCATCGTCTTCCTAGGAACCAACGATAGTCTCATCCCTACCTCCACCGCGGAAAAATACCGTCGGGCGATGGAAAAAGCGGGCGTCCGTTGCGACCTCCACCTTTATCAAGGCGAACCCCACGGATTCTTCAACAAGAGCAAATACAACGAAACCGTCGCCGCGATGGACGCCTTCCTTAAGGAACTGGGATACCTCAGGTAGATGGCATTCTAGCCTCCGTGGCCAAAGATTTCGATAGAAGCGTAGTGTCGCGGAATCGGATTACTCCATTATTCTTTTTGCAGATCCCGAAACGACCAGATCTCCCCCGCTAAACCTTCCAAAGCCCCCCTCGGCTTCCGCGCGCCATCGCGCCTCCGGGGACCGAACCGCTCCCGGCTTTTCTCAAAGACCCCGCACAAACGCCCGTGAACCAATCACCGCTCCATCGGCAAAGTATCTCACCCGACAACTCACCGCCTTGCTAATCGCGAGATCACGCGCATCACTCGAAGTCTCCAAACGCTTTAACTCCGCTTCAAATTCTTCGCGCTTCATCCCCTTCCGGGAAACTTTCGCTTCTAATTTGATCGCTCCGTCTTTCGAGGTCACCGCCCGCTTGGAAATCACCTCCACCGCTCCACGCAGAAGCATCGCACGATATCCTTTCGCAACACTCGTCTTGGCCCCCTCACCCACCTTCTGCGACCAAGCCCGCGACGAACCCGCAGTCCCCTGATGGGCATGCAAAGCCCGCACCAACCTTGCCTGAGCCTTCTTCCCACCTGCCGCCGCCTCCCCATAGCTACTCCAACGATAATCCGCCGGATCATCCACCATCCCAGCGCGCACCGGATTGAGATCAATGTAAGCCGCCATCGTCCGCG
>JAPKCM010000097.1 GCA_028822935.1 Akkermansiaceae bacterium
TTTGCTTTTGGCGGGAGGGCCTTGAAGCCGCCCTTGGACCGGAGCTGCGGGGGGGGGAAAGGGGGAAAGAGGGGCTGAGGTGGTGGTTTGGTTTGGCGGTTGTCGGGATTTCGGCAAGAAAGGCCCTCTTTGGCCGTAGTCTCTGATAATTTCGTTCCCATACACTTTAATTGTCTGAGGTTGAATCTATCGAATAGTAGCCAAGAGATCACCGGTATCCGCTGACTTACCTTTTACTAACAATATTTCTCCGACGACTCCGTCCTCCGTAGCGGAGACGGTGGTGAGCATTTTCATAGCTTCGATGACGACGATTTTGTCGCCTTCTTTGACTTTGTCTCCGGGTTTTACGGCGACTTCTGAGATCATGCCGGGGAGGGGGGCGATGATGTGCTTGGGGTTGCCGGGTTCGCCTTTGAGGTGGGCGATAGCTTCTTTTCCGAGGGCGCGGTCGACTACGACAGTTTCGCGGGGCATGCCGTTGAGTTCGAAGAAGAGGGTGCGGCGGCCTTCGTCATCGGCTTCGCCGATGTTGATGAGCTTAATGAAGAGGGTTTTTCCGGGGGCGATCTCGACGTTGATTTCTTCGGCTCCTTGGAGGCCGTAGAAGTAGGCGGGAGTCGGGAGGACGGTGAGGCGGTCGTAGTCCTTGAGGCTTTGCTGGAATTCCGCGAAGACTTGAGGATACATGAGGTGGCTGTAGAGATCGTCGTCGGTCGCGGGGCGTCCGAGTAGTTCGCTGACCATTTCTTTGGTCTCCTCGAGGTCGCACGGTGGGGCGAGTTCGCCGGGGCGGACGGTGACGGGGACTCGGTCGCCAAGGACGAGCTTTTGGATGTCCTTGGGCCAGCCACCATCGGGTTGGCCGAGGCCTCCGGCGAGCATGTCGATGACACTTTCCGGGAAGTCGAGATTGGGGGCGTTTCCGTTGAGGAGGTCGTCGGCTTTGAGGTTCTGGGTGACGAGGAGCATGGTCATGTCGCCGACGACTTTCGAAGACGGGGTGACCTTGATAATATCGCCGAAGAGGTGGTTGACGTCGGCGTAGGTGTGGGCGATTTCCTGCCAGCGGTGGCCGAGGCCCATGCCGTTGGCTTGTTCCTTGAGGTTGGTGTATTGGCCGCCGGGCATCTCGTGGAGGTAGACCTC
This sequence comes from Akkermansiaceae bacterium, assembly GCA_028822935.1. Classification (GTDB taxonomy): domain Bacteria; phylum Verrucomicrobiota; class Verrucomicrobiia; order Verrucomicrobiales; family Akkermansiaceae; genus SW10. The sequence continues at coordinate 1,150 of JAPKCM010000097.1, forward strand.
GGCGGTGCCGCTTCTGGGCGCGGAGTTGAAGGGCTCGTAGTGTGTGAGAATTTCTTCCCAGTAGTCGGAGAAGTCATTGACGGTGTCGGGGTCGAGGCCGGGGAAGCGTTCGTTTCCGCGCATCGCGGAGTTGACGGAGTTGAGGTTCGGCTGACTGGTGGAGCCGGACATGGAGGCCATGGCCATGTCGGCGATGTCGACTCCGGCATCCGAGGCCGCCATGATGGAGGCGGCATTGAGTCCGCTGGTGTCATGGGTGTGGAAGTGGATGGGGAGGCCGATCTCTTGCTTGAGGGTGGAGACGAGCTTGCTGACGGCGGCGGGGTGGCAGAGGCCGGCCATGTCCTTGATGCACAAAATGTGTGCGCCCATTTTTTCGAGTTCCTTGGCTTTGTCGACGTAGTATTTGAGCGAATATTTCGCTCGGTTGGGGTCGGTGATGTCGCCGGTGTAGCAGACGGCGGCTTCGCAGACGGCCTTGCCATGTTCGCGGGCGGCTTCCATGGCGACCTTCATGTTGGGAAGGTAGTTGAGGGAGTCGAAGATGCGGAAGATGTCCATGCCGGAGTCGGCGGCGTGCTTGACGAATCCGGCGACGACGTTGTCGGGGTAGTTCGAGTAGCCGACGGCATTTGAGCCACGGAAGAGCATCTGGAAGCAGATGTTGGGAATCTTTTCGCGGAGCGAGCGGAGACGGTCCCAGGGGTCTTCCTTGAGGAAGCGCATGGTGGTGTCAAAGGTGGCGCCGCCCCACATTTCCATGGAGAAGAGGTTGGGGGTGCGGTTGGCGTAGGCCTCGGCGATGGCGAGCATGTCGTAGGTGCGCATGCGGGTCGCGATGAGGGATTGGTGCGCGTCGCGCATGGAGGTGTCGGTGACGAGGAGGCGCTTTTCGTTTTTGATCCACTCGGCGAAGGCTTCGGGGCCTCTTTCCAGAAGGATTTCTCGGGAGCCGTAGGAGAGGCTCTTAGCCTCTGCTGGGGCTTCCTCGGGGAGGCTAAGAGCCTCCTCTACGTTCGTCGCCGTGGAGTTTGGAATCCGGGGAGCTGGGAAAGGCTTGGCGGGGCGCCAGTTTTTTGCTCCGGGGTTGCCGTTGACGGTGATGTCGGAAAGGTAGTTAAGGAGCTTGGTGGCGCGGTCGCGTTTGGGGCGGAAGTTGAAGAGGCTCGGCTTTGTGTCGATGAGCTTGGTGTGGGCGTTACCGCTGCGGAAGGTCTCGTCTTCGATGACGTTCTCGAGGAAGGGGATATTGGTCTTCACGCCGCGGATGCGGAACTCGCGGAGGGCGCGGTCCATGCGTTGGCAGGCAGTCTCGAAGTCACGGCCGGTGGCGGTGAGCTTAACGAGCATGGAGTCGTAATACGGGGTGATGACGGCTCCGGCGTCGCCGTTTCCGGAGTCGAGACGGATGCCGAAACCGGCAGCGGAGCGGTAGTTGGTGATGCGTCCGTAGTCGGGTGCGAAGCCTTTTTCGGGGTCTTCGGTGGTGATTCGGCACTGGATTGCGAAGCCGTTGCAGGGGATGTCGGCTTGGGCGGGGATACCGATTTCCGGGTCGTGAAGTTTTTTGCCTTGGGCGACGAGGATTTGTGAGCGGACGAGGTCGATGCCGGTGACGCACTCGGTGACGGTGTGCTCGACCTGGATGCGCGGGTTCATTTCGATGAAGAACCACTCCTTAGATTCCATGTCGTAGAGGAACTCTACGGTGCCGGCATTGTCATAGCCAATGTCTTTTGCGAGGCGGGCGGCGGATTCGCAGAGGTCTTTTTTGAGGCTGCCTTCGAGGTCGATGGAGGGGGCGATTTCGACGACTTTTTGGTAGCGGCGTTGGACGGAGCAATCGCGCTCGTGGAGGTGGACGACGTTTCCGTGTTGGTCGCCGAGGATTTGGACTTCGATGTGTTTGGCGCGCTTGATGTAGCGCTCGAGGAAGACGGCGTCGTTTCCGAAGGCATTTTGCGCTTCTTCTTGGGCTTCTTTGAGGCGGGATTGGAGCTCGGAGGGCTTTTCGACGATGCGCATGCCGCGACCGCCGCCACCGAAGGCGGCTTTGATGATGAGGGGAAAGCCGACCTCATGCGCTACCGTGAGGGCTTGGTCGGGATCGGAGATGGCGTCGTCGGTTCCGGGGAGGACGGGGACGTTGGCGGCGATGGCTTGAGCGCGGGCCGCGGTTTTGTCGCCCATGGAGCCGAGGAGGTCGGCGGAGGGTCCGATGAAGGTGATGCCTTCGCGGGCACAGGCGCGGGCGAAGTCGGCATTTTCCGAGAGGAATCCGTAGCCGGGGTGGATGAGGGTGACGCCTTTTGATTTAGCGATGGCGACGATGCCTTCGTAGTCGAGATAAGCTCCGACGGGGCCTTTGTTTGCATCGAGCTGGTAGGATTCGTCGGCTTTGAAGCGGTGGCGGGAGAAGCGGTCTTCTTCGGCGTAGATGGCGACGGTGGGGATTCCGAGTTCAGTGGCGGCACGGAAGACGCGGATGGCGATTTCGCCGCGATTTGCTACGAGAAGTTTCTGTTGGGTGGGCATGTGAAAAGTATCGGGTGCGAGGTTAGGATGTGGTGGAGGGGGGAGCCAATCACGAAACTTGCGAAAGTGACGAAACTTGCAAAGAGAGTGAATTTTGGGCGATGGGTGATACGGCGGATGTCTTTGGCTATCTGCACGGCGTTTCAGTCGGCCTCCTTTGGGAGATACCACCCCGCATTTCAAAAGAGACGAATGATGTTTTTAAAATTCTTAGGAAATAGGGCTGCGCCTTGGAAACAAGAGTTGGATGCTTTCTCGAAATAGCAGCGTTATCTCTAGTTGCGGTGCACTCAAGGGTGTTTCACTGGCACCACGCCTTAGTCCCGTTCTTCCGTTTCAAGAAATCAGTCCGGCATTCGTCTCCTTTGAGGCACTACTTGGTCTAATTAATGGTTCATTTCTATGAAGGAGATCCGTTTTTTAGAGAGGCAGAGTGCCAGGGTTCGGATTATTAAAATGATCTCTCTCGGGAGGAATTATCTCAGAGCGTCCCGGTGGGACCGATCGGGTAATGATTTGGTGATCGATTAAATGTCACGGTAGCGACAGATCAAACTTTAATTGCCGGACTTTCTGGGGAATTCGAGTCTGGCGAGAGACCTAATCCAAGGAAGGGTGAGACTTTGTGAAATATTTCACAAAGTGGTTGAGAACGGTGCAGCTGCGGGTATTCTTCGCTGGTAACCATGGTCGATTCTAACCCGAATGTCTCGCACACTTCCTACGATTCTAAGATCGAGGGGAATATCATCATCACGCGAGTAGACGCCGCGATCAACTGGATGCGTAAGAACTCGCTTTGGCCGATGCCAATGGGGCTTGCGTGTTGTGCGATTGAGCTGATGGCGACGGCCTCCTCTCGCTTTGACATCTCTCGCTTCGGTGCGGAGGTGATGCGTTTTTCTCCTCGTCAGGCTGACGTGATGATCGTGGCTGGCACGGTTACTTACAAGATGGCGCTGGCGGTGAAGCGGGTGTGGGATCAAATGCCCGAGCCTAAATGGTGCATCGCGATGGGGGCCTGCGCGTCTTCCGGTGGGATGTATCGCAGTTACGCAGTTTTGCAGGGGATTGACCGCTTGATTCCGGTCGACGTTTACATTTCCGGCTGCCCGCCACGTCCCGAAGCTTTAATCGAGGGACTCTTGAAACTTCAGGAGAAGATCGACGAAGAGCAGTCGTTCATGGCGCAGAAGAGGGTCCCCGTAGAAGCTTAAGATGATGAGTGTTCTTGAAGATGCCCAAGCAATGACCTCCGGAGAGGTTTCCGAATTTCGCGGTGAGACCACCGTTGTTGTCCCACTCGCAGAATTAAAAGCGTCGCTGAAGAAGTGTCGCGACGCGCAGGGCTATGAGATGTTACTGGATATTTCCAGTGTGGATTATCTCGGTGAGGAGCCTCGCTTTGAGATGGTTTACGAACTGGCGACGCTTGATGATTCGAAGCACCTGCGCATCAAGGCGAAGGTTGCTGAAGATGAAGACGTGCCAACCGCTTCCGATCTCTGGAAAACAGCCAATTGGCATGAGCGCGAAGTTTACGACATGATGGGCATTAAGTTTGCCGGTCATCCACAGATGGAGCGCATTCTGATGTGGGAGGGCTATCCTTATTTTCCACTCCGCAAGGATTTTCCACTTGCGGGTAAGGAAAGTAATATGCCGGAAGTGGCATTCTCCGGTGTGGCCCCTCTTGAGGGTGGGCCTTTTGTCACCAGTCCTGGAGCGACCCGTGAGCACGGAGAGCCGCGGGCGAGGGGGGAGAGTTGAGGTTTTGGGCCTAAACTTGAAGATTCATGAGGGTTTTTTACTCTATTGAGATCTTCTTTCTTAGAATGGCAAACTGAAGCGGGTAGGAATACCCCCCAGGGTATTTCACCCGTTCTCCTTATTTTTGGCGGCGCTTTTGGACGGCTTGTGCAAAGGCTTCGAGCACTTCTTCGGTATTCTGCCAGTTGATGCAGGCATCGGTGACGGACTGACCGTAGGTCATGTTGTCGCTGATCTTTTGATTTCCTTCGATGAGGTTGGACTCGATCATGACGGACGCGATATCGGTGGCACCATTTGCCATTTGCTCGCAGAGGTCGGCCGCGACGAGCGGTTGATTGCGGTAGTCCTTATTTGAGTTGCCATGGGAGCAATCGATCATGAGTTGCTCGGGCAATCCCTTTTCGCGGAGCTTCGCGGTGGCGTCCTCGATCTTTTCGCGTGAGTAGTTGGGGCCGTCTTTTCCGCCACGGAGGATGAGGTGGCAGGATTTGTTTCCGGTGGTGGTGACAATGGCAGAGACGCCTTGCTTGGTGACCGAGAGGAAATTGTGCGGGTTGTTTGCCGCGCCGATGGCATCGAGGGCGATCTGGATGGAACCGCCGGTGCCATTTTTGAAGCCCACGGGCATGGAGAGTCCGGAAGCGAGTTCGCGGTGGATCTGTGACTCGGTGGTGCGAGCGCCGATGGCGCCCCACGCGATCAGGTCGGCGACATACTGAGGGGAAATGGTGTCGAGGAATTCCGTGCCAGCGGAGACGCCCATTTCGGCGAGTTGAAGGAGGAGTTCGCGGGCAAAGCGGAGGCCGCGATTGATGTCGAAGGAATTGTCGAGGTGCGGATCATTGATGAGTCCCTTCCAGCCGACGGTGGTGCGGGGCTTCTCGAAATAGACACGCATCACGATGTGGAGATCCTTCTTGTGATGATCGATGGCATCTTTGAGGCGCTGGCCGTATTCGATAGCCGCTGAGGGGTCATGGATGGAGCAGGGACCGACGACGACAAGAAGGCGATCATCTTTACCAGAGAGGATGTCCTCGGTCTGACGGCGTGAGTCAGCAACAAGGCTGGCGGCCTTCTCGGTCATGGGAAGATAGTAAGAGAGAACCGCTGGGGAGATCAGCGGGGAGATTCCGCCGATGCGGAGGTCGTCAGTATTGGTCGTGGCCACGGAAGGAAACTGCATTTTATTGGAAGAGGTTTCAAGAGTGGAGGTTTGTCAGGTTTGAAATAAAAGGTCACCTTCAAGCATGTCGAAGAAGGACAAGAGGGCAGTAATGCCGAAGCAGAGCGATTTTACCGGAGGAGTGGTGTCCAATGTGGCCTGTTCTTTCATTGGATCGAGTGGAGAGAAAATCGTCGATGAGAAGATCATGGCGCTTGCCAGTGAACTGGTTTCCGATGATCGGGCCTGTTTGCTTGCCGAGATGATGACGACCGCGGTGCGCATGGCGCGTGGCAATACGGAGCTGGGCGACTTTAAGTTGGCGAATCGGGCTCTCCGTGAGTTACGGGAATCGAATGAGGTTTTTCATCCCTATCGTAATTTTCAGAAGGTCGCGCTCTTTGGTTCAGCTCGGACGAAGCCCGATGAGGCGGAGTATCAAACGGCGGTCGATTTTGCCCACAAGCTAAAGAAACTCGGCTTTATGACGATCACGGGAGCTGGACCGGGAATTATGGCAGCGGGAAATGAGGGGGCAACACGTGATTTCAGCTTCGGACTCAATATCACGTTACCATTTGAGACATCGGCGAATGCCTTCATCAAAGGTGATCCAAAGTTGATCGACTACGACTTCTTCTTCACTCGTAAGTTGGCCTTTGTCAAAGAGGCGGCAGCTGCGGTGGGACTGCCAGGAGGAATGGGGACGATGGATGAAATGTTTGAAGCTCTCACGCTGATCCAGACGGGAAAGGTCACGGTCTATCCTATCGTCTGTCTTGATTCAAAAGGGGGGACTTACTGGAAGGCGTGGAATCAGTTTATCACGGAGCATCTTTTCCGACTGGATCTAATTTCTGAATCAGATTTCGAGTTGTTTACGGTGACCGATGATGTGGATGCTGCGATCGAGGAGATTGTTCATTTTTACAAGATCTTCCACTCTTATCGCTATGTCGGAGATCAGCTGGTGATGCGACTTTCGGAGGAACTCACTGATGGAGCGGTGAAGAAGCTGACCATGGAATTTGCTGACATTATCAAAGTGGGTAAGATCGAAAAATGTGCGACGCTTGAGGAAGAGGAGAACGAACCTGAATTGGCGGAGCTTTACCGTTTGAAGCTGCGTCATCGGCGGAGAGACTTCGGTCGGCTCCGTCAGTTCATCAACGCAATCAACAATTCTGAATTCGAGAGCTAATGGCCAAGGAACGAGTGGATAGCATGTTGGTTGCGCGGGGTCTTTGTGATTCCCGTGAGCAAGCTAAGCGTCTCATTATGGCGGGGGAGGTGTTTACCGAATCTGATCGGGTGGCGAAACCGAGTCAGAAAATGAGTGCCGAGGTGGTGCTTAGGGTGAGAGACCGGCCCAAGTATGTGGGCCGGGGTGGCTTTAAGATCGAGGGCGCGCTGAAGGAATTCGGGATTGATCCGACAGGGTGGATTTGTGCAGATCTCGGAGCGTCGACGGGTGGTTTTACCGACTGCCTTCTTCAGGAGGGAGCGAGCAAAGTGCATGCGATCGATGTGGGGACCAACCAGCTGGTGTGGAAGTTGCGGAGTGATGAGCGTGTTGTTTCCAAAGAGCGATTCAATGCGCGCAATCTCGTCGTCGAGGACATTGGAGAGCGCGTGAATTTGGTGGTGATGGACCTGTCCTTTATTTCGCTGACAAAAGTGCTGCCGTCGGCGTTCGGAATTTTGGAAGAGGGCGGTTCCGTTATTTCTCTCATCAAGCCTCAGTTTGAACTGTCCCGCGGAGAGGTTGGAAAAGGCGGTATTGTGAGAGAGCCCGAACTCCATGACAAGGCGGTCGAGAAGATCAAAAAATTTGTCACCGAAGATCTGAGGCGCGAGTGGGCCGGGCTGATGACGTCACCAATCACCGGAACAGACGGGAACGTTGAGTTCCTGGCGTGGATGCGGTAGGCGGGAGGGGAAAATATGGAATCATAAGCATTCTTACAGTGGGAACAATGGATCGTGAGAGGGCTTGGCCATTCGGCGGCCAAGTCGAATTATCTCGATATTTCCATGATGGTTTTCCTTTCTTTCAGCATCTATCCTGAAGCCTCGGCGCAGATGTGTTCTTTACGATTAAGCGCCTGATTAACAGTGAGCTTGAAACTAAGTTTAAAATCGGTATTCTCCCGTAAATGCCGAAATTTACCGTCTCCAAGCAAAAAATTATTTCTGCCCCCCTCGGGCAGGTTTATGATGAGGTTCGCGACTTTAAAGGTTGGCGGCGTTGGTCGCCCTGGCTCATTGCCGAGCCCGATTGCCCGCTTACTTATTCCCCTTCGGGCGATTCTTATGGCTGGGCTGGTCAAGTCATCGGAAGCGGGAAGATGACGGTTACTGCCGAGGAGAAGAATCAGTGGATTGTCTACGATCTTGAATTTTTCAAACCGTGGAAATCCACGGCGAAAGTGCGGATGAGTTTCCGCGAGGTGTCCGACGGGGTGGAGGTGACTTGGACGATGGATAGCTCGCTGCGCTTCTTCATGTTTTGGATGGTGGGGATGATGAAATGCCTCATAGGGATGGATTATGATCGTGGCCTAGCGATGTTGAAGGATCAGATTGAATTGGGAGAGGTCTCTTCGAAGCTGGAATTTTCCGGAGAAAAGCAGATCGCGGGCTTTCGCTATCTGGGCAAAGAGCGCGAGTGCCCGATTGCTGATATCGGAAAGACGATGGAGGCCGATATCGCGAAACTAGAAAATATTGTCGAGAAATGCGGAATCAAGTCCAAGGGGAAGCCCTTCGCAATTTACCACAAATGGAATCTGAAGAAGAAGGTGACCTGCTTTACGATCGGTCTTCCGATTGGAAATTCTTCGACTTCATATCCGGAAGGGGTTTTTAGCGCGGATATGCCTCCAGTCTCCGTCTATCCCATACGACACACCGGGCTCTATCGGCATGTTGGAAATGCTTGGGCGGCGGGAATTTTACACGGACGGGCAAAGAAGTTTAAGCAGTCACGGAAGGTCCATCCTTTCGAAATCTACGAGCAACAGGCTGAAGAGGGAGTGGAACCAGTGACGCTGGTCTGTTTCCCGAAGAAGTAGGTTAATCAGCGCTTCCTTAGAGATACCGTTTCACCTGGTGGAGGAGACTCTAACCTCATCACTACTCCACGTTTTGAACTTGTTCGCGGATCTTTTCGAGCTCTGTTTTTCCGATCACAACATGCTGGGCGATGCCTGCGTCGTTGGCCTTGGAGCCGATGGTGTTGAGCTCTCGATTGATCTCCTGACAAAGGAAATCCAAAGAGCGACCGACGGGTTCCTTCAGTTCCATGGTTTCACGAAATTTTGCGAAGTGCGAGGCGAGGCGGGTAGTTTCCTCTGAAATGTCACAGCGCTCAGAGAAGAGTGCCAGTTCCTTGAGGAGGCGCTCGTCGTTGAGATTGATTTCAATTTCAGCTTCCCTGAGCCGGTTGTGGAGGTTTTCCCGCTGACGAACGACAACGAGGGGTGCCTTTTCGCTGATGACGGCGGTTGCGCCTTCCAGAAGGTCGAGGCGTTCGAGAAAGTCTGCGTTGAGATCGACTCCTTCCCGCGTGCGCATCGTTACGAGATTGGCCAAGGCGGCTTCGAGTGCAGGTTGGATTGCTTCGGCAGCTTGGTTAGGATTGATGCCCGAATCTTGAAAGAGGAAGACGCCGGGGGCTCGCAGAAAATCGTGTGAGTCGGCTTGAATGGGGCGATTCAAGAGATCGGAAAGCTCAGTAAAAGCGGCCTCCAGGGCTTGCGCCCGGGTGGGGTTGATGGAAAGGGAATCCGTGCTTGCAGAGGCGGCTTCCAGGTTGATCGAGACATTGACCCGGCCCCGCGACACTTCTTTGAGAACGATCTTTCGCAAGGCTGGTTCGATTTCTGAAAGCTCTCGGGGGAGGTTGAAGACGATGTCAGCCTGCTTTCGGTTGACCGAGGAGATCTCGACCCGGGCGATGAGGTGATCGGTAGCGTGCTCGGCACGCCCGAAGCCAGTCATTGATTGCATGGCGGGAGCTTAATCAAGCAGGGGGAACTAGGCCAGCTTACTTCCGATCCTGTTCTTCAGAAGGAATGTCCTCATCAGGAGGACCCAATGGATCATGATCAGGATCTTCTTCGGGATTCTGGTGTTCACCGGGGTAATCGAGGTGGTCATCGTCGTCATGATGTTCGTCATGATGTTCGTCATGATGTTCGTCATAATGTTCGTCAT
>JAPKCM010000146.1 GCA_028822935.1 Akkermansiaceae bacterium
AAGAGAAGAATGATCTAAAGCTGATCACGGGGCTTTCTTACAAGTTCTAAAAGCTGCGACTCCTAGGAATTTTCTTTTGACGGGAGGGCTTTGAAGTCGCCCTTGGAAACGGTAGGTGAGTTGTTCGTGGTCGAAGCCGAGTTCGTCGCTTTGGCCGTGGATGTAACCTTGCTTGAGGCCGGTGCTGGCTTGGTCGACGTCTTTGCAGACCTTTTCGAAGTCGCTGTTGAGGGTTCTCGCCGGGGCCGCCGTGGCTGTCCCAGTTGGTGTGGTGAAGTTGCACGAAGCGGGAGCCGCGTTCGATGAGACGACTGGTGAGGAGGTGGTTTGAGCACTCAAAAAGGGCGATTTCTGACCCAAGTAAACTCATCACAATCTATCGTGAAGCGATTGATGTATAGGGGGGGGAGCAGTTGCTCTCAAAATAGGCTTGGCATACTTTTCAGTTTGCGAGAGGTGCAAACGCAGGAAATGACTATCCGATCAATTCCCGGATCGGCTTGATGCCGGGATCGACGAGGAAGTGTGGGCGACCGGAGGCGTCCTCGATGGTCGCGGTGGCGAGGTCGATGCCGAGATTGTGGTAGAGCGTGGCGAAGATTTCCTGGAATTTCACCGGTCGTTCGACTGGCTCGTGACCACCGCGATCAGTGGCGCCGATGACTTGACCGGTGTTCATGCCGCCGCCCGCCACGAAGGCGAAATTCGCCTTGGGCCAGTGATCACGGCTGTTCATCTTGTTGATCTTCGGAGTGCGTCCGAACTCACCCCACATTACGATCGAGACGTCGTTCTCCATGCCGCGTTCGTGCAGGTCTGTGATAAGAGCACTCAATCCTTGGTCGAGGAGCGGCATTTCTTCGCGGGAACGAGGGAAGTTTAATCCGTCGCCGCCGTGCCAGTCCCAGCGGCTGTAGTTCAGTGAGACCACGCGTGCACCGGCTTCGATCAGGCGTCGCGCCACGAGGAAGTTTTTGACCATCTTAGGGGCTCCGTCGCGCTGATACTTCGGATTGTTCACTCCGTAGCGCTCCGCGACCTTCGAGTGCTCGTTTGAGATGTCGAGTGCTTCAGACAGCTTTCCATCCGAGAGGATTTCAAGCGCCTGCTGGTTGTAGGCATCGAGTCCCTCCATCTGCCCGGTCGCGTCGATCTCGCTGTGCAGGCGATCCATCGAGTGGCGGAGTGTCTCGCGATCCATGAGACGATCGAGCGTCATGCCCTGCAGGGTCATGCTCTGGGCTCGCTGATTGGGATCCTTGTCGACCAAGCCCATCGGCGCGTAGCTATTTCCGACGTAACCGCCTGTTCCAGCTTCGCCCCAAGTGCGATTGCCGGTTGGGTACATAAGGGAAAGGTTGGCGGGGACACCCGGAGTCTTGGCTCCGAGCAGCTTCGAGACGGGAGCGCCGATATTTGGCCAGCCGCCGACCGGGGAGCGATCGCGGCGCTTGTGGCCGGTCATGCACTGATAGCAATCGTGTGCGCCATCGGAGTCTGCAAGGGAGCGGATGATCGCGAACTTGTCCGCCATCTTGGCGAGCCTTGGGAACATTTCGCAAATCTGGATCCCGGGCACGTTGGTGCCAATGGGACGAAATTCGCCGCGGATCTCGGAGGGCGCATCGGGCTTCAGATCGAACATGTCGAGGTGCGACGGTCCGCCCGGCAGGTAGATGTTGATGATGGCCTTGTGCGAAGATCCGGTGCGGGCCTTCGCTTCCATTCCCAAGAGTTGTCCGAGGGAGAGTCCCCCGGCCGCCATGCCACCCACCTTAAGAAAGTCGCGCCGGGAGTATCCGTCGCAGTGTGAACGCGAGCGGTCGCGTTTTCCAAACATTTCAAGCATCGGAAGTCATAGGGGTAGGCGGTCTTACTGCTATAATGTTCTTCTTGGGAGGAATGCTGGAAGGGATCGGAAAGGGTGGGGGTGCGAATGTCGAACGTGCAACGCTGAAAGTTTAATTTTCGCCCACCTGATTCAAGGATACCAAAAGCGAGAGCTTCTGGCTACGTTTTTCGACCGAGTGGCGCAGCACGTTCCTTGAACCGACTGGCAAGAACTGTTTTCTACGCCAAAATTTCCTTCACGATCTTCCCGTGGGCATCGGTGAGGCGGAAGTCTCTTCCCTGGAAGCGGTAGGTGAGTTGTTCGAAACTGCTCAAAAACAGGGCCCGGAAAACTGAGTGGCTTTCAACTAAGGAACTCCTTTTTCCTTCAGGTCCCGCAGCGACCAAATTTCACCTGCCAGTTCACCGAGGACCCCCTCGCGGTTTCCTCGCCCCGTCCTTCCGCTTCGGACCAAACCGTTTCCGGCTCACCTGAAATACTCCGTCGTCGGAACCAAAAATCGACGCGTTTTTTTTCATCAGCTCGCCAACCTCTGCGAAGAACTCAACGCCACCGAAATCCACTACCTCAACACAAATTTACGCCTCAAATTCGTCCCCCTGAGACCACCCGATTTCCTTCCAGATCAGGATGTCTGAGCCTATGGTTTCGGGGTGAAAGCGTAAATCAAGTAAACAGATCGTCCACTGCTATGGCTTTTTCGCAAAGCGGACCTTCTTGACGTCCTCCTCGTTGCCGGTGAGGGCTTCGTGAAGTTCGGGGCGGTGGGTTTTGATCCATTGATGGCCGGTGCTCATGTCCCGGTGTTTGGCTTCGAGGTTGGCGATGACCATGTCGTCCCCGGCTTTCCAGTTCTCGGCAAGGATGTCGCCGTAGGCGTCGAGAATCATAGCGTTGCCGGTGCGGACTTCGCTGTCGTCGGGCCCGACCCCGTTGCTGAAAATGAGAAATAGGCCGTGGTCGATGGCAAGATATGTATGGAATTCCCCCCATCAGACGAGGAGAACTTCTTTTTCCGCTTCAGGATTGAGTGATCCCCGCATCCCTTACCCTGATACCCTGATACCCTG
>JAPKCM010000041.1 GCA_028822935.1 Akkermansiaceae bacterium
AAAAGCAGGCCAGGAGCTGATTTAATCAGCACTGGTTCCGCCGTTCAAAACCGAACCAATGCACAATGTCTTATCAACACCTGACCTACGAAGAGCGTCATACCATTTCTACTTTACGACGCAATGGCTCAAAGCCTTCTCACATCGCCCAGCAACTTGGTCGGCACGTTTCCACGATCAATCGGGAACTACGTCGTAATGCCACTCAGGAGGGAGGCGATCAATATAGATACGCTCACTCGAAGGCGCGGAGGGTGGCGAGATCAAGGGTGGGTGACCTTGAACGTTGAACTTAGGATTTCCCTTTTAAGGAATAGTCCGATTTTCCGCCGGTTTTTGTTTGGAGTTTGAGTTCAGAGATGACGATGGCGGGGTTGGCGGATTTGCACATGTCGTAGAGGGTGAGGGCTGCGGTGGAAGCGCCGGTGAGGGCTTCCATTTCGACGCCGGTCTTGCCGGTGGTGCGGGCGGTGGCGGTGACCAGGAGGGTGTGGGCGTCGTGCGGGGTGATTTCTACCTTAGCGGAATCGAGGGGCAGAGGGTGGCAGAGAGGGATGAGCTCTGAGGTTTTCTTGGTGCCCATGATGCCGGCCAGGATCGCGGTGTGGAGGACGGGGCCTTTTTTGTTTTGAAGCTCGCCATTTTCCATGCGGGAAAGGATGTCGGAGCCCAGAGAGACGAGGCAGGTGGCGGTGGCCGTGCGGACGGTGGCTACCTTGCTGGAGACGTCGACCATGCGAGGTTGGTTCGAGTCGTTGAGGTGGGTGAGATCGGCCATGGGGAAAGGTGGCATTTTGTGGTGGATGGGCAAGTGGAGATGGAAAGAGTGGGCCGTGGGAATTTTGATTGGAGCCTTTTTTTGATCGCGCTGTGCTATCCCGCAGCGGGGTTAGGTTATTTTTTCTCAAAAACTCCGTTCTTCACCGGGCGGATGGTTTTGTTCTCCGAGAGAACACGGAAGGAGGCATCTGGGAAAAGTTTGAGAAGCTTTTTGGGGTCAGGATGGACGCAGGCTGCGGTCGCTAAGGGGTCGGTGAGCGATGCGGAAGGGGCGATGACGGAGGCGGCTTTTTGCTCGGTGAGGCCGAGGCCGGTTTGGGGATCGATGATGTGGGCGTAGCGTTTCCCTCGGATCATGACGTGCTGATGGAGGTCGCCGGAGGTGGAAATAGCGCAGTTTTTGAGCGGAAGCGATCCAGTGGGGCTAAGGCTGAAAGTGCGGAGGGCGACTTGCCATCCGTCTTTTTCTGGAGGTGGGTCGCCGAGTCGGAGATCGCCTCCGGCTGCCACGAGCGTTTGCGTCAGACCTGCGGCGGCGAGGTGATCGAAAATGGCATCGGCGGCATATCCTTTGGCAATTCCGCCGAGGTCGAGTCGCATGCCGGATCGGGTGAGGGTCGCGGTTTGCTGATCCGAGTCGAGGACGAGAGATTGGTATCCGCCGGTGGCGCGCGCTTTTTCGAGCAGTGGGGGAGCGGGGAGGCGTTGCGTCATCCGGGCCTGGCGCCAGAGCCGGGTAGAAGCTCCGAGAGTGGGGTCGTAGGATCCTTCGGTGATTTTTGCGATTTGCAGCGCCTGTTGGAGGAGATCGAAAAGAGTGTCGCTGATGAAAACCGGGGTGTTGATCGGGGCGTCGCAAAGCTGATTGAGCTCGGAATCGGCTTCGTAGTCGGTCGCGATTTGGCTAATTTTCTCGGCTTTATCGAGGGCTTCACCGATTGTTCCCAGCGTTTTTGGCCGATCCGTGCTGTAGGTAATGACCCGAAAAAGGGTACCCATGAGGGGCCGCTCGAGCTCAATTCGAGTTGGAATGGGTCGAGAAGGCGATTTTTCGCAGGCCGCAAGAAGAAGAATAAGGAGTTTTAGAATAAGGCGCACGCGGGGAAAATGCCACTGAAAGGCTAATCTCACCACCCTGAAAACATGTGACCTGGCTCTCTCTTGGGGGAGAAGAGCCAGGCCTAGGGGGGTAGCAGTTGTTATGCTGCTTGTAGGGAAGGCGAGCCTTCCTTTGTAGATGACGCACCTGTATTTATCGTATGCACAAAACTTTCACTTTCTTGACGCGTCACCTCGAAAACGCTGCTGGTCATGAAGAGCTAGGTGCTGCTCCCCCTCCTCCTCTTCTTTTTGTTGGTATTTACTAGCTGTAAAGATTCCGATACGAGCAAAACCGAACCCAATAAATTCTCTGTGGAAAAACAACCTTTTGGCACCACTATTGACGGACAAAACGTCGAACTTTTTACGCTCCGTAACGAATTTGGCATGGTGGCCAATATTTCCGAATATGGTGCGGTCTTAGTTTCCCTCTATGTGCCGGATAGGGATGGCAACGCAGGGGATGTCACGGTGGGTTTCGATGACACCGATTTTGATTCCTGGGAAGGGAACGCGTCCTACTTCGGAGCAACGGTGGGCCGCTATGGAAACCGCATCGGGGACGGTCGCTTCATTCTCGATGGGAAAGAGTATGGGCTCGCCAAAAATCACGACTCCGGCATTCCCTGTCATCTTCACGGTGGCGTGAAGGGATTCGACAAGGTTGTTTGGGAAGGTGAGTCCGTTAAAAAAGAGGGCGCGACTGGCATCAAGCTGACTTATCTTTCCAAGGACGGAGAGGAAGGCTACCCTGGAAATCTCAGTGTCGCCGTGACCTACTGGCTGACCGATTCCAACGAGTTGATCTGGGAGGCGGAGGCCACTACGGACCAAGCGACGCCGGTGAATCTCGTTCACCACAGCTACTGGAACCTCTCGGCTGATCATGAGACGACGATCTACGATCACGAGCTTCAGATTCTCGCGGACCACTTTCTTCCTACCGATAAGGGACTCATTCCCACTGGGGAAAAAGCGCCCGTGGCGGGAACTCCGATGGATTTCCGGGAGCTCACCGCAATTGGGGTAGGGGTTGAGGCGGACTTTGAGCCGCTGAAAATTGCTGGCGGTTACGACCATTGCTGGGTGCTTCGTGAAGGCGAAGGGATTCGCCCGGCAGCGAAAGTGACCGATCCTAAGACGGGACGGACGATGGAAATTCTGACCGACCAAGCGGGAGTTCAGTTTTACGGCGGTAATTTTATCGATGGAACCTCCAAAGGAAAGAATGGGACGGTGAATCCTCATCGAGGTGCCCTTTGTCTTGAGACTGAGTGCTTCCCGGATTCTCCCAACAAGCCGGACTTTCCGAACGGTATTCTTCGTCCCGGCGAAACTTACAAGCACACTCTCATCCACCGCTTTAGCTGGTAGGAAAAGGAGCTATACAATCAGACGATGACATGGCTTCCCCTTGGTGACGGTGCTTTACTTGCTCAAGTAGAAGGGGCGGCGCGGCTCGCGCGGAAATTGCGTGAGGACGCGATTCCAGAGTGCTTGGACGTGGTGTCATCGTATCACCACCTGGCGGTCTATTTTTCGCCGGCTGACCATGAGGTAGTCAGGGCGTGGCTTGCGGAAACCGGACCTTCAATAAAGGAAGGTGTTGCTAATTCGAGGACGCATCACGTCCTAGTGAAGTATGATCGTGAAATGATTCAGCCCTTGGCTGATGCGCTGGAACTTTCGGTGGATGAAGTGATCTCGCTTCACCAGTCGGCCCGCTACACGGTGGCTGCGATAGGGTTTTCTCCGGGCTTTCCTTATCTCGAAGGGCTTCCTAAGGAGCTTTTCGTACCACGGCGGAATCTTCCGGTGCGAATCCCAGAGGGGACGGTGGCGATTGCGGGGGAGCAGGCTGGGATTTATCCGACGGATTCTTTTGGGGGATGGCACGCGCTCGGGACGACGCGCTTCTCCTTGTTTGATGCTGAGAGGTTTCCTTACTCGCCCTTGGAGCCGGGAGACGAAATCGTTTTTGAAGCGGAAGATGGTCCGCTTCGTGAAGCGAATTTGTCGGAGGATGATTCAATCCCTGCGGGTCACCCTGTTCTTGAAATCATTAGTTCCGGGACTGGCACAACGGTGCAGGATTTGGGGCGCCCGGGCTTTCGTCATCTCGGGGTGACATCGGGTGGCGCGGCTGATTGGGAGTCCGCCATGGTCGCGAATCTCTTGCTGGGGAATGAGGTCGGAGCGCCGCTGATTGAGTTTTGTTTGCAGGGTCCCGAGGTGACTTTTCTGCGAGATGTTACAATGGCATTTGTGGGGATCGATCATTCAAGGGCGGGGTCTCCCCAGCGCTATCGGGCGGGAGAGACCCTGCAATTTAGAGGGCGAGCGACTTCCTCCTATGGCTACCTCGCGATTGCGGGCGGGTTTGATGTTCGTGAGATTCTTGGAAGCGCGTCGACTGATGTGCGAGCTGGTTTGGGAGGGCGGGTTCTTCGGGTCGGGGATTCTTTTGGGCAAGGGGAGGCCGTTTCTCGTCTCGTTCTCGAGCCGGGTCAGCGGGTGCTGTGGCCGGGTCAGCCGACGAAGGAGCGCTTGCTCACGCTACGCGTTTTATTGGGATTGCAGGAAGAGTGGTTCGATGAGGATTCGCGCGAGAGTCTCACGGCGGGAAGCTTTCTAAAGTCGGCGCAATTTGATCGGACGGGGGCTCGTTTGGAAGGACCTTCACTTATGTTAGAGGAAGCGCGGGAGCTGACTTCGCAACCGGTGGTGCCCGGGACGATTCAGGTTCCTCCGAGTGGCGAGCCCATCGTTCTTACCGCCGAGTGCCAAACGATAGGCGGCTATCCTGTCATTGCCCATATTATCAGTGCCGATCTTCCGGCATTTACCCGGGCGCTTCCTGGGACGCAGATTCGTTTTCAGAAGGTGACTTTGGAAGAGGCTCTCGAAGCGAATCGCTTGAGGAAACAAGAGCTGGCCTTTCTCAAAACCGGACTTCAACTTCTTCAGTCATGATGATCGATCTCAATGTCGACCTTGGAGAAGGAGGTGCGCATGACCCGGAGCTGACTGCTCTTGCTAGCTCCGTGAATGTCGCGTGCGGGGGACATGCGGGTGATGAGGAGTCGATGCGGCGTGCGGTGGAATTGGCGCAAGCGAGTGGGACGGCAATCGGGGCGCATCCTTCTTATGAGGATCGGGAGGGATTTGGGCGGCGGTCTTTGGAGTTGCCGGCTGATGAGATTGCGGGCTCGATTGCGTGGCAGGTGGAGGCGCTTGCTAGGATTTCGCCGCTTCATCACGTGAAGCCTCATGGGGCACTTTACAATCGGGCGCAGGTCGATGAGGAGGTCGCCCGGGCGGTGGTGGAGGGGATTTCGAGAGTGCTTCCTGAGACGTTGATTTATACCTTACCGGGTGGGGCGTTGGCGCGGGTGGCTTTGGAAAAGGGGCACCGGGTTTGGGGTGAGGGGTTTATTGATCGGGGGTATGGCGAGGATGGGAAATTGATTCCGCGTGGGGAAGAGGGGGCGGTGATTGAAGATTTAGAACTCGCGGTGAAGCAGGCGATCCGGCTTGCGGAGTGGGAGGAGATTGAGACGCTTTGTGTTCATGGGGATGGGGTGAAGGGGGTGGAGATTCTTACGAGGCTGAGGGCGATAGAGTTTCTTGGGTGATCTTTGTGAAAAGAAACTTCTAATTTGGGTGGTTTTTCGGGTGGTTAGATCGCCCTTTCAGGGCTTGTGATTTATGGGTGGCCTCGTGGAGGCTGGAGAGTTGTGGGGATTTTAGGTTCACTTCTGGGCCGAGGGGGATACGAGGAAAGCTTCATTGAAGCGGCTCCGATGATGGCTACCACTGGGTGAACCATTTTCTGAAAGCGGGGAGCCGGAGGCGGTAGCGGGCGATGTTTCCCTCGTGGAGGCTGGAGAGGACATTTTCTACCAGTTCAATAAAGGCGGCTCGGTTCTCCGGGGAAATCTCGCGCGTGCTCTCGTCGAAAATCCACGCGATGGCGGCTTTTTTATCGAGACCATTTCCAACGATGTGTTGCACGTACCGATGGACGTCCCGGCGGTAGCGGACGTGTAAGGGGTCGGGTTCACCGATCACTTGCCGAATGGCGGAGTAGCGATCACATGACTTACGATAGGCCGAGACGAAGACATCCCGGAGGTAGTCAATTTTATGCAGTTCGTAGACCGCGAGGGTGGCCTGCAAATAGTCCTCACGTGGCACTCCCACAAACGAGAGCGGGCAGAGATTGTGCAACATCATGGGAACATTGGCCACCAATCGGGAGACCCGTTTATTGACGTCGATGAAGGGTTGCAGGTAAGGCAGGTGAACCATTGCAAAAAAGGATTGCTCGAAGGGGTCGGAAATGGCCGAAGCTTTTTCCAAGATTCGTTCAAAGTTTTCCTCAATGCGTGGGGGATCTAACAAGGGTCGGAAAGAGGTCCCGGTGACGCCGACTGGCTCATGCCGTAGACGGCCGCTGGCTTCCTCGTAGGGTAAGAGCGCTTCCGCGAGTGCGGCATGGAGATTGAAGAGAGTGTAGCGGTTAAAGCCGATATCCTCGGACTGCTCGGCCAGAATTTCGATCGCGGTTTTGTGATTCAGGATCATCTGGGCTTCTGCCAACGACTTTCCATCTGCGCCCTCTCCCATGTCGAACAGTCTTTGAGTTTCGAGGATTGAGTAAGTGTTGCCCTCCAAGCGACTAGAGTTCCAGGAGAGATCGATGATCAGCCGGTCCATCACCTGGCGGAGGTAGGTTCCCGCCGGATGAGCGACCATTCCGACTTTCCCCATCTTTGCCAACTCGGCGCGGAGGGCAGGGGGGAGATATTCTGTCACGTTCGGTTGGTAGGCCTTTAAAAAGCGATCGTCGTAGGGGGCTAGTTTACGTTCGGCCACTGGACGAGTGACGGCAGCACGTTGCTCCTTGGCGGCATGGGAGAGCCAGTCACCCTTGGGTTGCTCGCGTTCTGGCACGCGGTAGACCTCCTCGGATTCTGCAACGAGAGCATTTGTAATGGCCCGAGGTGAACGATCGGTGATTTTATTTTTCGCGAGGAGATACTTGAACCCTCGTCCTGCGCCGATGGTGGTCAATTCTCCTTCTTGGATGAGATGGTCTAATCGGCGTTGTAACGTGCGCTTGGAGACACTTGCCATCTCGGGCTGATCCAAGAACTCACGAATCGCAATCGTGCCACCTAATCGTGCCATAATGGCAATTATTGTGTCGTTTCCAGGTGATTTGGCGTGATTAGGGGGCATTTCAGCTCTAATCGTGCCGTTTATGTGCCATATTGCAAGATCTATTCTTTAATCGTGCCATTTTCTAACTAAGGAAGAAGGCTGAACCTTAGGGGCTTTCCGGGGGATTAGATCGCCCTTCAGGCCACCGCGGCCATGTTTTTAGGCGAGGAGCTGGGGGATGATTTGGCCGCCGAATTGGGAGAGTTGTTTGTGGCGGCCGGCGTGGTAGTAGGTGAGCTTGTTGTCATCCAGGCCGAGGAGGTGGAGGAGGGTGCAGTGGACGTCGCGGATGTGGTGGACGCAATCGACCGCTTCGTTTCCGATGTCATCGGTAGCTCCGATGGTGTGGCCGGCTTTGGTGCCGCCGCCGGCGAACCACATGGTCATGGCTTTTGAGTTGTGGTCGCGGCCGTAGTTGGCTCCGCCATCGCGCTTGCCATTGTCCGGGGTACGGCCGAATTCGCCGCACCAGACGACGAGGGTGTCATCGAGCATGCCGCGTTGTTTGAGGTCTTGGAGGAGGGCGGCGATGGGTTTGTCGACGGAGCGGATGAGGGAGCCGTGGGCGCGTTCGATGTAGTCGTGGCTGTCCCAGTTTCCGGCGTAGGCTTGGACGAAGCGGACGCCTTTTTCGAGGAGGCGTCGGGCGAGGAGGCATTTCCGGCCGAAGGCATCGGTGTCGGGATTTCCGACGCCGTAGGAGTCGAGGGTGCTTTGTTTTTCGCTTTTGAGGTCGATGAGGTCGGGAACTTCTATCTGCATGCGGTAGGCGAGCTCGTAGGAGGCCATGCGGGCGGAGAGGTCGCTGCGATCCGGGCGGGTATCGAGGTGGCCTTGGTTGAGTTTTGCGAGGAGGTCGAGGTTTGCGCGTTGTCGCTGGGCGCTCATTCCGGCGGGGCGGTTGAGGTCAAGGATGGGGCTGCCGGTGGGGCGGAGAGGGGTGCCTTGGAAGTCGGCAGGGAGGAAGCCATTTGACCAATTACCAGCGCCGCCTTGGGGGTAGGCGGTGCGGGGAAGGACGACGAAGCCAGGGAGGTTTTCGTTTTCGGTGCCGAGGCCGTAGGTGACCCAAGAGCCGATTCCGGGGTCGCCGCCGAAGCGGTTTCCAGTGTTGAGTTGGTAGCAGGCGGTGGGGTGGTTGACGGAGTCGACCTGGGCGCCGCGGTAGAAGCAGATATCATCGACTCTCTCCTTGAGGTGGATCCACTCAGTGGAGATGTCGGCGCCGCTTTTCCCGGCTTTGATGAAGTCGAAGGGGCTCTGGACGAAGTAGCGTTCGCCGGAGGACATGGCGCTTTCACGCTCTCCGCTGCGCTTGAATCGCTGGAGGTGTCGCTTGGTGAGCTCGGGCTTGGGATCGAAGGTATCGATGTGGGAAGGGCCTCCCTCCATCATAAGGAAGATGCAGCGTTTTGCACGAGCGGGATGGTGGACGACCCGAGAGCTGGCTCCCTGAAGCATGGAGGAGAGGGCGACGGAGCCGAGGCCTGCGCCGAGTCCGTAGAGGGCTTCACGGCGGGTGGGGTTTGCGTGGAAGTGATTGAACATGGGCTTAATCAAGGTACGAAAACTCGTTTGAGTTAAAGAGGACGAGGCAGAGGTGGGAAAGGGCGCGGGTGCGGGGGTCTGCGTCGGCGGGTTGGAGGTCGGGTTGGTAGGTTTCGAAGACGGGGAGGTGCTCGGTGAAGGTGTAGAGTTCTCCGGTTTTCTCGGCGCGGATGGTGCGCTGGAGGGTGGTGGTGAAGCTCTTGGGTTGAGGCGTTTGTTGGGCTTCTTTGTCGGTGGCATTTTTCCACTCGGTGAGGAAGGCGCTGGTCTCGGTGGAGTTGGGTGGGCGGCCGAGGGCGAGCTGGAAGGCGCGGTGGATGACTTGGGTGCCGTCGCTTTTTTCCATGAGGAGTCGGTGGGCGAAAGCGAGGGAGCGGTCCTGCATTTCCTGGGCATTGAGGAGAGTAAGGGCCTGAGGTGCAACGGTGGAAGTTTCGCGGTTTTCGCAGGAGTTATCGGTGCCGGGTTGGTTAAAGGTTTCGAAGAAAGGATCGCGGAGGCCGCGGAGTTTTTCGGCGTAGATACTGCGGCGGTTGCGCTGGGCGGGGAGGGGGTCAGGCTCGTAGATGGAGGCGGTTCCGCCCATGATCTGGAGGGGCTGGGTGGCGACCTCCCAGTTGATGTCGGGCTTGGCCGGGAGGCCTCCGATTTCGGAGTTCATTTCGCCGCTGGCGATGAGCATGGCATCGCGGAGTTCCTCGGCGGTGAGGCGGCGGGGAAGGAAGGTGGCGTAGAGTTTGTTGCCGGGGTCGGCGAGGGTTTGGCTCTGAGCATCGGGGTGGCGTGAGCTTCTTTGGTAGGCTTTGGAGGAGATGATAAGGGTGTTGAGTTTTTTGATGGAGGAGCCGTGCTGGGTGAACCAGTGGGCGAGGTGGTCGAGGAGTTCGGGATGGGTGGGGAGTGCGCCGGTGCCGCCGAAGTTGTTGGGGTTTCCGGCGAGGCCTTTGCCGAAGTACCAGGACCAGACGCGGTTGACGATGACGCGAGCGGTGAGGGGGTTTTTTGGATCGACGATCCAGTTGGCGAGGGCGAGGCGGCGATTTCCTTGGGCGGCGGGGAATTCGGTGGGGGTCATTTGGCCGAGTGATTCGGCTGCGCTGATGGCACCGGGGATGACGGGTGCGCCGAGGGAGTAGGCGCTGCCGCCGGTGAGGATGTGGTCTTTTTCTAGGGTGCCTTTTGCCCAGGGGTTGGCGGGCTTGGGGATGTGGCCGCTGATGCTATTGCGCTGGATCGTTTTTCCGGTGTAGACGCCGTGGGCGCGTGGCTTGGTGCGGTCGGACTCGATGGTGTGACGGATGATGTTTTTTGACATGCGTGCATTGGATGCTTCATCGCCGGGATCGAGGCCGTTGTCGCCGGTGCGAGCTGTGGCGTTCTCCTGTTTTTTGCGCGAGGCCATGGCTTGCTTGA
Organism: Akkermansiaceae bacterium; assembly: GCA_028822935.1. Lineage (GTDB taxonomy): Bacteria > Verrucomicrobiota > Verrucomicrobiia > Verrucomicrobiales > Akkermansiaceae > SW10. The sequence continues at coordinate 10,069 of JAPKCM010000041.1, forward strand.
GCTCGGCGCTTTGTCTTTGGTAGTGACCAATTTTGGCGGTGACGATTTTTTTGGAGGCTTCGAATTTGCTACGGTTCTCGTTTTTTAAAAATAGGACTTGGTGGTCGGCGAATTGGGTGGAAGAGAAGACGGCCATCATGCGGTAGTAGTCGCGGGTGGGGATGGGGTCGAATTTATGGTCGTGGCACTTGGCGCACTGGAGAGGGTGGGCGAGGAAGGTTTGGCCGACGGAATCGACGACGTCATCGAGCCAGAACTGGCGGGTCTCCTTGAAAACGGACATGGCGGTTTGCTCCCAAGGTCCCATGCGGAGGAAGCCGGTGGCGATGAGGGAGTCGGGGTTTCCGGGGGCGAGTTCGTCGCCGGCAAGTTGCTCGCGGACGAAGGTGGGGAAGGGTTTATCTTGGTTGAAGCTGCGGATGACGTAATCGCGGTAACGCCAGGCGTGGGGACGGGAGTAGTCGTTTGCGAAGCCGGCGGAATCGGCGTAGCGGACGACATCGAGCCAGTGGCGGCCGAAGTGCTCTCCGTAGTGTGGGGAGGCCATGAGTTGCTCGGCAAGCGAGGTGACGGCGGCTTGCGGTTCGGCTTTGAACTGGGATTCAAACCGGGCGGCTTGCTTTGGGGACGGGGGGAGTCCGGTGAGGCCAAAGTGGAGGCGGCGGGCGAGCTCGCGGGCGGTTGCGCCTGGGGCGGCGGTGAGGTCGATCTTGGCGAGTTGGGCATCGATGAAGTGATCGATGGGATTTTTGCCGGTGGGGACTTCGGTTTGCTTGAGAGGGCGGTAGGCCCAGAGTTTTTCGGCTTCGTAGCGTCGGTTTTGCCAGGAGTCGTCGAGGGCTTTGGAGGTGGAGACCTGTTCGCCCTCGGCATATTGCTGCTGGATTTCGGTGACGCGATTTTCATCAGGCCAGGGGGCTCCGGCGGTGATCCAATCGCGGATGGTCCAGCTTTCTTTCTCGGAGAGCTTGTCGGCTTCCTTGGGTGGCATTTCGTAGTCCTCAATGGTGCGGGTGGTGAGGAGGTAGAGGTAGCTTTCCCCGCCCTTTCCGAGGGTGAGGACTTCGTCGGCATATTCGTCACCGCCGAGGAGGACGGATTCGCGGGTGCGCATGTCGAAGCCGCCTTTGATTTTTTTGCCTTTGGCGCCGTGGCAGGCCATGCATTTTTCAGCGAAGAGGGGCTGGACGTGGAGGGCGAAGAGTTTTTCGCCATCGGTGGGCTCGGCGGCGGGAAGGGTGGCGATCCCGAGGAGCCAGATGAGGGGGAATCGCAGTATTTTGATCATCGGTCCAGATGCATACTGAGATGCTTGGGGGAAGCTTTCTGTTTTCGATGTCCACTAAAGTGGGGACGTCAAGGGGGAGTGAAGGTTGAACAGTGAGATTTGGACTTTGAAGGCTTTCTCCTACACCCTTTGGGCTACAGTTCGGCGAGTTCCTCGGCGAAGCCGGAGGAGAGGATCGGGAAGCGGCACCAGGATTTGGGGTCGAGGTTGAGGTCGTCGACGTGGAACGAGACGGCGTAGCGCTCGCGTTTCCATTGGTTGCGGCACCAGAGTTTGAAGAATTTGATGACCCACTGCTTCATCTCTTTTTCGGAGTGGTCTGGATGATGAAGCATCGCGAAATCGAGGGCGGCTTGCGGGCCTTTTTTGTCGCGGATGGCGGCGCGCTCGATGGTGTCGAGGACGCCGTAAGGCATGAGGTCGCCTTCGTCGGTTTGCTTGTCTGCCTTGGGACGGAGTTCGGCGGTGGGTTGCTGCTCGTTGATAAGACTGAGCGCAGGGTAGGGGCCGGTTTCCGGGAGGCCGGTGGTTTCCATCCAGCGGAGCCAGGTGCGGAGGTAGTCCTTATCGATGCCGGCGAGGGGGCTGACGCCGCCGGCGGTGTCGCCATCCATGGTGGCGTAGCCGACGGCTGCTTCCGAGCGGTTGCTGGTGGAGAGGAGGAGACCGTTGCGGATATTGGCGAACATCCAGATGCCGGGGGCGCGGACGCGGGCTTGGATGTTTTGGCGGGTGAGGTCGTCTTTTTCCCAGCTGAGCTGGCGTTTGAGGACGGACTCGATGGTGCGTTCGTAGCCCTCGACGAGTTGATCGACTTCCCACTCGGCGTAGTCGCAGTCGAGCATTTCGGCGACGGCTTGGGCAGCTTGGCGGGTGACGTCCCCGCTATTCTTTGTGCCTTGGTAGGCGCAGAAGAGGAGTTGCTTCATCCAGGTGGATGGGTCCTCGGGGAGGTCGAGATAGGCGAGGCGCTTGCGGACTGCTTCGACACCGAGCTCGGCGGTGGCGAGGTCGAGCATGATCTTGGCGAAGCTGGAGACGGCGGCGGAATCGGCGCCTCCGCTGAGGGAGACGACGAAGCCATTTGACCAGCTTTTGCGCATGTAGTCGAAGTAAGCGAGGGCCATGGCGCGGGTGAATTCTTCTTCCTTACTCATGGGCGCGACGGCTTGGTGGCCATCGCGGCGCTCGACTCTTGGCCAGTCGAAGAAGAGGTCGATTTCGGCGCGGCCTTCGACATCGACCTTTCGGCTGACGGTGCGGGCTTGGTGGAGGCGGTTGCGTTCGATATCGACTGATTTCACGGCAAGGGTGACTTCTTCGAAAGAGAAGCGGCGTCCTTCGGCGGTGATTTTTCCGTGGTCGGCGATGAGTCCGCCGCCATCGAAAATGGCGCGGCCGGATTCGTTGCCGAGGAGGTTGGCGTAGACGTATGCGACACCGAAGGCGCGCGATCCTTCGATCACGAAATGCTCGCGCACTTCTTGTTTTCCGAAGGCGAAGTGGCTTGCGCTGGGATTGAGAATGATGTCGATTCCGCTGCCTGAAAAATGCGCTCCGGGGCGATTTGCGACCCAGGCGTCCTCGCAGACTTCCAGTGCGATGCGGATGCCATCGATGTTAAAAATAGGATCTCCGATGGGGATAAGATCGCCTTCGAATTCTTCGCCCACTACCACGCCTTCAGGCCAGGCGCGGAACCAACGGGGCTCGTAGTGGAGGCCATCGCCGGCGAGATTTTGTTTTGCGACGAGGCCTGCGATTTGACCATCGACGAGAAGCGCGACGGCATTGTAAACGGCATTTTTGACCCAGACGGGGAGGCCGACGGCGACGATGAGCCCTTGGGTTTCGGGTGCTATTTCTAAAAGGCTGGCCCAGGCGCGCTCGCTGACTTCGTGGGAGAGGAAGTGATCTTCACAGCCGTAGCCGGTGATGGCGAGCTCGGGGAGGCAGAGGACGGAGACGTCGGCTTCACGGGCTTTTGAAATGGCTTCTAGGATGCGGCGGCGGTTTCCGGCCCAATCGAGGGGAATCTGGTTGAGGCAGCCCGCGCCTACGCGTATCGTGTCGGTCATGACGGGGGAGAGTTTAACGGAAGATGTGAATAAGCCAAGGCTGGGGGAAGGGGGACTTCGTTGGGAGAGGTGATCCGCAGATTTCGCAGATTAGCGCAGATTGCAGTTGGGTGATTTTGGTTTTGGGATTTTGGGAATCGGTGTAAGTTATGAGGTATGGCTAAGGAAAGTTGGATGGCTGAAGAAGGTATTGAGGAGGCTCCAAGAAAGAAATCTGGGTGGTCGATTTTGGTGAGAGTGTTGATGTGGGGATGTTTTGGGTTGGTGGTCAATCGTTGAAAAAGAAGATGAGTAAAGATGGGCGTCAACTGAGAGAGAGGTGGGTCAAGCATGGGGTCGAGCTGCTGAGGGCGCATAAGGGCCACATGGGGATCATCATTTACCTCAGAAGAGAGGGTCTCTCGGCGGAGATTGCGAAGCAGACGTCCTACGACATCTTTGATGAAGCGAAACGGCGCTTTAAGAAGAAGCAACGTTGGCTTGTGGTGCTTGCTTGGATCCTCATCGCAGTGGGATTGGGGATGCCCGTAGTGCAGGCGATGATTGGGATTCCGGTTGTCTTGATCTGGTTTGGACCTTTTGTTGCGGGGGTAAGTCTTCTCGGAAGACTTCACAACCCGGGAAGATTGCCAGAGGAGTGATTATCCGTCCTTCTTGAGGATCATGAAGGGGAGGTAGGGTTTCTCAAGTTGCTTGAGGGCTTCGGCCTGCTGAAGGATTATCGAGAGGAGGGCTGGGTGCGGATTTTGGGAGAGGAGGGGTCTTGGGGTTGGGAACCCCGCTCGATCGTTTGGGTTCCCGCTGGAGATCTTGGGAGTTGGATTTATGGCGAACTTCGGTATCGCGCGTTGGCGATCCTCATTTATGGTGTTGCCGTGACTGCAGGTAGTTTCATTTGGAAAGGAGTTCGGCATTATCGTGCGGCTTATCTTGGGGTGCTCGCGGGGGCGGCGGTGGGAGCAATGGTTCTTTTGGGGGCGCTTATGGCAGGGGACTCAGTGAAAGGGAGTTTGCGCGAGGCGGCGGAACTGCGGACGGGGAAAGTGGCGACAATTTTCTCGGGCGGAGAACGTTTTTTCAACGATGCTCTTTCTGAGCGGGCTGGAGGGGCGGCGATTCTTTATTTGAAGGGGCAGGTGAATGTGGGCAATCGTGCCGAGGGGCAGGTGCAGGTGATGGGGGTGGAAGAGGATTTTTGGGAGTTCGCTCCGGAGCTGACGAAGGGGATGTCGGGGACCGACGAGGACGCGGTGGCGGTCAGTGAGCGACTGGCGAAGGCGCTTGATTTGGAAGTGGGATCGCAGGTGGTGGTGCGGCTGCAGAAGCCGGGGCTTCTTTCGCGCGATGCACCGTTATCGGGTGAGGGAGAGACGGTGACGGCAATTCGGGGGAAGGTGGCCTGGGTGGTGCGTGATGAGCAATTTGGGCGCTTTAGCTTGGAGGGAACGCAGGTGGCACCGTCGTCGGTTTTTCTTCCGCGGGAGCGTTTGCAGAAGGCGCTCGATCTTCCGGAGAAGGCGAATCTCTTATTGCTGGATGAAGAGAGAGATTTTGTGGCTGATCAGATGACGCTGGTCGATTACGGGATGAGCGTGGAAGAAGTTCCGGGTGGGGTGGCGGTGCGGTCGTCGCGTATTTTTATCGGGCCTCAAATTGAGAATGCGATCGCGGCGAAGCTGTCGGTTGAGCGGGTTGCGACCTATCTTGTAAACACGCTGGCGACCGAGGTGGGGGAGACGCCTTACACGATGGTGACGGCGGTGAGTGCCGGGGCGGCGGACTTTCTTCCGAAGGATTTGAATGAGGATGAGATTGTCATCAACGAGTGGCTTTCGGAGGACTTGGGTGCGGTTGTGGGTGATGAGGTTTCGCTCGATTATTTTACGGTGGAGGCGGGGAGCAAGTTGGAGGAAAAACGGAAGAGTTTTACGGTGCGCGCGGTCATTCCGATGACCGGTGCGGCGGCGGATCGGCGATGGATGCCGGATTTCCCCGGAGTGGCGGATGTGGACAGCGCGCGTGATTGGTCGCCGGGGCTGCCGCTCGATCTCAAACGGATTCGCGATAAGGACGATACTTACTGGGAGAAATATAAAGGGACGCCGAAGGCCTTTGTGAGTTACGCTGCGGGCGAGGCGATGTGGAAGAATCGCTGGGGCGCGGTCACCGGACTGCGGGTGATGGGTGGGAAGAAAGAGGAGGTCGAGGCGGCGGTCTTGAGCGTGCTCTCTCCGGACATTGCCGGGATGCGCGTGTTGGATTTTAAAGCGCAGGCGGAGAGTGCGGCGAAGTCGCCGGTGGATTTTGGGATGCTCTTTATCAGCATGAGTTTTTTCCTGATTGTGGCCTCAATCGCGCTGGTGGTGATGCTCTTTAACTTCAATGTGCAGCAGCGTACGAGCGAAAGCGGGCTGATGGCGGCGCTTGGGATCCCAGCGAAGAAGGTGAGGAACTGGCGGATGGGTGAGGCGTTTTTCGTGATTCTCTTTGGAAACATTTTGGGCGCGATTCTTGCGGTGGGGTTCTGTCTTGTGGTTTTGAAAGTGATTGGTTCGATTTGGGGCGGAGCGGGCAGTAGCTTTTCGTTTCACTTGGGAGTGGGGACCTTTTTCACGGGCTTCCTGACCTTCCTGGGGCTGTCGCTTTTGTCGATCTGGTTTACGCTTTGGCGTCAGTCGAAGCGCAGTGCGAGTGTGCGGCTTGCGAGTGGGGCTGAGGAGGAAGCGGGGCATCGGAGTCGCTGGACTTGGGTCTTTTTAGGATTGGGAGTTTTGATGATTCTTGGAGCGATCGGGCTCGGTTTCACGGTGGGGCCGCAGGGGGCATTCTTCCTTGGCGGATTTGGATTACTTTTGCTCGGACTCGGAATTTTCCGTCTCGCGATGGCACGGACGACATCGCTTGCGGAGCTGAGCGGGAATGCTTTGGCCAAGGTGAACTTGAGTCGGCGGTCCTCGCGGAGTATCACGGTGGTGGGCATTCTGGCGGCGGGAGTTTTTCTGGTGCTTTCGGTGACCGCGTTTCGGAAAAACGATGGGGGCGATTGGCAGCAACTCAGCAGTGGGGCGGGAGGCTTTGCTTGGTGGGTGGAAACGACGAACCCGGTGAATCGGCCTGCTGATGCCGAAGGCGAAGTGGCTTGGTTCGGCCTGCCTGCTGATGAGGTGGTTCCTTTTAGAGTGGGTGCTGGTGACAGCGTGGACTGTTTTAATCTCAACTCGACGAATCGGCCCCGGCTTTTGGGAGTCGATCCGGCGCGCCTGGAGGGACATTTTAAAATGGACGCTGCTTGGAGCGAGCTCGATGGAGAGGGGGAGGAAGTGGAGGCATTTGTCGATGAGACCACGATGATGTGGGTCCTCAAGATGAAGGTTGGGGACACGCTGAGCTACGACGATGAGTTTGGGCAGCCCTTCACGGTGAAGCTTGCAGGGGTGGTGAAGGATTCTATTTTTCAGGGAAGCATCATCATTCGGGAGGACGATCTTTTAGAAAAATTTCCGTCGGCTGGAGGCTATTCACTTTTCCTGGTGGAAGATGTGGGTGCCAAGGCGGCGCTGCAAACGGCGACGTCGGATCTCGGTGGCCAAGTGATAGCGACTCAGGATCGCTTGGCGGCGTTTCACGAAGTTGAAAATACTTACATCGCGATCTTCCACGTCCTTGGAGGGCTTGGAATGATCTTGGGTAGTGTGGGCGTGGGCGTAGTGACGGCGCGGAATTTGGTGGAGCGGCGAAGCGAGTTTGAAATCTTGCGTGTGCTTGGTATTTCGGAAGCGGGGCGAAAAGCAATCGTGATGAAGGAAGTAGCGACGCTCATTCGATGGGGGCTCGGGATTGGTGCGGTGTCCTCGGCTCTTGCGGTGCTTCCGCTGTTGGGAGATAAGGTGAGCGTGCTTGATCTCGGGTGGATGCTTGGGCTCCTACTTCTTATGGGTGGGGTGGCTTGGGTGACTGCGGTGCTTGCGCGGGAGAAGTCGAAGGTTCTACAATCAAATCATGAGCTTCCTAGCTGACGATGCGCAAGCCTCCCTTCTTTCGAAGGCGGTGGTGACGGAAGAGACGCCTTTTGGCCCAGATGTCTTGGTTTACAAGGTGGCGGGAAAGATGTTTGCGACGCTGGGTTTCGAGGACGAAGTGGGGCGGATGAATTTGAAATATGATCCTGAACGCTCGCCGGAACTTCGAGATGAGTTTGAAGCAATTCTTCCCGGTTGGCACATGAACAAGAAGCACTGGAACACGCTGGTGCTGGATGGCTCGCTTCCTGCGGCACTGGTTTCGGAATTGATCGAGCACTCTTATGAATTGGTGATCAAGGGGATGACGAAGGCGCAACGCGAACTCTTAAACGATGCAAGCTGAACTAAAAAAACGACTCCCGGTGGTCCTCCTGATGGTGGTGGTGATTATCGCAACTTTTTACGATTGGATCGTGGGGTTGGACGGATGGATGGCGGTTCCGCTGGAGATCACACAAGCCTGGAAGCAAGCGCTGGAGGGGAACTTTTCCAGTGAGGTGGTGGCAGAATTGGCTTCGGTGATGGGGGCGAATTTTCTACACGCCGGCGGTAGTCACCTCATGGGAAACATGCTGATGTTTTGGATCTTTGGGGCGGTTGTTTTAGAGATTGTCGGTTGGCGTTGGTTGTTTGCGATCTTCGTGTTGACGGGGATCGGGGCGGTCGTGGGCCATACGTTACTCGATCCTTATTCGCCTATCCCGATGCTGGGAGCAAGTGGGGTTGTGAAGGGCTTTCAGGGGGCTTATTTGGGGTTATCGGTGCAGCGACCACGTGGGGACACGCGGGTTTGGCCAATTGCTCATCCAGTGAGCCCCAGTCAATTGGCGGGCTTGGCAATTTTTGGGGTGATGCTTGATTTTATGGGCGTGACTGGTCCTGGCGGTTCTAATACCGCTTATGGCGCGCATATTGGGGGTTTTGTGACCGGGATGGTGGTGAGTTATTTGCGGCGGGGTTGAAACTTGAGAGGATTTAGGATGATTTCACAGATTTTTTTGAAGGGGAGGTTCGCTGGCTGAGTGAGAGGGGTTCTTGCTAAGGTGTCGTGTTTGCTTCAAATTTTGAGGGTGAATTTTTTCTTACTCGCGCTCCTTCTTGTTGCTCCTCTTTTTGGTGATTTGCAGGAGACTTTGGATACTCAGGTGGAAAAGAACGGGACCCCGGGGATGGCGGTGATTATTTTCGATCAGGACAAGATCATTAGCGAACTCTACTCCGGGGTTCGCGAGGCGGGAAAGAGGGCTCTTCTTGAAAAGGGAGATCTCTGGCACATTGGTTCGGATGGTAAGGCGATGACGGCTACGTTGATGGCGCGTTTGGTGGAAAAGGGATTGGCAAAATGGGACAGCCCTCTTAGTGAGATTTTTCCGGAGGAGAGCAAAAAATTTCATCTTGATGCGAGCGCGATCACGATCGAGCAGCTCTTGAGTCACACGGCGGGGTTGCCTGCGAATGTGGATCGTGACCTTTTCAACGAAGGACGAAAACTTGGGGTAAAGCGGATTGAGAAGCAGCGCCTTGAGGTGGTAAAAGTGATGCTTAAGGACGCGCCTGCGAGTGAGCCCGGGAGCAAGTATCTTTATTCAAATACGGGGTATGTCATTGCTGGGGCGGTGATTGAGAAGCTGCTCGATACTCCGTATGAAAAAGCGATCGTGAAGGAAGTCTTCGGGCCTTTGGGGATAAAGAGTGCGGGATTTGGCGCGCCTGAGGGGAAATCGCCTCGGGGTCATGTCGTCAGAGGGGGAAGGCGGAGCGCGACTCCGACCGGCTATGAGGGAGACAATCCTGCGATTTATGCGCCTGCGGGAGGGATGTATTTTAGCTTGGAAGACTGGGCCAAGTTTGGGCAAGCCCATTTAAAGGGAGAGGGGATTTTGAAGCCGGAGACTTTTGCGAAGCTCCACAAGGTGGTCCTCAACGATTACGGCTTGGGCTGGCTCGTGCGTGAGAGGGACGGCAAGGCAGTCCGGCTGGGCCACGATGGAACCAACACGATGTGGCGCGCGCGCATCACGCTGGATCTTGAAATGGGTAAAGGCGTTTGCGTGGTCGCGAACGACAATGATGATGCGACGGTGAAGGGTGTTGGAGCTGTTGAGAAAGAGGGTCTCAAGTAATGAGAAAGAGCGCGTGATTTTATAGCGAGATTGGAAGAATCGGTGTTGCTGTCCTGAGGTATGGAGATGACTTATCTCAAAAAGAAGTGGCAGAACTGTTGTGGAGCTTATCTTTTCGTCACTTGCGTGGTGCTCCCGGCGAGGGCGAGTATTTTATGATGGGAGACAACCGCGACAATTCGAAGGATTCGCGCATCTTCGGCACGGTCTCTCGGGAGCGCATCGTGGGGAAAGTGACGCACGTGGTGATGTTTTGATAAGACTGATTTGTATCAGCCGCGTTGGGGGCGCTTCTTCACTGGCCTGAAATAAAAATCGAGCTATAATTACTCCCATGAAAGCGCTTCTTTTTTTTCTCCTCGCGGCTAGTAGACTCTTCGCCGGTGAAACGATCACGGCAGGAAATTTCATTTTTTCTCCGCCGAAGCCGTGGGTAGTGCAGGACACGCCGAGCCACATGCTTAAGGGCGCGGCCACTCATGGAGAGAAGGGGCCGATGGTCAAATTTTACCATTTTGGGACCGGACAGGGCGGCGGGGTCGAAGCGAACGTTATCCGCTGGAAAAAGCAGTTTGAGGGCGAGGTGAAGGTCACCCCAGAGAAGCTCACCTATGATAAACAAGAGGTCACCATTGTCATGATGGAAGGCACCTTTCTAGATGGTGGAATCATGGAGCGTAAGACGTCGAAGGAAGGTTATCTTCTCCTTGGCGCAATCATTCCTCATGCAAGTGGCGATGTTTTCCTAAAGGTGACAGGCCCCAAGGCGGATCTGTCGAAGGCGAAAAGAGACTTTAAAAAGCTCGTGGCCAGTGCTTTCACGAAAGAGGCGAAGTAGCTACCAAGGGGAACTTAGTCGCTGACGCCAAGGTAGGCGCGGAAGGGAGTGGATCCCTGACCGACGTCTTGAATTTCTTTTTCGATGGCTGCGATTTTCACTTTGAGATTGGATTTTTCGAAGCGGTTCTGTTCGGCGAGGAGTTTGGCGAGGTAGTTGTTTCGGAGGTTCAGGATGTCGGCCTCAAGCTTGTTGTCGAAGCGGACCTGACGTGCGATGGCATCCTGAATGGTTTCAATGACGGGACCGGGGAGGGCGCTGCCCTTGATTTCATTGGAAACGCTGCCGTCGTCCGGGAGGTTATTTTTGAAGGTTGCGATATTGGGGCTGTGGGTCCTGATCACGGGTTTCTTTTGACCGCGCATCCAGGAATCGATGGACCATACCATGTTTTTTTGATTGTCTTTGAGACGGGTGCGGTGGGTGGCAGCCATGCCGCGGAGGAGCTTGGCGGCCATGATCTTGGTCTTGATCAGGGCTCCATTGCCATCTTGCGCGGCTTCAGGTTCTACGTTCTTGGCGTCATTGCTCCATTCGATGAAGAAGGCGTTGACGCGCAGGTATTCATCGGGGTGTGCATCATCCCAGCCCGAGTCTTCTCCGGCGGAGGTGAAGCGGAGGGCGGAATCATTTTTCCCGCCATCGGGGGAACTTTCCCGCCAGCCGGGCTTGTCCCATTTTTCTCCGGTAATCCAGGTCCATTTTTCTTCGACGAGGCGTCCGCCGAGCCAGGCGGATTGATTAAGGGTGAGGAAGTTCGAGAGAGTTTCGCTGAGGTAATCTTTCTCTACGCTGTTACTGGGGACTGCCAGATGTCCGCCGGCGGAGGTGGCGATGAGATCGGCTTCATCCCAGGGGAGGGCGCGCTGCACGAGGAGGTAATTACGACCGTCGTATGCGAGCGTTCCTGGAGGCCAGGCTGGGCTGGGTGCGCCCAATGTTCCTTTTAAACGATTCAGCTGGGCGTCGAGTGCTCCTTCATTGGTGCCATCATTTTCCCATTGAATAAAGAAGGGGAGGTTCTCGCCGTTCGGGCGGGCGCTGATGATGCCGGTGTTGGTCATCGCGGCGCAGGTGCCAAGGCTGGTGGAAGGTTTTTTGTGGTTCCACTCGGCACCGGTGACCCAGCCCCAGTCTGTGAGGCCCAGGGCTCCTCCGCCTAGCCAGATGCGGCGGACGTCGCCTTGTTTTTCCGCGATCCAAGAGAGATCTGAAGTGAGAGCGGGGGTTGCGAGGTGGCCGCCGTGTGATTCTGCGAACTCGGAGGCTACAGACCAGGACATGGGAGTCTCGACGAAGAAGAGGCTGATGTCTCCGCGCTCAATAGTTCCTTCCGGGAAAACGTCGCGAACTCCTCCGACGAGGGAGCCTTTGTATTTATCAAGTTGTTCGAGAGGAGTGAGCTTGGGCTCCTTGGCGATGGTTTCTTCCACCATGACGGCGTCCTCCTTGCGCTTTTTCTTGGCTGTTACTGCGGCAATTTTCTTCTCCTCAGCGGCGCGAAGAACATTTTCGCGGGCGACTTTTTGTTCCCGTTCGATGTTCTCTTTTTCGATGCGTTCTTTTTCATCGATGGCAGCCCGATCTTTCTCCCTCTCCTTATATATTCCCCATGTAAAAATGAGGGCAGGAACGAGGAGGGCGATGATCATCAAGTTCCGAACGAGTGGCCAGTTGGTGCTGGGTGCCAGCGCGATGACTGCGGGAGGAGTTTCCTGAAAAGCGGCATCGGAAGTCGGTCTATCGCTGGGCTCGAGCTTGCGAAGTCTGGGACGGTTGGGGGAGCCGGAAGCCTTGGTTTTTTCCAAGGGCGTGGCAGTGGCGGCAGTCCGCTTGAGCAGTGAGGGTTTGGCGGCTGGGGGAGCTGCTGTGATGACTTTGCGTGCGCTTCTGTCAGGAATGGCGCTGAGGTCTTTCAGCATTTCCTCACAGGTCTGGTAGCGTTCTGCGGGATCCTCGCGCGTGGCCTTTCTGACAATTCGGTCCAAGCGGGTATCGCATCCTCCGATCCGTGAGGGAACTCTGGGATCGTCTTTAGGCATCTTACCGGTGAGAAGTAAGTGGAGAATGACGCCGACAGCAAAGATGTCTGAGGGGATCCCAACGTTCGCTGCGTCTTGTAGGATTTCGGGAGCGGCGTAGTCGGGGGTGCCGAAGATAAGACCGGAGTCGTTGTCATCATCGGTTCCACTGGCGAGCCCGAAGTCACCAATCTTGGCATGGGCATGGGAATCGAGAAGAATATTGGCGGGCTTGATATCCCGGTGGATGATGCCGTGGCTGTGGGCGTGTCCCAGACCGGCGCAAATCTCGGAGGTGAGCCGAATTGCCTCGCTTTGCTCGATCGCCTTTTTGTAGCAGGAATAGTAGAGTGACTTGCCTGGAACGAACTCCATCACGATGTAAGGTAGGCCATCGGTTTCACCGAAATCGTAAATCGAGATCAGATTTGGGTGGTTCAATTTCGCCATTGCCTTGGCTTCGGTGGCGAACTGTGCGCGGAACGCATCACCGCCGAACTCGGCAGGCAGGAGCTTGATCGCGACATCTCGGTCTAGTGAGGTCTGATTAGCGTGATAAACGGCTCCCATGCCGCCTACCGCGATGAGGCTAGAAACGTCATAGTTTTCTAAATGCGCCGAAAGTTCATCGGGTTCGGGGGCGTCGAAAGAAATGGCGTCGCTCATGGATCGAAATTAGTGGTGAATGAATAGAGTGGCGAATGGAAGGGGAACGAAGCAATCCTTGAATTTTGTTTCGGGAGAGTACTGGATCATTTTCGATGATGAATGAGGCAGAAATCTACCGTGTGGTAGGAGAAGAGGGTTTCGGGAGATTGACGGCGAGTTTCTATAAGCGAGTCAAGGAGGATGATCTCATCGGGCCGATGTATCCCTCTGATGATTGGGAGGGTTCCGAGGAGCGGCTTCGCGAATTTCTTTTGTTTCGCTTTGGCGCGGATCAGAGTTATCTTGAGAAACGTGGGCATCCACGGCTGCGCGGACGGCACATGCCCTTTCGAATTGGGGTGGCGGCGCGTGACCGCTGGATCGAACTGATGGGCGCAGCAGCTGAGGAAACGATTCCGGATGATGAGATCCGAGGAAGCATCATGGCATTCTTCAACCAAGTGGCTGATTTTATGAGAAATCAGCCGGAGGGAGAGATTAGCGGTTCGTGATAACGTCCTTCACATTTTTTAGGTCCCCTCTCATAATGGGTCTTTCGGGAACCTTGATGAAGCTAGCGCCGGTAACATCCCCGGCATCGAGAGTGATGATATTCTTTGACGCTCTCTCGAGAGAGGCGGTGGGTGAGCTAAGATGGATGCGGCGACCGTTGCGCTTTCGTTGAATGAGGAGAACGTATCCGAGATCACGGTGGCCAGTTTGGAAGGATTGTCCGTCCCGATAGTGATTGTTGATGTCCTTAAAAATCACTGTTTTTTATCCTTGGCGGGGACGGTTTTTTTGAGGACCTGTCGTGCAAGGATTTTGTAGTTTTTATCGATGGTGCTTTTAAGAATCTCTCAGCAGAGCCAATTATTTGATTACTGGCAAAGTATGTCTGGCGCTCATAGAGTGTGCGAGTGAGCGTTGGTGAACATGCTTTTTTAGGCTTTCTTCTACTTGGGATTGTGGTGGCTTTTTTTGGGCTGGCACTTCCGGGTTATAAGCTGATTCGGAAGATTTGGCCGGAAAGCGGGTGGAATTTAGGGGGGAGCGTGAGCACATCTGCGATCCGCGCCTTTGATCTGCTGGTTTTGGTGGGGCTGTGTGTGTTGTATTTTACGGTCTGGAAAGGATACCCGGACTCTGCAGAAAAAATTCTCGAAGCCACTCCGGAACTCTTTCTTTCCAGTTCGCTGAGTATGTTAGTCCTAGCGTCATTGGTTCCGCTTTTGCTTCTTTGGCGGGTGAATTTGGCTGAGTTTTTCGGTCTCCGCTGGCTGGAATGGCGCAAGGTGATTTGGATTGCGCCGGTTTTTGTGGTGGTGGTTTTCCTGCTGAACATTGTTTTGTATTTCACCGGTTGGCAGGAGTGGGTTCAAGTAAGGTTCGGAAGTGATGCCCAGGATACAGTGCAGCTTCTGACGAAAACGGATGACTGGTGGCTGATTGGGGCGGCGGCATTTTCAGCGGTAATTGCTGCGCCGATTGCGGAGGAGGTCATTTTTCGAGGCTATATTTATCCCGTGGTGAAGTGTTTTTCGGAGAAGTGGTTTGCTGCGCTTTTTTCAGGTTTTTTGTTTGGGGTGGTTCATTTCAATTTGATGAGCTTTCCCATTTTGGTTTTGATGGGGATCGGCTTTGTCATTCTTTATGAATGGACGGGATCGCTTTGGCCATCGATTGCTTGTCATTTGCTATTCAACGCCACCACCATTTCGATCATTCTATTGGGTAGATTGGCGGGCGCATGAAAACGGTGGGTGATTTAGGAGAGGATCCACTTATCGCGCAGCTTTGCGGTGGTCTGGCAGTCTCGGACGAAGTCCTCGTGGGCCCTGGAGATGACTGTGCGGTGATTCGAGACGGACGGACGTTAACCCTTTTGAAAACAGATGCAGTGGTTGAGGGAATTCATTTTTTACCAAATGCCCCTGCCAAGAAAGTGGGCTGGAAAGCGGTGGCGCGGGTCCTCAGTGATTTCGCGGCGATGGGGGGAGAGCCTGGCGAGTTGCTGATCACGATCGCGCTTTCGAGGGAGACTCCATTACGTTGGGTGAAAGAACTTTATCGTGGAATGAGTCAATGCCTGGAGCTCCATGGCGGGGTGATCGTGGGGGGCGAGACGACCTCGCTTCCAGCGGGCGCGCCCACCATGATATCGGTCGCGGGGCGCGGGAAGGTGACGAAGCGGAGGCTCGTGACGCGGAGTGGCGGGAAGGCGGGAGATTCCGTGTTTGTCACGGGTCGTTTAGGGGGATCGATCAAGGGTAAGCATCTGAGCTTCACTCCGCGCCTTGAGGAGGTCGCGTGGCTGACGGAGAATTTTCGGCTGCGGACGATGATGGATCTCTCGGATGGCCTTGCGAAGGATCTTCCGCGACTGGCGAAGATGAGCGGATGTGGATTTCAAATCGAGCGCGATCAGATCCCCCGATCTCCCGGGTCTACAATTGATGAGGCCCTTTCCGATGGCGAAGATTACGAACTCCTTTTTACGATTTCGGAACGGAGTGCGGATCGCCTTGAGAAAGAATGGAGCGAGCGCTTTCCTAAGTTGCCCCTGACGCGTATCGGATCACTGACTAAGGAGAAGAGTGATTCTCTGAGCGGCGGGTGGGACCATTTTACGAGTCCTTCTTGATCGTCCAGGCGTTGAGCCATTCTTGTTGGGCTTGGCGGTAGCCGCGTTCCAGGAGCTTCTTTTCGATGTCGGGAAAATGGGCCGCGCCGTAGAAAATACCGAGATTCGTTTGGCCTTCGAGTAACTGATCGTCAAGGACTTGGATGCACTTGGCGTTACGATCGGTGATGATGACAGACTGGCCGGCGAACCCGCCGATCTGGTCGTCTCCCGCGCCCAGGGTGCCGATGAGCTGGAGTTTGACCTTATTTGAGTTCCCGGTGAGCAGGGCCGTGAGGAGTTTGGCGATGTTAAGTTGCTTTTTTTGATCTGCGGACTTGCTGGCATCCATGGCAAAGCTGAGCAGCGACTCATCGCGTTCTTCCTGGAGCTTCTTGAATTCGGCGAGAGAGAAATCCGCGTGGACAAAGTTCTTGGCGGAGTAGTCCACTTCCTTTTTTTGATCGGTGAGTTCGAGGAACTTCGCGATCATGGCGTAGGTCTTACCGAGGAGGGTCTGCTTTTCGCCCTTCTTCTGGATTTCGCCCATGCGCTTGCCGCCGATCATTTCGTAAAGGACACGGTCGTAGCCGGTGAATTTCGTATTGAGAAACTCGTAGTAGGATTTATCGGCGATGTGGATCGCTCCGATGAGGGCAATCTTGGTGCCATCTTTTTCGTAAGTGGTGATCGCGGTCTGCAGGTGGGCAGACTTTTCGTTCTGCCGGACGCGGAGGAAATCGGTTTTCTTCTCCACGAGAGCCACCTCCTTGGCCAGGCCGAGAAGGGTGAGGAAGAAGAGAATCACGACAACTTTCATCAAGATAAGAATAGGAGGAGAAGCCTCCGAAGGCAATGGGCGAATTCCAGCGATTGCCCAGCGGAGGATTTTCCCCTACATAGTTCCCCAGGATGTCAGTCGAGCTGCAATATTGTAAGGATCTCTTTCGCTATCAACGGCGGAAGTCGCGTGAGGTCACGGTGGGAAATGTCAAAATGGGGGCGGATCATCCAGTCGTGGTGCAGTCGATGATCACCTCGGACACGCGAGATACCGAGGCTTGTGTCGCGGAGGTCCTTCAGCTGGCTGAAGCGGGTTGTCAGATTGTCCGCATCACGGCGCAGACGAAAAAATATGCTGCGAATTTGGAAAACATTCGCGATGGAGTGAGGGCTGCGGGCTGCGATGTTCCTCTTGTTGCGGACATTCACTTCAAGCCGGATGCGGCCTTTGAAGCGGCCAAGTGGGTCGAAAAGATCCGCGTGAATCCCGGAAACTTCGTCGATAAAAAGAAATTCGAAATCCGCGAATACACGGACGAGCAATACGAGGAAGAGCTTGAGCGCATCCGGGAGGAATTTTCTCCGCTAGTGGCTCTTTGTAAGGAGCTGGGCCGGGCGATGCGAATTGGCACGAATCACGGATCGCTGAGCGACCGCATCATGAATCGTTATGGTGACACGCCGCTGGGGATGGTGGAAAGTGCGCTGGAGTTTGCCCGTTTGGCCCGGGAGCAGGATTACCATAATTTTGTTTTCTCGATGAAGGCTTCGAACCCGAAGGTCATGATCGAGGCTTATCGTCTTCTCGTCGCGCGCCTTGCGACCGAGGGTCCTAATTGGAACTACCCGCTTCACCTTGGGGTGACCGAAGCAGGCGATGGCGAAGATGGTCGTATTAAAAGTGCGATCGGGATCGGCAGTCTCCTGGCCGATGGCATCGGCGACACCATCCGGGTGAGCCTCACCGAGGATGCGGTTTATGAAATTCCCGTGGCCCAGGCTTTGGTCGAAGAGGCCAAGAATCTTCCAGAGGGAACGATCAATGAGTCGTTTGCTCCTTCGTGGAATCCTTTCGAATACGAGCGTCGTAAAAGTGACCTCGTTTCCCGATGCGGGCATCAACTTGGCGGGACCGAGCTGATGCGTGTCTTCATTTCGCGGAAAAAGTGGGATGCGGTGTCGCACAAGCTGGATCAGATGGGTGACTACCAACCCGAGATCGTTTTGGAAGACTCCGGCGTCATGGCGATTGATCCCCGGGATGCGGAGGCCATCAACGCGATCAATGCCGAGTCCGAGCCGCAACTTGTGACGGTGTCCGATGGACTCGACCTCGCGCCGATTGCCGCTTTCCGGCTTCTCGCGGCGCGCCTCGATTCTCGCCATGTTATTCTCCTAAAAGACACCCTCAACCCTCGGGATGATGACTTCCTGCCCACTCTTCTCCGGGCCGCGATTACGCTGGGTTCTTTGATCTGCGATGGCATCGGCGATGCGGTGATCTTGCAGGGCGAATCAGCGCCCGGGCAGTCGCTCCGCCTGACCTACAATATTCTTCAGGCAGCTGGAGCTCGTATTTTCAAGACGGACTACGTCGCTTGTCCGAGTTGTGGACGCACCCTTTTCAATCTCCAAGACACGACTCAGAAAATCCGGGAAGCGACGGGCCACCTCAAGGGCGTGCGCATTGCGGTGATGGGTTGCATTGTCAACGGCCCTGGGGAAATGGCGGATGCTGATTTCGGCTACGTCGGTGGTGCTCCGGGCAAGATTAACCTCTACGTTGGGAAGCAGGCGGTAAAGTTCAACATCCCGGAAGCGGAGGCGGTGGATCGCTTGACGGATCTGATCAGCGAACATGGGAAATGGATCGAGGCACCCGCGACCCGGGTGGAAATTTGATGAATACTGTCGACGCACCTGCGCGCGAAAGTGCCACCAAGAAAAAGGAAAAAACGGCCACTCCGTGGAACGTTGTCGTGCTCGATGATCCCGTGAATCTCATGGAATATGTCGCCCGCGTGCTCATGCGCATCTTCGGGTTTTCGCGGGAAAAGGCGGAAGAGCTGATGCTGGCGGTGCACCAAAAAGGGAAGGCCGTGGTTTGGTCCGGCGGACGGGAAAAGGCCGAGATGTATGTTCAGGAACTGCACGGTTCCCAGCTTCACGCCACTCTAGAAAAGTCGTCATGACCGTGATGCCCACTATCAACGGCGGAATAAAACTGACGCCGGAGAACGACAAAGATTGGGCCGTTTTGAAGGCGATTGCCTTCGATGCTCATGAAGAATTGGCTGCCCGGCTGGGGGGGCTGATGGATGAGGAATCGATGTGGGAGGACATCGTCGTTCCTGATTTAGAAACTCACTTTTCCGGCCAACTTGATCATGTCGTCAAGGCGGTCAACGAAGGGAAAGAGAAGGATGAGATCACTATTCCGAAAGAGGAGGGCGAGCTCTGGTACGGCGCTCTCAATCAGGCGCGTCTCGGTTTGGAATCAAAATATCACTTTGGTCAGGAAGAAGACATCGAGCCCGACGAACTCGAAAAGGAAGAGAGGCAAGGCTACCTTCGTGGCCGCTTCTACTGCACGGTCCAGACGGTGCTCATGGAGTATGTTTTGGAGATGTAGTGGTCCTAAATCAAGCGGCAGCTTCATTGCCAACTACCAGTATGAGGCCGCTGGGCGGCGCATTTCAAAGGTGACCAAAGTGATCTCCGCTCAGGGCGAAGAGGAAGTTGTTTTCCCCCACGACGGATGGAATGTGATCCAAGAATGGGAAGCCCAAGCTGCTACAAATCTCCTTGCTGCCATCCCACCGGGATTTCAAGACCAGAAAGAGGCTGCTACAAGGATCGGCTTGAGAGCATCTTGGGGACCATCTCGAGAACCTCATCGACGGAAATTTCGGTCATGCAGCGGTGGTCCGTTTGGCACTTTTCGAGGAAGCATCCGCTGCAGGCGACGACTTTACGAATGATGACATGGGCCTTGCCCAGGGGGCGCTTCCACTCGGGTTCGTTCGGGCCGAAAAGGACGAGGCTGGGGGTGCCCATATGAGCGGCGAGGTGAGGAAGGGCGCCATCGTTTCCGATGAAGAGATGGCAGGTGGCAAGGAGGTCGAGTGTCTCGCTGGGACTGCCGTCGAAGAGGGTGACGTCGTTTCCGAGGGCCTCGCCAAGGGCTTTTGCTGGGCCGGGGTGATCGGGCGAGTGGAGGAGGTAAAGTTCGTTGCCCAAGAGGCGTTGGGTGAGCTCGCGAAAGCGGTCGGGGTCCCATTCGGAAGCGGGTCCAAAGTCGGAGCCAGGAGCAATGGCGATACGGGTTTGCGATGGTGCCGGGGGCCGGGGCGGGGATTGGAAATTGACGCCTTCGAAGGCCACCGCGCCCATTTTTTCGACGAAGGCGAGGTAGTGTCGGACGCGGTGAATGACGGGCCCGACTTTTTGCTCGATGACGATGGGGTCGGTGAGGAATTTCTTGAGTCTCTCTACGGGAGGTCCGATGCGCTTTGGAATGCTTGCTTTAGAAAAGGCGATGGCGGCGGGGCCGGGGGCCCAGGCGAGGGATTCGGAAAAATCCCGTACTTCCTTGGCGATCTTGCGAGCTGACCCGTTGTGCGGGATGACGCCAGTGACTTCGCTTACGGTTTCCCAGAGCGGAGCGATATCTTCGGGCGCGGTGACGTAGATGGGCGTGCCAGGGTTGGCATAGTGAAGGGCGCGCACGGCGGGGACGCTGAAGCAGGCTTCATCGGTTACTTCCGGTGAGGCGATGATGGTGGCTCCAGCGTGTGACATCCGGGAAGATTATGGAGGGCATCGACTCAGGAGGAAAGGCTGATTGGCAGGAATTCCGAAGGTCGGTGAAAATCGGGTTCAGCAGAGGAGAGGGGAGCAGAGGTGAAGAAGCGTTGCTTTGGGGTTCCCAAAATGAAGGTGACGTTCAAGAGGGACTCCGGAGTGAAGCCGATCTCGGAGAGGGGAATCGAGGCCCGGACCTGCCATCCGTCGTCGGTTTGCTCGCCGAAGGTTTCAACGCCAGCCAGGCGAGGGCGGTCGAGGGCGACTCTGGGTTCTTCGAAGAATTCCGACCACCAAGCGCCATTGGGAGCGAGATTGAATTCGAGATAGGACGAGCTGTCGGACGAGGCCAAAAAGAACTCGGCGACATCGTATTTCCAAAGTTCCGGCTGAAATTTCCCCGGCTGAGCCTCAGGATGGATGGTGGGGGGATTGCGATCGCCGGCGAGAAAGTGAAAGTGGGTGGCATCGAGAGTGCATAAAAACTGAGGGGCCAGAGAGGAGATTTTTCCATACCAGTCTAATTTTATGGAGTCGCCATAGCTCCAAAGAGAAGGGAATTTGGATCGCTGTTCTCGACGAGTAATATTTATAGTGTTCAAAAGAGTTAGTCTTTGGGTAAAAAGGCGATATTTCAAGGATTACGACAGATAATCTCTGGTCTGCTGTAATTTATTCGGGTATCTATATTCCCCTGCCTAATGAGACATAGCACACTAGAATATGTGGGAGCAGCCCCCACAAGAAGGAAAAGACGTAACCCATTGGGTGGATGGCTTTTGATCGCCTTCGCTCTCGTTCTAGGTGGATTTTTCGTTCGTCCCCTTCTTCCCTTTCTTCAGGCCCAGCAAAAATTGACCTCTACGGGCAACCTCAACGAGGCTATTGAGAGCCTCGAAAGTGATGGAGATTTCGCCTCTCGTCTTGCTGCTCAGGCACTGGGTCGGACCAAGGCCGAAGTGAGCTTCGAGGACGCTTACTACACCATCGATTTTCCCAATGGGGACATCCCCGATAACAAGGGAAACCGTGCCGATGTTATCGTGCGTTCGTTCCGTGGCGTGGGCATCGATCTTCAGCAGGACGTGCACATGGACATGAGCGAAAATTTCCGCCGCTATCCACAGATTTATCGTCGCAAGGAGGCCGATTCTAATATCGACCACCGCCTTGTTCCGAACCTTCAGCGCTTCTTCTCACGTAAGGGGCAGACGCTCGCAGTGACCACTGATACTTTTGACTATGGTGTGGGCGACCTCGTTGTCTGGCGCTTGGTCGATGGCAATCCTCACATCGGAATCGTTGTTCCTGGCCCTGGTGCCAAAAAGAGCGAAAAGTGGATCGTTCATAACATGAGCGGCAGCCCGGTATGGGAGGATCGCCTTTTTGATTACAAGGTGATCGGCCATTACCGCTACGGGCAGTAGTCCTTTATTGCGGTCGACGGCTTCGCCACCGCTATATCCCGGACGCTGAAAATGATACGTCGTTCGGTGGGGCTGTTGACTTGCATGCCGAGGTAGCCCCGGTGCCAGCCGCAGGCCATGTAGTAGTCCAAAGCGGGTCCTCCACTCCGGTCATCTCACCGTCGAAAGCGGTGATCTCATTGCCTCGCTCGGTGGGATAGGCGAGATGGACCGAGGCGGCATTTCGACGTGGCTTGAGATTGAAGTGGGCTGTCTTGGCGATCGCTCCATCGAGGAGGAGCGCTTTGATGATGCCCATAGGTTTGGGTGAAGTGAGGCGGAACGATTGGTAACCGGTCTACTTGCTGATGCTTGTGTCAGAGACCTGGGCCCTCTGGGGTTGGGGTCGAGATAGGCGGGCGCTCCGGGAACTTCGATCGGAGCAGCCGAGAGGAAGGAGGTGAGAAAAACGGTGAGGAGGATTGAAAGCAGTTTCATCGGTTGAGCTACCTATGTTGTTCACGATACCTTTCTGATGAAAGGCATTTTCAGTGCTTCTCTGCTTCCCAGTAACCTTGTTCCCAGTGCATCCCTTGGGGTGGGATTTGATCTTCGGGTTTGGTGGCAGAAGTGAGAGAGAAGACATGGCCGAGAGGACTTTTCCCTGGTCGAGCGCCGCGAGTGAATTGCCCCTCACCCCAGTGCGAACCAAGAGTGAAGAGGTCAAAGCGTTGAAGATTGCCGTTCTTATCGAAAGAAATGGTGCCGGTGAGGGCGCCCTCATAACCCATTTTTCCGTCGCGGGAATTGATCAAAATGGTGCCCGTGACTTCTCCACTAGGTGTCAAAGTGAGGGTGCAGTTTTTGACTTCAGAGCGCTTCCAGGGTCTGGGCTCGCCACGGATGCTGTCGTTGAGATGGAATCGTGCCATTCGTTCCGTAAGTCGGTCAGGAAGATAGCCGCCAGATTTAGAGAGGGCGTGAAGTGCTGCCACCTCCTCTTTCTTGAGCCAAAGAAAATCAACGGCAGCGAGCGGCGTATTTCCGCCGATGACGGCAGCCTTCAGTTGACCATCTTTTCCTTCGAGTGCCCGGCTGTGGACCTTCACAACTGTTCCTCCTTTGGGGAACTCACGTGCATACTTGGCATCTTGTTTTCCTCGATCAGGAATAGTTGCGGTCTTTTCGGAGTCAGGAAGGGCTTCCCATTTTTTGAGGGCATCCCGCATCATCGCGAGACGCTTCTTCGGGTCACGGTTGTTATTGTAGCCGAGAAGCTTTCCTCCGGCGGTAAAGACGTAGTGGCCCTGTCGGGTGCCGCCTTCGGTCCGTCGAGGTCCTTGGGCAGCGACGCTGCGGAAGAAGTGACCTTCGGCGTCCTGACGGCGGCGTTGATACCAATCATTTGCGGCGACCGGGATGAACTCCTCACCTAGGAGCTTCTGAACCTTGGGCTTTGAAAACACCAACAACCTGTCGGTGACTCCGTTGTTTCAGACACAGCCGAGCGGATGCCCGTCCATTTCCCAGAGGTAGATCGGCTTCTTCGCTTTAGCGGCCTCGCGCCGCGCTTCCCAGAGATCGGTGCGCCAGCCGATCTGCAGCCATGCGGTTTCTTCTGCCTTAGGAAGAATCTCGGCGATGGCGGCCTTTTGCTCAGCAGACCATTGACCTAAAAGTGAACCTGCTCCGAGGAGGGAAATGAGAATTGCTTTCATGATTATTCTTCTACGGCCCCGGTGGTGGGGATTTCGATGTCAAGTTCCTGCTCGGTTTGGAAGCCGCCGAGAAATCCTCCGAGGATGCCGCCATTTTTCGACTCAAGGCTCTCACGATAGCGAGTGAGCTGATCTTTATCGAGGACGGGTTCGAGCGCTTCGACTTTCTCATCGATTCGCTTTTGTGAGCTTTCCTTCATCCTTGCCATGATGTCGTTCTGGTCGACATTTTCATTTCCTCCTTCGATCTGCTCTTCGATGATACTTCCAAGCCCAAGGCCTTCGATATCGAGTTCAATCCCGAGTCCTTCGGTCATCATGCTCATCATGGCGCCACCGGCGGAGCCCGACTTTTCTTGTTCTTCAGCCTGGTCGTAAAGAATGTCCATGACGGCGTCTTTTTGGTCGGATTTAAGATCGAGGAAGCTCAATTTTGCGAGGCTCTTGAGTGCCCGTGACTCGACGCGGTTGTCAAATTCCCGTCCTTGGAGAGCGGCGAGCTCCTCCTTCTGTTCGTCGGTGAGGAGAGGTTCGAGTGTTTCCTCGATTCCTGATCCACTCATCAGTTTGGCAATATCTCCTACGTTTTCCATTCCCTTACCCGACCGCATCATTTCTGCAAGCCCCTCTGTTTTCTTGCTCCACTGGGCGCGGAGTTCCTTTTCTTGCTCAGGAGTGAGGTTGAGCTCTTTCACAAGGCGGGCAATGCGCGCGTCGAACTTCTTCTCCTGCCGCTTCTTCATCATTTTTTCGAAGCCGGAGCTGGTGCCATCGATGACAGGAGTGGTTAGGGCGGGAGAGTCGCTTTCCTCGATAGAATCACGCTTCTTGACGATTGTTGCTCGGGTGGTGACCCGGGGTTCCTTTGGCGCGGTAGAAGAATCCGGCGCATTCACCTTAGAGGGAGGGGAAGGATCAGGGGACGCTGCGGTGCCTGGGTTATTTGGCTTAACGAACCATGCGGCGGCAAAGCCAAGGGCGATTCCAACGATGGCGACAAGGACGGTGTTTTTCATACGATTTCTTTCGGTGTAGTTGAATTGAAGCGGTTGGCAACGCAGTGGAAGCGAACCGAAAGAGTGGATTCGTCATTTCATTTACGAAATCGATTGGCTGGATCACTCACTTTATGACAGTTTTTGCCATGGTTCTTCGTCTTTTGATTCTCGCATTCCTGTCGACCAGCTTCCTCCTTGCCGAGGAAAAGACGTCTTTGAAGATCGTCTCGTATAACATCCATCATGGGGAAGGGATCGATGGGAAAATGGATCTGCCACGCATCGCGGCGGTTATTGCGAAAGAGAATCCGGATCTCGTCACCCTCCAGGAGGTCGACAAAATTTGCACTCGTAGTGGAGGGGTCGATCAAGCTGCGGAGCTCGGGAAGCTCCTTAAAATGGAACATCGTTTTGGCAAATTCATGGACTTCCAGGGGGGCGAATATGGCATGGCGGTGCTTTCGCGTTTACCGATCAAAAAAACGACCCGTCACGAACTTCCGAAAGGAGCCGAGCCTCGTTGTGCCTTGGAAATTGTGGTGCAGCCGATGGGCTGGGAGAAGCCGCTCTCTCTCATCGGGATTCACAATGACTGGACGAAGGAAGAGATTCGGGTCCGGCAGGTGACGGATTTGCTGGGAAAGTTGGAAACGATCGACCAGCCCGTGGTCCTCGCCGGGGATTTCAATGCCGAGCCCGGAAGTGGGTCTCTCGAGTTGTTGAAAAAGAAGGGATGGCAGACCTTGCGAAAGAAGCGTGCCAACACCTGGCCCTCGGTGAAACCCAAGGTGGAGATCGATTTCTTCATCATTAGGGATCTTCCTCCATTCACCTACGCCGAACGAATCCTTGATGAAGAAGTGGCTTCTGATCATCGACCCATCGCGGTGAAAATTTCTGTCAGCTCTTTCAAGAAGAAGCCGTAATAGGAGAAAGCGCCTGGCTCATTTTCTCATTTTTCAACGCATAACACTAAACGAACTCATCAAACCATGAAACTTCTCGTAATTCTATCCCTCCTCCTCCCGCTTCACGCCCAGCAGCTTCCCAAGTGGACCTCCCTTTTTAATGGGAAAGACCTTAGTGGCTGGGTTGATGTGAATACCTCGCCCGAGACTTGGAAAGTCAAGGAAGGCCTTCTCGTGTGCACCGGGAAGCCGATTGGGGTGATGCGTTCAGAGAAGCAGTATGAAAATTTCGTACTCCACATCGAGTGGCGGCATATGGAGGCGGGCGGGAATTCGGGCGTCTTCGTCTGGAGCGAGGGAACGACGCCGGCCAACCGCCCTCTTCCGAAAGGGATGGAGGTGCAAATGCTCGAGTTGGAGTGGCCCACGATCAATGCAACGAAGGACGGGACTCCGCGCGATATCCGCTATGTTTCAGGGGAACTTTTTGGAGCCAATGGGCTCACCGCGACGCCCGATCATCCGAGAGGGAATCGGAGTTCTTCGGTGGAGATGCGCTGTAAGGGAAAGGGTGAGTGGAACACTTACGATGTCGTTTGCGTCGATGGCACGGTGAAGCTTTCGATCAACGGGAAGTTCGTGAACAGCATTCGTGATTCCTCCGTTCGGAAAGGTTACCTCTGCCTTGAGGCCGAGGGAGCGGAGATCCATTTTCGAAAGATCAAGATCATGGAACTCCCATCGGGGATGGTCACGCCGGAACAGACAGCGGCAGTGGTGAAGTAGAAGCTTAATAGCGTTGGAATCAAGAGCGGGGCGCTTTCTCGAAATGGCAGCGTTGATCCTCAGTGGTGGTTCACCCAAGGGCATTTCACCCGCACCGCGCCTTCGTCCCGCCTTGCCCTTTCATGA